>JADGBE010000020.1 GCA_015231615.1 Desulfamplus sp. | reverse complement strand
TATAAAAGTTACGCATCTGCAATATTATCTCATTAGAATATTTTTCTCTTTTCATTCTTTTAACATAAAACAAATTGCTCTACAGCGTCAATACGCATATAATTAGTTTTGGAAGTTATTAAATTCCCATTCCTAAAAGAGATAATCTATGGTGTGAGCCCAGTGCCAATATACCGCTAAGACAGAATACTAACCATGCCTTCTGGGTTAATGTTAACCCAGCACCAGGTTGATATTGTTCCAAGGTATTATTGAGATCTTCGATGTATTGTTTGATAAATGGCACTGGTTTCGTTAATATCATGATTAATGGGCTCTCTTAGGGTTGATTAGTTTTTTCTTTTTTCAGCCACTATACCATCAAAGTCAAAATTGAGCTAACTTTAAAAACTTGATCATCGAGTTTAAGCAATAGAAAAAGATGATAATTATAAAATTAATATGAACTTATGGCATACCCATTGCATTATCTTATAATTAAAGAGTTTTAATAGGAAAAAAATTCCCTTTAGCCCTCAATGATTTAAGCAGAAGATTTTAATGCCGATAAGATATAACATCAGGGAGAGATTGCCATGGAAACAACATTTGCATACAATATAGAAAAACTACTACAGAAGAAACTTGCAATTTACAGTGAATTAACATCGCTTTTAGAAGCAGAGACCAACTATATAGTAAAAATGGATGTCAATTCTCTCTGGAAAGCCTCTACAAGAAAAAAAGAGCTTGCATCTGATATTGAACGGGTAAGAAACAGTATTATTTTTCTTCTTGACGAACAGCAGATTGATCATGGTATGAATTTAAAGGGATTTGATATTGAAAGTATTATTAAGGTTCTTCCATTATCAGCAAAAATCAAGGCGAACTTTGAGATGATCAAGATAGCTATAGAGGGTAAGAAGAGAGAAATAAGGCAACTTGCCTCTTCAAACCGTAAATATATTCAAGATTATCTTGGTGTTATTGATGGTGTTATATCCACAATAACTGGAGGCTCAAAACAACAATCTTATGGCAAAAGAGGGCTTTCTGTCTCAACAGTACCCCCTTCATTCTATGGCACCCGATTTGGAAGGGGTGCTTCAACTACCCTTATTTCAGCACGAGCATAAAAGATGTTTAAAAGTGTATGATAGAGGCGATTGGTTAGTTCGCCTATGTTAATACGCAGATTTTACGTAAGTGCTGGTAACATGGAGGTTCAACATGGGCGGCATTGGTTCTACACTTCAGATTGCTAAAGGGGCACTTGCTGCACAGCAGTATGGGTTAAATGTTACTGGAAATAATATCTCCAATGTTAATAACCCAGATTACAGCAGACAAAGTGTTCAGCAGATCAACAACAATCCCATAAAATATGCAGGTTATCTGTTCGGGACAGGTGTAAACTCCTCTCAAGTTACACAGAGCGTCAATCAACTACTTGAAAATCGCCTTACAGGGGAAAAATCTTCCCTATCTGGTTTTGAAGAGGCAGAATCTTACATTAAAATAATTGCGGATCACTTTAATGAATCTTCAGATAACAGTATAAGTAATGTATTAACAGATTTTTGGAACTCATGGAACGATCTTTCAAACAGCCCGGGCGATGACTCTGAACGCCTTATAATTTTAGAAAATGGTCAGGAGCTATCTGAGCGTTTTAATAGGGCTTATGATTATCTTGGGCAAGTTGAAACTGAGATAAACATGAAGCTTGTTAATGCTGTTGATCGTATTAACAACATTACTACTGATATTGCCAGACTCAATGTAGATATTATGGGGCAGGAGCAGGCACGAACATCTAACGATAAACGAGATCAGAGAAATTCCCTTATTGACGAGCTTGGGCAACTTGTTGACATAAAAGTATTTGAGCAGACAAATGGTTCTGTTGTTGTTAATGTTGATAATGGTCTGCCTATTGTTAATGGTGAAAGCTCATATAAACTTGCAGTTGAAACTGATAGAATTAATTGGGTAAACTCTGCTGGTAAAAAACAAGATATTACAGATAAAATTACAGGTGGAAAAATTGGGGGGTGGCTCGACATCCGTGATACTGTAATACCTAAATATCAAGCTGACATTAATGAGCTTTCCCACGAAGTTATTTGGGCAATAAACGAACAGCACTCACAGGGTGTAGGGCTTGAATATTTCTCCAATGGTCTTACAGGCGAATATTCAGTTGGTGAGAGTGGTTGGCTTACAAGTTTAAGTTATGGTGATAAAATTGACCATTCAAAAAATCTGACCATGTGGATTGAGGATAAAACAACCTCAAATCCAATCTATTCAAAAATTGATATGGATATGGGTGTTTCGCAGGCAAAAATGTTAGATTGGCAGGCAGGGGCGGGTTTGACAAACGCAACCACATCACCAGTTACCTACAAGTTTACAGTGATGGAGAGTGGGGACGTTAGCTACAATTTAGCAACTTTAACTGATGGACAACGGATTGGTCAAGTTCAGTCTGGTGGTAGCACAGCTTCAGATTTAATGAGAAACAATGACTCAATTGCGGCACAAACTCTCACAATAGAAGGCGGACCATCTGGAACAAAAACTGTTGAAATAAAATATGGCACAGGGGACGCAAAGCAATCTGCGGCATCTATTGCAGAGGCATTAAATAAGATTGATGGCATAAATGCTAAAGCTGCTGAAAATAGTGCGATCCTTGATGTTGGTGGTTTTGGTGCTGGTGATGGTGATGAGATAAGTTTTGGCATATATGTTGATGGAGTAACTCACTATGAGACATTTATTGTAGATTCTACATTAGGTGGAATTAACGAACAGTTTGAAGATGCGTTTCGTGGAGCAGCAAAAGCTATTAATGGAATATATAATGATGAAGATTTAACGCTTACTTGGGATGTTCAAGATGCCTCAGCAACTCAATTTACGCTTACAAGCAAATCAGGCAGAACAATTGGTTTGGAAAATGTAACAGGAGGTGGCGGCTCTATTAATTTTTCAGGCACAGCAGTTGGAGCTGTAGGATCAGCAGTTAAGACAAGTCAGATAACCATTGGAGTTGATAAAGGAATATCAATTTCATCTAATGTTGATCAGGCAAGCGGAGGGCTTTTCCCAACTACACCAGCAACAATTCGTAATGATATTTTAACTCCAGATAAAGGAATTATAGCTTGGGAGCAGTATGGTATTAATGGTTTATCAAATGGTCAAAAGGGTTTTATTGAAGTTGGACTTATAGATATAAATGGCACCCCAATAAATATAGATGGAACTCCGATTACTGTTCAAGATTCAAGCGGAAATGAGCTTTTGACTTTCAAACTTGACCCAGGAAAACTTGTAGCTGGTAACACTATGAGCTTAAATGTTAATCTTGTTAATGATCCAGCTTCACCATCTTATGACCCCTCTTTACCAACAGAAGCTAAACCTGATCCATTAGAGTTCACAATAAAAGGAACAGCAAACAGCCAGAATTCAATTTATCAATTTAAAGTTGTTAATGGTGGCACCTTTGGAACTTTACCAAATACAATAGCAGGTGAATCACCAATTAAAATTGAGTGGAATAATGGTGTCAACTCTGGAACATTTGAGATTAAAGAGTTAGACCCACCAATGACCCCTGATGTTCCTTATAACGTTGAAGTTGATGGAATGACCATTAAATTCACAGAAGGAACCCTATTTAAAAACGATTTTTTTACAATAACAACTGATGAATCTGGCAAACCAATCTCAACAGATTCAAATGGAAAAGCCACAGGAGAGATGCTCTCTGATTGGCATTGGACTCTTGATTCATTTAAAAATCAATTTAATAAAGATGGGCAAGGAATGAAGGCAACTATCAATGGAAAGAATCAATTAGAATTATCTACATCTAACGAGTATCATGTAATTGATAATGTCTCATATTCCAATGGCTCTGAAAAAAATGGCTTTAGCAAAGAAAATATATCAATTGATGTAAAAGATTGGGGTGCAATTGATTTTCAAGCTAAAAATATGCAATTTGTTAGAGGAACAGATGGAGTATGGAGAATTGATAATACTCCAACAAGTATTAGTGCAACTATTTTGCCTGACGAAGGCATTAATGATGGAAGTGATGATGGAACTGATCGTGGTTTTGGAGTTGATTTTAATGGAGACAACCTTGCAGATATTCACTTTTCATTTAAAAAAACTATGACGGGAGATGGTGCTACTGAAGACTATTTTGCTTTTGACCTTTTAAAACACGACTCAACTGATATTGGCTTTGCATTTTCTGATGAGTCTGGAACTATGGCGGCACTTGGTTTTAATACTTTTTTTAAAGGGTCAGATGCCTTAACTATGGGTTTAAATGATGTAGTTAAAGATACAAATTTTGTTGCTGCTGCAACCATTGACTCAAAAACAGGACGAGTTTATAAAGGCGACAACAGTAATACTTTAGCAATTGCAGATGTGCAATTTGAGAGTTTAAATATGAAACAGTGGTCATTTACAAGGGGTAAAGAGCCTGAAACAAGCATGACTACCGCAACCTTAAATGGATATTACAGCACAATGCTTGGTTCTCTTGGAGTTGACGCTAAAAACATTCAAACCTCAAAAGAGTTTTCAACATTAATGGTAAACTATATTACAGAACAGCGAGACTCTATTTCAGCAGTATCTCTTGATGAGGAGATGATAAAATTGATGGAGTATCAACACGCTTTTGCTGCTGCATCAAAACTCGTAAAAACTGCCGATGAGATGATGAATACAATTTTAGGATTGAGGTAGATAATTGTTATACAATAATAATTATTTTAATTTGTTAGCAATCAATAAATCATTGATATTTTAGGAAAAATTAACATTATGGAAGTCATTGTGCGGATAGATGATTATGAAAAAGCATTAAAATTTATGGAGTTCTTGACAACTTTAGATTTTGTTAAGGGTATCAAAACATTTGACAATAGCCACCCAAAAGCTGTTGAACAAACATCAGATACGGAAATATGGGATAATTTTTTCTCCTTAGCTGGTTTATGGGAAAACCGAAATATAAATATTGAGAATCTTCGTAAACAGGCATGGCGAGATGTATCTATATGATTTTATGCGATACTGATATTTTGATTGAGTTCTATAAAAACAACGCATTAATTATTCGCGAACTTAAACATATTGGTCAGATAAATATGAGCGTAAGTGCAATTACTCAAGCAGAGTTATATTTTGGTGCATTGGATAAAAGGGAGTTAAAGAAAATTGATAAGCATTTAACTACCATTTCTCGTTTTGCATTAGATAATGCTATTTCGGAATGTTTCCTTCTGTTGATGAAAACTTATTCATTGAGCCATAAAATAGGACTTCCAGATGCATTAATTGCTGCTACAGCACTGGTTCATGGTGCCTCTTTATATACACTTAATATAAAGCACTTTCAGTTTATTCCTCAATTAAAATTACATAAACCTGTAACCTATTAATAGAAAAATTTATTAATTACCTGAAATAGAGTTTTTCAGGAGGTGCCTATGAGAGTCCCAACAATTTCAAAATATAGCACAGCAACCTATCAGTTAGGTGTTCTTACCACCAACTTAAAGGATGCCAATGATGTTATGAGTACTCAAAAAAAGATGAACACTCTCTCTGACGATCCAATTGGCATGACTCAAGTGCTTGATCTTAAAGAGTCTCTCAAACACCTTGAGCAGATAGAGACTAATGTTGAGATGGGAAGAACTTGGCTTACTGGCGTTGAAAGTTCTCTTAAAAGTGTTAATGACATTATTCTTAATGTTAAAAATGATGTTCTACGTTATTCCAATGCATCATTAAGTGCTGACAACCGAAAAGATGCGATTGACAATATAAACAATGTCATTGAGCAGATAGTAAGTCTTGGTAATACTCGCATGAATGGAAGCTATATTTTTAGTGGAAGTAGTACTAATGTTAAGCCTATAGAGTACTATCCTGACGAAAATCCTCCGCGTGTTGCTTATGTTGGAGAGAGCAATTCATTTAAAATACGTTCTGATAAAAATGCGGAGATTGCTGTTGGGCGTGTTGGCTCTGATGTGTTTTGGGAAAATAGTGTTGCCATTGACTCCACAAATAACTCTATTACATTTAGAGAAGACCCTGGACAAGGTCAAGATTATATAAGAACTGTTACAGCAACAATTCCCTCTGGTGATTATGACAACAAAACCCTTACAACAACTATCAGAAACGAGCTAAACAAAGCATCTGCTAAAAATGGTCATGGAGTTACTTACGATGTTAAATATAATGACGATACTAAGCAGTTCTCAATTGTTGAAGATGGCTCATATAAAGGCTATATGGCAACTGAATTTTTGTGGGGTGTTTCTGGGAATGCAGAAACAGATCCAAGTAGTGGGGAAAAATTCATAAAACAAGATGCCTATATTGATAGTGTGGCTGCTGGTGGTACTGCTCTTTTAGATGACATAAATACAAGAATCTATGATGCTAAGGCTATCAATATTTCAGATACACCTGAAACTTTTAAGCTAACCCGTTTATATGGTTCTTTTGCACCGCCTGATGATAGTTTCACATTTACAGGAGAATATTGGGGAATAGAAAATAGCAAAGGGGTTGCACTTCCATCAAACATTACTGAATCTGGAATCCCTCCTGACACTTTGGTTGAGGTTACCTATGACTCTAACGGAGGTGGATTACCATCAAAAGTTGTGGGAAATGCTAATGGAGTAGATATATACTTTGACAATGATTTTGACAAAGATGGCAACCCGATTTCAGATATTAGCATCTCATTTGACAAATCAATGAGCAAAGATGATTATGTGAAATTTACAATCAATCCTGCAAAAGAGATAGCATTAGATGATACATCTTTAGGGCATGAAATCGGATTTGTGGGCAGCAATATGATCTCTGCCCCTCCAACATCTAATGAGCCTGTTCTTAATAGCGATCTGCCTTTAACAATTGATAGCTCAAATAATAAAATTGACTTCCAAGAGGTTATAGGATTTGGTGATAATCGTGCTGTTCGCACATTAACAGCCTCTGTAAAAGAGAAAGACTATGAAAGTTATGATGAGCTTGCAAAAGAGATTGAAAAAGCTATGGATGCAATATCTCTTGAGAACGGAAATGGGATAAAATACTCTGTTACATCAGAGGAGTGGGGAGAGGATTCACAAAGATTTACTATAAAGGAGAATGGGACAAACCTTGATGGATTTAATCTTTTATGGGAATCTGGTGATAATGCACCTCTTAATAACAATCAAAGTATAGGTTCTCTTATTGGTTTTACTAAAACCGAAGATAATATAAGTTCTCCTGTAAAAAGCAATGAACCAGTAGAGCGGGGAATTTTTAATACTTTGATAGATTTAGCAGATTATTTGAAAAATAATGATGTTGATGGCATAGAGAGAACTATTGGCAGACTTGAAAATAGTTATAACCACATGACCTCAATGGTTGCTGATACAGGCATGAAATACAGCCGTCTTGAAACAAGAAAAATCATCACCTCTGAAATGAATTTAAATCTAAATGAGAGACGCTCAAGCATTGAAGATGCTGATATTGTTGAAGCTATTATGAACCTTACATCAATTCAATCAGCCTATGAAGCAGCTCTTGGCTCAACTTCTAAAATAATGAAAACAAGTTTAATGGATTATCTGTAAATTAAATAGTTACTTTTCTCTTAATCCATCTTGAAATATGCTGCTGATATTCTTAAATATTGAATGGGTAAAGTGAATGTATAATTGTAAAAAAACTAATTTATGAGTATAAAGGACAATATCTGTGCTTGTATTGACCAGAAAAGTGGAAGAACAGATTAAGATAGGAGATAACATTGTTGTCAAAGTTCTTGATATTGATGGCAGCAGCGTGAGAATAGGCATTGATGCCCCAAGAGATATTGTTATTCTTAGAATGGAGATTCTCGAGCAGGTCAAGAGGGAGAATATTGAATCAGCATCAAAAGACGTTGCAGATATTGAAAATGCGGTTGATATGATAAAAGAGCAATTTAATAAACATGGGAAAATAATTTAAAAAGGTGTAAACTATTTCTGGGTTAAATATGAAAGATGTCCAAAAAATTAGTAGTAGTCAACTACCCCTTGACAAGTCAAGGGGCTTGAGTCGTGAGGCTCAACGTAAGAGTTGATTAGGGGGCTTAGGAAACTATGCAGAAGTTATTAGAGAGAGATACATACACACCATTGAATGCTTCACAAGTTCAATGCAACTGTGATTCTGTATTAAACAAAGAGGACACTCTTAGTGTGCAGAATTTAAAAACCTTTGATAACAACCCCGATGTGAATCTACCTCAGAATACAGAGGGCTTTAACAGCAATTATGTATTCATTCTGGTTTCAGCCCCTGAACAAGTTCAGGGGTTTTCACCAGTAAATATTTTATAAAAATTTAAAAAAAATAGGCGGAGGAATAGAGAAGGTGAAAATTCAAACAAGAAAATTTGGTGAAATTAATATTGACGAAAATATGATCCTGACGATGCCTGAAGGTTTGCCAGGCTTTCCCGGGTTTGATCGATTCATACTGATTGAAAAAACTGAAACAGCCCCTTTTTGCTGGTTCCAGTCTGTTGATCAGCCAAATCTCAACTTAGTGATAATGAGTCCTTTTTTCTTTAAGCCTGATTATGAACCAGAGCTTGATACTATAATTGAGATAAGAAATTGGCATGATGTAAAAAAAGAGGAGCTAATGGTTTATGTTGTTGTAAATATTTCAGGAGATGGGGAAGATAAAAGAATTACTGCCAATTTGATGGGACCAATCGTTGTTAATCAGAAAACAAAAGAGGCTGTTCAATTTGTATTCTCAAACTCTTCTTACTCTTATCAACATGATGTCCTAAAATCTTTAGAAGAGATGGTTAAAAGCCAAGCATAACCTATTGTAATTTAGATGGATAAAAAATTGATATTTTTAGGTGTGGTGTGGGTGCGGTAAGCCGCACCCATTATTAACAATCTCAATTTATAACTGTTTTATACTACCTGTTTTTAAAAACAGGTTTTCTCTTCTCAGCAAACGCTGTAACACCCTCAACAATATCTTCTGACATTCCGCAGAATGCAGCAGCATCGCTTTCAATCTCTTGAGCAGACTCCATATCAATATCCATTCCTCTTGTGATGGCTTTTTTGCATTGCTGAACCGCTATTGGTGCATTGCGAGATATTTTTCTTGCCATCTTCATAACAACTTCCATCAACTTATCTTGCGGAACAACCTGATTGACAAGCCCTATACGCTCGGCGTCTGCGGCTGCTATCACGTTACCTGTAAAGATAAGCTCTTTGGCTTTAGCTGGACCTACAATTCTTGTAAGTCTTTGAGTGCCGCCAAATCCCGGAGGAAATCCAAGTCCAACTTCAGGTTGACCAAGAGCTGCATTGTCTGCGGCAATTCTTATATCACAAGCCATTGCAAGCTCACATCCACCGCCAAGGGCAAATCCACAAACTGCTGCAATTACTGGAACTTTAAGAAGCTCAAGTTTTCTGTATGCAGTTTGACCATTTACTGCAAATTTTTTTGCAAATGATCCAGAAAGCCCCTTCATTTCAGAAAGATCAGCACCAGCAGCAAAATTTCCACCTTCTCCTGTAACTACAAGCACTCTGAGATCATTGTCTTGAGCAATTTCGTCCACAATTGCTGAAAGCTCTTTAACAGTATCTATTGAAAGTGCGTTTAACATTTTTGGACGATTAACTTTAAGAACTCCAATATACTCTTCTTTTGTGTAAAGCCAGTTTTCATAATTCATTTTAATTAATATCTCCTTTTTTAGTTTTAATATCTCCATTAAAAAATAAAATTAAAGCTACCATGATGTTTTAAATATTTTTTATATAAGCCCCCGTTCCTTCACAATAGTCATATATGTGTCAACAACCGTTGCGGGAGGAACCCATCTGTCTGAACTATCTTTACCTTGAAGTTTCATACTATCAAATTCACAGGCTACAACACAAAGACCACAGCCAATACAGCGTTCATTATTAATACTTGCAACTTGTTCCACAGTTATGGCATCCATTGGACATCTATCTTGACAAATTCCGCAGGCAGTGCAGGCATCTTCATCAACAACTGCAAAATAGTTTGAATTGACAACTGTTGAAGGTTTATCAGATTGCCTGATATATCCTAAGATATGGCAACAACATTTACAACACATGCAGATATTCATGGTTTTAAGCGAATTTCCGGGTTGAAGAACAAGCCCCTGCTCAACGCCTTTACGCATAACAGCAAGAGCCTCTTCATGGTCAACAGTTCTACCTATACCCCGTCCTTCGTAATAGTATGCCCCTCCACCAAAAACAAAACACCCTTCTTGCATGTGGTTGCAACCTTTACCGATTATTTTATGTTCTGTTCTGCAGATACATGGGGCAATAACAATTTTTGACTGTGCCCTGATAATTTTTTCAGCCTCTTCATAATCCATAACCTTCATATCAGCATTTATTGCCTGAGATACTGGAATAACTCTGAGTTGACGGGTCTTGTGTTTTGATTCTTCTTTCATCAGATATGGTAGATATTCATTTGCATCGCGAATAAGCTCCTCTGTCAGACGATTGACTTGATACTCCCACATTCCAACGACAAACTGGATTGTCATGTAAGAATCAGATCCATTTTTGTTCGAGTGCATGATAAGACCTTTAGCTGCCATATCTTTTAATAAAGGCACTATAACCTCAACATCTTTGTTTGTCCTATTAGCAATACCTTGTGGTGTTTCTGGTATCATCATAAGGTTAGAAGCAAGCTCTGCCTCTTGTTCAGTAAAAAGCTGTTTTAGTATTCTAAGCTCAACTCCTGATTCTGTTTCTGGAAATCCACAAGGCGTGTTGTCAAGATGTATTGCAAGTTTTTTATAAACATCGGTCATTTGTATTCTCCTGAATACTATTTTATAAGTTGTTGTATGATATGCTCTGGATAGCAAACTGAAACTAATCCAGAAATTACTCTTTTATTTTTCCTAATAGCCATTGTTTTTAACTTTGATCCTTAATTCTTATTTATACCTCGCTTTGCTCCGAAAATAAAATATATGAGCCAGCCCACAAATGGGATAAGTGAAATAAAACCCCAAAATGCTTTGTATTGTATAGAGCCAAAATCCTTTGAAAGAACATTCACTATTGCAAGCATTGTAAGCCCCCAAAATAGAAGGCCTAAGCCAATCACTATGATATATGTATCCATTTTATAGATTATCCCTTTGAGCTTATCCGCTATTTTAAATGCCTATCCCCTAAATATAACTGAATTCTCCACAGGTTCACGTTCTGTCTGTGTTCTATTTACCGCTGCTGTTTCGTCAGCATAGCCAAAAGACATACCAAATAATATGCCACTCTCTTCTGGGATATTTAAAAACTCTCTAACAGGGTCAGGAAATTGTCCTAAAGCACCTTGAAGACAGCTTGCAATACCATGCTCAGTCATCAATAAAGTGAGTGTTTGGGCATAAATACCAATATCAACTGCTCCCATTATGTTCAGATATTTTTCCATTGTAAAAAAAAGAGCGTGGGGGGCATCAAAAAAAGACCAGTTTTTGAGCATAGCAAACATTCTTGCATTTTTATCACTTCTTTCAATACCCATTGAGCTATAAAGTGCATTGGCAGAAGCAAATTGACGATCTCTGTGAATTCCCTTATAGCTTATTTTCCAGTCAAAATCAGGATTTGGTTCTTTACCGCTCATTACGGCTTTAATTAACTTATCTTTTAAAATATCTTTTTCTGTTCCAGATACAACATATATCTGCCAAGGCTGCACATTACAGTTTGAAGGTGAGAATTGGGCATTTGTAAATATTTCTCTCATGGTTTCTGCTGGAACTGGTTTGTCAAGAAAAGCTCTGATAGAAGTGCGTTTTTTTAATAAGTCAACAAGTGGCATGGTTAATTATTTTCTCCTGTATTCAATTTTATTGAAAATTTTATATTTATACTTCTCTCGGTCATAGGTTGAGCTTTTTATATTTAGTAGAGACGCACGGCCGTGCGTCTCTACAGTTGAACATTTTGTTAGCAAACCTCAATTTATGACCGTTTGCAGTATATACGATCTCGGTCATAAGTTCATTATTTCATATATAAAAGCTAAATTTATTCCCGTTTAAAGTATATATAAAAGTGTAGTTTTTCTTTTAATATTATATGAGTTAATTCATTATTTGTCATTGTAATTTTTACATCAATCGTTTAGCCATCTTTTTTGCCAATTATGTCAAAAAAGCACCAACAACAGCTATTTATTTGAATATAGTGAATATATAAAAATATTTCTTTACCGCGTTAATACTCTCTGTTTTTTTTGTTGAAAAATAGTTGACACTCTCCAATTTTTTGTCTATTTGAATTTGCAAACGCATCACCAAGAAGGTGATTATATGCAAATTAAACAGAGCTAATAAAGATAGTTACAGTAAATCAAGCCACGAAGGCATAAAAAAACAGATAAAAAATCTGTTATGCTTTCGTGGCTTTTTGTTTTTTTAAGGAAAGGAGTGGATGTTTTAATGGAAATATTCCAGATTCAAGATATGGCAGGGCTTATAGAAAAAGGCGGAGTTCTTATGATCCCAATTCTTGCCTGCTCTGTAGTTGCTTTTGCTATTTTTCTTGAGAGGCTCATATATTTTGCAAGAGTCAAGAGAAGAGGTAATGGACTTGCTTCAAAGGTTGCAGATATGCTCAAGGCTGGCAAATCAAAGGAGGCTTTGTATTTTGCAAAAAATAGTAAATCTCCAATGGGTCATGTTCTTGCACAGGCAATTGACGCAATAGGGTGCGATAGAGAGACTATTGAGACTGTTATTCTAAATGCCACAGACGAGAAGGTCAGAGACCTTTCTGCTAATCTTCAAACTTTGGCAACTATTGCCAATATTGCCCCAATTCTTGGACTTCTTGGCACAGTTTTAGGAATGATTAAAGCCTTTATGGTGATTCAAGAGATGGGCGGAAAAGTCAACGCCTCTGTTCTTGCTGGGGGTATCTGGGAGGCTATGCTTACAACAGCTTTAGGTCTTGCAGTTGCATTGCCGACTATTGTTGCTCACAGTTATCTTGTTTCAAGGGTTGACAGGTATGAAGCACAGCTTCAAGGTGGTTCAGTAACTTTCATAAAAAGTATTTCTGCTCCAGCATCTGATTTGTCGAAACAAATGTAGGATTCAAAGTAAGGGATTAGTAATGCTGGTTCATCGTAAGGTAAAAACACGCTATCAGATTCAGATGCCGCTGACTTCGCTAATTGATATTGTATTCATGCTTTTGATCTATTTTATGTTGACAGCAAATTTCATTGTTGATGAGGGTATTGATGTAAAGCTGCCTCAAGCGAAGCAGACTTCAACTCAAGAAGAGATTTCTGAGGAGATTACTGTCTATGTTGATAAAGATGGCGGGGCATATATTAACGATAAACTCATTCAGGAGAGTGAACTTCTTCCGACACTTCAGAAGATGATAGCCAATCAGACTGACAGGCTTGTGATCATAAAGGCTGACAGGGCAGTTGTGCTAAACAGTGCGGTAAGGGTTATGGATATTGCAAAAGCTGCTGGTGCTTCCAAACTCTACATTGCTACTGAAAAATTTAATGAAAATTAGAGCATAGATTTGATCATAGTCATAGATTTAATAGTTCATAGATTTGACAACTTTTTAAAAGTTGTCAAATCTTTAAAGTAAGAGAGGATTTTCAACTGTGGCAATTACATTGGAAAAGCAGACAGCCAGCCCCAACATGGTAATAATGATTACAGTTTCTTTTGTGGTCCATCTTTTTATATTTCTCCATATTGAAGATATTTACAGATTAAAACAAGATTTCAAAAAGTCAGAACCTACAATAAAAATTGAGGTCATGCTTCAAGAGATTCCAAAACCAGCTCCAATTGCTACTGCCCCTTTAGCAGTAATTCCACCTCCTGTAGTAGAAAATCCGCCTTCTGTAGAAAGCCTACCCCCTGTAGAAAACCCACCGATTGTTGCGGAAATTATACCAGTAATAATACCACCGCCTCCAATAACAGAGGATGCAAGGATAAGCCAGCCCGTTATCCCTATTCCAGAGTCTGCTGTAAAAGAGAAAAAAAAGGAGTTAATTAAAAAAATAGTTAAAAAAAAGGAGATTGTTAAAAATCAAATAAAGCCTTTGCAAAGAATCCAAGAACCAAAGATTATTAGAGAACCATCTCCTGAAGTATCTGTATTGAAACAAGCTCCGCCACTAAGAAACCTTCCGCAGATAAGTGTGCCACAACCTTTGTTTAAACCCCCTTCAGCTTCCCAATCTGACAAACTCTTGGCAAAAGCATACTTTAACTCTATGCGTCTTATGATTGAGAAAAACAAGCGATACCCCCAGATGGCACGAAGACGCAATCAAGAAGGCAGTGTTCGTGTCCGTTTTATTATAGATAGTAATGGAAATGTGAACTCACTTGAGATTGTAAAAACGTGTGATTATGAATCTCTTAACAAGGCAGCTTTAGAAGCTGTAAGAAGAGCAGCACCGTTTGCAAAGCCTCCTGCATCAATTTCCAGAGATGCTTTGAAGTTAGAGCTGACAATAAATTTTAAATTAATATAAGCAGCATGGAACAACAATCGTTGTCCCATGCTATGATCTTGCTGGGTATAAGTTTCAGGCATTATTAAATTTTTATTCCTAATTTGAATAATTGATAATAAACCCAACTCATAAATTAAGGAGAAAATCATCATGTGTAATTGTTGTAATGCAAAAAAAACAGATATTATGGAGTCAGAAAATTTTAAAAAGTGTGTTGAATTTCATGGACACATCTGCCCTGGTCTCTCAATCGGTTATAAGGCTGCTTTGGAAGGTATGCAAAAATTAAACGAAGAGCGATCCCCTGATGAGGAGATTGTTGCAGTTGTTGAGACTGATGCCTGTTCTGCTGATGCGGTTCAGGTGCTTACTGGCTGCACTTTTGGTAAAGGCAATTTTATCCATAAAGATCACGGCAAGATGGTCTTGACCCTGTTCAGCCGTAATTCTGGTAAAGGTGTTCGGCTCTCAATGCGTCCGAATATGATGTCTCCAAATGAAGAGCATTCAGCCCTGATTCAGAAGGTAAGAACTGGCGAAGCCACAGATAAAGAGAGAGCAAGGTTTCAAGAGCTTCACCTTCAAAGAAGCAGAGATATTTTAGGGACTCCGGCAGAAGAGCTTTTCAACATCAGAACGGTTCAGATGACACCGCCGCCAAAAGCAAAGATTGAGCCTTCTGAGCCTTGCTTTGTCTGTGGTGAACCAACAATGAGAACAAAACTTGAGCTTGTTGATGATAAAAAGATATGCAGAGGGTGTCTGTGATGCAGAAAAATAAAAATATGCTGTTATTTCCAACAAAAAATGAACAGTTATGGGAAGAGTTATGGCTCTCTGCCATTAAAAAAGAGGATAAAAAAGATAGTTCTAAAGAATCTGAACAAAATAAGAATAAGCAGAACAATGCTGACGCTGTTAAAGATGATCCTATAAAACGCTGGGACAGAATGGCTGGCGGATTTGCCAAAAGAAGCGGATCACCAGAGGCATTGAAGAGAAAGGAGAAAATTCTATCAATGCTCAAGGAGGCTGGAGCATTAAAAGAGAGTGCAAAAATTCTTGATATTGGTGCGGGTCCTGGAAACTGGACAATTCCAATGGCAGAGGCAGGGGCAGTTGTAACAGCTCTTGAACCATCTGGTGAGATGATTAATGAACTTAAACGGCGGATAGAAAAAAACAGGTTAGATCAAAAAAAAATGAGTAGCCAGATTGATTTGAGTAATCAGATTGATATTGTTCAAAAAACTTGGCAGGAAGTTAATATTGAAACTGCTTTTAAAGATGGTTTATTTAAAGATAAATTTGATCTTGTATTTGCCTCCATGACTCCTGGAATCTCAAATCCTGAAACCTTACTAAAAGCTATGAAAGCCGCTAAATCAGGAGGGTTTTGTTATCTCAGCAGCTTCTCAGGCGGCGGCTGGCGAAATGCCTACAAACAAATCTGGAAAGAGCTTTTTGACGAAGATATTGAGTCTCATGGCGGAGATTTTATCTATCCGTTTAATTATATCTATGCACTTGGCTATCGTCCGCTTGTTGAGTTTAACATCTGGGAACATGAGCGGGCAGAGAGCATTCAAGATTCGCTTGAGACCATTCTCTTTTTTGTGCATGGCAGCTCTGACATTAAATCGGAAAAAAAGGCAAAACTTATCAAATATATTGAATCTAAGGCTGAAGATGGAATTTTTAAATATAAACACCAAATATGCCAAGGAGTTATGCTTTGGCAGGTATAACACTAAACAGATCAAAAAATGAGATTGTTTATGGTGTTTGATTAATTAGTTAAAATGATGATGACAATAATTTCGGCATGAAGTCGTTCTGTAAATTCATCATAAAAAAACAGTTTGTCAGATTGCACTATTAGAAATATGGCAGACTAAACCCTAAAAAATAGCAACAATAGACCGCAGTAAAAAAATAAACGAAGCCAAGAAGACTTCTGAAATACGCTGACGCTATGTATTTCTACAGTTTTTTTGGCTTTGTTATTTTATGAATGTGTGAATCAGTTTTTAACTAATTCTAACGCATTAGAAATATTGATAAAAACCATCATCAAATAACAAATTTAGTATGATGGTTAGCATTTTAATTTATAGATAATTGAAGGTAAAAGATGAAAAAAGTAAATATAACAAATTTAAAGACAAAACAGATAACCGTAAGAACATTAATTGTATTTGTGGTAGCTATATTTGCTCTTGTGATTACATCTACATTAAATGCACAAGAAAAGGCTGGGAAAGATTCAATAACAAGCCTTGAAGATATTGAGGTTACAAGCGAAAAAATTATCACTCCGACCAAAGAGACCTCTGAAACTGTTTACACAGGGAGCGAGATAACCAAAAAAGGTATGGAGATTCAAGGAGATCAAGCAAAGACAAGCGTTTATGAGAGCCTTGATATTTTGCCCGGAATAAGTGTGGAAACTCCTGATCCTTATGGCTTGGCAGCAGAGCAGAGAACCGTAAGAGTGCGTGGAGTCAGAGGCTATCTTGGCTCCATGACAGTTGAGGGTGTGCCAAACTGGGGAGGAAATCCAATGGGACCACGAGAATATATTTATGATACTGAAAATTTTGAGAGCATTTCAGTTTATAAAGGTGCTGTGCCGAGCGACTTTGGAACTGGAGTTGGTGCAAGAGGCGGGGCTATTGAACTTAAACCAAAATGGTCAGACCTGAATGATAAAATTGGATTTACTTTAAGTGAAAGCGGAGGCACAGACTCATACAGCAGAACATTTTTAGGTTTTGATTCAGGGAAAATACCAAATATCAATACTGGAGTATCCATGTCATACTCCTACACTGACGCAGATAAATGGAAGGGACCAGGAGATTTGGGACCAAGAAATAACTTTAACATGATGCTTACGCAGCCTGTTGGGGATAAAGGCGGCAGCGGCGGTGATTATAGTAAAAATAAAATTAATAGCAAAGATGCTGTTAAAGTGTGGTTCAATTACAATGACCTTTCACAAAATCTTTATAAAGCTCTCTCATATCAGGAGACACAAAATTTAAGTGCAAATTACAAGAATGACTTTAACAGCACACTTACAGGGGTCAAGAATCAGGACATCTACTATTACGATTATAACAAAGGCGATTACAACAATTTAGATATAATGTCAGTCATTCCAATAAACCTGAATGATTCTTTAAGTTTATCTTTCAAGCCCTACTATTCAACCGAAGATACAGAAATTTTAGGAGGGGTTGCAAGTCAAGGCGGTTTGATCCAAAAGAGAACAAGAGATATTGAAAGATATGGTTTGATAACCCAGCTTGAAGGTGAGCTTATGAGTTCAGACCTGTCATCTGTTATCGGCTCACTTGGATATGCGTTTGAATCTAATGATATGAAAATAATAACCCAAAACCTTGATCCTCTCACCCTTGCCAATAAAGGTTATGGAATGTACACGGAAAATGATGGAGAGGGCATTGTCCACAGTCCGTTTATGAAACTTGCTGGAAATATTGATAAGTTTGATTGGCAAGCTGGTTTAAAATATTTTTCATACACAGACCCTGCAAGTCAAGGCTATACATCTGCCGTTCCTAACTATGAGCTTGTAAAGGCTGCTGATCTCTATCGAGAAGAGAAAGAGTATGAAAAGGTGCTGCCAACAGTCGGCATGGGGTATAACTTTTCAGAATCTTTAAATATCTACACAAGTTATGGAAAGAATTTCATAAGACCTTACTCTTACGTGCCTATAATCACACTCTACAATACCAACAGAAGCACATTTCAGACAGCAGGCGTTACCCTAAATGATATGTTCAATGGTTATAATATGGAGCTGTCTGACAACTTTGAGCTTGGAGCAAGATTTAGAAGCGGTCTGTTTGAGGTGATGCCAGCTTTTTTCTACTCAACGCATGAGAATCTTTTGACCACGATTTACGATCCAAGGGTGAATTTAAGCTATCAGCAAAATGTTGGGGAAGCTACGGGTTACGGGCTTGATCTTGAAACAAACTTGTTTATAACATCTGATCTATCTCTATTTTTTAATCCAACATGGACCAGCATGACATACAATGAGAATCTTACATATCAGAGAAAAACTCTTAATTCAAAAGATAAGCAGATTGTTGATACACCTGAGTTTATGGCTAAAACTGGAATGATTTACAGGCACGATTTTAACACAAACGGCTCGTTAGAAGTTGTGCCGATGTTAAAATATATAGGTAAGCGTTACGGTGATGTTGAGCATCAAGAGGAGGTTGACGATTTTATCACTGCTGACCTAAATCTTAAATACAGCCGTAAAGTCAAATGGTTTGCCAGCTCATACAGCAAAAAAGAGAATAGTAATGACGGCACAACAATGAACGTGGCTTTGCAGTTGCAGAATCTGTTTGATGAAGAGTATATAGCCTCTATCAGTGCAAGTGATGATTCACGAGCAGGCAGCACAGGTTATTATGTAGGATCACCTTTTACGACAATTTTATCAGTCTCTTTTGAATATTAACCACAAGTCCATAGCCATAGGATAAGGAATGGGAATAAAATAACTTTTCTTCAAATTGAGTAGAGACGCAATATCTTGCGTCTCTACTATCAGGGAGATTGTTCTGATTAGAAGTTTAAGGATTAATTAAATTCTCATTCCTAAATCAAAAAAATATAATCTCCTTTGAAATAAAAAAGGAGTTAGCCAAAACAAATCCATAGGTTATTCTATGGCTTAGATAAGGAAATTATAAATGAGCTGTTATTCTGACAACACCACAGCAACAGAGAAATATCATCAAAATGTTAAACGCAAACAGCTTATATTTGCGGGATTGGTTATAATTACGCTTCTGCTTGGAATTTATGCAATTTCAAAGGGTTCTTATCAGTTGAGCATAAACCACGTTATTCAAGGTATTTTGGGTAATGCTGAAGGCAACTCCCATCTTGTTGTCTGGAATATAAGAATGCCGCGCATTATTGCTGCTGTAATTTCAGGCTGGGGACTTGCACTTTCAGGGCTTATAATTCAATCTATTTTAAGAAACCCCCTTGGCTCGTCATCAACTCTTGGAATAAGTCAAGGTGCAGCATTTGGGGCAGTTGTCGGCATTATTATTTTTGACTTAGGTGGAGCTGGAGCATCTGTTCTAACTGAATCTTCATTATCTAATAAGTTAATAAATTTTGGACGATTTGCATCTATTCCTATGTTTGCATTTATCGGAGCAATGGGTGCAACATGGATAATTTTAATTCTTGCCAAACTAAAAAGGCTATCTCCAGAGGCTATTATTTTAGCTGGTGTTGCCTTATCTTCTCTTTTTAATTCTGCTACAGTGCTTATTCAATACTTTGCGTCAGAGACACAAATCGCATCAGCACTTTTCTGGACATTTGGAGATGTTGCACGTTCAAGCTGGAGTGAAATCGGAATAATGGCTTTGATTATTGCTCTTTCCACAGTGTGGGTAACTTTTCATCGTTGGAATTTAAACGCTCTGTTATCTGGTGAAGAGGCTGCAAAAGGGCTTGGTGTGTCTGTTGACTCTCTGCGTATTCAAGGAATGATGATTGCTGCTGTTGTATCTGCTGTTATTACGGCATTTCATGGCGTTATTGCATTTGTTGGGCTGCTTGCCCCACATATTGCAAAGCGTATTGTCGGCTCTGACCATAGGCTTGTGATTCCTTTTTCATCTGCTGTGGGTGCTGCGTTGCTGCTTTTAGCAGATACAACTGGAAGATTAATTATCGGCTCTGGAAATCTGCCTGTTGGTATTCTTACCTCTTTTATGGGGGCACCCATGTTTTTGTATCTGCTTATGAAAGGGATTAGAAGATAATGCAAAAATAATAAAAGAAATATTAGAAGATGATGAAAGGGAAAGGGATTAAAGATAAGGTATCAGAAGATGATGAGAGGGATTAAAAAATAATGCTGTCAGTTAATAATATACAATTTTCCTATAACAGCCACCATGTCGTAAACGATATAGGATTTAAGTTGGATAAAGGTTTAGTTCTCGGTGTTCTTGGTGTAAACGGTGCTGGAAAATCAACACTTCTAAAATGCCTTAACAAAGTGCTTGTTCCTTACAGAGGCTCGGTAATGCTCAATAACGAAGAAGTTTTGACCATGAAAGGGTCGGAAATTGCCAAACATATAGCATATATGCCCCAAAAATATTTTGAAGAGTCTCTTACAGTATTTGACGCTGTTCTTCTTGGACGAAAACCTCATATAAAATGGGCAGCATCTGATAAGGATTTTCAGATAGTGGAGAGAATTCTCAAGAAGATGAACCTTGACTCTTTTGCTTTAAGAGCTGTCAATTCATTAAGCGGCGGAGAGATGCAAAAGGTTGTTATTGCCCGTGCATTGGCTCAAGAGCCGCAAGTGCTTCTGCTTGACGAACCTACAAGCAACCTTGATCTTAAAAATCAATTTGAAGTTATGTCAATGGTTCGCAAGATTGTAAAAGAGCAGAATCTCTCTGCAATAGTATCAATTCACGATTTAAACCTTGCGTTCAGGTTTGCCGATTTCTTTCTAATGATGAAACACCATAAAGTTTATAAGTTTATCCATAAAGATGAAGTTACCTCTGAAATGATAAAAGAGGTTTATGGGATTGATGCTCTAATTGCTGATGTTGGTGGTCATAAGGTTGTTGTTCCTATTGGATAGATTTAAACATAAAAGGAATTAAAAAAAGATGAAAAAAATATTAATTATCTGCTTTATAACTCTTATTGCTTCTCTAAATTCTATTAGCTTTCTGCCTTTTATTGGTTTTGCAGGTTTTGCACTATCTGAAACTCTTAATATAACTGATATGATAGGCAGAAACCTTACTGTGCCTCACAACCCTGAAAAAATTATCTGCCTTGGTCCTGGAACTCTTCGCCTTATTGTCTATCTTGATGCTCAAGATAAACTTGCAGGTGTGGAAAATATGGAAAAACTTAACCCCGGAGGACGACCATACTGGTTGGCAAATCTTGAGCTTTCCAAACTGCCGAGCATCGGTCCAGGAGGACCTGCAAGCATCAACAAAAAGCCTGATTTGGAAGCAGTGTTAAGCGTAAATCCTGATCTGATTTTTATGACGCAGACAGAGGTATCTTTGGCTGATCAGATTCAGAAACAGTTAAATATTCCGATTGTGGTGTTAAGTTACGGTGCATTTGCCACATTTGATGAACTTATTTATGACTCATTAAGGCTTGCTGGCAGAATTCTTGACAGAGAAGAGCGGGCAGAAGCTGTTATTAATTTTATTGAATCTGCAAGAAAAGAGCTTGGGCAAAAAACAGTTACCGATTTGCAAAATAAGGGGATTAAAGATATTGATGATAAGAATACTCAAGATAAAAAGAGTATTCAAAATAAAGAGAAACCAACCGTTTATGTGGGCGGAATTGGCATGAGAGGCTCTCACGGCATTGAAAGTTCTGAAAAAAGTTATCTCCCTCTCAAATGGGCAAACGCAAACAATATTGTGGCAACCCTTACAGCTTCACAATTAAAGGATATGTCTTCAGAAGGTAGTCATATCTTTATTGACAAGGAGAAACTTTTATCTTTAAATCCTGATTTTATATTTATTGATGGCGGAGGGCTTAAACTTATTAAAGAGGATATTGCTAAGAAACCAGAATTTTATAAGGCGTTAAAAGCATTTCAAACCAGACAAGTATATACTCTTTTGCCGTTCAATTTTTATACAACCAATGTTGAGACAGCACTTGCAAACGCTTTTGCTGTTGCTAAAATATTGTATCCAGAACAGTTTAAAGATATTGATCCTGAAAAAAAATGTGATGAGATTTACACATTCATGGTTGGAAAGCCTGTTTATGAGGCTATGAAAAAAGATTTTGGAAAAATTGGGGGTTTGTATGAAAATCACTGATCCTATAATTAAGACAAATTATAGCGTGTATCCATATTATTAAATGATAAAATTTATTTAGGAGATTTGAATTATTTGCATAAACGAGTTTGTATTATAGATGGTCAAGGGGGCGGTATTGGTGTCTCTCTTATCAAGTATTTACGAGAATTTTACGGAGAATCTATTGAAATAACGGCAATAGGGACAAATGCTATTGCTGCATCTCAAATGATGAAAGCAGGGGCAAATAGGGCAGCTTCTGGAGAAAATGCCATTGTTCAGACCGTTAAAAAGGCTGATGTGATTATTGGCTCAATTGCCATTACGTGGGCAAATTCCATGATGGGGGAGGTAACACCTAAGATGGCAGAGGCTGTAACTTCTGCGTCAGCTTTAAAAATATTGCTCCCGCTTAATCAAGAAAATGTGGTTATCGTAGGTTTTCATAGAGAACCTCTACCGCACCTTATAAAATATCTTATCGAAACCGAACTTAAGGAGGTCTTTAAAGATGTGTGAAGCTAATGCTTATATGGTAAAAGATGGGAAAGAAGAGCTGTTAATGGAGTCTGTTGATTTAATAGAGCCAGAAGATAATAACAGCAGTTATAGAATAATGAGTATTTTTGGAGAGCAAAAGATAGTTAAAGGTAGAATAAAATCTATGAATCTTGTTGCTCATAAGATTTTATTTGAACGAGCTGTGTAAGTAACAGAAGGAGATAAATATTATGTTTTCAAAAGAGAATACTGTATTGGTTTTGATTGATGTTCAAGGGAAACTTGCTCAATTAATGTATAACAAAGATGAGCTTTTTGACTCTCTTCAAACATTGATTAAAGGTATGGCGATCTTAGATGTTCCTGTGATATGGGTAGAACAGATTCCAGAAAAACTTGGAGCTACAATCCCAGAGGTGGCAGCACTTATGAAAGAGCTTATGCCTGATGTAAAGCCAATTGCTAAGAAATCATTTAGCTGCTGCGGAAACGATAAATTTATGGAGCAGTTTAAAGCACTTAACAGAAAACAGGTTCTTGTAGTTGGAATTGAATCTCATATATGTGTATATCAAACATCTTTAGATTTGCTAAATAGCGGGTGCGAAGTTCATGTTGTTGCTGATTGCGTTTCATCAAGAAAAAAAGAAAACAAAGAGATTGGAATAAGACGTATTGTTCAGGCTGGAGGTTGCGAGACAAGCACTGAAATGATAATTTTTGAGCTAATGAAGGCGGCTGAAGGTGATGCCTTCAAAAAAATGGTTAAGGTTGTAAAATAGTACTGACGATATTATATTAAATTGAACTTGTTCCATCATAAGAAATAGGAGTTACGAACTTGGATTCTAAACCAAGCCGTGTAACTCCTAAATATTAACATTTCTTTAGATTAGCTTTAAGTAAATTAGCTGAAAGGAGGTTGGTTATGGTATCTTCTATTAATAGCAGTGTTCAAGCACTAAGAGCATTTGGAACTGGGACTGCTGTTACTGCAAACAATATTGCAAATGTTGAGTCAGACAACTTTAAAAGCAGCAGAACAGTAATGAATGAGGGAAATAATGGAGGGGTTAAGGTCTCATTGAGCAAAAACTTAGCAGATGGTCCCCTTGTAACACAGAGCAATGGCACTACAAAAGAGCTTTCAAATACTGATCTGGCAACTGAATTTACAAGTATGATCAACTATCAGTCAGCTTATGGTGCTAATGTTAAAACTATTCAGACTGATGATGAGATGAAGGGAACTATTATAAACATGAAGGCTTAGAAAATCTTATGATAATTTTTCTTAGTCGAACGATAAATAGCACGGCTAACAGATTGTAGAGAAGTCCACTGGTTTTAACCATCGGCTCTATGACCGTGCAAAGTATAATTTTAAAAAAAGATTCGGTTGCTGCCCGTAAAAACAAATAGACCCTTGTCTCTGACACTGGCAAGGGTCATTCCGAGACTCTCACCTAACTCACACGCTAATGCAGTAGGTCGTGAAATACTTATCACAATTTCAATACCAGCTCTTGCACACTTTTGAATCATCTCATAACTTGCCCTTGATGATATTATAGCAATTCCAGCGTAATTAAGCCTTTTTTGAAGAAAAAGTTTTCCAATAGCCTTGTCAAGAGCATTATGTCTGCCAGCATCTTCTGAGATTGAAAGTATGTTGTAATTTCTATCAATTATCATCGCTGCATGAGATGAATAGCATCGTTTTCTCAAATGCTGAATATCATTCATCTTGTTGACACACTCCATCACCTGCTCAAGCGATATTGTAATAGAATTTTGCACAGGTTTAAGTATAGCTGTAAGATCATCAATTAACTCTCGTCCACAGATACCGCAACTTGTTTGGCTTATATAGCCTTTTTTCTCAAGAAGATGAGATACTTTACACGCTCGTTCTTTAGATAACATTACAGCAGCCACATTTGAGTCATCACCATCGCACAATGCAATATCTACAATATCTTCTAAGTTATCAACAATACCCTCTGCAAGACAGAAACCCGCAGCATGTTCACGCTCTTCTCCCGGGGTTCTCATAACTACGCTATAAGTTGAACCTTGAACATTAATTGATAGAGGTTCTTCTTTTAATAGCTCCATTTTATTCTCTTGCTTTATAGATTCTGGTAGGTAATTCATTATTGTCTTATATGTGAGCTGTTTATTAATTTTTATCTCTTTATTAGTGTTCAAGAATTCTTATCTCCTTCCATTTGCCGTTATTATATCTTGTTATAACCATGATGAATAATACCATAAGATATAAGGTAATACATGACCATGCAAAATAAAGCCCCATTCCAAATCTGCTAATACCAAACCAAAGCGGTATAAAAATAAAGAGAATGCTGGCACTTATTATACTCAACATAATAAAGCGTGAATCTCCAGCACCTTTCAATGCACCTGTGTAGATAATAATCAGAGAGTCAAATAAGAGGTATATGGCAACAAATCTTAACAACATACTACCCATCAATATTAGAGGTTCTTTCTCAGCTATCGTCAAATTATCTGGTAGAAAAAGGTGAATTAATGGCTCAGGTGTTAAAATAAATATAACAATCAGACAACAAACATATACCAATGCAATATGAGCAGTTGATCTTACAGCTAAAACAGCATCATCTGGCATATTTTTCCCCATTGCCTGACCCACAAGCGTGCTGACCCCAATTGAAAATCCCCACATAGGCATATAGGATAGTCCATTTATAGAGAGGACAAGGTTTGTAACTGTAAGCTCTGTTGTACCAACTCTTCCTATCATTAGAACAAAAAATGTAAATACTAAAATATCTAAAAAAAATTGAGTTCCTCCTGGAATTCCATACTTCATAAGACGGATAAAAAGTTCAGGATCAAAAGCCATTTTGCTGAAAACATGAAACCGCTCGTTATTTTTCTTGTTAAATATAAGAATCCCAAAAATAGAGGCTATTAATATCCATGAACTGATAGTTGCAATTGCAGCCCCTTTGATGCCAAGTTCTGGAAATCCCCACCGCCCATTTATCAAGGCATATCCTAATGGTATATTGAAAAGCGTACCAGCTATATGGATTACCATCACGGTTTTAGTAAAACCTCTGCCGGAATAAAAACAAGATAAAGTAGAAGCAATAAGAATTATCCCAGAACCAAGACAAATAATGCGAAAGTATATGACCTCAAGCTGTTGAATCTCTGGAGCATGATCTATCATAGAAAAAATAGGATTAGCAGCAATAGAGAGCAATAACATAAATATTGCTCCAAAGATGGCAAAATATATTCCCTGCCACAATGATGCTCCAACCCCTTTCCTGTTGTTTACACCAATATATTGAGCAATAAAAACATTAACATATCCTGCAACACCCATAAAAAAAGAGTTAAATAGAAAAGCTGTTATTCCTGCAGGAGTTGCTGCGGCTAATGCATCTAACGAGTAGTTAGCCAAAAAAATACGATCTGTAAACTCCATAAGAGTAATAGACCCCATACTCAAGACCATAGGGAGACTAACATTGAT
The DNA here is from genome assembly GCA_015231615.1 of Desulfamplus sp. GTDB lineage: Bacteria > Desulfobacterota > Desulfobacteria > Desulfobacterales > Desulfobacteraceae > Desulfamplus. The sequence continues at coordinate 28,433 of JADGBE010000020.1, read as the reverse complement.
GACTTCTTTATAGTTGTTGAAATTGAGTTTATATCTCATTTATTATTCTTGTTTGGATTTAATTTTCCTTTCTTGTTTTTGGTGATTACATTTTTTTGCTCTTCTTTAGCAGCAATATCTTTTTCAACAAAAAGTTTTTTGCCTGTAAATGGACATTTTAAAGTGTAATACATCAAAGTTGAATAAGTTGATGGAGTTGGTGTAAAAATTTGAATCTGCTCAGGTATTATGTGAAGTTTCTCACTGATAAATTTCTTAAGCAACTCCATATCTTGAAGTGTGCATCCTGGGTGGGCAGCCATAAAATAGTAGGTTAAAAATTGTCTTTTGCCACATCTTTCAGATAGTGTGTCAAATCTCTTTTTAAACTCTAAAATAGATTGTTTTTTAGGCAAGTTATCTGATTTACCCATAAGTTGAAGGATATTGTTTTCACTATGTTCAGGTGCAATCTTTAACTGTCCAGAAACATGATTATTTACAATAGCTTCAAGGTATTTCTCTCCATATTTTTCATCAGCAAACATAAGATCATACCTTATCCCTGAAGCTACAAAAACTTTTTTTACCCCTTGAATCTGTTGGATTTTCTTCAATATGCTAATTTGTTTTGAATGATCAGGTTTTAAGTTTTTGCAAATAGTTGGAAAGATGCACCGTTTATCTTGACAAACGCCATGATTGAGTTTCTTTTGGCACTCAAAACCATACATATTTGCAGTAGGACCACCAGCATCTGAAATTATACCCTTAAAATCAGGGTGGCGAGTCAGTTCTCTCACCTCTTTTAAGATAGACTCTTCGCTTCTGAACCTTACAGTTCTGCCTTCATGCACTGCAATTGAGCAAAAATTACACTCTCCATAACAGCCTCGATGTGTATTGATAGAAAACTGAATTGTGTCAAGAGCTTTTACCTTGCCAAATGCTTTATAATATGGGTGGACATCTCTTTCAAAATCAAGTTCTGCAATTTGGTCTAATAGCTGTGTATCAGGAGAAGAAGAGCGATATTCGGTGTTACCATCAACAACAGGGCAAAATACTCCTTTTTTGTTAGTGTAAAAAGCTGGAGGATTTTGGACAAGGTATCTTGAATCTTGCTTTTGAATTAATCCGCAAGCTGTCAGAGGATCGTTGTTTTGGTAAAATATATGGAAACTTTGAGTAAACTTTTCCTTATCCTGTTTAACAATTTCATAAGAGGGTAGGGTAATATAATTGGATAAATTGGGATAATCACTCTCTCCATTTGAAGAGGTAATAAGGTTGGGCAGAATATAGCAAAGTCCTCTGATCTTAGAAATCGCTGACTCACGAGTATATTTAAGAGCTTGTGCAAGTTGAACTACCGAAGATTCCCCCATGCCATAAATCAGATAATCAGCTTTTGCATCAAACAAGATTGAACGCCTGATAGAGTCTGACCAGAAATCGTAATGGCATATTCGTCTTAAACTTGCCTCAATTCCACCAAGCACAATTGGGCAGGTGTTTTTAAAATAGCGTCTAACAAGATTTGTGTAAGCAATTACCGCCCTGTCTGGTCGTCTATTGTTAATTCCTCCGGGAGTGTAGTCATCGCTTTTTCTTCTCTTTTTTAAGGCTGTATAGTTTGAGACCATTGAGTCAACAGCACCTGAGGTTATTCCCCAGAATAGAGAAGGCTCTCCAAGTCTTGTAATATCTTTATCAGAGTTAATATCAGGCTGTGCAATTATGCCAACTTTAAATCCATATTTTACAAGCACTTTACCAATAACAGCAACACCTGTAGATGGGGAGTCAATATAGGTATCGCCAGTGATAAGTATAACATCAAGATTGGTCCAGCCAAGTGCTGTAAGCTCTTTTGGGGTGGTAGGTAAAAACATCAGAGTTTTTTGTGGTGAGGTATTTTTTCTAAAATAGCATTTAGAGCGGTTGTATCAACTTCTCTCATAAGGACACCAATATATTGTATTTGGCGTTTTCTTGCCCCATGTTTTGTAAAGGTTTTGGCGATATTTATGGCGTTTTTAAGTTCTTGTGAAATATCAAGCCTCTCTATTTCAGATTTTGGCATTGTTACAAGAAACTCTCCAAGTTTTTGTAGATTTTGGGCATCTTTTTTTTTCTGGGTTCTGCTTGGTCTCTCCTCTTCTTCCTCCCACGTAAGATTGTGGTCTATCTCTTCTTTTAAATTACGCATTTTTTCTCCATTTCAGATTTATTAGAGTTATGCCAATTTACCACATCTTTGTATGATATAGTACCGCCAAATATATCAAGAGAGCTGCCAATAGTAAGATCAACACGATTATTCCCAATATTTTTGACAAGATCAAGATCAGAAAAAGATTTTACACCACCTGCATAAGTTACGGGTATTGGAGAGTATTTGCCAAGCAACTCCACAAGTTCTGATTGAACCCCACCCATTTTACCCTCAACATCTACACCATGCACAAGAAACTCATCACAATAGGCTCCAAACTGCTCAAGCGTCTTTTCATCTACACAAACTTGAGTAAATTTTTGCCATCTATCTGTAACAATCCAAAACTGCCCATCTTTTTTACGACAACTTAAATCAAGAACAAGATTATTTTTGCCAACCTTTTTAACTAACAGGTTGAGCTTGTCCATATCGACTTTGCCATCAGAAAATACAAAAGAGGTTACTATTACATGGCTTGCACCCGCATCAAGATAAATAGGAGCGTTTTCTGGGGTGATTCCACCACCAAATTGTAATCCTTTAGGAAAGGCTTTTAAGGCAGAAACTGCCGCATCATGGTTGCCAGCCCCAAGAGAAATAACATGACCGCCATAAATTCCATCATTTTTGTAGAGCTTTGCAAAATATGAAGAGTTCTGTGAGCTTTCAAAGTTGACTATTGTGGTATTTCTATTTGACTCACTATCTCTTAACGAGCCACCAACAATCTGGACAACTTTACCGTTTTTTATGTCAATACATGGTCTAAATTTCATGGGAATTTTATTAAAGATAATTTTTAAGTGTTAATTAGATTTTAGTGTTAAATTAGTTTCGTTGGAAGGGTAAAATTAGAATAGATTTGACAACTTTTAGAAAGTTGTCAAATCTTAAAGACGATTAAATATGAGTCATGAATTTATAGGGTTAGGTTATGAATAGTGAAAATCTTAATTTTTAACTTTCTATAACTCCAGCACGAACCCCTTTGAGATAATTTCCGCAGAAGTTATCGTGTCCAAGAAGCATATCAGCAGTTTTAATTGTTGCCATGATTTTTTGATCAAGCGGATCAATAATAGCAGAATCCATGCCAGCAGCCATCATTAAAGAGACAAAGGTTCTGTTGATAATCTTTCTCTGGGGAAGACCATAAGAGATGTTAGAGAGTCCACCTGAGATATGAACTTCAGGAAATTGAGCCTTTATTGCCCTTACAGCATCAAGCACCATGACTCCTTTTTTGACATCTGTGCTTATTGGCTGCACAAGCGGGTCAATGTAAATATTGCCTGTTTTAATTCCAATTTTATTGAGTTCTTCAACTAACTTAATAGCCCTTTGAACAATATCGTCTGATGATGAAGGCATACCGTTATCGTCCATGCAGAGGGCAATAACTTTACAATCTTTGCCATTAAGAAAGGGTATCATTGCATCAAACCGCTCTTTTTCAAGGCTTATTGAGTTAATCATTGGAGTTTTTTCAACCATCTGAAAAGCCATCTCAAGAACTGTGGGATCAGGGCTATCAAGACACAAAGGGACTGTTGCAATGGGCTGAATAGTATTTATAAGCCATTTCATATCTTCAACTTCATGACCTATACGTGCCCCAGCATTTACATCAATAAAGTTTGCCCCCGCTGCTTGTTGTTTTTTGACATCATCAATTATATATTCGGCGTTTCTTTCAGATACGGCAGCTTGAACATTTTTTCTTGATGTATTTATTCTTTCGCCAATTACCTCAAACATTTAATGAAGCCTCCTAAAATAGATAAATCAATTCGCAAGAGATTTTGCAAGTTTTGAAGCAGAACCAGCATCTGGGGCAAAGCCATCAGCACCTATCTCATCTGCAAAAATTTGAGTTACAGGGGCACCACCTACCATTATTTTAACCTTTTCTCTAAGCCCACTCTCTTTAATTGCATCAACAGTTTTTTTCATCATTGGCATAGTTGTAGTTAAAAGTGCGGAGAGACATACGATTTGAGCATTTTTATCTTTTATCTGCTTTACAAACTCTTCAGGGGGAACGTCAACACCAATGTTATGAACAGTCATGCCAGCACTCTCCATCATCATGGCAACAAGGTTTTTTCCAATATCGTGGAGATCTCCTTTTACTGTGCCTATGACTACAGTTCCACTGCTTGCAGATTCACCCTCTTTTAATAGAGGTTTAAGAATTTTTACACAGCTTCCCATTGCTTGAGCTGCCATAAGAACTTCAGGGATAAACATATCTCCGCTTTCCATCTTTTCACCAACAATGTCCATACCCGCAATAAGACCTTTATTAAGAATGTCAAACGCCGGAACATTCTCTGATAGTGCAGCATTTACAAGTTGGACAACCTTTTCCTCATCACATGCAATTAATGCTTCTGTCATTGCGTTAAAATCTGCCATTGTTTTCTCCCTCCACTGAATCAAATTTAATAAATTATTGTCTATTTTTTCCTGATGGCTTTTTCTATTTTTTTGTCTATATACGCTGTTTATTGTTTGCCTACAAGTCTTTTTGCAATTTTTTTTTACAGATTTTCATATATAAAATGACATTTTATATATTGATTATTTCCACCTTTATTTAGGTTATCTCCCCATTTATAAGGGGTTTAGCCTCTTTAGATATATTTTTTATAACTATTTTTAATCTGATATATCTCATTGTAATAAAAAATTGCATATCAGAACGAATAACATAGATATAATTCACTACATTTTTAAACATGCGAAGCCCATGCAAGGTCAAAAGCCTGATCATTGTCATTTAAGTTAGTGATAATAAGAGATGGAGTTATCCAAGCCTGATCGTCAAATTCGCTCTTGTCAGCAATTTTTACAGTTGGGTAGGCTGTTTGGCGTGCTATTTTTTTGACAGTTAGAAATCTTGTTCCATTCTCACCAGAAGCCATACGAGTAAAGGCAAGATGAAGAACATTGTTTCTTTGAGCTGCCTTTTGATAGTTCTCAAAATCCTCCATATTATACTGTCTGCCGGGTAGTATCTCCATTCTTTGAACACCGCGAGTATCAATATCAAGTGAAATGTAGTATTTATGCTCATCAAAATCTATCTCATAACCATCATACAAGGTATAGACATTGCCAAGAATTGTGATGAGTTTCTCAAAATTATCAATTTTTTTAGCGTATCTCTCACCCTCCTCATTCTTTCCAACATGATGGTAATCTGCCATAAACAGGCAATGTTCAGGAAGCAAAAGCAAGGTCTCTTTATTGAACTCCTTTAAAATATATCGCGATATTATATCGCGAATCTTTGGTGCTTTTGTTGGTCTGCCTGATATAAGAAAGTAGATGCCATCAAGACATTTTTCCTTTCTCCACTCGTTCAACAGTGCATACTGTTTGCCAAATAGAAGCTCAAGAAATTTTGCAAACTCTTTTTCTATAAATCTATCGCTCTCCCACCACTTCTCTTCATCATCTTCTTGGCGGCTCTCTTTAAAAATATCTGCAAAATATTCACCAGCTTTTTTCTCTGAAAATGACTCTTTTCGTTTAAGTGTGGTTGTAATTCCAAGGTCATTATCTTTAAATGTTCTCATTAACAAAATGCTTGCGTCTGTAGTTAAACCACCAATATCAACATGGCAGACTACGAAATTTAGCTCTTTTTTATTATCACTGGTTGAAATTTTTTCCAATTTACCAAAATTTTTCTCTTTAATAGAACTCTGTGGCTCATTATTACTGTTATTGATAATGTTGGTTGTTCCTCTTCGTTTTTGAGAAAATAAAAAATCAACCTCTTTTAAGTCAGGAATTCTATCTTTTTCAGACGATAAATCCCAAAATGGCATAAGTTTTATAAGGTTTAAAAAATAAAGCTCACATGCACCACTCTCATCTGCTGAAATATTTATAAATGTTTTTTTAAGAGTTCTTAAGTTTGCTGGAAAAAGTTGCTTCCACTTTTTATGGGTTAAAAATTCCATGCAGACTGAATATATATTTTCACGGTATCCAGCTCTTAAATTTTCAATAAAAAGATCAGGCACTGTTACTCGTATCTCTGTGATTACAGGAATTGCGGGACCATTCCAAGGGCGACCCTCTACTGGCTCTGTGATATATTTAAAGCTCTCTTCAAGCACCTTTTTAATATAGAGCCTAAACTGAGGAACAGCACCTTTGTAGGCAGCAAATTTGCTTGCAAAGACCGATTTTGCACTTTTGACGATCTGGCTGTTGGAGACCGTAATATCCTCAAAATTATCAATAAATGCAAAATCTCGCTCATCACCAGAAGGTGGATTTATAAAGGCTGATGGAAAGCCACCCCCTTCAACTGCCCCATTTTTGTAGTGAACAACATATTTCCAAGTATCTGTTATTTTCTCTCTGCCATAGCAGCAGGGCCAGCATAACACTGAAGTTCTGTAAGAACCAAAATCAACAAAGAGAATATACTCTTCGCGATTGTTTGAGTCTCTCGGTGTTCTGCCCGCAATGGTCTGATAGTAGAGTTTATTGTCATCTTCAAGTTCAAGGTTAAACGCATCATCACTTGGTTTATTCCGTTTGAAAAAATTAAAAATCATTTTGTTGCTTCTCCAGCTTTATTGCAAAAACATCCAAATCCCCACGCATCAAGGCATTAGGGACATATAATTCTGCTGTATTCATAATAATGTAGGGTAAATCCTCTTCTTTTGTTCCAAGAAAGCCCTTATGTTCAGGATCAAGCCTATTTTCAAGATTATCCCACAAAACAGTTGAAATAGCATTGCAACGCCCGCTATCATTAAAAAATTGTAAGAGATATTGATAAAAAATATTTGCCCAAAACCTCTTGTGATTCTCAATAACACCATCTTGTGCTGTGGCAAGCTCATTTTTAAAAAAGGTTCGGATAGTTTTGTATCTTCCATTAATAATGGATTTTCTTATCTTTTCGTTTATCTCTGCAACTTCATCATAAGTCTCAATCTCTCTTAAAACCTCAACTGCCTTTTCAATGCAAGATTCGCTTTGAATTATCCAAGGCATAAGAAAGATGTTATCAAGAGCGTCCTGTATATGTGAGTTATGGCATATATCATCAAGCAGAGACCTTGACCAACCAATACCGCCATCAAGAGTTATCTCTTGATGAATCTCATCAACATCTTTGTATTTGCTTAAATTCTTTATCCACGAATCAACATAAATACCGGGCTGACCAAAAACTACTGGGTATGCGTGGTTGTATGGATTTATCAACTGAATAGTTGTGTCAAAAGATTTATAGCTTTTAAAATCAGTTGCAATATCTTTTTCAACATTCGTGTTACCGCAATAGCCAGTAATTGCACTTGCACCTTGCAAAGAGACAACAAGCGGCAATTTATGCTCGGTCTTTAATACTTCACCATATTTTTTCAAAATTATATCCATTGGGTGTCCAGTTGGTATTGCAACTTTATGCTGAAAGCAGGCAACCAATATTCCCGGAAATTTTATAAGGTTTTGTATTAAGTTTTGCTGAAATATTTTATGGAGATTTGCCTGCTCTTCTGAAGCATCTGCCCCCTCTTTAATTCCGGGATATTCGATAACTGGAAGCCTCATTGGTGTCTCATCTATTGGAATAAGCACCTGAATTAAATAATCATCAGGAGTTGCACCTTCTGAGAGATCATAAAGTTTCACAAACATTTCAGACGACAGATTATCCTTCATAACTATTCCTGAACTTATGGCAATCTGCCTAATTGTTATCTCTTTTACTTTGTCAGATGGTTCAACAAGACATGGAACTGCTGTATTTTCAGATGTATTGTGATGTTTTACAGAAAAAAGCTCTCGCAGTTGAGAGTGGTCAAACAGATCAAGAAGATAGCTTGTTTTGAACGATTTATCAGTGCCGATAATGTGGATATATACAGGCGTATCAATTGGCGGAACAGATGCAAGAGACTCCTTACATTTTTCAATAGCATACAAAGTTTTTGACTTTTGATCATCAGGCACAGCAAAAAGGTTGTTAAGTGCCTCTTCTATATTATCTTTTAACCGCATGATGCGGGTTTCTCTTAAATTCATAAATTTGCTGTAAACTCCTTAATTTCTTTTTTTAAACTTTCAAACTCTTTCTCCAAATCTAACATAAACTCCTTTAAACCATCAAGCTCTCCTGCTTTAGCTAACTTTTCCATCTCGTGTGCAATTTTTTTCATGGCTTCTCCACTCACGTTTGCACATGCACCTTTCATAGAGTGTGCTTGGATTTCACTACTTTTCGCATCTCCAGAATCTATGAAACCTTTAAGTAGCCGTATCTGTTCAGGAATATCTTCAAGAAAAATATTAAGCAACATCTGGGCTAAAGCCTTATCATTCATAAGGCGTTGCATCATATCTTCTTTATCAAAAACTTTGTTTAAATTATTTTGAACCCCTTTTTTTTGGTTATTATCACTAATAGTTAATTGCTCTGATATTACCAATTGCTCCACTTTATCTTTTTTTTCTTCTTTATTTAACGCATTTATAGAAATTAACTCCTTTGGCAGCCATCTATCTAATACATCTGCAAGAGCTTGAGGATTGACAGGTTTGGTTAAATAGTCATTCATACCAACTTTAATACATCTATCTCTATCGCCTTGCATAGCATGGGCGGTCATGGCAATTATAGGGATATTTTGACTTTTACTCCTGCCTTTCTCATCTCCTACTTTTTTATACTCAAGATTTTCTATTCTACTCTTCTCTACAACATTCTCATACTCAAGATTTTGAGTTCTATCTTTTTCTCCAGCACTCTCATACTCAAAACTTCTTATTCTACGAGTTGCCTCAAACCCGTCCATTATTGGCATCTGCACATCCATGAATACAAGATCGTAAGGTATAGTTTGAACTGCAATTACAGCCTCTTCACCATTTGCAACTGCATCAGCAGAGAGTCCAAATTTTTTAAGTATTCCAAGTGCAACTTGCTGATTTGTAATGTTATCTTCAGCAAGAAGGATTCTTGCCTTTCTGTCGGCAAACATATTGATTGATGGAGTTATTTTATGCGATTTTTCATCTGTTTTGATTTGGTGTGTAATTGCTGATAACTCTTTTCTGTTTATGTTGCTACTTTTATTTTCTGGATAAGTTTCAATATTTTGCATTCTTAATGCCAAACCTATCTCAACTATAAGCTCATTATATCTAACAGGTTTTGTAAGATAACCGTCAAATCCTATTTTGATAAAGTGTTTGGAATCACCCCTATTTCCAAGAGATGTAAGCATAATCATACGCGTATCTGAAACTTTTGGGTCAGATTTAATTGCACGCCCAAGAGCTTCGCCGTCCATTCCGGGCATCTGCATATCAATAATTGCAATTTTAAATGGATCGCTATCTTGCACAGCTTTATAGATAGCTTGGAGTGCTTTAAAACCATCTTCAACTTCTGATGGACGCATTCCCCAAGAGGTAAGACGCTTCATAAGAATTTCACGATTTGTAGCATTATCATCTACAATCAAAGCACGAATATTTTCTAAATCAGGAGATAGAGAAGAAGATTGAGATTGTGTTAAACCACCATCACTTTGAACTACACCAGATTGTTTTTTCAAACAGGCAGTGAACCAAAATTCTGAACCATTGCCATCTTGACTATTTGCCCCAATCTGACCACCCATAAGCTCTGCTAACTGTTTTGAAATAGCCAAACCAAGACCTGTTCCTCCATATTTTCTGGTTGTTGAGGCATCTACTTGGGTAAATTGTTCAAAGAGCATATCAATCTTATCTTCTGGAATACCAATACCCGTATCAGTTACAGAAAAACGTAAGAGAGCCGAATCTTGCCTATCTTCTATTAGTGAAACACGAACAACCACTTCACCTTTTTCTGTAAATTTTATAGCATTTCCAGTTAGATTTGTAAGAATTTGACGCAATCTACCCGGGTCTCCACAAAGAAGATTTGGCACTTCAGGTTCAACAGCACAGACAAGTTCAAGACCTTTTTCGTGTGCTTTTATTGCAAGAGTAGAAGCAAAGTCATCAACCATTGAAGATAGATCAAAATCAAGCATCTCAAGGTCAAGTTTTTTTGCTGCAATTTTAGAAAAATCAAGAATATCGTTGATAAGACATAGAAGAGACTCTGCACTTGACCTGACAATTTCAGCATATCTTTTTTGTTCGTTATTGAGTTCAGTGTCAAGCAGAAGACCTGTCATGCCAATAACACCGTTCATTGGGGTGCGAATCTCATGGCTCATATTTGCAAGAAATTCACTCTTTGCAATATCTGCCATTTGTGCCTGAAACGCCAATTCGTTCGCTTTACCAATCGCCTCTTCAAGCTGGTTATTTGTCTCTATTAATTCTGCCTCTGTTCGCTTTAATTCAGATATATCTACAAAACACTCTAAGAGCTTTTGCTTACCATTAAGCTCCACAAACTTAACTGTTTTTAAGATAGGAACTCGGCTTTTATCTACTCTCAACATCGCACGCTCTGAGCTATCTACAGTCTGCCCAAGATCGCACACAGGACAACGCCCTTCCTCTGCTGGACACAAGAAAGAGTGGCAACGCTTGCCCAAAAGCTCATCTGCCGAAGCTCCAAAAAGGTTTGCCACATATTTATTTACCTGTTCTATAAATCTTGTTACAGGGTCAACTATCACAACTCCAGCAGGAAGGTTATCAAGCAAAATTCTCTGCATTGACTCACTTGCATTAAGTTCTGCTGTTCGTTTTAAAACAAGATTTTCTAACGACTCTCGCCTACGAATAATCAAGAAAACCATAATAGCGATTGCAGCAGTAAGAATTATGCCTGTAAAGGCGGTTAATATAAAAGACCAGATGCTATAGATATTCAATAACTCACCACCTGCATAAGCAGTCAAGGCAAAAACTTTACCAAAAGCAAAAATAGGCAAAGTTACCTGAAGTTCTCCTTTAGATGAAATATTATCTTTATTCCATCCATCTGCAATATGCTCAGAAGGACGATTTTTGTGGAGAATAGAAATTTCCATAAATAGAGAATTATCTATAGAATAGTTCTTAAGAATATTCCCGATTCTCAGAACCGCTACGGCAAAGCCATGAAGTTTTTTTGTATTATCAGATAAAAAAACAGGTCTGAATATAAGCATTCCTTTCTGACTGCCACTTTCTTGAACTAAATTTACAGGTTCTGTAGATGTAGTTAAGCCAGTTCGTGTTGCCTCTTCCAAAGCATATCGTCTTAAAGGTTCTGAACCAAGGTCATAACCCAAAACAGGCTTTTTCCCGCCAATTGGAGATAAACGCAACACAGGATAATAAAGTTTCCTGCCAGAAGCTGATACTTGTTTGCCTTGTTCATCTTTTTGCCATATTTCAAACTCTGTAAGCCCATTAGATCGTGTATCTGATTCAAATTTTTCTTTTTCTTCTTCTGACACAACTGGAATCCACTCCCAATGGACGGCAGGATTTTTTGTAAGATAGTCAGTGAACTTTAGATGTTCTTCTAAAGAAATATGATAACTTTTTTCATAAAAATTTGCTAATCCCTCAAGTTCTGTATCTCTAAGTTTATGCAACTTTTCTCCAATTACTTGTGTTTTGTTTTCTGTAATTTGCATAAAAATCTTGTTGCGATGTTTAATATTATGCTCGTTAAATGTCCATGAAGCAAAAATGGTTATAGCAACGCCAATTGCCGCAGCTATAGCAGGCTCAATGTTTCTCATCAAAAAAGAAGACTTACCTACATTATCTATAATCTTAGAACGTACAGATATTAGTTTTATTCCAACCAATATTATTACAACAACAACTATAGTAAGCAGGATTACTGGTATTGTTGCACGAAATAGCATCATATTCCATCTGCTTGAATCCACATCTATTCCAAGGGTAGCTACAATTGCCCCAGTTCCTCTGTAAGCTCCAGAACAGATAATAAGATCATCAATACTTTGTATATAAGTGCTTTTAGGCTCTCTTTGTTTGTTTGAAGGGTTTTCATATTCATAATCAACCCAACCACTACCGTCTGATTTCGCAAGATTTTGTATTTCGTTTCTAAAATATTTTCCTCCAGCCCAATCTTTTTTATTCAAAAGATTTTGACCAACAAGTTGAGGTTTTACAGGGTGTGCCATCACTTTCATGTTAGAGTCATATACAAAAGCATAGAGGTCTCCTATACGAAATTCACCATAAGGTTGATTCATCTCCTTTAGTAAAAGCTCTTTTCCATGTTTTTTGTAAAATGCTATTGCTTTTTTAACCATCTCTTGGGCATCTTGCCTTGTAGAGAGTATGTTCACAGCAGTTTTTGGGTCGTGTATTGGAACAAAAGCAGATACCCAGCGACCCCATCGATCAGAATATGGACCTTCAATCATGGAGTTTCTTGTTTGAAAACTACTACTGCATCCTTCTGGCACCTCTTCATACAACTGACCCGGTGGTGAATAATCTTTTGATTCAGGAGACTCGCTATCCATAAAGAAAAATATTTTACCATCATCTTTCCTGCCAACAAGATAGATAAATCGACAATTATCGTAAAGCTCTCTTACTGTGGCAAGTTGTTCCTTTAATCTTAAATATCTTGGGTTGCTAAGATCAGATTTATCCCCATTAAGTGTTTTTATGTGATCAATGTTTATGCCTTCCGCAACTATTTTTGCTTTTCCTATTAGTTCTTCACTAAGTTCTTTTTTTGCCTGTAAAGCTGACCACCAAGCAGATAAACCGCCTATGAGTAATACAAGAGCAATTAGAAAGATTGTCCAATTTTTTTTGCTGTTCATTGTTTATCCTTTTTAGTGAGTCTATATTTTTGCAAACGGCTATTTGGCTTGTCTGGAATAGTCATCTCTACAAATCCTCCTGCTAAAGCTGGTTTTAGATACGCTTTACGGAAATGTTTTTCATCTTTTAACCCAAGTGCCAACTGAATCTGTTTACGGCTCATACTTATACCACCTTTAGTATTAATATAGCTTTCCAGATAATTATTTTGCCCCTCCCCAACCCTCCCCAAGAGGAGGGAATTATCCCCCCCTCCATTTGGGGAGGGGGCGGGGGGTGGGGCAACATGAATTGCACCTTCAAGAATAGATATTATCTTTCTGACTTCAGGGGTAACTTCAGGGGCGACTTGGTGGGTAACTTCAGGGGTAAAGTTATCTTGCTCTTTAAACTCATCTTTAAGATTAACTGTGTATCTGTTCATAGCATCAGAAACCATTTTTAGTATAAACTCAATAAATACAGCAGATTCCGCATTATTTGTGCTTTTGTTCAATGCTTCATAATAATCTTCTTGGTTTTCATAAATCAGGCTTTCAACTGGAATATTAGCAAATATAGAGTTCCATTTGGACAGAATCAAGGTTTGCCAAAGCCTTCCCATTCTGCCATTACCATCTTCAAAAGGATGAATAAACTCAAATTCATAATGAAATACAGAGCTTGTAATCAATGGGTGGTAATCGGTAGTTTTTAACCAGCTCAAAAGTTCATCCATTAAGTAAGGGACTCTATTTGCAGGTGGTGCAAGGTGTATAATCGTCTTATCAGATATAACGCCTACTCCGCCTTTTCTAAATTTTCCTGAAGAGTCAATAAGTCCTATCATCAACATAGAGTGAGCATTTAACAGATCTTTCTTTGAATATGGATTCCATTTTTCAAACTGTTCATACACTTTAATCGCATTTTTCACCTCCTGTATCTGGTGAGGCGGTGCTATCACTCTTTTCCCCTCTAAAATTGCTGTAATTTGCAATTCATTTAGTATGTTACCCTCAATTGCCAATGAACCTCTTATTGTTTTAATGCGGTTTACTCTCCTTAATCTAAGAGCATTTAGCGACTCTCCAATCAGAGATAACCGTTCTGTCATCTGCGATATTTCTACAATTAAAGAAATTATGGCAGGGGTAATTTTAAAAGGCGGAATATAATCTTGCATCAATTAATCTACTGCAATCTCTTGAATTATTTTAGATTTTCTTGCCTCCATTCTTGCTTTAAGTCTTGGAAAGTAATTTAACTCAGTGTGGGGCAAAAACAAAGCACTAACATAGTGATCCATATATGAAGGGGTTTCGGCAAGTTCAAAGTTTGTCATCATTTTTATAACTTCTCCAACATTTCGCCTAAAAAGATTTGTGTATGAACTCATCTTTGCACCAAGAAGCGAGCCATTTCCAAGATATATAACCTTTTCAGGGGCAATCTCAGGTAAAAGCCCGATAACCATAGCCTTTTCAAGATCAACGTAACTTCCAAAACCGCCAGCAAGAATAATCTGCTCAATGTCGTTTATGTGCATACCAACCTCTTCAAGCAGGGTCATAGCACCGCTATACATAGCCCCTTTTGCCCTGATAAGATTGTCAATATCTGGCTCTGAAATTGTTATATCTCTATCAATTTGGGTTGCACCTTGCCATACAAGCACATATTCCCAGATTCCATCTTTTTGCCTTATTCGATCTGTTTTGAGGTCTTGGTTAAATTTTCCGCGATTATTAATAACTCCATGCTCAAATAAAAGGGCAACAATATTAATCAGACCAGAACCGCAAATTCCTTTTGGTCTGACATTACCCTTTGTCATAATCATTGGTTCAAAGGTTATTGGATCAATTGAAAAATCCTCAATAGCACCTTTTGAAGCTCTCATTCCAAAGGTGATTCCACCACCTTCAAAAGCAGGACCTGCTGAACAGGCAGTGCAAGCCATCCAATCTTTATTACCAATAACAATTTCCGCATTTGTTCCAATATCCATAAAAAGTGTTAGCTTGTCGCTTTGATAGAGTCCGCTCCCCATAACTCCAGCAACAATATCTCCCCCGACATAACTTGATACACCCGGGTATAAAAGAGCGATAGTGTGTCTTCCTAAATCAAGATCAATTTCAGAGGCTTTAAACGGTGGATATAAAATAGATGCTGGAACGTAAGGGGCGCGGCGAATATATCGGGGATTTATGCCAAGTAGGAGTTGGGTCATTGTAGAGTTACCAGCTAATGTTATAGTAGAGACTTCATCTTTTCTAATAGGAGAGCCATTAACAGTTGCTTTTTTAATTATTCTATCAAGAACATGATTGATAGTTTCAACCACCTTTTTTTGCAAAATTTCAAGACCACCATTTTTTTCAGCAAAGATAATTCTTGATATAACATCTTCGCCATAACTTATCTGTCCGTTAAAATCTCCATAGCTTGAAAGTACCTCACCAGTGTTTAGATCAAGCACCTCACCATAAATAGTTGTTGTGCCAATATCCATTGCAATGGCAAAATTTCGGTTTGTGGTGTCCCCGGGTTCAATGAGTGTAATCTGGTTTTTTCCATCTTTTCTAACTGGTCTGATAATTGTTGCAGTAACCTTAAAATCACCTTCTCTTAAAATATCTGGAATCTGTCTTATAACATCAAGATCAACAACAAGGCGATGCTCGTCATGTTTTATTTTAAGAAAATTGAGAAGCCTTGTTACATCAGCAAGATTGTCTTGGGCGGTTGGGGCTGGAAGCTCTAAATATCTTTTTACAACAGGCGGAATAAGAAGTCCTTGATCTTTGATACTTTCTAACTTAAATTCTTTAATTTTTGCTGTATGTCTTGGTGAAGTGGCAATATTCAATACACTTGCATCAACATTTGACTCAACAGGTATTCTTACCACAATATTTGATTTTACTTTGGATTTACATGCAAGTCTGTATCCTTTTGCTTTGTCTTCAATTGAGAGCTTTTCTGTTCCACCTTCAACTTCACCATGTTCAAGAATAATTCTGCATTTGCCGCACACACCTTCTCCACCGCATGATGCGTTTATATGAACGCCAGCTTCCATAGCTGCACGGATAAGGTTTTCTCCATCTTCAACTAAAATCTCTCTGTTGTGTGGCTGAAAGATAATTTTATGTTTTATATTACTCATCTTTTTTCCTTTTTTTGTATCAGAATCAATATGTTATAATTCAAATTATTTTAAAATTTTGTCATCATAAATTCCGCAACTGTTTTTAGCAAGATCATAATTTATATGGATACTTTACTAAACATTGTTTTTCATTGACCTCTAAAAGTTTTTCTGATTATGAATATATACTTATTTGATTAGGCTTTTAGGAGATAAATAAAGGAGTTCTTAATGAAGACAATAACTGTAGATTATGTAAAAAACAATCTTAACTATCTGATAGATGAACTAACTAACATTCATGAACCAATACGAATTGAAGGAGAAAAAAAGAGAGCGATTGTCATGCTTGAAGTAGAGTATTTTGAACGCCTTCAACTATCTCAAGAGGTAAAAGATTTAAGATTAGGTGGTAAGAAATCTGTGCAATCAATTTTTGGAATGTTAAAGCACAAAGCACAACCAAAATCTGTGTCTATTGAAGAGATGGAAGAGGTTATAAAAAAAAGACGATACAGAAGAGCTACTAAATGATTGCACTGGATACCAAATATAATAACAGCGTTAATTTCTTTAAAACAGTTCAAAATAGAGAGCAGCAAAAGAATGGGTTTGTGATACTAAATAAATACTACAAAGTAACTAAGTAATAATTGAGGAAAGGGCAATGAAAACCATAAATATCCCCAAACTTAAAGAGATCGTTGGGGAAAATAACGTCAAAGATAACCCAGCAGACCTGTTTATTTACGGGTCAGACGCTTCTGTCCATAGAGCAATGCCTTGGGTAGTTGTAAGACCTGAAAATGTAGAGCAGGTTCAAGGATTGATGAAATTTGCAGATGAAGAGCAAATTCCAGTTATAACAAGAGGCTCTGGTTCTGGAATGTGCGGGCAGACTGTTCCGTCTCAAGGTGGCATAACTCTTGACATGAAAGGAATGAACCGAATCCTTGAGATAAATCCGCCAGATGTCTATTGCAGAGTTGAGCCGGGTGTTGTTGACGATGACCTAAACTTAGCCCTTAAACCTTACGGAGTATTCTATCCACCAACACCAGCTTCAAGCAGAACTGCTACAATTGGTGGTGAAATAGGGAACAATGCAAGCGGGGTAAGGTCGGTAAAATACGGGGCAACAAGAGACTCTCTTCTTGGTATGAAAGTTGTTTTGCCAGGTGGTAAACTTATAACACTTGGCACAAGAACAAGGGTTGAGGCAACAGGTTATCAAATCCACAAGTTGATTGTTGGCTCAGAAGGAACTCTTGGAGTTGTTGTTGAGGCAACTTTAAAGTTTGTTCCAATTCCAAAGTTTAGATGTCTTGGCATGGCAAATTTTGATAGGCTTGAAGATGCGGGTCATGCAATAGCTGATATTATGGCTGGCGGGATAGTGCCTTCAATGCTTGAGCTTGTTGATAATGTGGCAATCAAAGCTGTAAATAAAACCATGAATTTAGGGCTACCAGATGTTGAAGCTGTGTTACTCTATGAAGCTGATGGAATGGTTAAAGAGGCTGTTGATTATGAGATTGACACAATGAAAAATATGTGTGCAAAACACAATGGCACAGGTTTGCAGAGCAGTTACGATGCAAAAGAGCGGGCAAAAATATTTATGGGACGAAAAAAACTCTTTCCAGCTTTATCAAAATTTAGTGAACTTCATGCAAGCACATCCTTGGCTGATGATATGGCTGTCCCATATTCAAAGATGGCTGAAATGGCAAGAAAAATACATGATGTAGCCAAACGGAACAACATTATTATGACTGCCTATGGACACTGCGGTTCTGGGTGTATGCACACAAAAATTTTGATGGAGACAAGCCATCAGGATCAATGGGAATCAGCAAGAAAAGCTGTAACTGAAATTTATGAGTATGTCCGTTCGGTTAATGGCACAACCTCTGCTGAACATGGTATTGGTCTTTCAAAAGCAGCAGCTTTTAAAGCAGAAAAAGCAGATTCACTTGAACTTATGAGAGCTATCAAAAAAGCGTTTGATCCCAATAACATATTAAACCCGGGTAAACTCATGGATGCTCCTGATGACTGGGTTACTGCAACTGATTTGAGATACATAGTGGAGTCATAATATGCAAAAAAGAAAATTTGAACTAAATCACCTTTTAAAATGGAGAAACACTCTCGATAAATGTATCCGTTGTGGATACTGCTATGAACATTGCCCTGTATTTAAGCATACCCGTTGGGAGACTGATGCCCCAAGGGCAAAACTTATTATGCTTTATGGATTACTCTCATGTCAGCTTGAACCATCAAAATATATGGCAGATAAAATATTTTCCTGTTTTAACTGTCAGCAGTGCATATCAGCTTGTTCAAGCGGTGTGCCATTAACTGAAATATTTACTGATGCAAGAGCTGATTTTGTAAATACTGAATTTGATACTACTGGAACTACCTCAGTAACAGGAAGTGGCTGTGGAAATTGCCTTACCTGCGTTAGAGCCTGCCCACACGATGCACGCTATTTCAAAGATGGACATATCGTTACAGACTCAATAATGTGCCAAAGCTGCGGAATATGCACATCTCTTTGTCCAAACCAGAGTGTCTCTTCAACTCATACTTATGGCACAGATAGAGTATATTTGAATAGGTTAATAACTGATTTTCTCCAGAAGCAAGAGGCAAAGGTTATCGTATTTGGTTGTAATTGGTCATATTATCCTGATTTGCAATCATCATCTTATGAAACTGAATCTTCATCATATATTCCGATCTATGAAAAGCCTGATCCTGAATACAAAATTTTGATAACCATGTGTGGTGGAAGGCTAACAATGCCCCTTTTGCTTGATCCATTTCTTGAAAATGGTTGGGGTGTTTTGGTTGCTTGTTGTCCTGAAGGGGAGTGCGAAAATGATGGAAATTTAACATCTGCAAAGCGTGTAAAGAAACTTAAACCAATACTTACCTCTCTTGATATTGATCCTGATAGGCTCGAACTTGTCAATATTGCCCACGGAGATAAAGCAGGCTTTCAAAAAGCTATTGATAACTTTATGGATAAGATAAAAACACTTGGTCCGCTTGTTGATGAAAGGTCTATGAATCAGCAGATAAGAAATACAAAATATTCTACAGATTAGAAGATTTGACATTTTAAAACAGCCCTGAAATAAATTTCAGGGCTAAAATAACTGAAGTCGGCTAAAGCCGACTATTATTACAGTCCACTTTAGTGGACTTCTTTATACTCATTAGCCGTGCGATTTATCGCTCGGCTAAAAAAATGTTAGATTAAACTTACACAAATGAAATAGGAACGCTATAGCTTAAGGAAATATGTAATGAAAATAAGTTTACCTTATGGAAAAGATGGACAACTAACTGCTGAAATAAACGATGCTATAAGCACAAGTTTTCTTGAGGCAAATGATGTGGCAATTGGTAATTCTGTTGAAGTTATAGAGCAGGCAATGAACAACCCATGTAAAAGTGGCACGCTATCTCAATTTCTATCTGATGCAAAAGATTTGCTTATAATTGTAAATGACGCAACACGACCAACTCCAACTAAAACAGTTATGGATGTTATTTGGGACGATATAAAAAGCAGAGGAATCAAAGTAAATTTTATAATTGCAACAGGTGCACATAGAGGTCCTACAGAAGAGGAGTATATCCAGATATTTGGTTCACATTATGAAAATATCAAAGATACAATAATTGTCCATGATGCTAAAAAAGATGAAGAGATGATTTTTCTTGGAAAATCGTCAAACGGCACTGAGATGTATGTGCATAAAGCTGGAGTTAATGCCCATAAAATTATAATTATTGGTTCTGTTGAGCCTCATTACTTTGCTGGCTACACAGGCGGTAGAAAATCTTTTCTTCCCGGAATTGCTGGCTACAAGACTATTGAGCAAAATCATAAATTAGCTTTAATGCCTCAAGCCTCTGCCCTTGCACTTAAAGGTAATCCTGTGCATGAAGATATGATTGATGCTTTGAAAACTGTTGAAAAAGAGATTTTTTCAATAATGACAGTGCTTGATAAGAACCATAAAATCTATGCTGTTACTGCTGGAGATATTCACGCATCTTTTGAAGCAGCAATTGACAGAGCAAATGAGGTATTTGCGGTCTCTATTAAGAAAAAAGCTGATATTGTTGTATCTGTAGTAAAATTTCCAGCAGATATTGATCTTTATCAGGCTCAAAAGGGTATTGATAATGGAAAACTTGCCCTTAAAGAGGGTGGCATTTTGATTCTTGTTGCAAAGTGTCGTTGCGGCATTGGTGGCAAAGCATTTGCTGATCTTTTAAGTAGCTGTAACACTCCAAAAGAGGTTCTTGATACTATTGAAAAGGGTTACAAACTTGGTTATCACAAAGCTGCAAAGATGGCTGAAATAGGTCTTTGGGCAGAGATGTGGGGTGTAACTGACATCGAGCCAGAGACTTTAGAGAAACTTTTTATAAAGCCATTTACCTCACTGCAAAATGCTTTAGATGCAGCAATTGAACAAAAGGGCGAGAATGCAGATATTTTGTTCCTCATGGATGGAAGTCTTACGGTGCCAATGGTTAAGTAGTTATTTTTTTTAAAGAATTGGCGGTTATAATTTCAACGGTTATAAATTGCATTGTTATTAAATCCTTCAGCCGATGGTTAAAACCATCGGCTAAGTTAAAAGAAGTCCTCTTAAGAGGACTTAAATAAAGTTAGCCCAGAGCTTTAGCTCAGGGCGATAAAAATTAAAAGCTCAAATTAAGACCGTGTAAAGTATACACGTCTTTCGGTTTAGCAAGGATATGAATGGTTAAATATGTCAGATAAAAAAGATATATTAAATAGTAATGATATTGCTCTGCTTGCTGGACAACGTCTTATGGTTGGGTTTGAAGGAGTTGAACTCAATTCTGAACTTAAAGCTCTTATTAAAGATATTAAGGTTGCTGGAATTATACTATTTGCCATAAATATTAAATCAGCAGCTCAGGTAAAGGAGCTTTGTAAGTCTGCTCAAGATTACGCAAAGTCGTGCAATTTACCACCTCTTTTTATCGCAATTGATCAAGAAGGAGGAAAAGTTGCACGACTTAAAAAACCAGATTTCACAGAGTTTCAAGGCAATCCTTATATTAAAGATATTGATGATGCTAAATATTTTGCTACTATTACGTCAAAAGAGCTTAAATCAGTTAATATTAATATGAATTTTGCTCCAGTTATGGATTTTATTCCAGAGCCAAAAGATATTCCAAATATTGATGATTTAAGAGATAAGTTTGAAAGTATTATGATTAACCGAGCATTTCATGGAACTCCTGAAAATGTAGCAAAACTTGGCTCTTGTGTAATAGATACTTTTCAAAAAAGTGGAATAATGGCTGTGGCAAAACATTTTCCGGGTATAGGTAGAACTACAAGAGATTCCCATTTAGAGTTGCCAATTCTTGGTGGAGAGGTTGATAGAAAACTTATGGAATTATCTGATCTGATTCCATTTAAAGCAGCTATAAAATCAAATGTTGCGGGAATTATGCTTTCACACATTTTATATTCAGCACTTGATAATGAGTTGCCAGCAAGCCTATCTTACAATATTGCCAAAAAGCTTCTTCGTGATGAGATGGGGTATCAGGGTATTGTGATGACCGATGATTTAGATATGAAAGCTATAAAATTTGATATTCCAACAAGTATAACGCATATTTTAAACGCAGAGGTAGATATTGCGTTGATCTGTCATAAAGGAGCTGCCATTGAAACAGCATTTAATGAGATTAAAACTTTAATTGCAACTGATGAAAAGCTTCATCAAAAGGCGATTGAATCATCACAAAGGATAGATTCACTAAAAAGAATATATCTTGATAACATGTTTTAAAATTGATAAATTTGAGAACAAATACAGCTTTTTTAGAAAAGCTACCAATTGCTGATAAAATTCTATTTGCCCCACCCCCCACCCCTTCCCCAATGGAGAGGGGGGATAATTACTCCCTCCCCTTGGGGAGGGCGGGGTGGGGCAAAATAATTATCTGGAAAGCTATACCTCTCTTATTTTCCAAACCGTGCCTTCCTTAATAACCCTCCAAATTTTTACCAAAATATACTATAAACTGACATGGATTGAGTTATTCAAAATACACTTCAGAAAAAGATATTGAAAAACTATCTTTTTCTGAATATAGTAACCAGCTTTCTATATTTGCTTAAGAGATTATATTTAAAAACAAATTATATAGCCCAAACAATTGAAAATAACTAAGGAGAAAAGAAGAATGTGCCGTCTGTTTGCACTTACAAGCAAAGACCCTGTATCTCCAATGGAAGCCATAAAAGCTCTTGATGTTATGAAAGAGGGGCATGATGGCTCTGGTGTGGGTATCTTGCTTCGTGATCTCGGTGGTCCTTTTGAAGAGATGAAAGATGCCCCAATACTTTCTGGCATCTTCACTGAAGAGGGGATAAGGAAACTTGACTTTTTTATGATGGAACAAGGTTTTATGACCAAATACAAGATGAGTATTAAAGTTCCAAAGATAAAAATAGAAGGTGTCCCCAAAAGAGGTCTTTATCTGTTGCGCGCCTATGAATATCCTGAATCATGGGATAATCTTGATCAAAAAGAGCTTACAACAAGACTTATGATGACCCGCCTTAAAATTCGTGAAATGGGCGAAGAGAAAGAGGATATGATTGTCTTTTCGTTCTGGCCAGACACAATAATTATTAAAGAGCTTGGAGACCCTCTTGAGATTGGGCGTTATCTTGGTTTAGATAGAAAAGATTTAAAGGCAAGAACAATTATGGTGCAAGGAAGACAGAACACAAATTACGCTATTAACCTCTACGCTTGCCACCCTTTTTTTATCAAAGGTTACTCAACCATGACCAATGGCGAAAATACAGCATTTATTCCAATCAGAGATTTTCTTTCAAGCAGAGGTTTTCCGGGATACACAGGCTATCAATCTGATTCTGAGGTCTTTACACATATTCTTCACTATACAATGTCAGGTCTCGGTCTTGAATTAGATGCTTATAAACATGTTATGACCCCTCTTCAGGATAAAGACCTTGATTCTCACCCTGATGCTGTTTTTCTAACACACCTTAAAAAATCGTGCAGACAGTTGATTATTGACGGACCCAATTGCGTTATTGGCACTCTTCCTGACAACACAATGTTTATGGCTCAGGATAGAAAAAAACTAAGACCCGGTGTTGTTGGCGGAAGAGCTGGAATGTTTGCATTCTCTTCTGAAATATGTGGACTTGATGCTGTTATTCCAGACAGAGATAAGAGCAGAGATTTTCAACCCATGCACCTTGATACAGTTATTGTAGGACCAGATCGGCAGGAGATAAAAATATGTCGTCAAACAGAACCATTAAACCTTCCTCTTTAAGTCTAAGCGATTTGCTTTGGCAGATTGATTGGAAAAAAGATAGATGCACCCTGTGCGGACAATGCACTGCTGTCTGTCCTGTTCAGGCAATTGAGCTTGCTGTTTTCAGAAAGAGAAACATCGCGGCTATAAATCCGTCAAATCTTCTTAACTCTTCAAATCGCTTCAACTCTTCTAACTTTGATGAAACAATAGAGAGTTCTGAATTCGCAAAAAAAACTTTTGCAGAAAAGGCAGCCGCATCAGAAAGATCGCTTTCCCAATTTGAAACTTATTACGGAATTAAACAGAAAACAACGATTGAAGAGGCGTGTATTGGCTGTGCAATGTGTTCAATGGTATGTCCAAATGATGCCATTGAACCTCATAGAAATCAGGAGACAGACAGGTATCGTTTTCACATAAATCAAGATGGAGAACCAAGAAAGCGTGGTGGCAGAAGAAACTCAACTGGTTCTCTTCTTGATAGGATAAAATTTATAAGAATATCAATGCTTACAGACCCAGCACTTGATGCTGGACGCCATGAGTTTGAGTTAAGAACTTTGCTTGGAAGAATCTTACCGCCAAAAGAGAACATGGCACGACTTAGAAATAACGGCTGGATTCCCCCTGTTCGTGAGATTTATCCGCTTATTATTGGCGGAATGTCATTTGGTGCTTTGTCTCCTACAATGTGGGAGGGACTTCAGATGGGTATTACCTACCTAAATGAACAACTTGGAATGCCTGTAAGAATGTCAACTGGTGAAGGTGGTTGCCCTCCAAGACTTTTACGCAGCAGATTTTTAAAATATGTAATCTTGCAGATTGCAAGTGGTTACTTTGGCTGGGACGAGATTATACATGCAATCCCATACATGAAAGAAGACCCTTGCGCCATTGAGATCAAGTATGGTCAGGGGGCAAAGCCCGGTGATGGCGGACTTTTAATGTGGCATAAGGTAAACAAACTTATTGCGGCAATCAGAGGAGTTCCACAAGGCGTGAGTCTGCCAAGTCCCCCAACTCATCAGACACAATATTCCATTGAAGAGTCTGTTGCCAAAATGATCATCTCAATGTCAATGGCTTGGGGCTTTAGAGTGCCTGTTTATCCAAAAATATCAGCATCTTCAACATCTCTTGCTGTTTTAAATAACTTAACAAGAAACGATTACGCCTCTGGTCTTGTAATTGACGGAGAAGATGGCGGAACAGGTGCTGCCTATTCAGTATCTATGGATCACATGGGACACCCAATTGCATCTTGTATAAGAGATAACTATCTCAATTTGGTTAGGCTTGGAAAACAGAATGAGCTGCCAATATTTGCGGGCGGTGGTATTGGAAAAAACGGCAACCTTGCAGCAAATGCAGCAGCACTTATCATGCTTGGGGCAAGCGGAGTGCAGATTGGAAAATATGTGATGCAGGCAGCAGCAGGGTGTATTGGCACTGAGACTGACAGGTGCAATATGTGCAACACAGGTGTCTGTCCAAAAGGTATAACTTCACAAGACCCAAGACTTTACAGAAGACTTGATCCTGAAGATGTTGCCCAGCGAATTGTTGATCTTTTTGTCTCATTTGATATTGAGCTTAAAAAAATCGTAGCCCCGTTAGGACGCTCCACATCTCTTCCTATTGGTATGTCTGATGCTCTTGGCATTGATGATTATCAGGTGGCACAGCGTCTCAATATCAAATATGTGGTTTAGGAGAAGTTTTTAATGAATACAAATACATTTTATATAAATATTCCGGGCAGACAGGGTGATAAAAGAATACCATCTCGCGTTCTTGAAGAGATGATTCAAAATGCTGTTGAGCAGGGACATAAAGCAATTGAGGTTCATGCCTATGGTCAGCACGGCATTGGCGGACGACTCTGGAAAGCTGGTAAAGATAAGATAAAGATACGGATTCAGGGACACTCTGGTCAGAGAACTGGTTCGCTTGGATTTCCAAACACTGAAATTGAAGTGATGGGACCAGCTTCTGATGATATTGGCTGGCTCAATGCTGGTGCTGAAATAACTGTTCATGGCAATGCGTCAAATGGAGCTATGAACGGCGGGGCACAAGGCAAAGTCTATATTGGTGGCAATATAGGTGCCAGAGGCATGACAATGACAAAACGCAATCCCCGATTTGAACCGCCTGAGTTATGGGTTCTTGGCTCTGCTGGCGACTACTTTGGGGAGTTTATGGCTGGTGGAATTGCGGTTGTATGCGGATATAATGCGAGCAAAAACTCACAGCCATGTAGAAATACTCACCAGTCATACATAAATACACAAGGAGAAAGTCAGCTATCTAAAGAGTCATTACAATCTATTTCCAATGAGAGCGTTTTAGGATACCGACCATTGGTTGGAATGGTGGGTGGTAAGGTCTTTTGTCGTGGAGATGCAGCAGGCTTTAGCCAAAATGACGCAAAAATTATTCCAATAACTGATATTGACTGGAATTGGCTTTGCACAAATTTGCGGGTTTTTCTCCAAAAAATCGACAAAACAGAGCTGTTTGACAAGTTATCCAAACGGTCAGAGTGGACACTTATCAGGGCAAAAACACCTCAAGAAAAGGTTATGGGAAAAGGACGCATCTCAATGCACTCATTCCGTCAAGATGTGTGGGATAGAGAGCTTGGAAAAGGTGGACTTATTGGCGATCTGCAAGAGGTTGAGCGGGGGGCGGTTCCTCTGATTACCAAAGGAGATTGGAGACGGTTTGTTCCTGTTTGGGAACATGCAAAGTATAAAGCACCTTGTCAGGCAAATTGTCCAACTGGCATTCCAGTTCAAGAGAGATGGCATCTTATCCGTCAAGGTCTTGCTGATGAGGCAACTTCAATGGGGCTTAAATATACCCCTTTTCCAGCAACTGTATGCGGTTATCTTTGCCCAAATCCTTGTATGGCATCTTGCACAAAAAATCTTCAATATATGACTCCAGTAAATGTCAAACTTCTTGGGCGTGCTGGAGAAAATAGCGAACTGCCTTCTGATGCCTTTCCATCAGTTGCTGAGAAAAGCGGTAAGAGAGTTGCTGTAATTGGTGCAGGTCCTGGCGGTATCTCTGCTGCTTGGCATCTTACATTAAAAGGGCATGAGGCAATTCTATTTGATGAGGCAAAAGAGATTGGCGGAAAAATTTCCTCTGTAATTCCAAACTCAAGAATACCTCAACAAACATTGCAACAAGAGCTTGAACGGGTAAAGAAAATCATTTCAGATATTCGTCTTGAGCAAAAGATTACGCCTAAAAATTTTCAAAAGATTAAAAAAGAGTTTGATTATGTAGTTGTTGCGGCAGGGGCTAAAAAACCACGAATGCTTCCAATTCAGGGTATTGAGTTTGCAATCTCTGCAAATGATTTCTTGGCTAAAGCAAAGGCGACTCAATCAAATCAGACTGATGATTTTGTCAAATCAATAAGAACAAACGAGAATCAGGCACAACCCCTTAAAAAAATTGTGATAATTGGTGCTGGAAATGTTGGCTGTGATGTTGCAACTGAAGCCCACCGTATGGGTGCTGAAACTATAACTTTGATTGATGTTCAAAAACCCGCTGCCTTTGGCAAGGAAAAAGAAGATGCAGAGGCAATTGGTGCAATATTTCAATATCCATGTTTTACAAAAGAGATAACCCCAAATGGCGTAATCCTTGATGATGGTGAAATTCTTGAGGCTGACACGGTTGTAATCTCAATTGGTGATGTCCCTGATACTGATTTTCTTGGCAAAGATATTGCTACTTGTAATGGATTTGTCTCTGTAAACGAGTTTAACCAGACATCTGATGCTTCTGTCTTTGCAATTGGAGATATTGTTGGACCAGGTCTTTTAACTCATGCAATTGGTGCAGGTAAACGGACAGCAGAAGCGATAGACAGCATAATTGCGGGCAGAGAGCCAAATCCTGTTGATACACGCAAAGAGATTGATAAATCCCGAATATCTCTTGAATATTTCAACCCAATGATAAAAAGCTACAACTCTCTTCAAGAATGCGGGTCAGAGTGTGCATCTTGCGGGCGTTGTCGTGATTGCAGCATCTGCGTTCATGTCTGCCCAGAAGGTGCGATTGAGAGGTTTGAGTCAGAAGATGGCTCTTTTGAATACAAGGCAGACCCTGAAAAATGTATTGGCTGCGGTTTCTGTAAAGGTGCTTGTCCGTGTGGTATTTGGAATCTTGAGACGAATAAGCCGATGTAAACAATATATACTCCAACTGTCCTAAGCTGAATCAATAAAGATATTATTTGAAGTTTTTGTTTTTAATAAGGGCAACCTATCTAAGGTTGCCCTTTAATATATGGGTTGTAAGAGATGATATTAGACAATGAAAATGAAAACTTAAAAGTCCATGAATGGATTGCAAAATATACTGAAACAGGGAAACTTGATATTGTAACAGGCTATTTCACAATCGGAGCAATTGCTTATGTATCTAAAGAGATAAACTCTAAAATCACCGAGTTTCGGCTTATACTTGGTGATATTGTCAATTTTGATCCAGAAGATAGCCGTCCACTTGATCTGTTAAATGAAAATATCACAATTGAGGCAGCTTTAAAGCTCAACAGCTTATCTCAAGAAGCTGTAAATTTTTTAAAGCAGGATAAAGTCTCTGCTAAAACTTTAGAGCCTAATTTCTGCCACGCAAAAAATTATCTTTTTTCACCTGAAAAAAAAGATGACAGAAACAACTATTTTATTTCAGGCAGCTCCAAGAGATTGTATTGAAAGAATCTCCTCATAATCTGGAATATCAGACAGTTTTTTTATTGAACCATCTTTTATTAAAAATATTGAATCAGGATAATCTCTAAATAAATCAAGTAGATAAGGAGAATGAGTAGATAACATAACCTGACATGGAGACTCTTCTCGTTTAGTTAATGACTCAAAA
>JADGBE010000200.1 GCA_015231615.1 Desulfamplus sp. | reverse complement strand
AGCAGGCTCTATTGTTAAATCATTTCAGGACAAAGAGATATTTGCAATACATAGAGCTAATTTATCGTGGTAATGCAAATCAAGCGAGTATAAACTTGAAAGAGCTTTTTGCTTTTAAAATTCCTTTCCCCCCCACCCTCACCGAACAAACCGCCATAGCCAACGCCCTATCCGATGCCGATGCCCTGATAACCAGCTTGGAAAAGCTCATTGCCAAGAAACGCAACATCAAACAAGGGGCAATGCAAAAACTACTGCAACCTAAAGAGGGTTGGGAGGTGAAGAGGTTGGGGGAAGCTGCAACACTAAAAGCACGAATAGGATGGCAGGGATTAACTACTGCGGAATACAATATTACTGGCGATTATTACTTAATCACAGGAACAGAATTTAAAAACGGTTTTATTGATTGGGAGAGTTGTTTTTATGTTGATGAAGGACGCTTTAGGCAAGATAAAAACATACAAATCAGAGAGCGTGATATATTAGTAACAAAAGATGGAACAATTGGAAAAATAGCTTTTATAAAGGAAATCTTAAAACCTGCAACTTTAAACAGTGGGGTTTTTGTTATTAGACCTATAGACAATGCTTTTAGTCCTGAATTTTTTTATTATTTATTACTTTCTGATGTTTTCAAGAGATTTCTATCACAGCTCAGTGCAGGTTCAACTATTAATCATTTATATCAAAAAGATTTTATCACATTCAAATTCCAAACCCCCAACAATATTGAAGAACAAACCCACATCGCTGTCATTCTTTCAGACATGGACAACGAAATAACCGCATTGGAAAACAAGTTAGAGAAATACAAAAAGATAAAATTGGGCATGATGCAGAATCTTTTGACTGGGAGGATAAGGTTGATATGACCAAAGAAATAGAAAACACCCAGCTTTTTACATCAATAAGGGAGCTGATAGAGCAAAGCAGGCAACAAATAGCTGTATCAGTAAATTCAACAATAACAGCACTGTATTGGCAAATTGGAAAAAATATAAAAGAAGAGCAAAAGAAAAACAGCAGGGCTGATTATGGAGAGAAGATTGTGCATACACTGTCTGCACAATTGGTAAGAGAATATGGAAAGGGATTTGCTAAACGCAATTTGTTTAATATGATTAAATTTGCAGAAATATTTCCAGATTTTGAAACAGCCTCAACACTTTGGAAACAATTAAGCTGGTCGCATATTTTAATCCTGATTCCAATTGAAGACCCTGTAAAGCGTGAGTTTTATATCCAAATGTGCACCCATGAAAAATGGAGTGTCCGCACATTCAGAGAGCGGATACAATCCATGCTTTACGAACGCACAGCCATCAGCAAAAAGCCAGAACAGACAATTATCAATGATTTGGAACTGCTGAAAAATGAGCAGAAACTCACCACTGATTTAGTTTTCAGAGACCCCTATTTTTTAGATTTCTTGGGCTTGAAAGACACCTATTCAGAAAAAGACCTTGAGACCGCCATAATTGCCGAACTGCAAAGATTTATCATAGAATTGGGCAGCGATTTTGCTTTTATGGCACGTCAGAAACGCATCACAATTGATAATCGTGATTATTATATTGATCTTCTTTTTTACCACCGAAGGCTTAAATGTCTGATTGCCATTGACCTTAAAATTGGCGAGTTTGAAGCTGGATTTAAAGGACAGATGGAGCTTTATCTGCGATATTTAGAACGATATGACCATGTTGAAGGCGAAAATAGTCCCATTGGTTTAATTCTCTGCACAGGTAAAAACGAGGAGCATATTGAGTTGATGCAGTTGGACAAAAGTAATATAAAAGTTGCTGATTATTTGACTGTTCTGCCTCCACAAAAACTTTTGCAGGAAAAATTACATAAAGCTGTAGAGATTGCTCAAATAAAATTAGCACAAGGAAACAATAACCATGAGTAAAATCGGACAGATAGAGCGGGCAACCCAAAACAGAGTTATAAAACTGTTTCAAAATGAGCTGGGTTACCGCTATCTTGGCAATTTGGAAAAAGAGGATAACAACAGCAATCTTG
>JADGBE010000001.1 GCA_015231615.1 Desulfamplus sp. | reverse complement strand
TGTTTTAATTTGTAATTATGGAAAAAATATCAGAGATTAAATGCCCCAAGTGTGGTTCCCCCACAACATCGATATTGAAACAATATCAGACAATTCACAATGGTGCAAGATACCTATATATTTGCAAGGATTGCAGCAACTGTTTTTCAGAGACAAGCAATACGCCGATGGAGAACCTCAAAACGCCAATAAGCAAGGTTGCGTCAGCATTGAAGCTTAGAAGTGAGGGTTTGGGTTTACGGCAACAGGTAGGGTATTGGGGTCAAATAAGCGTACCATTGCAGGTGGGAAAAGCTGTTTGCCAACCAAAAACAGACATTGATGTTATATGGGTTCTGCCATCAATTTGTATCGCTGATATTTGAAGCAGATGGCTATACACGATTGTAGGGAAACGGAAAGAGCCAATGGAATCAGAAGGTTGGACAGGCGTGATAATGGATAGAGCCAGCCGTTTTATTGTAGAGCAAAAGTGTGGCAAGAAAGATGCGTCCTTATTCAATAATGTTATGAAGACTGTCTGTAGCTATGTTGATAAGACAGGTGATATAACTTTTTTATCAGATGGAGAGAGACGTTATGGAAATACGCTTTTTGAACTGTGTTCTACAGAGTTACGAACGGGTAAGGTAGGACGGCCTCCACGCCTCTTCCTAAAGGAGTGAAGGTACGTATCAAAAACAAAGGAAATCAACATCACAAAAGAGGTAGAAAACGCCCTAAATACCAAGCTCCTCGCGAGAACATCCTGATACGGAGCAGAATCTGCCAGACAGCGAAATTCACGCAAATCATGTTGAAGCCCAAAATGCCGCAACCCGAAGGAGAAACAGCACATTTAGAAGAAAGACAAATACATACGCCAAGACAAAAGAAGATTTACAACGCACTTTAGATGTTCATCAGATTATACACAATTTTGTTAGACCTCATTGGACGACTGGAAAAGTTCCAGCTGTCGCAATTGGTATTATTTCAAAACCACTTACTCTTGAAACTATCCTAACTATGCAAAAAGCTGCTTAAGGATTTAAGAATCAATAAATGGAACACAAAGAATCTATTTGGAAAAAATTGTAGAACAGTTTAAGCCCACTGCCTTTAAAACTATTTAAAAGATAAATTAAATCAAACAAAATCAATAAACCTTGCCATATCATCAGGCAAAGATGCCATAAATTCAACCTTCTTGCCTGACCATGGATGTCTAAAAATTAGCTTCCACGCATGAAGCATCTGCCTTGCAATAGTATTTTGGATTTTATTAAATTCTCTATCTTCTTTTTTTACACCTTGTAGTCTGACCTTACCTTTTTTAAAACCATAAACAGGGTCTCCGACTAATGGGTGTCCAATTGCTTTAAAATGAACTCGTACCTGATGAGTTCTTCCTGTTTTAAGCTCTGCTTCAACTAAAGTAGCATTACCATATCTTTGCTTTACATTCCAAATTGTCTCTGCATATCGACCATTTTCAGGAAGAGTTGACATCATCTTACGTTTAACAGGATGGCGACCAATTGGCAGTATAACTCTTCCCGAATCCTCTTTTAGATTACCCGAGACAAGGGCCAGGTATCTTTTTCCTACCCTTCTTTGCATGAACTCTTTTTTAAGAAACAAGAATGGTTGGTTCTCTTTTGCAACAACCATAACGCCGCTTGTATCTTTATCTAATCTATGGACAATACCGGGTCTTAAACTATCTTCCCCAACAGATTGAATTTGTGGACAGTAATGTATCAGAGAATCAACAAGTGTTCCAGAGCTGTTTCCAGCACCAGGATGAACAACTACTCCATAATCCTTATTGATAACAAGAATATGGGAATCCTCGTATATAATATCAAATGGTCTTTTTTTAATATCACTATCTTCAATAATGTTTTTTTCATTCTCCACAAAGAGCTTTTTGCCTGTAGCTATAAGCTCTTTATTTTGGCAATCATTTAAGAATCCTGAAATAATATCTCCTGTATAGACTTTTGAAGAGGGCTTCTTTGTTTTATCAGATACTAAAATTTCTCCATTTTTAATCAATTGTGCAACTAAAGAACGGGAGTATTCAGCTAATTTTGCAGCAACCACGTAGTCAAGACGATTACCGTCAGATTCTATGTCAACAACAAATTTAATTTCCAAAACTTATCTCTTTAAAATAGAGTTTTTTCCATAAGATTAAATGAAAAACCGACAGCCGCCATGCGACTATCGGTTTTAAACTTTGATTATTTAAGTATTCTATGCAAAAAGATTTTCTATCTCTGTAATCATATCCTTTTCATTTACAGATTTTGATGTTGAAAGTTCCTGCACAAGAAGACTTTGGGCTGTATCAAGAAGTTTCCGCTCCCCAAATGAGAGATCTTTTTCAAGTTTTAGATGAAACAGATCTCTAAATACCTCTGCAACATCATATATTGAACCAGTTTTAATCTTATCCATATATTCACGATACCGGCGGTTCCATGTTTGATTATCAGGTATCTGGGTCTTTTTCTGCATAATCTTATAAACTTGTGGAATTTCATTTTCAGGGATAATATCCCTAAGTCCCACAGATTCGACTTTTGACGTAGGAATCATTATAACCATGCCATTTTCAATGATTTTCATCATATAAAAATTCATATTTTGACCATTGATCTCTTTGGTTTCAATGGATTCAATACAGCCTACCCCATGTGCAGGATAAACAGCCAGATCACCTTTATTAAAATGTTTTTTTACAGGTCCACCTACGACTGCCATTAGACTATCCCCCTATTTGTAAGCACTACTCTTGTTAATTCTTACCCAAACAATATTGCCATCATTTCAAAAAATATACCATAAGATTATATCATTAAGCAATCTAAATCCAATATACTAAAATTGTTGCCTTAAACCTAACAACTTCTTAAACATTTTAGTATTTGAATTTATTATGGAATGATTATATTTTGTAAAATAAGACAATAGAATGATTTATATAGGAAAGATTTTACACCACCAAGAGAAGTGTCAATTTTATTACCAGAAGAGCTAATACTATCCAATAAGAATAACCAACCAAGATGTTGATAACATCTATTACAGCCAGCAACTTTCCAGCTATAGCCATGAAACCACGAGAATTCAGAAGAGAATGCTAAATCAACTACACAGCCATCACATTGATTAAAACATATCGTATCAAAAACAATACCATGAGGATTGACAAAAACATGCTGATGCGATCCATTTACAGATATAATTTGGCGTACATCTGTGATTAAATTACCGCAAAAAGCACAAACAATAACCTTTTTTTCCTCAATCTTTATAGCTTCATTAGATTTATCTTTTGCCCTGTTGCTTGTAGATATGTCGTATAGATGTGATGGAGTAGATTTAAAGAGACTAAAATCTATATGGGAGTTTGGACAGTTCATAGCCGTTCATTTTCTAAGAAATAGATTGTTGCACCAACAGGGGCAAAAGATAGAAACAAAATATTTATCCAAGGAATAAGAAAGCAGAAACCAAACCCAATATGAAACAATAGGTTTTTCTTCAAAAAAACAAATCTTTGATTAAATGGAATCATTCTTCTTGCAGGTACAAGGTCTGTGTTATCCCATGCAAGAAATATAGTTGCAATAATAGATGAGACAATGGCAACAACCGGACCAAGTGGTGTTAAAAAACCTAATCCCATAATGAACAACATAAGCATAAGTGGAATTATGGCTCTTGGTATCTCCTGTTTTACTAAGTAAATAAACAGCCTAAAAAAAGATATATTAGAGTCTTGATTAACATTGCCTTGACCTAAAATTATCTTTTCAGTAATTCTTGACATATAGTCCATCACAAAGACAGAAAATAGTAATTGTGCAACTATATATGAAAAGATACCAGAAACTGCGGCAAGAAAGATGGATAGAATCCAAGAGACTACTCTCCAGACAAACAATATCCAACCTGCTTCTGGTTGTATCCAAATAAGATTTAGAATCTCTTGATGCCACATAAGAACAAGACCAGAACAGAAGATAGTTAAAACGACAACAACTACAAGCCTCAACATACCAAGAAAAAGGAGCTTGGGATTTGTCAAACCCATAATTAGCCCCCTAAAGTTATAAATTATTCCTTTAATAAAACTCATATAACGCTCCTATTTCATTTGTGGAAATTGTTTTTAGTCGGCGATAAATCGCCGGCTAAGGGTGTAAAAAGCCCATTTTACTATATTATCTCTGCATCAGCTACGCTAACCCAACCTATTTTATCTTTGGAAAACAATATTTTCAGATAATTATCTTTTATCTCTTCAACTCTTACTTTTGTTCCTGAATGAAGAATAAAAAGCTGGGTTGCATCTTTTGAATTGCCAGACCTAACTGATGCCTCTTTTGAGACAACAATGGCACATTTATTAAAGTGGTTGCTATAATATAAATAAAAAGATGTGCAGCCAGCAAAAACAAGAGCTAAAAAGATAATAACACCTGCTGGAGTAAAGATTTTTTTTCTCTTAAATCCTCTTACTCCTGAATAGATAAAAAATATAAAAGATAAGGCAATTGCAACATACTGAATAATTTGACGTGGAAAATAATCTTTCCAAAAAAATATAAGCTCTGAAATATCAAAATTTTCGTTTAAATCAGTTACAAAACCCCTTGCATAATCAAGGTTAAACCGTAAATCAGGATCAAGGGGAATCTCTTTTTTTGCCCGCTCATACCACAAAATCGCACGACCAACATCGCCTGCTTTAATGTAGGCATTGCCAAGATTGTAGTATAAATAAGGATTTTTGATCCCTTTTGTTTGAGTTTTATCGTAACCGTTGCTTCCACTATCAATCGCTTTCCCCTGTGCAATTGATAAAAATTTATCTGCTGCTGTCTGAAAATCGCCGTTGTGATAGGCTTTTACCCCTTCAAGAAAAAGAGTTCCTGATTTAAAATTTTCTGTTTTAAGTTCTTTTGAACTTTCTGAGTGAATATCTTCTGATTTAAGGTTTTCTGCGATTTCTGCTTTAAGTGCTTCATTTGCGTAGATTTTTTCAGGATATACAGACAAAAGCAGAACCGACAGCATAAAGGCGGAAATAAATATAATCAAAACCCCAAGGGTCTGAAAAAGTTTTTGAGTCTTTGCAAGAAGCTGATAACGATAATCAAAGGTGTTCTCCTGCTTTCCATATCTTGCTGATTCAATTTCATTTAATATTGATGTAAATTCAATAGCAACCTCTTTTGAAGAGCCAGCATCTGTAAGAATTTGGGTTGCCTCGTATGCTGTAATAGCTGGAATTGCTCCATTAGAAAGTTGTAAATTGGTTTTAGAGATAAGCATTGCAATAAGTGCATCGTGGAGACGTTTGAAAAATTGTTCTGAAATAATATTGTCATTCTCTCTTAAATTTGTTGATACTTCAGCTTCTTTTAAACTTCTTGATGCTTCAGCTAAACTAATCTTTGCTCTTTTTAACATTATCTCTGATACTGAACTCTCTCTTTTTCCAATTGCCACAGCCAATTTAAATATCAAAAATAGAAGGCATGGCAGAAAAAATAGAGATAAAAACATTGTAAATGAAAGCTCTCTTTTACTTACAAGAACAGAAAGGTCTTCTTTGATTGATAAAATATCTTTGCCTGTAAACTCAACACTCTTTTTTTTCACAACCATTTTGTTATTAAATGAGTTTATTGAGCTTGTCCCTGTATCGTTTCCACTTTGACTTACAGAGTTAGAACTTTTAGATTCATTATTAGTATCTATTTGCTGATCTTCCGTTAAATTTTCCACTTCAACAGCAATCTCATTTGTGGAGATAGTTTCATATTTATGCTTTGAGACATTAAAAAACGATAAAACAACGGGCTTGATTATATATTTAACTGATTTTATAGGAACAATAGCTTTTTTAAATATTTTTTTGCCACTATAACCTTCAAGAGAGAGCTGAATTGACTCTTCTGGCGTGTCATCATAAACTTTAAAATCAGAAGGTATTAAGACAGATGGAGCTTGTGCATCCATGATGTTCCCTTTTCCTGAAATGGTGATAGTTAAAGTTGCAGAATCACCAATCTTAAGTTTTGAATTATCTAAACTTGCATCAATTGAGAAATCACCAACAAGTCCAGAAAATGGGATATTGTCTGATACACCAGAATTTCCTGAAGCCTTATTAGATGAAGAAGAGCTATTAAGTGAAGAACTACCAGATGAAGAGTTGAAAGGATAAGAAGGTAGCTGTTCAACTTTAACTGCTATAGGTTCAGTTGCAAACTGTCTCGTTTCGCTTCTGCCAAACGAAAAAACACCATTATTTGAAAAAAATGGATCATCAAACGGGTCTGGAAAACCGCTTCGGTTATTTCGCCTTACAGGTACGTCACAAACTATAACTGCTGGCTCAATCTCAAGTTCTCCTGCTGTTTCAGGAATAATAACGTAGTTTATCTCTGTAACATAATATAGTCTGCCGTTGATTGTCTCTTTGTAGCTCTTTCTTTCTCCAGCCTCTTTTGCGGTAAATCCTTTAAAAGATGGAGGTTGAAGAGATGCGTTAGATAACTTTACAGCACTGTAAAACCTTAATTGATAGACAGCTTGCTCGCCTGTAAAAAGCGAACTCCTTGAAATGCCAGACTCAACAAAAATATCTTTTGAGCCTTTATCTTTATGATTTGTAGATTGCCCTGACACCTCAATTGTAATCTCTTGTGTTGCGTAAATCTTGTTATCATACTCAACCTTGAGTGGCGGAATTTTTAAAGTTCCTACTTTTTTTGGAATCAAGCTATATGTAGTAGTAACAGATTTAGAATATTTGCCGTTGATTATTGATATATTGCTACTGCTACTTTGCGACACAATAGTAAAATCAGCTATTGCTGAAGTATCTACTTCACCTTCTCCATCTTCAAATACAACAGAAAGGGCTATTGAATCGTTGATTGATATGCTGTTTCTATCAACCATGGCAGTTACGTTAAAACAAAACCCTTTTAAAGGGTTAATCAACAAAAATGAGGTGATTAGAATAACTAATTTCAATACTTTTAGGTTCATATCTACCAATCCTTTAACACTGGCTGCTCACTATATACAGGCATCATAGCACTACCGGGTTTATCTTCAAGTCTATTAAGAAGATGCTCACGACTCTGCTGATTCTCACCTTTTTCAGAGTTTTTTTCTTTACTTTCTCCTGTTTGATTTTCTACTTGTTTTGAATCTTTAGGCTTTTGCTGTTCTCCATTTTGTTCTTGCTGCTTTTTATCTTGATTTTCCTGATGTTCGTTTTGCTGCTGTTCTTGATTTTTCTTATCTTGTTCAGCCTTGTTTTGTTGTTCTTGCTCTTTATCACCTTGATTTTGCTTATTCTGTTCTTTTTTATCTTGATTTTCTTTGTTCTGTTCCTGTTTATTTTTATCTTCTTTATCCTTATTCTCTTCTTTATCCTGACTATCCTGATTCTGGTTTTGCTTATCTTTGTTATCTTGCTGCTCTTGCTTTTTCTGCTCCTCTATCTTTTTCTTTACAAAATCTATATTTTCTTTTGCATCATTGTAAATTTGAGATGTTTTAGGAATCTGCTCAAGCTCTTTAACTGCACCCTCAAGGTCTCCCATTCTATATTTTGTATTGCCAAGATTATAGACACTCTTTTCTCTAAGTAATTTTGTATCATCATCTTTACTATCCTTTAAGCTCTCTTTGGCTTTTGTAAAATTATTCAATGCTGCTTCATAATCTTCTTTTTTATACGCTGCACTGCCAATATTATAGTATAACTCTGGCAATTCTGGGCGTTCAAGCTGGGCATCAATAAAGCTCTTCATTGAATCTTCATATTTTCCCTGTTCGTATGCTTCAATGCCTTTTTTGACACTGGTGGAACTGCTTGCGGAAGCACAATTGTGAATCAAAATAAGGCTCATAAAAATAAGAGTGAATATATTAATACTTTTCATAAACAGATAACCTAATAATATTTGAACGCCCAGAGATAAAGCTCAGGGCTAAGTTTTCTATATAATAAAACCTCCATAATGCCATTTTCAATATCCCTGTCCTATCCTATTACGTTCAGAAAGAGCTATCTCGACAATTAACATCAAAATAGCTGGCAAAAGCATCCATTGAAATCTGTTTTCCCACACCTTTTTTTTGCCACTTTCAAGAGTTTTCTTTTCCATTTTTTTCTGAATTTCGTTGTTGTATATCTGATCTAAATCCATATCTCCAGCAACCGACTTGACATAAATCCCATTGCCAATGGCTGCGATTTTACGCAAACCTTCATCATCAACCTTTGACATGATAATTTTACCTTGATCATCTTTTTTGAAACTGCCATTTGCGTCTGGTATGGGAGAACCATCTTCTTGTCCAACGCCAATACAAAAAATTCTGATTCCTTTTTTTGCTGCCTCAGTTGCAACTTCTACTGGATCAGAAGCTGTGTTCTCTCCATCTGTAATTAATATGATCGCTTTTTCTGTCTCTGAATTACCCTCAAAACCATTCATTGCGGTTTTAATTGCACCGCTTATGTCAGTTCCACCCATTGGCAAATAATCAGGATTAAGGGCATTTAGAAAAATAGAGAATCCTGAATGGTCAAGAGTTAATGGGCATTGAAGAATTGATGTGCCTGCAAAGGCAACAAGCCCAGCCCTGTCTGAGTGCATCATGTTAAGAAGATCAATAATTTCACGTTTAGCCTGCTCTAATCTTGTGGGTTTTATATCAGTTGCAAGCATACTTCTTGAGCAGTCCAATGCAATCATAATATCAACGCCTTTTTCTTTAACCTCTTCCCATTTGAATCCCACAAGAGGACCTGTCAAAGATAGAACAAGAAAAAATAGAGAAAGCGTAAGTAAAATCCCTTTAACCCATTGCCGTTTTGGGCTATAACCATTAATCATGGTCTCAATTAAGACGGAAGAGATAAATTGCCTCACAACTCTTGAGCGTTTGCGTGTGCCGTATATCACAAACCCAAGAAGCATAACTACAAGCCATATCAAATAGAACATATTTGGATTTGAAAATTTCATTTACTTCCTAAATATCCTTATCATATTAAGATGTTATAATAAAACATATCAAGATTTCTCTAAATTAAGGTATTCTTATCAATCTTGTATTTGAAAGGACAGTATAAACCCCAAGCAAAATCAAAGCTGATACTAAAAGCCATAGATATAGTTCATTGTATTCTGCCCAAGATTTGACATCAACCTTTGTCTTTTCAAGGTTGTCAATCATCTGGTATATCTTTTGAAGGCTTGAAACATCTTCTGCTGCAAAAAAAGTTCCTTTAGTCATGTCAGCCATCTTTTTAAGAGTTTCGTGGTCAATATCAACCTTTTGATAGACATATCTTTGACCAAAAATAGGGTCATTGATTAGAAATGGTGCTTTCCCTTCTTTTCCAACTCCAATCGTGTAGATTTTAACGCCTTTTTCTACTGCAATTGATGCCGCTGTTTCAGGAGCAAGTTCACCGCTGTTACTGCTGCCGTCAGTAAGCAAAATAATTATGTTTGATTTGCTTTTAATATCTTCAAGGCGTTTAAGAGATATTCCAACTGCATCACCAATTGCTGTGCTTGGTCCAGCAGCACCGATTTTGAGTTTCTCAAGAACAAATGAGATTGTATTGTAATCACGGGTCAGCGGCAGTTGCGTAAATGCTTGAGAACCAAATACAACCATACCGATTCTATCGCCCTCTCTTTTCATTATAAAATCACTTACAACTTCTTTGACTGCATCAAGTCGAGTAATAATTTTTCCTTTACTTGAAAAATCAAGAGCTGCCATTGATTCAGACAAATCCAAAGCAAGAATTATATTTATACCTTCTGTCGTTACATCGGTCTTCTTAGTTCCCCATTGAGGACGGGCAAGGGCAATAATCATAAATACAAGTGCAGTATATTTTAAGATTGGTAGGAATCGAGCTAAGGCAATAGAAAGAGATTGTAATGAATTTTGATTAGTTTGATTAGATTTAATATTTGCTTGCGTATCTAAAAATGAGATTGAAGATACATTGATAGAAGCATATTGATTGTATTCTCTAACAGATTTACTATTTTTTTTATTCCGACTTATTAAAAATATTATTGGAATAACCAAAATAAGAGCCAAAAACAACGGAGATGCAAAACGAAACATTTTTATTCTTCACCTTTGTTAAATTTCAGGTATCCCTGACGCATACTTTATCATTGAAGAGGTCTGAAAATCGACTTGCAAATTTGTAGAGTTGGGAATAACAAAATTCAATTTTTCAAAGCCAATAACCTCTCCAGAGCTATTTTTTATCAAAACAACCTCATCACCAGTCTCTTGACACACATATTCATCTTGTGGGTTACCAAACCATACTGTTAAAGTATTGCCTGTTTGATCATAGAATACTTTTACTTTAGCCATATTTGTTCTCCTTCTTTAATAGAATCGGTTGGGTAGGCTGTAATTAAAAATCCATCTCCATTTAACCGTTTTGCAACCGCACATACCCATCGACTAATATGTTCAGACCTATAAAAAAGATAAACAGCAGAGTCTTTTCGGCTTAAACGAATTTCATATGGGTCTCTTAATGTTTCTTGAACTTCTATTATTTTATTAGCCATTACAGGGTGTTTAATCGTGCTAATTAAATTCCAATAATCATGGGTTACACGAACACTAAAACCAAGCGGAGTTAATATTTCAAACAGCAACTCTTTTTTAGATTCTTCATCAATCATATTCTAACCATAATATCCTAACTATTTATTTTTGATCCGAATTAGAAATCTTATTGTCAAACAAGCTATTATTTACTGAATTAATTACAGAATCAATAAAGGTTCGCACAAAGTTTTCATCAGATTTCATCTGGTCAATTTGAGGCATTATTCCCGCATATTTTACCATTGATGATGATATAAAAAACTCTTTTGCTTGTGCAATCATGGCTCTTTCAATTCCAAATTGTTGAGTATTATCAGTTCTATTTTTTGCTGTAACACTATTAAAATCATTATCTTTAATGACTTTTTCAATAGAAAGATTATTAAGTGCTGCAATTATCTCTTGAGTTGTCATTTCAGGGGCGTTGATATTAAAAACCTTGCCAATAAATATCTTCACAAGTGCTGTGAGTCTAAAGTAGTAAAGTCTGGGTTCGGTCATCATCAAATCAGCAATCAATTCAAGTTCTTTTAACGCAGCTTGGTCTGCTGGAAGCGGAGGCGGAAGAAGCATAACAGCACTATTTTTCTTTTGGCTTAATCTCTTTCTAATATAACGAAAAAGAAAATATCCAGCAGTTAAGCACAACAGAACCGCAATCAAGGCAATAATAATATTTAAAATTAAAGGGTCAATACCGACTTGAACAGGTGGCTTTATATCGTGAATATCTTGCATTCCTTGAATTGCCTGAGAACCCACTCCCATATTTTGCTGAATTCCAGTTGCAGCTTGTGTCCCTTGCTGAATACCTTGAATTGCCTGAGAACCTTGAGCTGCCTGAATAACTTGACTATTTTGCATCTTTTACATCAACCTCATTCTTTTCTCTCTATATCTAAAATATTGGATAAGAGTATCTGCCACAGAGTGTTCAGTGCTAATCTCAACAGAATCAACTCTTGCAGATTTAAGTCTCTCTATTATCTGTTTATGATATGATTGACGCAATTTAAAATAACGCTCTCTTACAGCCTTATTTCCAGCATCTATCAAAATATTTTGATAAGTTTCAAAACATATCATAGATACAATACCACAAGATGGAAGCTCAAACTCACCTTTATCAGATATTATAACGCCAATAAGTTCATGGCGTTGACGGGCGGTTTTTAGTGCTTTTGTGTGATCATTGCAAATAAAATCAGAAATCATAAAAGAGAATGTCTTTTTTCTGGAGACAAATGATAAGAATTCAAGTGCTGCTGTGATGTTTGTCCCTTTACCATCAGGAATAAATGTGAAAATTTCAGTAATTAACCTCCAGATATGACCCGAACCTTTTTTGGGTGGAATATATTTTTCGACTTTATCTGTAAAAAATATCGCTCCAACTTTATCGTTGTTTTTGATTGCACTAAATGCAAGAACTGAGGCAACCTCTGCTGCTTTTTCAAGTTTCATACCTGAAAATGTGCCAAATTTTAAAGAACCACTCATATCTATTAAGAGCATCACAATACTTTCTCGCTCTTCTCTGTAGAGTTTTATGAAAGGCTTGCCAAGACGGGCTGAAACTTTCCAATCAATTGATTTTACGTCATCTCCGGGCGAATATTCTCTTACCTCTTCAAACTCAATGCCAGAGCCTCTAAATACAGATTTATATTGCCCTGCCATCATATTATTTACAGTGCGACTTCCTTTAATGTGTATCCGCCTGATTTTTTTTATAATTTCTTCTGGAATCATATTGTTTTTCTTTTTATTGTAACTTATAAATTTTACATAAATCCTACTTTTGCTTTAATCTTAAGATTTCACCTTTCAACAGATAGAGCTTTTTCAATATCAAGCAGGATTCTTACCCTATCACCTATTTTTGCCATGCCAAGAATCGCATCAGTATCAAGAGATACTCCAAATTTAGGATTTGCCTCAATATCATCGCTTCTAACATTAAGAACTTCCGACACAGAGTCAACTATAACACCTATCTGAACATTGTGTTTT
Source organism: Desulfamplus sp. (assembly GCA_015231615.1). Lineage (GTDB taxonomy): Bacteria > Desulfobacterota > Desulfobacteria > Desulfobacterales > Desulfobacteraceae > Desulfamplus. Next base: position 203,430 of record JADGBE010000001.1, on the reverse strand, counting down.
TCACGTTCTGATGGAACTTCAACAACAAGAATACAAGTTCTATCGCTATATTCAATAGACTCCATACCAAACTTGATACGAAGGTCCATTACAGGAATAACCTTTCCTCTAAGGTTTATAACCCCTTTAACATAGTTTGGTGTTCTTGGGACATGTGTAATTGCCATCATACCAATTATTTCTCTTATATTTCTTATAGTTATCCCATACTCTTCTCTATCTAAAAAAAAGGTGAGATATTTGCCCTCTTGTGCAGAGTTTAGCTCTTCTTTTATCTTGCTGTTTTGGATTAAATTTTTATCTATTTGGTTGCTATCTTCTATTTTATCAACAACATCATAATTTTTATCTTTATTTGCCTCTGCAAAATTTTTATTTAAAATAGAGAGTATCTCTTCTTTAGAAGAGTGAAGATAAGAGGGTTTAAAATCTGCAAGTCCCATATCACAAGAGTTATCAGCAAACCTTAAATCGACAAATTCGTCAATATTTATAGCATTTCCAATTCCCATCTCTTTAACCATATATTGCTGCATAGTATCAAGATCAGCAACTACAGGATAGAGATCGTCAGTTGTTATTCCATTTGGGTCTGTCAGAACTTTTTTCAATATTGGAACTGTCAATCCAACTGTTTTATCAGGATCAAGAAATTCAACAGCTATCTTTGCCGCATCATCAGGGTGGGTTGAGATAAATTTACCAGCTTTTACTAACAAACGAGTAAACTCAAACATTGCATCAGTGTAGTTATCTATAAACTCTTTTTGCATCACAACTGCACAGCAAGGATGGTTTTTCCAAATCTCTCCAGAGAGAAACTGGTAAGATGCAATATTTGATTCAACAGCTAACGTGCCAATTGGTTCAGCAACCATAAATCCACTATGATTTGTATTAGTTTTAAGAAACTCTGGCATATTGATAGGTGGGGCAACTTCAAACTCAACATCATATTCAGACCCCTTTTGCATTGCGGGATTAAGACCTATCTGTTTTAAGACAAGATGAGAAAGTATATGGTGAATAGACATCTTATGAGGAATAAGAAAAGAGCTGTCTTTAAAAAAATCCTTAAATGGCTTGTCATACTTTTTATTTTTTGTGCAGACAGCAGTACTGCCATTTTTGTGGCTCAAAAGCACAAGTTTAATAGGAGTACCAACACTGTAGAGATCCATTGCAAGTGGGGCAAGAATACAAGCCCCATCAACAATGCCCTTCTCAAGAGATTTTGCCACGGGATTCCACCCTGACATACAAATAGGTTCTAATTCAAAGTGGTTTGCTTTAAGTTCTCCCTTATCAATAAGATGTTTTAGCACCCCTAATACTAAATGGTCAGTAATCTGGATATGTCCAATTTTGAGCTTTACCTTTCCTGATGCACCAAATCTTGATATGGATTCAACATCTTTAAACTCTTCTGTATCTACTCCAAACGCCCTTTTAAGAGTCAACTTTAGTTCATCATCAGCAAATGGTTTTACAAGAAATCCTGTAACCCCAGCATCAATAGCCTGTTTCTCATGTCTTTTATCTGCCTGACCAGTTGCCATTATAAATGGAATATCTTTTAGTTTTTTGTCTGCCCGCACCCAAGTTAAGAGTTCAAACCCTCCTTTTTTGGGCATATTCCAATCGCTGATAATAATATGGATACCCTGTTCCTGCTGAAGTATCTGGATAGCTTCGTCGCCATTTGCAGCTTGTATAACGTCTGTATATCCAATTTTTTTAAGTGCATGAATCTCAATCTGGCGCATGGTTCTGTCATCTTCTACCAGAAGAATTTTCAAATTTTCAGGAACCTCTGACATAACCTATCTCCTCCTATCTTGTTTCTATTCTTGACATAAAACTCAAACTTATTTTAAATGCAAAGGTAAACTCTTATGAATTACTCTCTTATAGTTTGTTTTTTTATCTTTTTGTTCTAAAACTGTAAACTAAATTCAATAATAAATTTTAATTTAAGGATAGCAGATGAAGGTTCTTTTTGTAGATGACGACTTAATGACACATGCAATGATGAAAGATATTTTAAAAGGGTGGGAGTTAATTATTGCATCTTGTGCAGAAGAGGCATTGGACAATTTTCCTGAAGGTTATGATTTGATTGTTTTAACAGATATTCACATGCCCGGAATGGGAGGAGTTGAATTTTTGCGTCAAATCAAAAAAAAATACCCTTATGTTCAAGTGATTATGGTCTCTTCAACAGAGGATACAAGAAATCTTCTTGAGGCTTATGAGGCTGGTGCAAATGATTTTGTGGTAAAACCGTTTGACCGAAGGGATATTCTTAAGGCACTTGAAAACACAATTGAGAAGAACAAACGGTGGAAAGATGCTTTGGGTCAACTTTACCTTAATAAAAATAGAAAATCTAAGAATGATGAGGGGCAGGTGTATCAGAGAAAAGATGGGTTGGAGTTATAAGAAAGATATTTGATAGAGTTCTAAAAGTTGCCCAGAGCTAAAGCTCGGGGCTGAATTGTTCAAGTCCTCTTAAGAGGACTTTTTGAACTTAGCCAATGGTTTTAACCATTGGCGGAAAGATTGAATAGAAACTTAATTTATGACGTGCGAAATATACAACAATCACATTAAAAGATAGTAATAATAAGAGCTGTTCCATCTTCCTCAGATGTCTTCATATCAATATCCCAACCTTGAATTTTCGCCAATAATTTTGCACTATAGGTTCCAAGACCAGTCCCTTTTGGCTTACCACTTGTAACATATTTGTCAAAAAAACGTTCACGAATATTTAATGGCACAACGCCTTTATTATGAACCATAATTTTAGCTAAATTATTGCTGTATTCAATAACGATATTAACTGTTTCATTAATTGGAGATGCCTCAACTGCATTGATAATAATGTTTGAGAATACTGAAAATGCAAGCAATCTATCTCCATTGAATAGCATCTTTTCAAGCTCTATAAGACCATCACTAATATTGTAGCTTTCCAGATAATTATTTTGCCCCTCCCCGCCCCTCCCCAAGGGGAGGGAGTAATTATTATCCACCTCTCCATTGGGGAGGCGGCGGGTGGGGCTAATAGGAATTGCCAATTTATCAGATTGCCTATTAATCAAAAGTTTAATTTGAACATCTTTGTTGCTACATAAAGATGTGTTATTAGATATACACTGCCTTATAACACTAAGAAGGTTAAATTGAGTTTTTAAATATTTATATTTGCCCATCTCAACCTGATAAATGGTCAAAGATAGGTTTATCAGATCAAGCATATTTTGACCCGCATTCATAATTATTTTGAGATACTTTCTTTGTGAATCAGTAAGGTTCTTATCCTCTATCATAACCTTAGGAAACCCAATAATAGCATTAAGAGGGGATTTAAGATCATGACGCATGATCCGCTCAACATCTTCTTTTATCTCTTGAGCCTGTCTTCGATCTGTAACATCTCTAAAAAATCCCATTGAGCAAGATTTACCGTCAATATTAAACGGTGTTGCATTTACATCACAATAAAAGATAGTCCCATCTTTTTTCATACATGGTATCTCTACAGCATAGGTTATCTCACCTTTGGCTTGGCTTTGAAATCTCTCTAAAATAGATGGAAGCTCGGCTGGAGGATGAATATCAAGAACACTTTTGCCGACAAGCTCATCTTTTTCATATCCTAACATATTGGAAGCAGCATTATTGCAAAATACAAATTTCTTAGTTTGCTGATCTGCTATAATAATACCGTCCTGACTCCAATCAAATATTGCCTTATATCTCTGTTCAGAATCTTGAAGAGCTTTTTCTGCAATTTTCTTTGCAGTAATATCTTCTTTAACAGCAACAAAACTAACGATATTTCCCAAACCACCTTTATATATATTTTCATCTTTGCTTGCATTGCCATCTGGCTTTAGATTTCCATCTTGAAGTTGATTTAAGTTGCCATTTTGAAATTGATTAGAGCTTGTAAAATCTTTATTCAAATTTCTATCTTCAAATAAAGGAGAGATAGCCGCATGTTCCCAATATAACTCACCATCTTTCTTTCGATTACAAATTTCTCCTCTCCAGATATTTCCAGAAGCCAGAATTTTCCACATCTGCTCATAAAACTCCTTTGGGTGAACTCCTGATTTAAGGATTCTTGGGTTTTGACCTTTTGCCTCTTCAGGAGTGTAGCCTGTAAGTTGCATAAAAAAAGGATTGGCATACTCAATATTTCCGTAAATATCAGTAATCACTATTGATGTTGGAGATGACTCCACAGCATTAAAAAATTTTTGTAGCTCAACTGTCCGTTGGGCTACCATCGTTTCTAACTCTTGTGTATGTTTTTCAAACTGTTCTGCTTGATCCACAGCTTGATTCATTAATTGTTGGGCGTGTATTACTAACTGCTGCTGAAGAATTATATTGTCAATTGAAACAGCAATAATAGATGTAAGAGATTGCAAAAAACTTGATTGAACCGAAAAATCCCATTCATGGCACAATCCAATGCCAACTATGCCTATCATCTTTTCTCTGTTCATAAGAGGAAGAGATGTATATGAGTGGATACCAGCCATTTTGCACTCATTATGTTTGCATCTTTGATCTTTATGAATATTGAGTGAAAAAATAGGATTAGCCTCTTTTGCCGCAATGCCACAGAGACATTCGCCAACATTTAGGAGTGATTTTGGGGGTTTGGTAAATAGCGGGATTTTAGAACTTTGCTTTACAGCCTGAAGACGCATTTCACCACTTTTTGTTAAGCCATCATTATCTTCGAGTAAATAGATAAGAACAAGGTCAGAGTTAAGTGTTTTCATAAGTTGATTTAAAGCAGCGTCAACAACCTTATCAAGTGAGATATTTATAGAGACAGATTGGCTCATGGCATTAATTGCTTCAAGTTCCGACATTCTCTGTTTTAATGCCTCTTCCGCCTTTTTCTTATCTGTAATATCATCATAGATTGCAACTATCTCGCCTGTGGGCAATTTATAAACATAATTTTCAACCCATAAAGTTACTCGCTGATCTTTATAATTTGAAACTGGGTGAAGTTCTGGTTTAGCTGTGTTATAGACTCTTTGAAAAACATCAAAAAGGCCAAGTTCAACAACGCCCGGAAAAATATCTTTGACATTTTTACCTATAATATCTTCACGGCTAATTAGACTTGACACCTCGGCTGCCCTGTTAAAATCTTTGAAAATAAAATCATTACCATCGTTTAAGACTTCATATACAGCCATGCAGCTTGTCATGCCGTCAAATACATATCTGTAATTAGCTTCAAAATCACGGTTAAGTTGTTTTAAATTCTCTATTTCAGCGGTTAACACCGATATTGTTGGCGTATTACTTTTATATTCGGAAGACATGCTACCCCCAAATTATTTATAAAATCATAGACAGCTCATGTTCATAAAAATAGACAAAAATACAATTGTCATTACACTAAGTTCTGATATATAAAGTCAATATACTGACTGGCAAAAAATATCAACTGACAAGAAAAATATCATGCGGGGAGTAAGGGCAATGATTATTAGGGATATACTTCAACAGACAGGTCAAACAGAGCAGGCAATTATTAGGGATCATCTCACTTTACAGGGCTTTGAAAAAAAATCAAAATTTGAAGCTGAATGTATTTATTTTGAATCAAAATATGGCTGCAAACTTGAAGATTTTAGAAAAAGTCTTGAAATAGATAATAAGGAATATTTTGAGAAAGAAGATGATCTGATGGATTGGGAATATGCCTGCTCTTCATTGAAATGGTGGCAATCCAGATTAGAGGAACTGTCTATTGCTGCCTGATTTGATAAAACAATATGCCAGATTTATCTCTTCATGGAAGGTTTATGAATATGATAGGGAGTTATAAATTATTTTGAAAATACTCATTGTAGATGACAATCAGATGGAGAGGCTATTTCTAACCACAGCTTTAAAAAGGCTCAATTATGATATTGTTGAAGCTGCTAATGGCAATGAGGCACTATCTATATTAGAGAGTCAAAATATAAATATTATAATCTCTGACTGGATGATGCCTGAAATGGACGGCATTGAGCTTTGTCAAAGAATTAGGGCAAGAAAAAATAGTAATGGTTATGTATATGTTATCATGGTAACTTCACGCTCAGAAGAAGAAGACCTTATGAGAGGGTTTGAAGCTGGTGTCGATGCCTATTTGCAAAAACCAATTACCATAAAAATCCTTAATGTTCAGGTTAAAGTTGGAATCAGAATTATTAACCTTGAGCAGCAACTGAACTATGAAAAGCAAAAAGTCTCACGTTTTGCCAATGAGATGGAGACTCTTGCAAACCAGCGTGCAGAGCAGTTGGTTCATTCAGATAGAATGGCAACTCTTGGGGTTATGGCTGCTGGAATTGCCCATGAGATAAACAATCCCGCTACATTTATAAACGGAAATATTCAAACATTTGAGAAGTTTTGGAATATCATTAAAGATAGGCTTTCAAATGTTAATATTGCAGATCAAAAGCTCGCCTTTATAATCAAAGAGATGCCAAGCCTTATTGATGGTATCAAGAGCGGGGCAGGCAGGATACAGCGTATTCTCAAAGGACTTAAATCTTATGCCCGACAAGATAGCCCTGAATTTATCCAATATGATATTCATAGAATTATTGATGATGCCTTACTTTTATGCAATAACTCCTTAAAATATAACATTACAATAACAAAAAATTTCATGAAAGATATACCCTCTGTAAAGTGCGATCCACAACAGATAGAGCAAGTTCTTGTAAATATATTCAACAATGCAGCAGATGCTATGGAAAACATAAGTAAAGGTTCTCTTAATATCACAACAACTCATGATTCACGATTAGATAGTAATAACCAAATTATAGTCATAATTGAGGATAGTGGTCTGGGATTGAATAAAGAGACACTCAGAAATATATGGAATCCATTTTTCACAACAAAACCAGTTGGTAAAGGAACTGGGCTTGGTATGTCTATATCCCATGGTATAATCAAATCTCATGGTGGAAGTATTACAGCAGAAAATAAGGAGAAAGGTGGGGCAAGATTTATAATAAGATTGCCTACTTATGAAGTAGCTTAAATATTTGAATTAAGATTTGACAATTTTAGGAAAAATTGTCAAATCTATGTTTTATAAAGAACATAAGTAGAGATGCACGGCTGGAGTCCCTACAATTTAAGATTGGATTGAAATCCCTGAACAAGAACAAGAAAATAATAACCTTATGCCAACATATATTACAACAACAGAAGGAGAGATTTTCGCCATGTCAGCAGATGCTAAAACAGAAAAACCACACATTCTGGTAGTTGATGATGAAATTCCAGTTCTGAAAATGCTGCAAACAATCCTTCACGATTCAGGATATAGAATTTCAATGGCTCAAAATGCAATGGACGCTATCACAGTGCTAAAAAGAGAGGCTATTGATGTTGTGCTAACCGATGTAAATATGCCCGGAATAAGCGGGCTTGAACTTGCTGAGATAGTGCGTGAAGATTACAGTGCAAATGTCATTGTTATGACAGGATATATTGAAGATTATAAATTCCAAGATATTATTGAAACTGGTGCAAGTGATTTCATACAAAAACCTCCATCTGTAAAGGAGTTGATGGCAAGGCTTAATCGTGTCCTCAAAGAGCGAGCTACTATTGCTAACCTTAAAGAGACTGAACAAAATCTTCGTATTGCAAAAGATCAAGCTGAATCTGCCAACCGTGCAAAGAGCGAATTCTTAGCAAATATGAGCCACGAAATAAGAACTCCAATGAACGCTATAATGGGATTTAGCTCTCTTTTGATGGGAAACCCACATAATAGAATCCACCCTGATGATTTAGAGTATATAACGACAATATATAAATCTTCCCAATGCTTATTGGGCGTTATAAACGATCTGCTTGATTGCTCCAAAATTGAGTCTGGTAAGATAGATATGAAGATTGTCGATTTTGATCTTCGTATAACTATTGATGATATTATCTCCAATCTTCAAGATAGTGCTAAAGATAAAGAGCTACGCCTCTCAACTCAATTTTCACAAGATATAACATCTCTCTACAGAGGTGCTAAAGATAGATTGACCCAAGTAATTATGAACCTTGTTTCAAATGCCATTAAGTTTACTCACACGGGTCAGGTTAATATCCATATTCTCAAAGATCAATCTCAAGTTGAATCTAACTCTAATGGATCAAAAACAACTTTGAAATTTATGATAACCGATACAGGCATTGGCATTCCCGATAATCGCCAAAAATATCTGTTTGAGGCGTTTGTGCAAGCAGATGGCTCTGCAACGCGAAGATATGGTGGAACAGGGGCAGGACTTTTTATAGCAAAAAAGTTAGTAACTATGATGGGTGGCAATATCGGATTTGAAAGCAAAGAGGGTAAAGGTTCAACATTTTGGTTCACAGTTCCTCTTGAGAAAATTGAACCAATTGATAGTAAATCAAATATTCCGAGTTTAAATATTTTACTTGTAGAAGATCAATTCTTCAATCAGCAGTTGATGATTGCCATGCTTCCTATGCACAACTTAAAAGTTGCGGGCAATGGTAAAGAGGCAATAACAATATTGGAGAAAGAGAAATTTGATCTTATATTTATGGATATTCAGATGCCACTTATGGACGGCTTTGAAGCAACTACGATAATTCGCGATCCAAATTCAGGAGTTCTTGACCACGATGTATTTATTGTGGCAATGACAGCACACGCAAGCGAGCAAGATAGAGAGTTGTGCCTTGCAAGTGGCATGAATGATTATCTATCAAAGCCATTTGAGCCTGAAAAATTTTTTGAGCTTATTGCAAAGAGGTTTAGCTCAGAAAATAGAAGACAACTACAACAAGATCGCCATTTAAAAAATCAATTAGAACAAAAAGATGATCCTCTACAAACAAAGATAGACAACTCAAAAACAATCTCAGAAAATAGCACAATAAATGAACAAAAAATAACAACGGGGCAGAAACAAGATTTTCAAGTAGAATCAATGTCTATGATTGATATGAATGCGTTAATGAAACGCATTGATGGAAATCAAGAGCTTGCGATTCAGTTAATAGATATATTTCTCTTAAGTTATAAAGAAAAACAGGCAGAGATAAAAAAGGCTATTGAGTCTGACAATCCAAATGGTTTAAAAATGTCTGCCCACGCATTAAAAGGAATGTTGCTCCATTTTGGTAAAAAGGCGGCTGAAATAGCTTCCCAACTTGAGAGTATAGGAAAATCAGGGATGATAGATCGCGAAAAAGCACTCAAAGTCTATGATGAACTTGTTTTTAGCATGGGAAAGATGGTTGATGAGTTGCAGCAGTATCAAAATGCCTGTAATCATGGAGTATAGCTCTTTATATCGCCCAGAGCTAAAGCTCAGGGCTAAGTTGCCCAAGTCCTCTTAAGAGGACTTACTTACTTAAGCCGATGGCTTTGCCTACGGCTTAGAGATTGAATAAAATGAGGAATAATATGGATAAAAATACTATTTTAGAAAAAACTAAATGGCTTGGACATGATTCTATTAAGATCGATTCAGTCGGAAAAGATTTTCCTGTAATCTATTTTGATCCATATCAGATAGATGCGGGAAAAGAAGCGATGTCAAAAACTCTATCAACCATTATTTTGATAACTCACGAACACTATGATCACTGTTCAATTGATGATGTTAAAAAGATTTTGGGACAAGATACGGTCATTATTACTGAAAAAGATTCTGCCAAAAAGCTCAAAAAGGAGCTTGGTAAAGCTGTTGATGGAAAGATTGAAATTTTAACTATTGGGCAGAGCATAAATATAAAAGGGGTTGATATTCAAGGAGTTCACTCATACAACATCAACAAAAAATTTCACCCTAAAAATAAGAACTGGCTTGGGTTTGTAGTAAATATTGGAGGTGTTAAAATCTATCATGCAGGGGACACAGATCTTATTCCTGAAATGTCAGACATAAAATGCGATATTGCTTTTCTTCCTGTTTCAGGAACTTATGTGATGACTTCTGATGAAGCAGCCTCAGCAGCTCTTGAAATCAAGCCTCAAATTGCAATCCCTATGCACTATGGTTCACTTGTAGGAACTGATGGAGATGCTCAACTCTTCAAAAAAGCTCTTGAAGGTAAAATAGAGGTTCATATTCTTAAAAAAGATAAATGGTTAAACGAAAGCTAAAGAGAACATCATGGCAAAACGAAAAAATAGACAAGCAGAATTCGTATTGTGGATGGGGCCTATTCTAGATGCTCTCAGAGAACTTGGTGATTCAGGTTCCCCCCGTGAAGTTTCAGATCTAATAGCCACTAAATTAAAAATTTCAGATGAGAAAAAAGAAGAATTGATGGGTTCTGGTACACCACGCTTCCACAATCAGGTTTGCTGGGCTCGCCAATATCTTGTCTGGGAGGGTTTACTTTCATCCGAAAAAAGAGGAATTTGGCAGTTAACACAAAAAGGCCGAGATACACAATTAAATGAAGTTGAGGGAAGAGAGTTATTTAAAAAATGGATTTCAATACACACAGATGAACGAAAAGAAAAGCATAATATTCCCCAAAAAGTCGAACCCGAAGAAATTGAAGAAGAAAAAATAATTGAATATAGTGGGACTTCACATAGAAAATTATTGCTTAATGTTTTGCACAATGTAACTCCAGAAGGCTTTGAAAAACTTTGTAAATACATTTTAAGGGTCTATGGTTTTGAAAACGTTTCCGTCACACCAAAAGGGAAGGATGGCGGAATAGATGGTTTTGGAACATTGCAATTAAATCCTTTTGTTAGCTTCAAAGTTATCTTCCAATGTAAACGTTATCAAGGTACTGTTTCTCGTGCCAAGGTCGGAGATTTGAGAAATGCTATGATTGGAAGGGCGGATAAAGGCATCATGATTACCACCGGCAATTTTTCCGAAGATGCGAAAAAAGAAGCCGTCAGAGATGGGGCACCGCCAATAGAACTGATTGATGCTGAATTGCTAATTGACATGATGGAAAAGGAAGAAATTGGTTTAAAACCAAAAACTGTATTTGATGTTGACTATTCATTTTTTGAACAATACATGTAAATCGTTTAACCAGTCTTTCCAGTTGACTGGCTATCGCCCACCACTGAATTCGTTGTTATATCCAAACTAAACGAGAGTCTTGATGAGTAAAGATGTCGATAAAAAAGAGAGCTGTGATAAGCAAGAGGGATTTGGCAAACTCTTGTTTGACAAAAGAGATCACGAGCTTATCAAGATCGTAACAGATATCTACGACAAAAATAGAGCTTTATCTTACACAAAAAAGATATTCTATCCATTCTTTCACCCACTTGGCATTAAAGAGCTTGCAGAGTCAAAAGGTCTTAGAATTGCATATTCAGTTGTCAATCTTCTCAATTCATTAGAAAGAGAAAATATTGACTATAGGCTTCAAGCACTTAGAGGCTTACGCAACGAAATTATTGACACCACAGCAGGAGTAATGCCTAAAAACTCTGCTCGTGTGCTTCTACAGATTATGAAAGAACTTGTGCGGGCTCGTGGTCAATATTGCAGACAGCTTGAGCTTGCCCACGATTTTAGAAAAACTGCATCTGGCAAACCAGGATTTGTAAGAAAACAGCTTGAAAAATACCACCTCTTAGAGATGCCAGAGGAGTGGAATCAAATAACATTTGACGATCATGTTCACGATGCCAACACAAAAGGGCGAAAAACCCCAACCCACTTAATTATGGACGCATGGATAAAGGGTATTAGACGACTTAGAGTTGTCTATTATCAATATATTGCTCCACGTTTTGTTGCAGAACTCTCTGAGGCTGCTGAGATAATGGGTATGGATATACGAATTGGCATTGAATTTACTGCAAGATTTAGGGATCGCTTTGCATCGTTTATTTGGGTATCACGAGGACTTGTTGATGCTCAATCTTTCTTGTGCTTTCTTGCTGAACCATCTGTAATGAGTTTTATGGAAAAGGGAAAGGAGGTGATGAAGTACCAAGAAAGATATGTTTTAAAAGTGCTTGAAGCATTTAATAAAAGCCAAAGAGAGATATTTATTTCAGATACAGGTATTGAGTTGCCTTTGCTTGATATTAAAAAATTTATAGCATTTGTTGCCCCGGGTCAGGCATCACTTCTCCATCTTGGTGAATATATCCACTATGAAGCTCTTGAAGTTATTAAAAACTCTTTGTCATGTTTAGATGCAAAAGCTATTCCACCAATAACGATTGTAAACAAATATCTATCTCCAAAACTATATCCAGAAATACCTGACCCTTGGGTACCAAGAGATGCACCTGATGTTCCAGAGAGACTCAACCTTTCAGTTGAAGAGCTTTTATTTGAAATATCTCAGTTGCATTGTAGCTTTAAAATGACTCTTAATTTAAGCAATCTTAAAGTAGAGGATGTTCTTGAAATCCTATATATGGGTGATGGACTCATAACACGGCTTGAGATATTTAACCTTAAAGATTATGTAGCTGGAGTTACTGACCATATCCCAGCTATAAATGAGCTTCAACAAGCTATTAACGAAGGAAGTCTCATTAAGCTAAAGAGGATTGTCCTAAACGTTATTCATAGAATGGAGAAAGCAGGATACTCAGATGAAGGTGACAGAAGAGAAAGGCTAACTGAAATTCTACATGATCTCGCATCTTTAAGAAATATGTATAAAGGAGTGGTTCTAAAATCGAGAATAGGGAGCGACTCTACAGGTAGATCACTTCTCTCTTACGGAATGGGTCTTGGAATAATTGACTCTTTTGCTCCAGCCGCCCGAACTGAGATACGAAAAAAATCCTCTTCTCGTCTTATCATTCCAATTCATATAAAGGTATATCCAAGTGTCAGCACAATTAACCGAACTCGTCCAAATAAAGGAATTCGTTCTTATCTTTTATCTCTTTTAAGTGGTCTGCCAGGACTTGAATATTTAGGTTCAAAAAAGGTTAAAGAGTGGATTGTTAAAGAGGACTCTACCACTATGGAGTCTCCCGGAAATATTGTTACCTTAGGTGGTATAAAACAGGGTCAAAACAGTGATATTTCTATCTTATCAAGCAAGAAAGATAGAGCAAGTAAGCATCAATCTCTAAAGCAGTCATGGTCAAATCTAAATACAGGCATAAAAAATGGGCTTAAAGTTTTAATTGGCTTTATTCCTGCCTTTGCAACCTTTGCACTTACTAAAGATTGGTGGTTTCTCGCATGGTTTGGAGCTTTTATCTGGTTTGGAATCACGGGAATTAGAAACATTGTCCAAGCAGTGCTTGGTGGTGGTGGAATCATGCGATCTCCTCTTATGCGTTGGAATGATTATGTAAGCTGGGAAAGGCTAACTGACTCACTTCTATTTACTGGTTTCTCCGTTCCTCTGCTCGATTATTTAGTCAAAACGGTTATTTTGGATCAAGGAATGGGGATCACAATATCAACTAATCCAGCAGCTCTTTACGCTATCATGGCTTTAGCAAATGGAATATATCTCTCAAGTCATAATACATTTAGAGGATTTCCAAGAGTTGCTGTTGTGGGTAACTTTTTCAGAAGCCTATTCTCAATTCCAATTGCTATTCTATTTAGTGCCATAATTGGTGCAATATTGACAGGTAGTGGAATAACAACCATTGAATCTGCATCTATTCTTCAGAAATGGGCTGCTGTTATCTCAAAAGCTGCGTCTGATCTTGTTGCCGCATTAATTGAAGGTCCTGCTGATAGATTTCAAAACATCTCTTTACGAATACGAGATTATCGGCGTAAATTTTTCGAGCTTTTTGACTCTTACTCTAAACTTGAACTTCTATTTCCAGATGATGCGGAACTCGCTTTGCTTGAAGAGCCTGAAAAATTGCTTAAAAGCACTAATGCTGAAGTCCGAGACCTCATAACTGTGATGATAATAAATGCTTTGGATATGTTATATTTTTGGATGTACCAGCCTCGCGCACGTATTACCCTTAAAGAGATGATGGGGCATTTTACTCCAGAAGAGAAGCAGATATTTCTTCTATCTCAAAAACTACTTGAGCAAGAACAGCATATAAGCCGCCTTTTTGTTGATGGTATTCTTGGTAGAAACTTTTCAAAACCTTTATCATTCTATCTTATGAGGTATGAAGAGTATTTAAAAGATATAAAAAAGATGTAATAATCAAAGGAAAAAAATTATGAAACAACCTGAAATTGATTATTGGATTACATGTATGTTGGAGACCTTTGGTAATGTCTCAGACCTTAATGTAACGGTTGGAAAAGCGTTACAAGTTGAATCTTCTGGACAGCTTACCGATATTCCTGTGATTCCAGAGGTTTTGGAACTTACCCCTTTTCAGGCAGAGGTGTTTGCCTTAAACCTTATCGGAGGAGATCAAAGGCTTCTTGAAGACCTTGTAAATAGAGGCTCTTGCGACTTATCATACTGGTTGGGTAATAAGGCAAGATTTAGGGTAAATATTTTTAAACAAAAAAACCATCTAACTACAATACTACGAAAACTTGAGACAACTATTCCAAGTATTGAAAAACTTGGTTTACCTCCAATTTTTCATAAAATGGCAGGAGAGAAAAATGGTCTAATTTTAGTTACTGGCTCTACAGGTTCTGGAAAATCGACCACCCTTGCTGCCCTGTTAAATGAGATTAATGAAAAGAAATCGATCCACGTTGTAACTCTTGAAGACCCTGTTGAGTTTGTTCACCCTCATAAAAAAGCAACATTTAACCAACGTGAGCTTGGAAATGATTATGACTCTTTTGCTACAGGGCTAAGGGCTGCATTAAGACAAGCTCCTAAGGTTATACTTGTAGGTGAGATGAGAGACCGTGAAACAATGGAGATAGGGCTTGCTGCTGCTGAAACAGGACACCTTGTTGTAAGCACGCTTCATACGGTTGATGCAGGTCAAACAATAAACAGAATACTTGGTATGTTTGAACAAGAGGAGCAAGAGCAGATTAGAAACAGACTTGCAGATACGGTTAGATTTATTGTATGTCAGCGTCTTTTGCCTAAAAACGGTGGTGGTAGAGTGGCAGCACTTGAAATTATGGGCATGAACCTGCGAGTAAAAGACGTAATATTAAATGGAGAATCAGAGGGCAAAACCTACAGCGATATAATATCTAATGGCAGAGCATTTGGTATGCAGACATTTGACCAACATATTTTGAATCTTTTTAAAGATAAATTAGTATCAGAAGAGACTGCTTATGCCTACTGTTCTCAGAAAAACGCACTCTCAAGAGGAATGGATGTTTTAAAGAGACAAAGAGGAGAAAAGACCACAGATATTGATGGTTTGACAATTGACTGGAGAAAAGAGGAAGAGGAAACACCGCCACCTGAAGAACAAGCTGCTAATCCGCAATAAATTAAGATGTCTTTAAGTTTTTTAGTAAAAAAATCGCTTGAATCGACCTATCCACGCCAGATGACGTGGTTTAAAGTTCTAATAAACGCTACAACATATTTATTCATACTATTTAGAGAGGATAATATATTTATGATTTCAGAATGCCCTCATTGTAATCAAAATCTACGTCTTTCTGATGCTAATAAAGAGAGACTCTTAGTAGCTCTTGCAAAGTTGCCAGAGGGTCAGACGCTAAAATTCAAGTGCCCTTCATGCAAAGAGGTTATTGAGCTTAATACTGATGGGTTTCCACCAGATGAGAGTTTAAATGTCAATGAAGTTCTATCTGATGGTGTAAATGTTAAGCAAGAGGATAAACCATCGCCACAAAAATATGCAAATACGATTCCAGTCCAAGCTCCTTCACCACCAAATCCTCCCGATATTTCATGGCTTGTAAGTGGTTCAAATCTTGACAGTAACCTTGTTGAAAATATTTTAACAGCAATGGTAATCGTCTCTGACAAAGCAATGCTAAATAAAATCTCTGAAACCCTAAAAGCAGAGTCATACCAGATATATATTCCCCAAAATATAGATGAGGCGATAAGCAGCATAAGATTTAAAGATTATGCCATAATTATCTATCACAGCAGGTATGAAGATATGCCTTTAAAAAATCAAGATTTTCATAAATTCATGCAGCAGATGAGTATGCAGAAGAGACGATATATTTACTATATATTAATTGGTCCTGAGTTTAGGACATTATATGATCTCGAGGCTTTAGCAAATAGTTCTAATATAGTAATAAACGACAATGAAATTAGATTTTTCCCAACTATTCTGACAAAAGGGAAAGCAGACTATAAAACACTATTTGGTCCATACTGTTCAATGATAAAGGCAAGAGGGAAGAGTTGATAAATTCAAAAACCCATCTCTTTCTCGATTTTTGCAATCTCATTTATTAATATATTCTAAATTATCACAAATATATGGCATAATAATTGAGCTATTCATTAATAGATATGAATTAGGAAAAATAATATAATTTGCCTAACAACAATGTTGGAACATTACCACTACTTGAAGCATTTTCAAAGCAACCGGAGAAAATATGAGACCTCTTTCTGAGTGTAAAATTTTAATTGTTGATGACAATGAAGTGAGCATTGATGTTCTTGTTGATGCACTTGACGGTCTTTATGAAATAATGGTTGCTACAGGCGGAAAAGAGGCGATAGAAATAGCTTTACAGGCAAATCCTGATTTAATCCTTTTGGATATAATAATGCCTGAAATAGATGGATATGAAACGTGTAGGCAACTAAAATCTAATCCAATTACCGCAAATATACCTATAATCTTCGTAACGGCTATGGGCGATATTGAAGATGAAACAAAAGGGCTTGAGCTTGGTGCAATTGATTATATTATAAAACCATTAAATCCTCCCATTGTTCGTGCCAGAGTTAAAAATCATATAGAGCTTAGGCTTGCCCATAAGTGTCTTAAATCACAAGCCAAGCAGCTTGAGGAACAAAATAAAGAGCTTATTCAAATTGGTCGCCTTAAAGAAGATATAGAAAATATAACTCGACACGATCTTAAAACCCCACTTAATGGAATTATCAATTTTCCACAGCTTATCAAGTTTCAGGGTGGTCTTAATGAATCTCAAACTGAATATCTTGAACACATTGTTGCTTGTGGTTATAAAATGCTCAATATGATAAACCTCTCTTTAGATCTTTTTAAAATGGAAACAGGCGTTTATACTTTTAATCCAGAACCAGTTGATATTCTCATTGTTATAAAGAATATATTAAACGAATTAGAACAAAATATTAAATTTAAAAAATTATCTATCTCATTTATTGTAAATGGCTCTCACTCTTATAGTTATATTATTGAGGGTATAAAATCTGACAAAGAGAGAGTTGAAGAGGGAAAACAGGAATCTTTTACTGTGAAAGGCGAAACTTTGCTTTGTTATTCTATGCTTTCTAATTTGATGCAAAATGCGATTGAGGCATCACCCGAATATGGGATTATAGATATTATACTTTCAACTGTTGGTGATAAAGCTATGATCTCCATTCACAATGATGGTGCTGTTCCAGCAAATATTCGTGAAAGATTTTTTAATAAATATGCAACATCAGGCAAACGTAAAGGAACAGGTCTTGGGGCATATAGTGCTAAACTTATTGCACAAACACAAAAGGGTGAAATTAAAATGAAAACTTCTGATGAAGAAGGTACATCAATCATTGTTTATCTGAATATATAAATGCAGGTTAGAAACAATTTTAAATTGGTTTTGAATGGGAGGAGCTTTAGAATCGTAAATGGATAAAAAACTTATTGAAATATCATATTTTCCAGGCTGTTCTCTTGCGACTTCGGCAAAAGAGAATAACATCTCTTTAATAAAATTCTGCAGAAGCATAGGTTATGAGCTTATTGAACTTGAAGATTGGAACTGCTGTGGTTCATCATCTGCTCATAGCATTGATTCAAAAACAGCTTTTGGATTAGCTTCAAGAAATCTTTCGCTTGCATTGCCTGACCGTCCACTTCTTGCTGCGTGTCCAAGTTGTCTTTTAAGGCTTCAGCAGACACACCTCCATCTTTCCAATAATTCTGATTTACAAAATGATTATAAAAAGATGTGGGGAAAGCAATTTAATAAGGATTTAAAAATAATCCACTTTTTTGAGATGCTCTCAAATATCAATTTGCCAGCTTTTATTGATAATGTAGAAATAGATAACAAAAATGGTAAAAGTAAAACGCCCTTAAAAAAATTGCCATTAGAGAACATAAGTTTTGTTCCTTATTATGGCTGTATGCTTGCTCGTCCACCTGAAATGAATAAAATGCCCAATTATCATGGTTTAATTGAGAAGATACTCTCTTCATTAGGGGCTAAAAGTTATCTATGGTCTTATAGCTCAAGATGCTGCGGAACTTTTCTTTCAGCATCAAGACCAGATATTGTAACTCCAATAGTTAATGGCATAATGGGGCAGGCATTAGAATCAGGAGCGGATTGTATTGTTACTGCGTGTGCAATGTGTCATCTTAATTTAGAAATACGTTGTTCAATAAAAAATCCTATTCCAACGCTCCATTTCTCTGAAATTTTGAGTTTAGCAATGGGGATTAAAGATTATAAAGGTTGGTTTAAGAGGCATATAGTTGATCCTTTACCTATGTTAAAATCAAAAGGGATAATTTAATAAACTTTTAATCGCAGTTTGTTGCCATTTGAATGGAATTTTTTTTAAAGATTTGCCTTACTTCTTGTGAAGCACACCAAGTGTTTCAGTCATCTCCAGAGGGTTATATAACCCTGATTCTAAAGCGTTTTCGTAAACCTGACGCGGAGCTTGCCCCCCCTTTGAAGGATCAATGAATATATCGTGTATAACAAGAAAACCACCTGATATAATATGCTTTGACCATATTGCATAATCGTTCATTGCAGCTTCAAAGGTATGCCCCCCATCAATAAATAGCATAGATAGTGGGGTTGACCACATTTTACCCACAACTGCTGATGAAGATATAATTGGGACTACGTTCTCTAAAAGTTTTGCTTTCTCAAGAGTGTTTATAAAAAATTTAGATGTATCTACCCGTTTAAGTTCATCATCATATAACTCAGGATCAAAATACTCTTCTCCAAATTGCTGCTCTTCTGACCCTCTGTGGTGATCTATAGAGTATAAAATTCCGTTATTTTGTTTACACGCAC
This sequence comes from Desulfamplus sp., assembly GCA_015231615.1. Classification (GTDB taxonomy): domain Bacteria; phylum Desulfobacterota; class Desulfobacteria; order Desulfobacterales; family Desulfobacteraceae; genus Desulfamplus. The sequence continues at coordinate 184,285 of JADGBE010000001.1, read as the reverse complement.
TTCCTATAAAATATGCAGATTTTCCGCAATAGCTTCCAATCTCTAAACATGGTCCTATTTTAGATGCTTCAAAAGCAACTTCATAAAGGCGTATAGCCTCTATATCCGCCATAAACCCCTTGATGGTTCTACTAAATTCAAAATCGATCATGTAATCTAAATACCTTTTTACTATATTGAATTTTATTCAATTTTTCTTTCAGCCGATGGTTAAAACCATCGGCTAAGTTAAAAGAAGTCCTCTTAAGAGGACTTGGACAATTAGCCCTGGCTTTAGCTCTGGGCTGCAAAACTAAAGCATACCAAGATCAATAGCTTTTATAACCTGTCTTGCCTCTTTGAAACTGCTATCTATCTCTACTGCTTTTTGGAAAAACTCCCTTGCCTTATCTGAGTCCTTCATATCTAAATAGATTCTTCCCATATTGTAGTAGATATTTGGTTCATCTGGGTGAATCTTTAATGCTTTTGTATAATGAGTCAATGCTGTCGTATGATCGCCTCTTTTCCGATAAATAACTCCCAATGAATTAAACACATTTAAAGAGTCTGACCCAAGTTGTAATATCTCATTTAAAATATCTTCTGCATGACCATCATTATCTCTATCAAGATGTATCTGGGCTGCATAGCTTAAACACTCATCTGCTTTATCGTATTGTCCCAATGCACGATATGCCCTTCCCATCTCTTCGTATGCTTTGGCAAAAAGCCTATCAAGCTGTGTTGCTTTTCTAAATGCTACAATAGCTTCAGAGTGTTTCCCTTGAATACTTTTTATATAACCAATATTGTAATAATACTCAGGATTCTCTTTTTGGTTGACCATTGACTTAAACTCATCAATTGCCTCGCTATATTTTCCATCTTTTATAAGATTTGAACCTTTAGCGACCTGCTTTTCAGCATTGCCTACAACTATCTCCTTTGGTTTACCAAGTGTGCCTGTTATCTTCTCTTCCAATATTTTTACGGTGCAAGGCATAACAAGAAGCCCTGTAACACCAGCATGACCAGCTTTTAAAACTTTAACTGTTGTAAATGCGGGATCAGTTAGAAAAAAAGGGGTATCAAAATATTTATCTTTTTTTCTCATCATCTTTAGAAAGCTAATTCCGTTAATATTTACTGTATTATATGCACATATCATACAGTAAATATCTCTTTTTCCTGTTGCAAGAACTGCTTTTTCATCTGTCTGAACAGATATAGTATTTGGAAATCCTAATTTCTGGATAGCTTTTGTTAATCCTGCTAATGTCCTTGGGTCATCATTAACAATAAGAATATGTGATTGCGATGTTTTGTTCGAGCCAATTAATTTATTTGAATCAGCTTCATCTTGCATTTTAGAATCAGATTTTGTGGTGGGGTATAATTCAGATTGAATCAAGGTATGGTCTCCTTTGAACTATATTTATGTCAGAAATATTTTCTGATCCATTTTTTTCTAAGCTATCTATATTCTTTGAGCTACTCCTAAGAATTTTGGTATCTTCAACAATAGTTTTAATCTTTTGGCTAAATTTTTCTATTGGTTTTAATCCCATCTGAAATATTGAGTAGTTAGAGCCTTTTATGTGATATTCAAGAATCTTCATTGCTGTGTGATAACATTTTTCTTCAAAGTTGGCAAACTTATCAAGGCTCACCGTTTCAAAGAAAATCTCTCCCCATGAGTTTCTAATGAGAAATTCAGCTCTTTGCTCAGTGAACAGAAGCACAATAATCTTTTCCCAAAAAGGTTCAGATAAAAATGGTTCGTCTGAAAGTGGCATCCATGGCTGAAGAGCAAGATATATATCATCACAATCTGATATTTTCTCAAGAGAACCATATAATTTAAAAGGCGTCTGCATCTTCAAATTTGTTGTTCCTCTAATATAAATATGGTTATACATGCTAAAGCCGAGTGTCTCCATAAAATATTTGGAAGAGTAGAGAAGGTTGTATCTAATTTTTGTAGCATCATATTTAATTGTCATATTGTTATTTGGGCTTTGTCTATTTTCGATATTGCTATTTGGACTTTGATTATTTTGAGATTGCCCCTTTTGCTTCACAGGAGAGAATAGTAGCCACTCATAGTAGGAGGGGCTACTATTCTCATTTTCTTTTGAAATAATAGTCAAATTATCCTGTGGCTTTAATTTAAGATATGTTGATGCTTTTGGCAGCACTCCTTTTTTTTTAAGGGTGATTTTATCAACTTTGTTTTTTAGGATTCTTAAATCATTCTCTCGTTTATTCTTATTTAAAGGAAGTTCTGAATAACTTTTATCCTTATCCTTACTTAAAAGAGAGTTTGAATCACCTTTTTTCTCTTTATCTATAGTTGTGCAGTGTTGAAGAGATGCTTTGTAGAGCAAGTAGAGCCTATCAATCATAGTGTGATCAAATAAAGTTTTCTCAGATTCAGACCAATTTTGATAATCAAGCAATTTCTTTAACCGTGTAGTGCTTAACTGCCATTTTCTAATATATTTATCTAAAATCTTTCGTTTAGGAGAATCTTTTGGTGGAGGAGAAACTAAAGGGAATCCGCATAATCTAAAGAAAATTGCTGCTTTAATTTGGGATAATGCTCTTTGATCTCCAAGCTCTGTATAAAATTCAAGAATCCTATCAAATGCTATAATATATGGGTCTGCTGCATAATCATCAATTATAGATTGTCCAAAACGCTCTTTTACCATATCGCACAAGAGTATTGGTTTGGCTTTATTTAATGTCTCCAATTTATTCACATTATAGCTTGCTGTAATTGAGGCTTTTATAACAGATTTCACAGGATCATAAGGAGCTTTGCATATCTGCCATAAAAGCCCACGCTGAACCTCCTCGATTGGCATTGAGTCAAATGTGCCAAGATCAATAAATCCACCATAATCAAGAGCCTCTTTTTTGAATTTAGAAAGCTCTTCAGAAGTAAGAGATAAAGGTTGAACTGCCCAGAGTGGAATTTTCCCAGCAACCATTATGAAAGTACGATAAAACTCCTCTTTTAAAAGAAGCTCTGGAACTGCAACTGAATCTTCATCATCTGGATTATCAAAAATATTGTCTTTTAAATTGTGGGCATAGTGGACAAAAAAAGTAACCTCTTGGGAAAAGGCTTTTCTGCTGTAGGTTGTTATAAGAGTTAATTTTTCATGAAGAATATCTATAAAATTACTACTAAAATTATCATTTTTTTCAATGACCACCCAGAAATCAAAATCAGATTTTGCAGATTGTGTAAAAGTGCCAAGACTTCCAATATGATAAATTGCCTGAACAACTGGATGATGGCATTTTATGTTCAAAAGTTCTTTAGCCACAGGATTATTTTCTGCTATATCTTTTGCAAATCCTGAATTCTCAAAATTCCATACTCCAAAAATATTATCTTCAGGTATGTTAATGAAATCTGCTGATTTAGTATCAGATAGCTTAACATATCCCGGAAACTCAGGTGAATTTACATGAATAAGAAAGGGAATCTGTTTAAAAAGATTAAGTTTCTCATTCGGAAGATAGCGAATCATCTCTCTTAGCCTCACAACGTTGTGAAGTAGAAAGTTTTTTTTATTTTTCTCAATATCAGAGTGCAATTCCAGCATAAATTTTGACTTTGTGATAGCTAAATGCTAATTATTGGTTAAAATTATAATTTTATACTTCCAATGGTTATAAACAAATATTTTAATAACATTAATTTATTAGCGTTGGAACGGTATAGCAAAATAGATTTAAGTATAAATATGAAAAGTAGTCAACAATAATAGCCAATTCAATGAATCACGAATATTATATGAACCTTGCCATTGAACAGGCTAAAATCGCTGCTAATTTAGACGAAGTTCCAGTTGGGAGCGTTATTGTAGATATTTCGGGTAATATCATAGGGCATGGATATAATCAGACAATATCTAAGTGCGACCCAACTGCCCATGCAGAGATTATTGCTATAAAGATGGCTGCCTTATCAATTGGAAACTATAGGCTTTGCGGAGCAACTATATATTCAACTATTGAGCCATGTATAATGTGTATGGGTGCAATTATACACTCAAGATTTGCAAGATTAGTTTATGGTGCATCTGATTCCAAGTGGGGGGCCGCGGGCTCAATATATAATTTTGCCCATGATAATAGGCTTAATCATAAAATTGAAATAGTATCAGGTATATGTTTTAGTGAAACAAGAGAAATCATCAAAGTTTTTTTTAAAGACAAAAGGAGCAATAAACAGTGTCAAATATAGTTGTTGTTGGAACCCAATGGGGTGATGAAGGAAAAGGGAAAATCGTTGATCTGTTAAGTGAATATTCTGATTACGTTGTCCGTTTTCAAGGTGGGAATAATGCTGGACACACTATGGTTGTGAACGGCAAAACAATAATAAGCCACCTTGTTCCATCAGGTATTTTACAGAAAAAACAGTGTTTTATCGGAAATGGCGTTGTTGTTGATCCTGTTGTTCTTCTTGACGAAATTGATTACCTTATTTCAAATGGTGTTGATGTGTCGTCAGATATGCTTAAAATCAGCAACAGAGCACATATTATAATGCCTTATCATCGCCAAATTGATAATGCCCGTGAGATCAAAAAAGGCGATAAAAAGATCGGCACAACTGGACGTGGAATTGGTCCATGTTATGAGGATAAGGCAACGCGAAGAGGTATTCGTTTTGCTGATCTGCTTGATTTTGAGCTGTTTGCAGAAAAAGTTAGAACCATCATGGATGAGAAGAATTTTTACCTTAAAAATTATTTTCACACAGAAACACTTGATCCTGAAGATGTAATAAACCAATTTCTTGCCATAAGAGATCGACTCATTCCATATATTGCTGATGTATCTGTTATTTTAAATAAAGGAATTGATGAGGGTAAAAAGATTTTATTTGAAGGGGCACAAGGAACTCACCTTGATGTTGAACATGGTACATATCCGTTTGTAACCTCTTCAAGCACTGTTTCAGGTAATGCAGCATGTGGGTCAGGAGTTGGTCCTTGCAAAATTGATCAGGTTATTGGGATAGTTAAAGCATACACAACAAGAGTAGGAAGTGGTCCATTTCCAACAGAGCTTTTTGATGAGATTGGCGATCTTTTACAGAAAACAGGTGCTGAGTTTGGTGCAACTACTGGAAGAAAAAGGCGTTGTGGTTGGCTTGATATGGTTATTCTTAAAAATGCGGCAAGGCTAAATAGTTTAACAGCTCTTGTTATCACAAAGTTAGATGTTCTTGATGATTTAGATGAGATTAAAATATGCACAGGATATGAGTATAATGGTCAGATAATGGAAGAGTTCCCGCCTTCAATTAAGGTGCTTGAAAACTGCATCCCAGTTTATGAAACTCATAAGGGTTGGAAACAAAGCACATCAAATTTAACTGATTACAACGCATTTCCTGATAATGCAAAAAAATACTTAGATAGAATTGAAGAGCTTTCTGGAGTGAAAATCCAAATTGTATCTGTAGGTCCGGGTAGAGAAGCAACTATTATAAAAGAGAATTTTTTTTGATTTCAAATTCTAAACCTCCAATATCACCGCAGCTTAACAAGAGCTTCTTTGTCCATCTGAGAACTTTAGAAGGGCTGCTTTATCCATAAAAAAGGCATATAATTAGGTTACCCATAGAGATAGAATTTGATTGACAATCATAATAAAAAAAAATATTAATGCCCCCATATTTTTTGTTGCAGTCGGGATGTGGCTCAGTCTGGTAGAGCATAGCGTTCGGGACGCTAGGGTCGGAAGTTCGAATCTTCTCATCCCGACCAAAATCAATAAAGGCTTTAACTCCCGGCAAGGATTTTCGCAGTTTTTCAGTATCCTTTCTACTACGCCCCCCAATATGAAAACCGACAATCGCTTGTTCCTCTCTATTGCCGTCATATCCATTGTTTGTTTTCTTTTCTTTCTACAAAACTCCACATTTCATCAAGTTCAATAGTCAGTCTGCCTTTATATAGCACTATTTATTGCGAAGCTCGGGTTTAATACCCCGCAGCTTGCTGCGAAGTTAGCTTAAAGGCGGCCGTTCCCGAAGGGAAAAAATTCCGTAATACCCCGTCCGCTTGCGGCGGGGATAGGAATTTTTAGGTCGCCGTATTTTATTTTTTACTAAATTCTACAAACAAACTTGCAAAAAATCTGGAAACTGATTAACTTAAAAAAAATAAATAACTAAATATTTGTTAAAATCCAAATAATTATTAAATGGAGAAATATATTGTTTACTGAAACCATATCCTACCAAGCAGCTATTTTTGCTGGTCTTCTTTCGTTTTTTTCCCCCTGTATTCTGCCGCTTATTCCAGCATATTTTAGCTTCATCACAGGGTTGTCCTTAGATGAACTTACAACTGGAGATGACCGTAAAACACGCCAAAAAGTAATTCTTGCAACGTTAGCATATATCGGAGGTTTCTCTTTTGTTTTCATTGTAATGGGTGCGTCGGTATCTTTTTTAGGGGGATTTATCTCCACATTTACATGGCTTATAAGGTATGTTGGCGGTTCAATTATTATTATTTTTGGACTTCACCTTCTTCGTATTATAAATATTAAGAGCCTTAACTTTGAGAAAAGGATTCATATAAGTGAAAAACCAATGCATCTTATGGGGACATTTATAATTGGAATGGCTTTTGGTGCTGGATGGACACCTTGTATTGGTCCACTTTTAGGCTCAATATTAATTGTTGCTGGCAGTCAAGAGACAGTATCTCAAGGGATTGTCCTATTAGCTCTTTACTCAACTGGTTTAGCATTGCCATTTCTCTTAATCTCATTTTTCATTAACAGGATACTTGAGATTATGAAGAAGACTAAAAAAATATTAATTTATATAAATAATGTTTCTGGACTACTTCTTATTATCCTTGGGTTACTTCTTATTACTGATAAATTCAGACTTCTTGCTGGAGTTTAGATATATCCTTAAATTACCAACCCAAATAGCTTTTTTAAAAGCTGTTCTTTTGGAGAATTTTTATGAAAGTATTGATATGCGGTGGGAATGGACAACTTGGCTGGGATTGTCAGCGGGTTTTTGGTAAAGAAAATGAGGTTATAGCTTATGATCTTCCTGAGCTTGACATAACAGATAAAATTAGAGTTTTAACTGTTATTTCAGAATTTCTTCCTGATGTTGTGATAAATTGTGCTGCATATACTCAGGTGGATAAATGCGAAACAGAACAAGATATTGCAAAATTAGTAAATACAGATGCACCGGGATATATTGCTGAAGCATGTAAGGCGATAAACGCTACAATGATTCACATTTCTACTGACTATGTATTTGATGGAAATAAAGAGCCTCCACTCGCCTATACTGAAACAGATGAGGTAAACCCATTATCTGTTTATGGCAGAACAAAACTTGAAGGTGAAAGACGAGTAGCAGAAATTACTGACAATCATATAATTGTGAGGACAGCATGGCTATATGGCATCAATGGTAATAATTTTCTTAAGACCATGCTAAAACTTGCCCTTTTAACACCAGACAAGCAGATAAAAGTGGTAGATGATCAATTTGGCTCTCCAACATGGTCGCTGCGTCTCGCCCTTCAGCTTGAAAGACTTGTCCAGATAAAGGGACAGGGAGTTTATCATGCTACAGCCGAAGGTTACTGTTCATGGTATGAGCTTGCTCTCTATTTTTTTAAACAAATTGAAGTGTCTGCAAATATTGTCCCTTGCACAACATCAGATTATCCTTTACCAGCTAAACGTCCTGCTAATTCAATTCTTGAAAATGCACGGCTCAAACGAGGTGAAAATAATCGTATGACTGGTTGGCGATATGGTGTTGATCATTTTACTGCAAGATTTGGACAGCAGCTTATTGATGAAATTACCAATATGAATAAAAGAGATTCTAATACAGCTAAATAAAAAAAGGGGCTGATTTCCAGTCCCTTTTTTTATTTCTAACTATTTGCTATTATTAAATAAAATTGATTAGATGCTTAGAAAGCAATCTCAAGCTGTGTAATAAGGATTTTTTCTGGATCTATATCAGCTGCACCAGACTGAACTTCTGGATCTGAATAAAGATAGGTTATCCAAAGTTGTGTATTGGTAGCGATAGTATATGTAGCCCATACGTTGAATGCTGTAATATCATCAATAGTAGTAACAGAATCTTCTTCTGGTTGGAAATAACCAAATTTAGCTCCTAAGCCTACTATATCCATTGGGGTATATTTTGCTTGTAATGTTACACCCTGTACTCCAGCACTATCACCAGTTGGATCAAATATATCTGCAGTTGGAGTTGCTGCAAATTCACCAGCGAAAGGAGTGTTCATACTCATTGGAGTAAATGTCCACCAGTTACAAAATCCAGTGAACTGTGTCTCGTTTGCATCGGTTGTTCCGAGAGCATAAACAAGTTCTGCACCAATATTTACTGCATCAGAAACATTAGAATCAACTCCAAGATAGAACTGTGTTCCAGTATAGTCGGTTTTACCTTTGTTGGTATCACCACTTGCCATAGCAAGTTCACTTGTTAAGTTTACCATACCAAGTTTAGCTGTTCCTTGAAGACCAGCCATAACAGGAGAATCCTCAACATCTGTGTCATCAGTTTTTGCACCAACAAAAACATTACCATTAAATGTGTCGCAAGTATAATTTACATTGAGTGCATAAAAGTCTTCATCTTCTGAATTTGCTGTTACATTATTGTCGTCATAAAGTTTACCATTTTCATCAATTTTTGCATACAAAAGGCTTGTTGTAACAGGGGCAAAATTTAGATCAAATTTAAAACCTGTTGCATTAGCATCAAGAACTTTATTTACGCCAAGCCCCATATACTGCTGACCAGCTCTTAAACTCCACATCTCTTTTTTGATGTCAACAAATGCTCTATCAATATCAAGTGTTTTTGAAGCATTTCCATTTCCTCTTGGGCGAGTAATAAGTCCACCGTTAAAACCATCACCCCATGTTGCGTCTGCCCAGTCAGCTCTAAGTTGAACAGTTACATCATCAGCAACATTAATTTTTGTTCCAATTCTTAATCTTTGATCAAAATAGCTGTTATCTGATCCACTAAAATCTTGACTCTTTGTCTGCCAATTACGCACACGAAAACCACCGGAAATTGCAACTTTGTCATCTGCATAAGCAGGTGCAATAAACATTACCGCACATATAGCAGCTATAAGAACTATTGTAATTTTTTTCATCTCTTTTGTTTTCCTCCTACAAAAAACAAATATTTATTGTTTTAATTTTTAATTAATAAGTTTGAATAAAATAGTCAAAACGCATTGTACTTTTTAAAAATAATTTCTATATTTTTTTGATTGCACCTCCTTTTATTTTTTAATATTAATAAAAAACATATCTAAATTTTTGATAAATTTTCGAGTAGCGATACCAACATTAAAAGGTCATGTCAAGCATTAATGAAAATTTAATAGTAATAAAACAGGTTTTATATAGAAAACAGGTTTCATTATAGTTTATTGATGGTAAATTATTGCATCAAATCATAAGCAATTATAACGCTTTCAGAGTCTGTAAATGCGGTAAGAGCATCTTTTATAACATTGGCTAAAACAAGCTCTTTAGCTCCATCATTATCAAAATCACCAACAACAAAATCACTTATTCTACCTGTATGTTCAGGTGTTGACCACTGCAAAGAGAATCCAGTGCTATTCCAAAACGCACAATGTATTCCTCCTTTACTATATCGTTTGAATTTACTTAGATAACCACCCACAATATCACTGTTTGAGGCGTAAAGAATCTCACTGTTGCCATCACTATTTACATCAGCAGATCTTATGGATAAAGGAAAGTATTGAATAGTTTGGTCGTCAGTTGGACTTTCTTTAGGTAGTATAAAGTAATTCATGTTTCCTCCAGACCTATTCACATCTCTCCATATTACGCCGCCATTTTGATTGAACAAAGTAAGATGTTCAGCTTTATCATAGGCAACAATTTTTGGAGTGTTATCTCCTATTATATCATCAAACAGAGAACCTAAGACATTTGCTTTACCAGATTCCAGAATAACATTTGACGGCACATATTTCTCACCGTCCCAACTCATTTTATATATTGGAGAACCATAAATATTATCTTTTTCTGATTTTTGTTTCTGTCCTAAAAGGATTTTGCCTTCTATTTTTGTCTCAATTATTTTGAAATACCAAGGGATGTTTTTAACAATATTAACATAGTTGGTTCCATCGTATTCAATGACAAAAGAGTTTGGCATATTCTTATCTGGATTTAGGCTTGTAATAAATATCTCTTGAATCCCATTTTGGTTAATATCCCCAACATCAACGCTAATATAAGTAGAACGCCTATTTTTTTCGGTTTCTGCAATTTTTAAAAAACGATTTTCTGAAAACCTGTAGATATAAACAGTTTGGTCAGAGATAAATACTGTTTCCATTATATTATCTTTATTTGTATCTGCCACTGCTATTCCATTAATAAGGTGTTTAAAGGCTTGGCTTTTCCACGCACCTGATTTTCCTCTGACATTATTAGTTACAGAGAACTCTGGATTTGGATTTGCTTGTTGAATAGTTGAAGATGATTGTGTTTGATTGCTTATAACAAAGTTAGAGTTAAGCTGTTGTTGATTATTTTGTATTTTTGATGACTGGCTTTGTAAAGGCTGAATAGCTGGCTGAGGTGTAGTGGATTCAATAGAGTGTGATATTGCGTTCTCATTTCTATTGAATATTGTCTCGTTAATAGTTGTGGCAAACTGATTAATTGCTGGAATGACTCCGCTTGGATCAGAGCTTTGTTTGAAAAAAGATATAGGTTGATTTTTCCCTGAAATATCAATTAGTTTAGAATCTATACTTGTGCTGTTGCCTATAATCGTTACACTACCATGAATTACAAAATCGGCTTTGAGCTTCCCTCCAACAAGCAGGGCAAAACTTTCACCAGTAAACCCTTTTATATCTGCTGCAACTTTATAGACCACCTCTTTTTCAATAACTTTTATCTGATCTTTAAAAGAAAGACGGGAGGTAAGCATATCTTGAATTCCATTTTTGAGAAAATCAAGATTTTGCTGTGCATTTATCTCAAAAGGCAGTATCGCAATTTGCAAAGGTTCTGCATACAGAAGGGAGCTAAGGTATAGATTAGAGGTAAATTGTAGATTAGATGAAATACAAATATATATAACTGTAGTAAAAATGAAAGTATATTTTAATATTCTATTTATAATTGCAATATTTTTTTTCAAGTGGTTCTCCTGAGTAGTTAAAAGTTTTTCTTTCTTTCTTTTTTTAATAATATTTATAGATAGTCTATTGTATTTAATTGATAGTTATTCTAATAACAGATTGAGTATTTGGCAAGTGATAATTTGACTAACACTTTATTGACTTTTAGTATTCTATTAGATAGTGTCCAACTTTATTTTTTTTATAGTCTAAATTGTAAGTTAAACTGCATTTTATTAGATATAAATTTTGAGAGATATACACCAATGAACAAATCATGTTTTAAATCTTATACTTTTTACACTTTATCTGTGATTTTTATGTTTGTCTTTTTTTATTCAGAGAATAATCTCTTAGCAGATACAAAGATAAAAACAGTTGCGGTATTTCCCTTTGATGTTATTGCAAAAGAAGATAGCAATTTTATTGGCAAGGGAATGGGTAAAATGCTTTGCAGCAGAATAGCCTCTGATAACAAAATTTTGGTTAAATGTATGGAGCATATACCCTCAGAGTATGGTCTTGATTTAAGTATTTCATCAATGTTTGGAAAAATATCAACTGTTACTGAGTTAAATGGTGTTGATTATATACTTACGGGTACTGTAACCATTGCTGGAGATAGTGTTAGCAGCGATGCAAAGCTTATAGAAATTATAAAACCAGATGAAGTAAAATTCATTACTGCATCTGGCACTGGTATAGGAGATATAATGCAACAAGCCTCTGCTATATCAGAAAAGGTGAAATCAGCTATTTCTGGACAAGTAAGCTCATCTACTATCTTAACTGAACATCAAACTAAATCCGCCCCAAATATTAACTATCCAAACATCAATCAGGACAATCAAAGCAAGACTCCTAAGGATAGCTATGTTCCGCCAATCCACTTATCTAACGGTTCATCAATTTTACTCAACCATAAATTAGATATGGAGATACGTGGTATTGCAACTGCAGATATTGATGGAGATGGACAGTTAGATATAGCTGTTATGGATAAACACACTATATCATTTTTGACTTTTACAAATAGTAAAAATACCAGCGGTACCAATATTCTTATTAAAAAAGGCGGTTATGAAGGAAAATATTACAACAGTAATATCTCAATTGACGCATTAGACAGTAATGGTAATGGAAGAAGTGAGCTTTTTATAACCTCTATCGGTAAAAATAACACACTTAAATCATATATTTTAGAGTGGAATGGGGGACATTTTGAGCCTATAGTTAAAGATGACGACTGGTATTTTAGGGTTGTAAATAATGCTGGGTTTACAAATTCTGACGGGAAAAATAGATCTATAACAACACAATTAATTGGTCAGAAAAAAGGGCATGATGAAATATTTTCAGGTGCAATTTATTCTCTCAAGTTAAGTGGAAAAAATATAGTTCAAAGTACAAAAATAGTCTCTGATAGCTTTTCAATTTTTGGATTTAGCCCTATAAATATAAAAATAGAGAATGGTATTAATCAAAATATTCGCGGCTCTTTAAATTTTATATGGTTTGATAGATCAGGTTTTCTAAATCTTGGAAATAGCAATGGAGTAAGAGAGTGGAAAAGCACGCAATCTTTAGGTTCAACAGCCCTTTTTATTGAGCAAGATAGAGGAAAAGATAACTTAAAAGAGAAAATTTATATAAATAACAGAATTATTACTTGTGATATTAATAATGATGGAATCTCTGAAATTATAACCGTAAATAATTCTGATGTTGCAAAGGGCTATTTATCAGGATACAGAAAATTCAATAACGGTCATATTCAGATAATGGCATGGAACAATGGTTCAATGGTAGATATTTGGAAAAGTAACCCATCTACAGGTTATATTTCTGACTTTAGTTTAATTGATATAGATGGTGATAACTATCCTGAGGTTGTTTATTCGGTGGTAACTGATAGTGGTGTTATAACAAATAAATCACACGGCACTATTTTTATTGAGAAGATAATTGACTACCAAAAATAACACTGTTTATCTGTTAAAACGCTTGACAACAGTAATATCCTATGTGTAAGAAAAAACGGCTAAAAATCTTATTGTTAATTTCCATTTAAGTCATATATGTGTAGTGGTTGATACATTATATCTTTTAACCAATATACATATTTTTTAATTAATTTTAATTAATTTTTAACAGGAGAAAAAGATGAAAAAAGTTCTAATGTTTGTTGTGTTGTCTGTTTTTGTTGTGGGTATGTCTGTTCCCGCAACAGCCCTTGAAGTAGATTTTAGTGGTAGTTTTTATGTTGAGGGAATCCTCAATTCTGCTCCAAATATGCTTGACAGTGATGGTACAGCAAATTGGAGACAGATGAGACTACGTGTTGAAACTAATTTTCAAGTAAGTGATAATTTGAAACTTACAACCCGTTTTGATGCTTTAGAAAAAGTTTTAAGCTCAACAGATTCTGCTTTTGATAATATGGAAGATGATGATAACATCGACTTTGATAGAGCATATCTTACATACATAAGCCCAATTGGTATGTTTGAACTTGGAAGGTTAAAAGGTATTACATGGGGAACTTCTTTCTGCGATGACGAATCTGATACAGATAGAATTAAATACACAGTGCCAATTGAGATTGGAGATGGCAAACTTTACATGGTAGCGGTTGCTGAAAAAGTAACTGAAAATAACACAATGATAGATGATGATAATGATAAATACTATCTTGGTGGTGTTTACAAAACCGAAGCTTATGCAACTGGTTTGCTTTCTGCAATGTATAATTTTAACAAATTCCAAGACCCTGGTCAAAAATTTGCATTCGATGATTTGACAGCTTCTTATGAAGCAAATCGTTATGATGCCCCTTATAGAGAATTTCTTCAAAAGAACAGTGCATCAGATGATTTTATGTCTTACGCAACATGGTATGGCACGGGACTTAAGTATGCTGGTGCTGCTAAACAGTATGGTACAGCGGCATTAACATATAAAGCAGCAGCAGAAAAATATGCAGCACAAGCACAAGCTTATGCCGCTGAGCAAAAGATGGCTGAGGCACAGGCTGCTGGTAAGCTTGCTCAGGATAATAAAACATTAGCTGAGACTAATAATGCTAATTATGAGAAAGCATTAGCGTCAATGAATGCTCTTAAGTGGTCAAGCGATTTGTCTGATGCTTCTCATCAAACAATGGCAAGAGGTCTTACCAATGACGCTAAAGTTTATCTTCTTTCCCCATTTTTTCAGGGAAAATTTGGTGATTTAAGCATTGAAGCAGAGCTTGATTATGTGTTTGGTACTTTAGAGTATGATGCTAGGTATAATGCAGAAGATCGTGATGTAAAGGGTTTTGCATATTTTGCACAAGGTTCTTATGATTACTCTCCGTTTACAGCTCAGTTAGGTTTTGCACACTCTTCAGGTGATGCTGATTACAACGATAAAGATGTAGAGAGTATGGGTTATGTTTCTCCTGGTCTTGATTGGGAAAAGCTCTTTATTCTTAATTCAGATTATCATGGTATGAACGGTACACTTGGCAATGGCGTAGGTAACCATGTAGGAACAGGGTATGCTACAGCATCAATTGCAATGCTTGATGGTTATCAGATGCTTTATGGTGGCGTTGATTATGCAGTTACAGATGCAATTACACTTGGCTTCATAGCTGCAATGTCAAAAGCTGATGCACTTCCAGAAGACAATCCTCTAACTAATCAAGCATATGATGATGATCAGGGTATGGAGTATAACTTCTCCTTTGAGTGGGCAATTACTGACAACCTAACCTATAAAGCTATTGCAGCTTATCTTGATGGCGGTGATTACTGGACAACTCGTAAGACTGGAACGGTTGAAAAAACCGCTACTGGAGATGATCTTGTAGATCCTGAAGTTTATGCTCTTTTCCATAGATTAACTTTGACTTTCTAAGAAATAAATTAGCCTTCTTAATAGACAAGATTTGACAACTTTTTAAAAGTTGTCAAATCTCTGGCTAACGATGTAAAACTGCAGAACTCCTGAAACCGATATTGTTGTTTCAGGAGTTTCTCTGTTTTTATATTCAGGAAAAAACATGAATATAGCATCTCATTTGAATGACAGTATAAATTACACAAAATCTCTTCCTATTTTAAAAGTAGAAGGGCTAAAAAAATATTTTCCAGTTTATGGTGGTATTTTTTTGAGACAAAAGGGCGTTGTTCATGCAGTTGATAATGTCTCTTTTGAGATAAACAAGGGTGAGACTTTGGGATTAGTGGGAGAATCAGGGTGTGGAAAAACAACTCTGGGACGCTGTATTATGGGTTTATATCCTCTATCCGATGGGGTTGTTACTCTAAATGGAGAAGATATAACCCACTCTAAACGTAATAAAGTAAAACTATTTGATAAACAATCTTACAGTAAGAATTTAAAACTCAAGATGCAGATGATCTTTCAAGACCCATTTGAATCTCTAAATAGCCGCCATACTGTAGGGGAAATTCTTGAAGAGAAATATATTATCCAACACAATAGGTTAAGCACTATCAGAGATAAGTTTACTAATATCTATTCCTTTAAAAACTCACGCAAAAACGATATTACAAAATTATTAGAGAGGGTTGGACTTTCTCAAAATGCAATTAACAAATTTCCACATGAATTTAGCGGTGGACAGCGTCAGCGTATTGGAATTGCAAGGGCAATAAGTCTTGAGCCTGATGTTTTAATATGCGATGAACCTGTATCTGCTCTTGATGTTTCTGTTCAGTCCCAGATACTTAACTTAATACTAAATCTCCAAAAAGATATGGGTCTAACATGCCTTTTTATATCCCATGATCTTGCGGTAGTTCGTCATGTTTCTGATAGAATTGCTGTTATGTATCTTGGTCAAATAGTAGAGATGGCAGATGCAAAATCAATATACGATAACCCAATGCACCCTTACACAAAAGCTCTTATATCTGCCATTCCAGTGCCAAATCCTGAAATTCAGCGTGAGCGAATAATTTTAAAAGGTGAAGTGCCTTCTCCTGTAAATCCACCGAATGGCTGTAGATTTCATACAAGATGCAGCTATGTTATGGATATTTGCAGACAAGAAGCTCCTTTGCTCAAAATCCCCCCCAATTTAATAAAAAATTCTATAGAGCCATTCAATTCTGTTAAAGATTCAGCAGACCAAACTCATTTTGTAGCGTGTCATCTTTATTAAGTTCTCTCTCTATAATCACACCCTTTAACAGGACATGCTATTATAATTCCCTCTTTTTTAGTTGATTTCTCAACAAGATAGGTTGATCCACATTTAGGACAAGCTTTATTAAGTGGTTTATCCCATGATGCAAATTCGCACTCAGGATATTTATCGCACCCATAGAATATTCCTCGACGAGACTTTTTCTCTACAATCATTCCAGAACATTTCGGTAAAGGACAGTTAATATTTGTTGCTTTTATAGGTTGCTCTGTTTCGGTAAGTGATTCGGTATTTTTGCATTCAGGATAACCTGTGCAGGCAAGAAACTCGCCGTAACGCCCCTCTTTTTTCACCATTGGTTTACCGCACTTATCGCAATCTTTAACTGGTGTTAAATCCGATTTAGCTGTGTTGTTTTCAGAAATTTGGATATTACCATTATCATCGCGTGTGTAGTTGCTTGAAAATGAGCATTCTGGATACCCTGTGCATGCGATAAATTGCCCGTTTTTACCAATTTTAATATTAAGTTGCTTTGCACAGAGCGGGCATTTCAAATCAGTTGGAATACCAACACCTTTTACGTTGAGCATATTTTGGGTTGCATTTTCAAGCCTCTCTTTAAAAGGGGTATAAAATTCATTTAATACTTCAAAATATTTACGGGTTCCATTTTCAATATTGTCTAATTTATTCTCCATCTCTGCTGTAAATGTAGCGTCAAGAATTTCAGGAAAAGATGAGACTAAAAGATCGTTGACAATAAACCCAAGTTCATTTGGAATAAAATATTTTTTTACAAGATCAACATAACCTTTATCTCTGATAGTTGATAGAATAGTTGCGTAAGTGCTTGGTCGTCCGATTCCATTCTCTTCAAGCTCCTTAACTAATGATGCTTCTGAAAACCTTGGCGGTGGCTTTGTAAAATGTTGGGCTGGGATAATCTCTTTAGGGTCTAACTTCATTCCCTCTTTTAAGTCTGGAATAATCTGCTTATCTCTTTTTTCAAGTTTACCATAACTATCTTGTGTGTCGCTACTATCTGCTATATCCCCATTATTTGAAGAGTCTCCATTATCTGATGTGCCGCTGTTGTCTGATTTTTCGTCAACATCAGAGTATAGAGCCATAAATCCCTGAAACTTTACCGTATTCCCACCAACAGTAAATGTGTAGTCTCCTGCTGCAATCAAGATTGTTTTCTGGTCAATAACAGCCTGGGCCATCTGAGATGCAACAAATCTCTTCCAAATAAGATCATACAGCTTAAATTGATCTGGTGTGAGATATTTCTTAACTTTTTCTGGGGTATTAAAAACAGATGCTGGTCTTATTGCCTCATGTGCATCTTGAGACTTATTTTTATTTTTAAAAAACCTTGGCTTATCCATTGCATACTCAGCTCCAAACTTCTCTTTAATAAGGTTTAAAGCCTCATTAGCTGCTTCATCTGCAATACGGGTTGAGTCTGTTCTCATATAGGTAATTAAACCTTCAGGCCCGCCAGTCCCAATTTCAATCCCTTCATAAAGCTGCTGGGCAACAGACATTGTCTTTTTAGCTGAAAATTTAAGGCGATTGATTGCATCTTGCTGAAGTTTGCTTGTGATAAATGGTGGAAAAGGGTTTTTGTTAATGGTCTTAATAGTTATCTTATCAACTATAAAATCTGAATTTTTAAGGTCGCTAATTATCTTTAGAGTCTTAGTTTCATTGGAGATATTTATCTTTTTGCCTTTATGTTTTGAAAATGCTGCAAAAAATGGCGGTGGAGCTATCTTTGCTAACAGTTTAGCAGTAATTGTCCAATACTCTTCTGGTTTAAAAGCTCTTATTTCTCTTTCACGATCGCAAATTATCTTTACAGCAACTGATTGAACACGACCTGCACTTAAATTATTTTGCACACGCCTCCACAAAAGCGGAGATATTTGGTATCCAACAAGGCGATCTAATGTTCTTCTTGTCTGTTGGGCTTCATATTTATCAATGTGAAGTTCAGTTGGTTGACTTAGTGCTTCGGCAATACCTTTTTTTGTAAGCTCATGGATAAGCACTCTGTAAAATTGTCGGCCCTTTTTCTTTAGGATTTCAGCAGTATGAAACGCTATAGCCTCACCTTCGCGGTCAGGGTCAGGTGCAAGATATATAGTATCAACGCCTGTTGCAGCACTTTTAAGCTCTTGAATTATTTTGGATTTGCCTTTGATATTTATATATTCAGCTTTAAAGTTGTTCTCAATATCAATGCCAAGCTCTTTTTGGGGGAGGTCTTTTATATGACCAGCAGTTGCGGCAACTTTATATTCGGTTCCTAAATATTTTTTAAGTGTTTTGACTTTAGTTGGGGACTCAACAATTAACAGTGGTTTACTCAATTTTACTCCTTAAGATTTATAAAACATTTTTCCAGATGAGCGTTTTACTATTCCCATAAGCTCAAGGTCCATCAAAGCAGCAGTTATGCCTCCTGTGTCAAGATGCGATTGCTCAATAATTTGGTCAATGTGCATGGGAGAGTCGTTAAGAATATCTAATATTGCACTTTGGTATTTATCAGGCTCGAATATGGGAATCTTATTAACACTCGCCTTTTTATTGGGTTCATCAGTTAATTTATCTTGCAGTTTAGAATGCCCATCCTGTCGTATCAATTTACCTTGAATAGGCAATATATGAATTAGCTCTTCAACTACGTCCATATAGTTTGCAACAAGTTTTGCCCCTTGTTTTAAAAGAGCATGAGTACCAGAACTTTTTAGAGAACTGATATTACCCGGAACAGCAAAAACCTCTCTGTTATACTCAGCGGCAAGTCTGGCAGTTATAAGAGAACCGCTCTTTTCAGCAGCTTCAACAACAACAGTTCCAAGCGACATGCCCGCAATAATTCTATTTCTCATTGGAAAATGGCGGGCTTCTGGCTCGGAATTAATACTAAACTCTGAGATTACAGCACCGTTATCAGCAATCTTATAAAATAGATTCCTATTTTCTGATGGATAAATTTTGCCAAGACCACTTCCAAGCACAGCAACAGTTCTGCCTTTTGCACGCAACGCACCTTTATGGGCAGCAGTGTCAATTCCAATAGCCATTCCGCTTATAACATCAAAACCTCCATTCACAACTAACTCATAGGCAAGATTTTCTGCTGTGTTTAATCCATAAGTGGTAGCTTCACGAGACCCTACAATTGAAATTGATGGCAAATCTTCATCAGCTACATTAAGCCAGCCAATATAGGTAATGTATGGAGGTGGATCTGGAATATGTTTAAGAAGTGCGGGATAGTTATCATCAACCATTGTTGTAATTTTGAATCCAGATTTTTCAATCTCTTTTATCTCATCTTTAAGCTTATCAATTACGGACAAACTTCTGAAATATGGATTCAATATTGAAGATAGAGCCTTGTTACCCATTCCTTTTATTGTCATAAGGTCTTGTTTATGGGCATTTAGCACATTTTCAGGCGAGCCAAATCTTTTGATAAGTCTCCTGTAAAGTATATTGCCAACTCCGGGTATATTTTTAAGTATAAACCATGGCAAATATTGTTCGATAATGTGCTGTATTGTGTGAGACATCTATAAATTATTAATTATTATTGCTTCTAAGATATGATTTATTCAATTCGTCAAGTATATACATCAAGGTTGAAAGTGATCTACCAGTAAAATGCCTGTATCTTAACGTATATAGTAAATTAAATCTTAACTCTTTGTTAAGATTCATAAAGTTCTCTATGCCTAATATTGAGGAAACAAAGTGAAGGGCAAATAGTTCATTTGCCAAAAGTGAGTATTTATGGATTGATTTTGAATCTATTTGATATTTCAATTGAATTGGTTTTAAAAAAATAATCCATTTAGCTGTATAAGCAGCAACTTTATGAAAATCAGCCAATTTCATCTGGTTATGATAGTGTTTAAGTCTGTCTATGTCATCAAAATAGCAAGAGACAACATTGCAAATAATTGAGGGATCAATAAAAGTTGTCTCTTTTATAATCTTTTGATGTTCAGAAAAGATTAAATATTCTTGCTCGATAAAATAAGATCGTTTTGCTTTTTCTTCTTTCGTTCTCTGCTTCATATTAAACTATCTCAGATAAATCTAATTCATCAATTGCTGCCCAGAAATTTTTACTCCCATTTTCAGCACATTTGATTGCCTTGTCAGTATCAAATTTCTCTGAACTATTCTCTTGACGCATCTCAAAAACGGTCTTGCATTCGGGATTACTAAAGATTGATTTATAGTAGTTAATTCTTTCTTGTTTCATTTAGTCTCCTTTTTGTTATGTAATATTTGGATTTTCACTATTTAATAGATTGAAGCCTCAGTTCAGCTTTTTCTCCAGCAGAAGTAAAGGGAAACTGTTTGATCACTTTTTTAAGATATTCGCGACCATTATCTTTATCTTTAATAGAAAGGTATGAGTATGCAGTTTTTAATAGTGCGTCAGGGACTTTTCTACCGTTTGGATATTTTTCAACAAGCTCTTTAAAAATAGCAATTGCCCCTTTGTAATCTTTTGTAGAGTAGCGACACTCACCCATCCAATAGTATGAATTAACAGCAAGAGAGTGGTTTGGGTAATTTTGTGCAAGCAATCTAAACTCTTTTTCAGCAGCTTGAAATTTATTGTTAAGTAGAAGTGCACGAGCTTTACTGTATAACACTTCTGGCTTGGAAGATTCCTGAGACGATAGGTGGTCTTTTTGATAAATCCCATCAGATTTGGAAGCTATTTTATCAGCTTCATTTGAAGAATCAGGAGAAAATATATCTTCAGAGTTTACAGAAGGCAAAACACCTTCTGTAATATCAGATTCACCAATAGCTTCACCAGTACCAAAAATTTCATTGTCTTGAGAAATATCTTGTTTAGTATCTTGAACAACCTCTTGCGATTCATCTAATCCAAGTGCTTGCTCAATTCTCTCTAACCTTATTGATAGTTTATCAAGCCTCTGCTCAACTGTCTGTGTAGATTTTTTTGAGCCTTCAGAACCCTGTGATGATGACGATGGAGGTTTAGCTTTTTTTGCTGGCATAGCACAAGAGGTAAGTAATGTGCTGTATGCTATTAAGGTAGCTACAAAAATAAGCATAACAGGAACAGAGTTTCTGAAGTTGTGTTGCATAAATATACCGTTATTATTTGCCTCTAAGATTATTTACTTTTTATCGTATTTATTTTTTACCAACCACTTGAGAAGGTGTAGTTTCTGGCTGAGATAGCTTAATAGGTTTTATATTTGATAAAAGTAGAATTGGGCTTGCAACAAAGATTGAAGAATAGGTACCAATAACGATTCCAAATATCATTGCAAAAGCAAAGTTGTGTATAATCTCACCACCAAGAAAGAATAGAGCAAGCAAAGCAACCAATGTTGTACCTCCAGTTAAAATGGTTCTGCTAAGAGTCTCGTTAATACTTTTATTGATTATAGTCTCTAAAGGCAGCTTGTTTGATTTTGTTATATTTTCTCTTATTCTGTCATAAACAATAATAGTGTCATTCAGAGAGTAACCAATTATAGTAAGCAGGGCTGCAACAATCTGGAGTGAAAATTCAAGGTTAAGCAGAGAAAAGACCCCCACAGTTATTGTTACATCATGGATAAGAGAGACAACAGCACCAATTGCATATTTTAGATTCATATACCAAAACAGAACAAGAGTGATAATAATAGCCGCTGTAATCAAAAACGGTATTCCCACTTTGAATATAGATAAAAAATATACCGATGACATCAATGCCCCTGCAATAACGCCTGATAGAACCCACTTCATCTCAAATCTGCCAGATATGTATATGGTTATAAAAAGCAGAGAGTAAAAAATTGCGAGTAATGCTTGAGTTCTTAAATCTTGACCAACCTGTGGTCCTACCATCTCAATACGTCTAATTTCAGGTAGAGAGCCAGTAGATGTTTTTAATGCGTCAGTAACAGCTTGAGAAAGGTTATCTCCGCTCATCTCTGTATTGCTTGATTTAATAAGAAATTCACTGCCATCTTCGCCAAAACTTTGAACTGATGTATTTTTAAGTCCCACTTTATTCAGACCAGAACGTATCTTTTCAATAGGAACATCTTGTGTGAACTTAACCTGTATAAGCATACCGCCAGCAAAATCAATTCCATAATTGGGTCCACCATGTATTAGAAGAGATGCTAAACTTATTATAATCAGGATAAGGGAGAAAGCGTATGCCTTTACCATGTTGCCTGTAAAATTAATATTAATACCGGGTTTTATAAACTGCATTATCTGTTACCTTCCTTCGTTATTATTTTTATATGCTCAATTTAGAGACCTTTTTAACAGAAACAATGTATTGAAAAATGCTTCTTGAAAGTATCAAAGCAGAAAACATACTTGCAATTATGCCCATTGCTAATGTTACTGCAAATCCTTTAATAGGACCCGTTCCAAACTGAAATAGAACAATAGCAACAATTAATGTTGTAATATTTGAGTCTATGATAGTAATTGCAGCCCTCTCAAACCCAGCGTTTACTGCTGCTACAGGAGTCTTACCAGATGCAATCTCTTCTCTTATTCTCTCATAAATAAGAACATTTGCATCAACAGCTATACCAATTGTAAGAACGATACCAGCAATACCGGGAAGGGTTAGAGTTGCCTGAAATGCTGCAAGTCCAGCACCAATTAAAGTGAGATTGGCTATCAAAGCGACATCTGCAATAACTCCAGCCCCCATATAGTAAATAGCCATAAAAAGAACTACAAGAATACATCCTACTAAACCAGAAATAAGCCCCATTCTAATTGAATCAGCACCAAGAGTTGGTCCTACCGTTCTCTCTTCAATAATCTTAACAGGGGCAGGTAATGCTCCAGCTCTTAAAACAATTGCTAAATCCGCTGCCTCTTCCATTGTAAAGTTTCCAGTAATCCTTGCCTTTCCTCCAGCAATTTTATCTTGTATTACTGGTGCAGAATAGACATTCTTATCAAGAACAATAGCAAGCCGTTTTTTAATATTTTCCCCAGTAACTCTCTCAAATATCCTTGCACCTTTTCTATCAAACTCAATACTTACATAAGGCTCATTAAATTGAGAATCTATCTCAACCCTTGCATTTGTAAGAGTGCTTCCATCAAGCAGCACCTTTTTTTGAATCAAAAACGGAACTTTATTTGTGGAACCTGAATTTTCATTAACCTCAAGTTGATAGAGAAGCTCATCTCCCGGTGGAACAGTGCCTTTTACTGCTGCATCAACATCTCCAGTTTCATCTACAAGTTGAAAATTGAGTCTTGCTGTTTTTCCAATTAGCTCTTTTGCACGCTTTGTATCTTTGATACCGGGAAGCTGAATCTGAATTCTATCTTCACCCTGTAGTCTAATATCTGGTTCGCTTACACCAAACTCATCAATACGGTTTCTTATGGTTTCAAGAGCTTGCTCTGTAGCCATCTTTTTTATATTTAAAGATTCTTCATTTGGCAAAGATAGCACTACACGGTGTTTTTCACCCTCTGTAGTTGTTGACTCAACCTTAAAATCATTAAAACTCTCAGTTACAATGGTATTAAAAACTTTGAGGCTCTCTTCACCCTGCAACTCAATGTTTATGTTATTTTTTTCACTTGATATACCAAAATGTTTAATATCTTTTTTTCTAAGCTCTTGTTTAAGCTCATCAACTGTGCGTTCAATGGTTGTTTCAACTGCTTTTTCTGTCTGTACTTCAAGGACAAGGTGCATACCACCTTGCAGATCAAGTCCAAGATTTATTTTTTTATGGGGCCAAATATTGGCATTTAAGGTTGGCAGAAGATAAATTATCGCCCCCACCATTACCACTATATTTACTACACCCCGCCATGTAAGCATTTTCAATCTAATGTACTCCTATATTTTATTTTTTATCTTAATCTTTAATTATTGTTAGCTATTTCTTATTTTCTTCTTTTTTGTTCTCATCTTTTGTTTTTTGAAGAATAGATGATTTTTGATTAAGGGCGGCAACATTGCCTCTGCTGATCTTGATTTTAACATTTTCAGCAATCTCAACAGATACTGTTGTGTCTCCAAGCGAGACTATTGTGCCATGTATTCCGCCTGATGTTATAATTCTATCCCCTTTTTTGAGATTATTTATCATGTTTTGATGCTCTTTTGCTTTTTTTTGCTGTGGGCGAATTAAAAGAAAATAAAATATGACAAACATAAGAATCAAAGGTACAAAAGCTGTAAACCCACCACCTGCTGGTCCTGCCCCTGATGCCCCTGCTTGTCCCATTGCATAAGCTGTGCTGATCATAAAACTCCTCCATAAATCCCAAATTGATAATTGAATTGATAATTGAATTGATAAAATTAATAAATAACGTAGCTATATTTCCACACAAATATAAACGAACTGTTTCAGATACACAAAAGATATTGCTCTGTCAAGATAGAGCGATCTTTCTATTAACCCTTGTCATATACAATATTACTATGCCCCCTTATCATGTTATCATCACTTATAATTGATATAGTCATATTACGCTTACACTCAATATCTACTATCTCCTTACGCTTTTTGTTAAGAAGATAATCTGCAACTTCTCTGGGTAGCGTTGCTATTACAGTTTTTATATCACCTCTTATTGTATTTAGGTTGAGTTGACGCACAAATGCAAGTGCAAGATTTTCTATAGATGGTACCATACCGCGTCCTTGACAGTGTGTGCATGTTGTGAAATTGCCGAAAGTTATAGCGGGTCTTAGCCTTTGGCGAGACATCTCTAAAAGACCAAATTTTGATATTATCCCAACCTTTGCCTTGGCTTTATCTGATTTCATAAATTTTTTAAGAGTTTTCATAACTTCAGCCTTATGACGAGTCTCTTTCATATCAATAAAATCAATAACTATAAGCCCTCCCATATCTCTGAGCCTCAACTGCCTTGCAATCTCTTCAGCAGCCTCAATGTTGGTGTGAAATGCTGTCTGCTCAATATTTCGTTTACCAGTAGATTTTCCTGAATTTACATCAATGGCAACTAAAGCTTCAGTCTGATCAATTACAATTTCACCGCCTGACTTTAAAGGAACTTTGGTTTCAAATATAGATGCAATCTGATCTTCAATCCTATATTTTGAAAATATAGGTATTTCACCTTTGAGAAATTTGACAATACTTTGCTGTTTAGGATCAATAATTTTTATGAAATCTCTTACCTCTTTAAAAACCTCTTCATCATCTATAACGATTTCTGAGACATCTGATGTGAAATAATCTCTTATAGTTCTGACAGCAAGATTTTGTTCTTTGTATAAAAGTGCTGGTGTTGGGCTTTCTATGCTCTTGTCATTGATGCTTTTCCAAACCCGCATAAGGTATTTTAGATCATTGCTTAACATGGTTTTAGTTGCATCTTTACCAGCAGTTCTGACAATAAATCCAAATCCTTCTGGCAGTTTCATTGCATCAACAAGGGCTTTTAGCCTTTTTCGTTCATCTTCGCAGTTTATCTGTCTTGATACACCTTTAGTTGATGTTCCTGGCATTAAAACTGACAATCTACCGGGAAGAGATATGAAAGTTGTAAGCATTGCACCTTTGTGCATAATCGGGTCTTTTGTAACTTGAATAAGTAACTCCTGTCCTTTTTGGACAATTTGAGATAAATTTCTGTTCCCAGAGTCGCTATCCATAAAGTAGTCGCTGTGTATCTCTTGCTGTTGGAGAAATCCCTGTTTTTCAGCACCATAATCAACAAAAACTGCCTGCAAACTTGGTTCTACCCTTGTAATACAACCTTTGTAAATATTGCCTTGCGTTATCTCTCTTGCTTCCGTGTCAAGATGAAGCTCTTCTAATTTGTTATCTTTTATTGTAACTATTCTACACTCACCAGAATCAAGTGCATTAATTAATATCTTTCTTGTCATTCAATGTCTGTGCATCCTCCTTTTTTATTATATTTTCAGCGTATTAGCTTTAATTTTATCAATTTTAATTTTAAATAGTATCTCATAAGATTGACATCTTATGAGCAATTTATCAAATCTTTAAATTATGATTAGGCTTTTTGATTCTTATTTTGTCAGACTTGCTATTTATAGGATATTATGGCATTTATCTTTTCTTTAAAATTTATATTACTATCTTTAATTAATTTAAAAAATACATGATTAACCCATGATTTCAAGTAATTTTTAACCTATAATTTTAATTTAAAATATCCAATATATGTTTTGCGGAGGCGTGTATATTTATGATGGATGACCGTTATAATCCTGAAAAAGTTGAGTCCAGATGGCAGGAATACTGGGAAAAAAATCACATTTTTAGTGCATCTGAAGATGATTCAAAAAAGAAATATTACCTGCTGGAGATGTTTCCATACCCTTCTGGCAAAATCCACATGGGTCATGTTAGAAACTACACTATTGGTGATGTGGTAGCAAGATATAAAAGAATGAATGGATACAATGTTCTTCACCCAATGGGTTGGGACGCATTTGGTATGCCAGCAGAAAATGCAGCAATTGATAATAAAACTCACCCTGCAACTTGGACATATCAAAATATCAGCACCATGAAAAGTCAATTAAAAAGAATGGGCTTTTCTTATGATTGGGAGAGAGAGGTTGCAACTTGTAAGCCAGATTATTACAGATGGGAACAGTGGCTTTTTCTAAAGATGCTTGAGAAAGATATGGTTTATAGGAAAGAGTCTTATGTGAATTGGTGTGAACATTGCCAAACTGTTCTTGCAAATGAACAAGTAGAGGATGATTCTTGCTGGCGTTGCGGTGAGATGGTTCAGCAGAAAAAACTTTTTCAATGGTTTTTCAGAATTACTGACTATGCTGAAGATTTACTTATCCATTGTGATAAACTTCCAGGGTGGCCTGAAAAGGTTACTTTGATGCAAAAAAACTGGATAGGCAAAAGCACAGGTTCAGAGATTTCATTCAAGATTGAAACAGATGCTTGTAATGCTCCTTGTAATGATACTTCTTGCAAATCTAAAGAATCAAATAAAGATATAAATAAAACCCAAATTAAAGAAGACTACATAAAAGTCTTTACAACAAGACCAGATACTCTATTTGGTGCAACTTTTATGTGCCTTGCCCCTGAACACCCTTTAGTTGAGTCTCTATCAAAAGGAACAGAGCAAGAAGGTGCTGTTGCTGCATTTGTTGATAAAATTTCAAAGCAGGAGAGATCATCATCTTCAATTGAGAAATATGAAAAAGAAGGCGTCTTTGTTGGTGCATGGTGCATAAACCCAGCAAATGGAAGACGTATGCCAATCTATACTGCAAACTTTGCATTGATGGAGTATGGAACTGGGGCTGTAATGTCAGTTCCAGCACATGATCAGCGAGATTTTGATTTTGCTAAAAAATATAATCTTGACATTGTTGTTGTTATCCAACCAAAAGATGGGGCAACTCTTGATCCCGCAACAATGACAGAGGCTTGTCCTGATCCGGGTGTGCTTGTGAACTCTGGTGAATACAACGACATGGATAATTTTGATGCAATGGATAAAATCACAAGCTGGCTTGAAAAAGAAGGGCTTGGAAAAAAGACAATAAGTTTTAGGCTTAGAGATTGGGGTATTTCGCGTCAGCGTTACTGGGGAACGCCTATTCCTGTGATTCACTGTGAAAGCTGTGGAGTTGTGCCTGTTCCAGAATCTGACCTTCCAATAACATTGCCAGAAGATGCACATCTTCTTGATAATGGAGGCTCTCCTTTACCAACTCTTGATTTTTTCAAACAAGTTATTTGCCCAAAATGTGGTAGAAGCGATGCAAGGCGTGATACTGACACTATGGACACATTTGTTGAATCTTCTTGGTATTTTGTAAGATATTGTAGCCCCCATTGTTCAAATGCCATGTTTGATAAAGATGCTGTTAAATATTGGATGCCTGTGGATCAATATATTGGTGGCGTTGAACATGCAATTTTGCATCTGCTCTATTCAAGATATTTTATGAGGGTTTTAAATACATTAGGTCTAATTGACTTTAAAGAGCCTTTTACAAATCTTCTAACTCAAGGAATGGTTTTAAAAGAGACCTTAAAATGTCCTGAACACGGCTATCTTTTCCCTGAAGATGCAAAAATTTCTGATGGTAAAGCAAGCTGCACAAAGTGCGGCAAAGATGTTGAGATCGGCAGAGTTATTAAGATGTCAAAATCAAAGAAAAATGTTATTGACCCAAATGATCTGCTCAATAAATATGGTGCTGATATAACAAGGCTTTTCTGCCTTTTTGCATCTCCTCCTGAAAAGGGGTTGGAGTGGAATGATGATGGAGTCGAAGGTTGTTATAGGTTTATCAATCGTGTATGGAGACTTTCCGCTTTATGTATGGATATAGCAAAAGGTGTTAAGTCTTATAATGGACCTCTTGCTGAACTTTCTGACAGTGATGCAAAAAAACTATACACCAAAGCACATCAGACAATCAAAAAAGTTACAGATGACATTGAAGGGAGTTTCCATTTCAATACAGCGATAAGTGCTGTGATGGAGCTTGTAAATGCGATGTATAGCCTTGAATTAAAAGATAACTCTTCTGATGAGGTTAAATCTGTAGCCTTATTTTGCATTGAACATATTATTTTGCTTCTCTCCCCAATAGTTCCACACTTTGCCGAAGAGGTTTGGGAACTTATGGGTAAGAAATCTGGTTCTATTACTGAACAAGGCTGGTCATCTTACCGTGAAGATGCTTTAGTAACTGATGAGATTCTGGTTGTAGTGCAGATTAATGGAAAACTTAGATCAAAATTCTCAATTGATGCAAACAGCAGTGATGAGCTGATTCAAAAAACAGCTCTTGCTGACGAGATAGTGAAAAAATATATAGAGGGTAAAGATATTAAAAAAGTGATAGTGGTAAAAAAGAAATTGGTTAATATTGTTGTGTGAAAAAATAATTGAAAACCGAAAAATATCAACGACAATAGAAGAGTGTTGAAACAATAAAACAAAATTAAAACAAGATTTGACAACTTTTAAAAAGTTGTCAAATCTAAATCCAATCTAAATATAAGCCTAAATTTTGAATTCATTTTATATAACCATGAAGATTAATAGCATCTTAATATTATCAGCTTTAACCATTATGCTTAGCTCTTGTGGATACACTTTACAAGGAAGAGCAAATTTACCTTCCAACATAAAGAGCGTCTCTGTTTCTATTTTTAAGAATAGAAGCTCAATTGTTAGTGCGGAGATGCTCTTTACAAATGCTTTTATTAAAGAGCTTATGAGAAGCAGTAATGTAAAAGTGATAACAGATAATAAGATGGCTGATGCAGTTATTTACGGCACAATTACATCTATATCGTTTGATGCTTTAGCAAGGACATCAGACGATATAGTGTATAAGAGGGGCATTAATGCTGTTCTTAATATTGAGATGAAGAGCCGAACAGGTGATATTATATTTTCTGTCAATAAATTTACAGAAAGCGAATCTTATGATGTTACACACCAGAATTCTATAGATGAGACAGCTATAAAATCAACTCTTGAGATAGTTGCATATCGTCTTGCAAGAAGAACGGTAAGCCAGATGATTGACAATTTTTGACAAATATATTTTTATTCATATAACAAAAAGAATAGGGTTTCAAACAATGACGTTTGAAACCCTATTCTTTTTGTATATTTAAACTAATTGGATTTAATTTACTATAACCTATTTAGTTTTTATATTGCTATATAGCCTGTTTATTTAGATATTTTGCAAGTCTTGAAGTTTTACGTGCAGCAGTATTTTTATGTAAAAGTCCTTTTTTAGCGGCTTTTGCAATAACAGACTGTGCTGTTTTGAATATTTCAGTAGTGTTCTCAGCAGCTTCTTCTTTTGCAACATAAACCTTTTTTATTGCTGTTCTCATAGCTGATCTTGCTGATCTATTTCTTAATCTTCTAACTTCATTTTGTTTTGCACGTTTAATAGCAGATTTATGATTAGCCAATGTCTTTCTACTCCTTAATGTTTATTAATTAGATGTTTTATTTTATTTATTTATCAATATTTGATCTTGATTTTTATATATTTTAGACCTTGTATTTAAAGTATATGAATTTACTGTATATTAATCTGTTTTGTCAAGGAAAAACTCGGTAGGCAACTACTGGCTTTTTGATTTTTAGATCTACAGGAGAATAATTTTTTGTTGTCTGCCATTCTCTGTTACAACATGATCATTTATCTGGAATAGTATATCTATTTCTCAATCTTTTCTAAAATTCTGTTTTCTTGTTTTTCTTTCCAAACAGTATAGAAAATAGGTATTAAAGATATGATAATTATAACAATAGCTATCTTATCAATATGTTTTACTAAATCAAAATTAAACTTAGTTTTTGCTATATTTCCTAATAAATACCCCGTTAATACCATGCTCCAGACCCATAGAAAAGCACCTAAAATATTAAATGTGATAAATTTTTTTAGAGGCATTTTGGTAATTCCAGCGACTATAGGTGCAAAAGTTCTTACAATAGGCACCCATCTCCCCATCACAATTGAAAATACGCCCCACCGTTTGTAGAAATTTTCAGTTTTTTTAAGATATGCCACCTTAAATATAGGCACACCCAAAACGCTCTTATCTTTCCAGTTATACATGGCTTGACCAAACAATTTACCAAGCCAAAAACCAACTTGATCTCCTAAGATTCCGAATAACGGTAGTATGGTCAACAAAAAGCTAATGGGTAAAAGAGCTTCTCCTTCAGGAGAAGTTGTAGCTGCAAATATGCCGCATAGAACCAATAGCGAATCACCCGGCAACAGGGCAAAAAATCCAGTTTCAGCAAAAATAACAAAACAAATTGCTGGCAACCCGCCTACAGTAATGAGCCACGTTATACCTTCGGGCTTAAGAAGCCATAATAAATCATGCACTATTTCCATTTTGAATTCCTTAATAAATTCCGATTTAAATTGGTTCAAATATAATAATAGACCTTGACAGTCAAGAATAAAAAAGTGGAATATATGGACGTCTATTTTATTAAAGCACCTGCAAAACTTCAATAAATCCCTTTGATTTACTGAATAGAAAATAGATTTTGCAGAAGGTCAATTATAAAAATAGAAACATAATATTATCGGAGATTTGGTATTTATGTTGATAGATATGAATGAACGCAAAAGAGTATCATTATTGATTGCAATCATGGCATTTTCATCGATAATGATTGCGGGAATAACAACTGCTATTTTATATAACACATCCTTTGAAGCACAAAAAGCTCGTCTTATTGTCAGTGTTCAGGCACGGGCACGTCTTATCGAAGCAACTGCCAGATTTAACACAATTAACAACATTGGTTATTCTGGAGGGGCATTTGAAGCTACTCTTTATCAAATAAAAGATGCGTATCAGCATTTCAATAGCTTTGGAAAAACAGGTGAGCTTGTTTTTGCCAAAAAAGATGGAAATAATATCGTTTTTCTTCTGACTCATACTTATGGCGGAATAGAAACACACAAGTCAATTCCGTTTGACTCTTCGCTTGCAGAGCCGATGCGAAAAGCATTGTCAGGCAATTCAGGTGCAATGGTTGGAATTGATTACATGGGGCAAAAGGTTGTTGCAGCTTATGAGCCTGTTGTTTTTCCAGATGCTACTCTGAAACTCGGGCTTGTTACCAAAATCAATATCTCTGAAATACGAGAGCCATTCATAAAAGCTGGGTTAATTGCGGGATTTTTAACCATTCTGTTTGTTTTGTCAGGTGCATTTTTATTTGTAAAAATAACAAACCCGATAATAAGAAAGCTCGAAGATCGGGCAATGAAATTTGAGAGGATAAACGAGGAGCTTCAACAAGAGATAACTGAACGTGAATATGCAGAGAAAGCCATGCACGCAAGTGAAATCAAATATAGACTCCTTTTCGACTCAATGATGGATGCTTTTGCAAGTGTTGATATGTCAGGGTCTATTATTGAGACTAATCTATCTTATGAGTCTATGCTCGGTTATTCTAAAGAAGAGCTTAGAAAATTGACCTATGGACAACTTACCCCTGCAAAATGGCATACTATGGAGGAGAAAATTGTTAATGAACAGATTCTAACTCAAGGGTATTCAGATATTTATGAAAAAGAGTATATAAAAAAAGATGGAACTGTTTTTCCTGTTGAGCTGCGTACATTTTTGATGATTGACCAAAACCAGCAGCCGATTGGAATGTGGGGTATTGTGCGTGACATTACCGAGAGAAAAGAGGCAGAAGATATATTAAGAAAAAATGAAGAGCGTTACCGTTCAATCTACAACAAAACCCCTGTCATGCTCCACTCCATAGATGAGTCTGGAACATTGGTAAGTGTAAGTGATTACTGGCTTGAGGTCATGGGTTATGAACGCCATGAAGTTATAGGTCGTCATCTTACAGATTTTTTTACACCAGAATCCCGTTCCTACGCAAACTTAATAATTCTTCCTCAGTTCTTTGAAGATGGTTCAATAGAAGATGTATCGTATAATTTTGTAAAGAAAAACGGAGAGATAATGGACACCATTCTCTCTGCTATTTCTGAGAGAGATTTTGATGGAAATTTCGTCCGCTCACTTGCTGTTGTAAGAGATATAACGGAGTTCAAAGCAATGTCAGATGCCCTTATGGAGAGCCAAAGATTGCTAACTAAGGTATTAGAGATATTGCCGATTGCTCTATGGATTATAAACAAAAAAGGCAAAATAACTTATGGTAATAAAGCTGGAGAAACCCTTTGGGCAGGAATGCACAAAGTTGGTATTGAAAATTACGGTGAATATAAAGCATGGTGGGTATCAACGGGTGAGACGCTCAAACCAGAAGATTGGGCAGTTGCAAGAGCTTTAGCTAATGGGGAAGTCTCAACTGAAGAGGAGCTTGAAATTGAGTGTTTTGATGGCACAAGAAAGATTGTTCTTAATTGGGCAGTTCCGATTATAGGAGCTAATCAGGAGATAGAGGGTGCTATTGCTATAAATCAAGATATAACTGACCGTAAGCTCATTGAAAAAGAGCTTAAAAAAGCTAAAGAAGATGCTGAAGCCGCAAATATAACTAAAAGTCAGTTTCTTGCTGTAATGAGCCATGAGATTAGAACCCCAATGAATGGGGTTATCGGTTTAACAGACCTTCTTCTAACAACCGAGATGACCCAACTTCAAAAGGATTATCTTGAAAATCTAAGATACTCTGCATACTCCCTGCTTGATATTATAAATGATATTCTCGACATATCCAAAATTGAGGCTGATAAACTTGAGCTTGAAAATATTGAGTTCAACCTTGTCGATGTTGTGCAAAAAAGCGTTTTTATGATGAGTCATAGAGCAAGTGAAAAAGGTCTTTTGCTTTTTACAGAATTTGAGCCTAATCTCCCTGAACATTTTCTTGGCGACCCTGTAAGAATCCGTCAGATAATATTGAATCTAATAGGTAATGCTGTAAAATTTACAGAGAGTGGCAAGGTCAGGGTGTCTATTGCAAAATCGGGCAGTGAATACGGGCAGGCTAACCGTAATCTTTCGGATCAGAAGAACTGTAGAGGGGAAGTTCTGCCAATAACCATTTCAGTTCAAGATACTGGTATTGGGATTCCAGAACATAAGCTTGATAGAGTCTTTGAAAGTTTTACTCAGGCAGACGAATTTACAACCAGAAAATATGGTGGAACTGGTCTTGGGCTTAGTATAAGTAAACGGCTGACTGAAATGATGGGCGGAACGATAACAGTTGAAAGCACTCCTGATGTGGGAACTACCTTTTTTGTCAATATGCTTTTACCTGTTGTAGAGCAATCTCAATTTTCTGTTTCTATTTCCGATCCTCCTAAATTTAATATGCAATTAGGAGAATATTCCCAAGTTTCAGGGCAACTTGAGCAACCAATATCGGGAGAAAGAGATACAGAACCTCACCATCATACAGGCACCGTTATTTATACAGGAACAGTTCTTGTTGCTGAAGATAACCCCATAAATATGCTGATTATAAAGGCTAATCTAAATAAAATGGGATTTGAAGTTATTGAAGCTCATAACGGAAAAGAGGCTTTGAAAAGATTTGCTTTAAATGAGGTTGATCTAATTTTCATGGACATTCACATGCCAGAGATGAACGGATTTGAGGCAACTCGTAAAATTAGAGAGTGTGAAAATATAAGAGAAGATGAAAGAGTTAAATCGTGCGAAGGATTTGAGGCGTTTAGCAGAGAAGAAGAAAATAGTGAAACATTTACCAAAGAAGAATTTACCAAAGAAGAGTTTGAAAAGTCTAAAAAAGCTCTTTTTAGTGAAAAGAGAAAAGTACGTACGCCAATTGTCGCATTAACAGCAGATGCCTTTAAAGATGACAGAGATAAATGTATTGCTGAAGGTATGGATTTCTATTTGTCAAAACCATTTAAACCAGAAGAGCTTGTTAGTGTTATCAAACGTTTTGTGCCACCATCAAAAGCCTTAGAAAAAAAGGGGTTTACGGTAGATAATTTAGAAAAAAAAGAGTCTGGTTTAGAAACAGAGTTAAATTTATATACCCAAAAACAAAAAATAGACCTGACACAAGAGATAGAGGCAGAGATAAATCGGTCAGTTTTTGATAGGTCAGTTTTTGATAGAGACGCCTTTCTTGCAAGAGTTGGTAATAATATGGAGTTCTACGAAAAACTTACATCTATATTTTTAGGAAGAGTCCCAGAACTTTTATCAGATTTACAAGTAGGAATAGATTCAAACGATCCTGAGAAGATTTTTTTTAGCACCCATTCACTCAAAGGTATCTCTTTAAATATTGGAGCAAAAGTCTTGTCGCAAATTGCAGAAGAGATTGAACATAAAGCCCTTGAACAAAAAGAGAACCATCAAAATAATATTGAAGCTATAAAAAGATTATCTGCCTCTTTAAAAGATGCGTTTATTGATTTTTCTCAAGAAGTTGCAAAGTATTAAAGTTATACCAGCATAAATGGAGCCAGATATGACCTGAGCTTTACAATAAATATTCCTGTAAATAATCCCGTAACGTTTTAAAAATTCAAAAATTAAGTAATCGGAATAATTTTTTTATTGTTTTCCATTTTTTCTTCTGCTATATGTAATAAATTATACTCTTAACAAAATAATAGGTAATTTAAAGTAGAGTGTTTTTTTTAAATAGACTGTATATTTATCTTTTTCTCTAATTATTTTATCTGTGGTTTTTAAGAGTGTAAAATACTGTTTAGGGAGAAATAATATTAATGAATAACATTGCTGAAATTAACGAGAACAACAACATGAACACTGAAGAGATTGAAACTGCCGAAGAAGTAAAAAAAAGCCGCAAATCAGAACCTGTATTAACAGGCGAAGAGACAATGGACGAATTGATGGGTATTTATGAGGAAAGCTTTAAACGCTTTGAAGAAGGACAAGTTGTAACTGGAACTATTATTGCTGTTGATAGGGATCATGTACTTGTCGATGTGGGCTATAAATCTGAAGGGCAGATCGCAATTCATGAATTCAGGGACGAGCAGGGCAATGTAAATGTCAACCTTGATGACAGGGTTGAAGTTATGGTTGAGTCATGGGACGAAGAAGAGGAGACAGTTATCCTCTCAAAAGAGAAGGCTGCAAAGGTTAAAGTTTGGGATTCAATCAAAGATATTTATGAAGCAGACGGCACTATTGATGGTGTAATTACAAGTCGTGTAAAAGGTGGATTCTCAGTTGATATTGGACTTCCAGCCTTTTTACCCGGATCTCAGGCAGACTTACGACCTATCAGAAACATGGATGAGATGGTAGGGCAAACTTACATATTTAAAGTTCTTAAATACAACAGAAAGAGAAGCAATATTGTTCTGTCTCGACGTATTATTCTTGAGAATCAGCGTGAACAAGCAAGAACAGAGACTCTTGATTCCATTGAAACAGAGAAAGTGATGATTGGTATTGTTAAAAACATTACTGAGTATGGAGTATTTGTCGATCTTGGCGGAGTTGATGGACTTCTACACATTACAGATATTTCATGGGGTAGAGTTAAACATCCATCAGAACTTTTCTCTGTGGGCGATAAAATTAAGGTCAAAATACTTTCGTTTGATTTTGAAAAAGAGCGTGTATCTCTTGGTATGAAACAGCTTACTCCTGATCCTTGGACAACTGCTCAAACAAAATATCCTGTAGGCTCAAAGGTAAAGGGTAAAGTTGTTAGCCTAACTGATTATGGAGCCTTTGTAGAGCTTGAAGAGGGCGTTGAAGGTCTTATTCATGTATCTGAAATGTCATGGACAAGAAAGGTTCGTCATCCATCTAAAATGGTATCTGTTGGCGAAGAGATTGAGGCTGTTGTATTGGATCTTAAACCTGATAACCGTAGAATCTCACTTGGTATTAAACAGACTGTGGAAAATCCATGGGAAGTTATAAGCGAAAAATATCCTATTGGAACAGTAATTGAAGGAAAAATAAAGAACATCACTGACTTTGGTCTCTTTATTGGAATTGATGACGATATAGATGGTCTTGTTCATATCTCTGACATATCATGGACAAAGAGGATCAAACATCCTTCTGAGATATACAAAAAGAATGATATAATTCAAGCGGTTGTCCTTGACATTGATAAAGCCAGCGAGCGTTTTTCTCTTGGCATTAAACAGACACAACCTGACCCATGGGTAACAGTTGGGGATCGTTATAGAGTTGGAACAGAGATTTCAGGACTTATCACTAATGTTACAGATTTTGGCGTATTTGTTGAGCTTGAAGAGGGTATTGAGGGATTAGTTCATGTATCTGAAATAAGCAAAGAGAAGATTAAAACTCCTGTAGATCAGTTCAAACCAGGGGATCATATTACAGCAAGAGTTATGAATATCAACAGCGATGAAAGGCGTATCGGACTTTCTATAAAAAGGCTTGAGATTGAAGAAGAGCAGGAGAATGTTCAAGATTTAGTTAAAAATGCAAAACCTGCAACTTCGTCATTTGGCGAACTTCTAAGAGATAATCTTCAAGAAGCCGCAAAACCATAAATATAAATAAAATATGTTTCTATAAATTGTAAAGCCGGATATAGAGAATATTCTCAATCCGGCTTTATCTTTTAATTTATTACCCATTCCCGGTTGGAGTAATATAGTATTCCAGATAAATAAATTGGCAATTCCTATTGCCCCACCCCCGTCCCCCTCCCCAATGGAGAGGGGGATAATAATTATCTGGAAAGCTATACTTGAGCTAATAACAAAGAGGTATTGATTTATGTTTTCAAGAAGACATCCATTTCTTTTTTTTACAATGATTATGTCTGCTATAGCTACATCATTTATGATTTTTCTGATTGCTATAGTTATAGCCAGTTCTGCTTTAGTAAAATCAGATTTCACAGCCAGCAGATTACACAATGATGCTAATATTGGGGTCGTTGAGATAATAGGTCCAATTGTCTCTTCAAAAGAGGTTATTGAGCATATAAAAAGTTTTAGGGATAAAAACTCCATAAAGGCTATTGTTGTGAGAATTGACTCCCCGGGTGGAGGTGTTGGGCCTTCTCAAGAGATATACAAAGAGATTTTAAAAGTCAGAAAGATAAAAAAAGTTGTCGCCTCAATGGGTTCTGTAGCAGCGTCAGGTGGATACTATGCAGCCGCATCTTGTGATGGTATTGTTGCAAACCCAGGTACAATTACAGGTAGTATTGGCGTAATAATGGAATATGCAAATTTTCAGAAGATTGTTGAGAAAATAGGGCTTTCTCCTATTGTGATAAAGAGTGGAGAGTATAAAGATATTGGGTCTCCTATGAGAGATATAAAGGAGAATGAACGAAAATTACTTCAAAATGTGGTAAATGAAATTCACGGTCAATTTGTAAGAGATACTGCTAAAGGAAGAAATATTGCTATAGAGACCATGACAAAACTTGCAGATGGTCGAATATATACTGGTGAATCAGCTCTATCTTTGAAACTTGTTGATAAACTTGGTAATCTTGATGATGCAGTTGAATGGGCAGGAGAGCTTGCTGGAGTTAAAGGAAAGCTAAAAATAGCCTATCCAGAAGAGGATAAAAGTGAGTTTTTAAAAAAATTAGTTACATCTTTATTCAAAGACGCTAACATCTCCAGCACCATAGCGAATTATTTCAGGTATGTCATCAATTAATGAGACAATACTTGAAGCTACATTTGGAACTTGCCCTCCATCAATAACAGCATCAAGCAGAGAGCCAAAATGATCATGGATAAGGGAGGGATCACTGAATATACTCTCCTTTATATCGGCACTGTTTTTACTGTTACTTCTCTTATCCTTATCGCTTGCACTTGTAGATAGAATTGGGTGCCCTAACTCTTTTGCGATTGCAATGACAATATTATTGTTCGGAACTCTTATGCCAGCAGTTTTGCGTTTGGTCAGCATTATTTTTGGCACCATTTTTGACCCGGGAAGTATTAGAGTAAATGGTCCGGGAAGCACTCTTTTCATATTGCGATATGCAAAATTTGAGACTTTTGCATATTCACTAATATGAGTAAGATCAGAGCATATAAAGCTAAAAGGCTCACTCTTATCTCGGTTTTTCAACTGATATACACGCTCTATAGCTTTCTTATTCATAATATCACAACCGATTCCATAAAAGGTATCTGTTGGGTAGGCAATAACCCCACCTTCTTGTAGTAACTCAACTACTTTGGAGATAAGGCGGGGCTGTGGATTATCAGGATTGACTTTTAAGAGCATAGTTTTATATCCAAATTCAAATTTTTTTGTAATCTATTACTTACTTAATTGTACTTTAAACGGAATAACTTGAGCTTTCATATATCCAACACTAAACTTATAATCCAAGGCTGTAAAAATATAGAATATGATCAAAATAAAATCAACTTTGACATCAATTTGCAATAGAGTAAAATTGATGTCAAAGTATTCCTAAAAATCTGGAATCTTATTAAGCAGAACATGATAGATAAAAATAGCCATTCCTACACATATCGCACTATCTGCTATATTAAAGGCAGGCCAGTGATAATAGCCAATATAGAAATCTAAAAAATCTACAACCTTTCCGTAACGAAAACGATCAATTAGATTGCCAACAGCTCCTCCGAAAATAGCCGCCAAACCTAATGAAAAAAATGGATACCTATCTACTGTTTTTATGTAAAACCACAAAAGGGCAATAGCTACTACTGAAGATACAAAAAGAAAAAAAAATTTTCTTACTAATGGAGAGTGATTCGCAAAGAGTCCAAAAGCACCTCCTGGGTTTAAGACATGTGTAATATTAAAAAAAGGGGTTATAGAGATTACTTCATGCAGCATTAAACTGTTTGTAATAATATATTTTGTCAACTGATCAAACAGAATAATATTACCACTCACCAATAGAAGTCTTATAAGTGCAACTTTCTGATTTGATTTCAATTTTTCACCTTTTTAACCCTTCCCTTCCATTATGCTTCCAGCACTACTTATCTCAATATACGATGCCCCATGTTTTGCTCCAAAGTGTCCTGCAAGAACTGTAATAAGAGTTTCTGGAGAAAACCGTTTTCTCTTTACAAGACCAGCAATAGATTTACGCAAAAGTTCTGATGAGTCATTTTCTGCGTTAACATAATCAGCCTGAACTCCATAAGATAACGCAAGTTCTCGCATTACACGTTTATCATAAATTTGAGCATAAATAGGATTATCCCCTCTGTAAGCAGCAATCGCTCTAATAGTATCTCCTGACATTGAGTCTGCTATAATTGCACGGGTGTTTAGTCGCATTGAAGCCTTTACAGCAGCTTTTGCAAGATAGGCAACAACTTTATTGTGGTGCATATATGGAACATCAAGAAAGGTTCCTCTTCCAGATTCAGCCTCAGCAGCAATTTTTGCCATAATTTTAACAGACTCTACAGGATAGTTACCATTTGCGGTTTCTCCTGACAACATCAAGGCATCGGCAAAGTCAAAGCAGGCATTGGCAACATCAGATACTTCTGCCCTTGTAGGTCTTGGAGATTGAATCATCGAGTGGAGCATTTGTGTAGCAACTATCACAGGCTTTCGTTTTTCAATACAAGTTCTAATTATTCTTTTTTGAACTAACGGAATCTTTTCGGCTGGAATCTCAACAGCAAGATCGCCTCTTGCAATCATTATTCCATATACACAATCTAAAATTTGCTCGAGATTCTCAACCCCTTCGCTATTTTCAATCTTTGCAATTATTTTTACCCTGCTATTTCTCCTGTCAAGAATCTCTTGAACAGCAAGCACATCATCGCAATTCCTTACAAAGGAGTGGGCAATAAAATCAATATCTTGATCTGCTGCAAATTCAATAAATCCTTTATCCTTTTCGCTTAAAGCTGGCAAGGTTACATGGACAGATGGGATATTTACGCTCTTTCTACCATAAATTATGCCATTATTTTCTACACGGCAGATTAAATAGTCTTGAGAATTGCAAGTGCTATGTTGCTCTTTGTGATCTGTTTGAGAGCTATTTTTTGATATAACAGTTAAGGCAAGTGAACCATCATCAATCAAAATAGAGCTACCTACTGGGACATCTCTTACAAAATCAGGATATGAAACATAGACAAGATTATTTTCTGGACAATCACTTTTCAAAGCATCGTTAAAATTAGATAATCCTTTGATATATATAGAATCTCCATAATTTACCTTAATTGGATTCTCCATTGGACAAGTTCTGATTTCAGGACCTTTTGTGTCAATAAGAATAGCTATCTTATCAGATACTTTCCTAACATTTTCAATAACTTTTAGAGCTTCTGCATGGGTTTGATGTGCTGTGTTAAGCCGAACAACATCCATTCCCGCATCATGGAGTTGTTTTAAAAATTCTGGCTCACAATTTTTATCAGATATTGTGGCAACGATTTTTGTCTTTTTTATCATCTTAATAATGCTCCATTGTTATGAAAGTTATTTGTGCAGATTCTTATTATCATCTCTTCAAGAATAATAAAAGGGTCTCCATCTGACGAGGATTTAAACTTATAATCCATTTCGCTTAATTCCGCCATAATAGTAGCAAGTTCACTTAACTTGAATTTATCTGAGCGTAAGAATGTTTGAAATATAGGATATGCACTTTTAGGGTTTGAGGCAATAATTAGATCTGTTGTCTTACCTTTGTTAGCCCCACTTTTTTTGTCAGGGTCACCTTTTTTTTTTCGTTTACTTGCCTTAGTTGGCTTTACGTTAAGCTCTTCGTCATCTGAATCAGATTCATAGCTATCATCTAAATTACTTTCTAGCTTATCTTCGGCGTCTCTATTTTTTAGCTCTTCGCCCCATTGAACAATTATTTTATCAAGTTCTTCATCTGCTTTTGTTATAAAAGGCATAGTATTGGCAGTAAAGTGTTGATAGTTCTGATTTCCCTGACGCCAACAAGAGTTTCCTTTCTGCACCTGGGTTTCGATAAAAATTTTTACAACAAAGATTTTACGTATCTGGTTGACAATTGCAGCAAGTAGTTGAAGTGGGTGAAATCCGTTATCACAAAGCGATTTATAGTAAAATATAGATGACTCTAAATTTTTTTGTGCAACAGCATTTGTAAGCTCAAATATAGGGTCTTTTCTACTTCGCTTCACAACTTTATAGACATCTTCTATTGTTATTGTATTTTTGTTGCCTATAAACGAAGTAAGCCTTTCAAGGTTGTCGTTAAGTGTTGCTGGATCAAATCCTGTCATATCAACAAGAGCTTGAAACGCATCTCCATCAATACCTTTTCCTGCCCTGTCAAGAACCATTTTCATTGTGAGGCGTAAGAGTTCTGTTTGCTCCTCTTTATCTGTCTTACCACTTCCTTGGGCAACAGAGCAGTCAATAGCAATACCTGATGTTTTAATTGTATTGAAAAGATTGCGTCTTTTATCTGCATTTGGAGACGTTATAACAAGGTAGTGATTTTCAGGAAATCCTCTTTCAATCAAATTTTTCAGATTTTCAATGTCATTTTTAAGAAAACCTTGTGATGGAGAAGTGCCAGGAACGTTAAATAAAGGGGCATTTTTTATAGCAATAACTCTCCTTTCCTGAAAAAATGAATATGTGCATATACGCTCAATTACTACAGGTATAGAAGCCTCTTCACCTTCAAGAAGCTCATATCCTAACTCCCTAAGATCGTTGGGTAACAAAAAGGATATTACAGTATCAAAGACCTTTCTGCAGATGAATTCTTCTCCCCAAATAAAGAAAAGTTGCGGAATATTTGAAGTAGAACCATTCTTCTCTTTCAAAGAGTTGAGATAATCATTCAAAGTGTTGTGTTTAATTTCTGCCATTTTGTTTTTTTCCTGCAATATTTTTTTTACACTTTGATAAATATAAAATTATGCAAAGTCCAAAAATAGACATTGATATACCAATTCCTTGAGAAGTAGAGAGAAAATTTAAAATAAAGTCTCCTCTTGGATCTCCTCTAAAAGTTTCAATAAAAGCACGTAAAAGTCCATAAAAGAAAATATAAAACCCAAAAGTGATACCATCTATTT
The DNA here is from genome assembly GCA_015231615.1 of Desulfamplus sp. GTDB lineage: Bacteria > Desulfobacterota > Desulfobacteria > Desulfobacterales > Desulfobacteraceae > Desulfamplus. The sequence goes on along the minus strand of JADGBE010000001.1, from coordinate 141,324 downwards.
TTTTCTTTTTATCAATAACAATTAAGAGTAGAAATAGAATAAAATTAGAGATCGCCTCATAAATTTGAGTAGGATGTAAAGCTATGTGCAGTGGTGCAAGAGAGGCTGGGTCTTTAAAAATTACAGCCCAAGGAAGATCACACTGTTCCCCATAACAGCAGCCAGCAAAAAAACAGCCAATACGTCCAATTGCGTGTCCAAGGGCAATTGAAGGGGCAATTATATCAGCAGTTTTACCAAGAGGAAGCCTCTTTTTTTGCACAAAGATAAGAGCAGTTATTAAGGCTGTAATGAACCCTCCATAGAAGACAAGCCCTCCGTTCCATATCTTAAAAACAGATATTGGATCAGATGCAAATTCATTGAAATTTATAACCACATATAAAAACCTTGCACCTATAATAGAAGATATAAGTATGAGAAAGAATAGATCGGTCATCTCCTCTTGAACAATGCCATATTTTCTTGCCTGTTTTCCAGCAAATCCAACTGCTGCAAGAAAGCCAAGACCAACAAAAAGTCCGTAAGTGTAAAGTGTGATACTGCCAAATTGAATTAGAACTGGATGCAATTTATTTTATCCTTAAAATTTTAATATGTGAATTTTAACTATTGAGTTTTTAACCTTTTATTTTAATTATAGCAAAGAAAAGGGAAGGCTGGAAATAAATAATAGTGAAAGATTTGACAGATTTCTGAAAGTCGATAAATCTATTTTGGTAATGCTTAAGGGTATAATTACTTGCCTTGCTTATAATTAACTTGACAACTCTTTTCAATTAAATTAGAAGGTTATGTTTATTTGGTAGAATACCTTTAGTTGATTATTGTAAAATAAATTAGATAGTTAGGAGAAATAAAAATGGCTGTACCCAAAAAGAAGATGTCAAAAAGCAACAGCAGAAAAAGAAGGACACATCAAAAAGTTGCTGTGCCTACATACACAACATGCCCAGAGTGTAAAGAGGCAAAATTACCACATACTGCGTGTCCAGCGTGTGGTGTCTATAAAGGTAGAAATGTTATTGCAAAAAGTGTTGGTTCAGCAGAAGCAGAATAGCTCTTTAAATAGATTTATCAGACAGATAACACTCTGAAATTTAATAATATCCTTAAGTTTTAGAGTGTTCTAATCCTAAAATTATATAACATTAAACACAGAGAATTTTTAATCTATGAGTATTGAAACAAAGGTCAGGAAAATAATTGCTGAGAAACTCTCAAGAGTAGATTCAAGGATAGATATTGATGATGTTGTTCCAGAAGCATCTCTTGTTGATGATCTTGGTGCAGACTCTTTGATGCTTGTTGAACTTATGATGACAATGGAAGAGCAGTTTGAGATCGATATGGACGAAGATGAGTCTGATAAGCTCAAGACAGTTCAAGATGTAATTGATTACATAAAGTCTAAATCATAAGAGAATGATAAGAGGGCAGGCGATAAAATGGAGAACGATATAAAACAACCTATTATTATTGGCAGTGATCATGCTGCATTTCAGCTAAAAGAGAAGATTCGTATTTTTATTGGGTCGCTTGGTATTAAAGTTGATGATGTTGGTGCATTTAGCGAACTATCTGCAAACTATGTTGATTATGCTAAAAAAGTGGCTGGGGCTATATCAAGAGGCGAATTTTCACGAGGCATACTTCTTTGTGGGACTGGTCTTGGTATGTCTATTGCTGCTAACAGATTTGCCAATGTAAGGGCTACTCTTTGCAGTGATATTTTTTCTGCTAAAATGAGCCGTATGCACAATGACTCTAATATTCTTGTGCTTGGTGGCAGATTAATCGGTGATGTGCTTGCATTTGAATTGATTAAAACATGGATTGATACCCCTTTTGAAGGTGGAAGGCATTTAGAGAGAATTGAGTCTATTGAGAAGATTTTAAAATCATAAGCTCTATATTGATAAATTATAAATTAATAGCCTGTTGTATCTATTAAGATAGAAACTAAAAAATTATAAAGAGATAGGAGTTTTGGTTTGAACATAAGCAGCGTCGAGAAAATTGACCCTGAAATTGCAGGGATTATCAAAGATGAAGAGCTAAGGCAGAATAATGGACTTGAACTTATAGCATCTGAAAATATTGTCAGCAAAGCGGTAATGGAGGCTCAAGGTTCTGTTTTAACAAATAAATATGCAGAAGGTTATCCAGCAAAAAGATACTATGGAGGGTGCGTTCATGTTGATAGAGTTGAAGAGCTTGCGATCAATAGGCTAAAAGCACTTTTTCATGCTGACTATGCAAATGTTCAACCTCACTCTGGTTCTGGTGCTAATATGGCAGCATACTTTGCACTGCTTGAACCAGGTGATACTATTCTTGGAATGAATCTATCACATGGAGGGCATCTTACACACGGAAGCAGTGTTAGCTTTTCAGGCAGACTTTTTAACTTTATCCACTACGGAGTCTCTAAAACAACTGAGATGATCGATCTTGATGAAGTTGAATTACTTGCAAAAACACACAGACCCAAACTTATCCTTGCTGGGGCAAGTGCATATCCTCGTGAGCTTGATTTCAAAGGATTTTCTTCAATTGCCAAAAGATATGGTGCATTGTTCATGGTTGATATGGCACATATTGCAGGACTTGTTGCAGCAGAGGTTCACCCTTCACCAGTTCCTTTAGCTGATGTTGTAACATCAACAACTCACAAAACTTTAAGAGGTCCAAGAGGCGGCATAATTTTATCTAAAGATGAACATGCCTCAAAAATAAAAAGCCAGATATTTCCAGGTATTCAAGGCGGTCCTCTTATGCACGTAATTGCAGCTAAAGCTATTGCATTTAAAGAGGCTCTTGAGCCATCTTTCAAAGTATATCAACAAAAAGTTGTTGAGAACGCGGCAACTCTATCATCACTTCTTATAGAAAGAGGGTTGCGTTTGGTTTCAGGTGGAACAGACAACCATCTTATGTTAGTGAATCTCTCCAACAAAGGAATTTCAGGGAAAGATGCTGAAAATTTGCTTGGTCTTGCTGGTATAACTGTCAATAAAAACAGCGTGCCAAACGATCCTCTTGGACCTTCAGTTACAAGCGGTATAAGGATTGGCACTCCTCTTCTAACATCTCGTGGTATGGGAAAAGATGAGATGAGTGAAGTTGCATCATGTATCTGTGATCTTCTTGATAAACCATCTGATGTTCAAAAAGTAAAAGATAGAGTTATGGCTCTTTGCAGAGCGTTCCCAATTTACAGTGATTTAGGTTGATTTTAATGACTTCTTCTAATAGTGCTGAAAAAGAAGCATCAATTTATAAAACCTCAATTAATGAGGCAGATAACGACACACTATGTCAGCAATTCGTCCCTATGCAACTTGATCGCCCTTCATGGACAACATATTTTATGGGTATTGCTGATTTAGTTGCAACACGCTCTACCTGCATTAGACGCAAAGTGGGGGCAATCCTTGTTAAAGATAGAAGAATCTTGTGCAGCGGTTATAACGGTGCCCCATCAAAAATTGCCCATTGCAATGAGACTGGCTGCCTTCGTGAGCAGATGAAAATTCCCTCTGGAGAGAAGCATGAACTTTGTAGAGGTGTTCACGCAGAGCAAAATGCAATTATTCAGGCAGCTTGTCATGGAATATCTGTTAGTGGCTCAACTCTATATTGCACAGACCTTCCATGTTCTATTTGTGCAAAGATGATAATTAATGCTGGGGTTACTGATGTCTATTTTAGAAATAGATATAATGCCCCAATTACAATTGCGATGTTTGAACAGGCAAAAATAAATCTTTTTCCTATAACGTAAATCTTTACGGCTAATTTATCCTTATTAAATGCGAGGTCAGCTATGAGATGTCCATTTTGTGGTAAGCTGAATAACCGAGTTATTGATTCCCGTTTGAGTCGCACTGAAATGGAAATCAGGAGACGCAGAGAGTGTCAAGAGTGTTCTCGCAGATTTACGACCTTTGAGACTGTAGAAGACCTTCCTGTTATGATCGTAAAAAAAGATGGTCGCAGAGAGGAGTTTATTCGCGGCAAAATATTGGCTGGAATAAAAAAAGCGTGTGAAAAACGTGCAATTAGTATGATTCAGATTGAAGATTTAGTTGATAACATTGAACGAGAACTTCGAGATTTGAATTACAAAGAGATAAACTCAAGTGTTGTTGGCGAAAAAGTTATGTATCATCTACACAAAATAGATGATGTTGCATACGTCCGTTTTGCCTCTGTTTATAGAGAATTTAACAGTGTTGATGATTTTATTGATGCTCTTAAAAAACTTGGCACATCAAGTCAGCAAATTGAAAGTATAGAGGAACAAAGTTTTAGCGACAAGAGAGAAGAAGGAGAGGGGAAGCCTTACCAAGAATCTTTAAGCGATCAGCAGCTAAACTTAGATGCAGAGTTTATAAATGAACAGTGATACTTGCCACAATGATGCTTTTTATATGCAAGAGGCGATCTCCTTAGCAAAAAATGGAAGAGGTTATACATCTCCAAATCCAATGGTTGGTGCTGTTGTTGTTAAAAATGGTCAAATAGTTGGTAGGGGTTGGCACAGAGCTTATGGTTCTTCCCATGCAGAGGTTGAAGCTATTAATGATGCTGGCGAAAATAGCCATGGGAGCGATATTTACGTTACCCTTGAACCATGTAATCACTATGGAAAAACTCCACCTTGCACAAAAAAAATTATAGATTCAGGTATCAAGCGTGTTGTAGTAGCTACTCAAGACCCTAACCCCTTTGTTACAGGCGGTGGTATTCAATATCTTCGTGAACATGGAATAGAAGTTGAAGTAGGGATATTCAAAGACGAGGCTGAAACCCTGATTGAAGATTTTATCTGGTATATCCAACACGACAAAAAACCTTTTGTGATTCTAAAATGTGCCACAACTCTTGATGGTAGAATTGCAACATCAACTGGCGATTCAAAATGGATTACTTGCGAAAAATCACGCCAATTTGTCCATGAACTAAGACACGCCTACGATGCCATTCTTGTAGGTTCTGGAACTCTCCATAAAGATAATCCATCATTAACTGCCCGTATTCAAAAAAACGGTGAGCAACTCAAACACTTACAAGCTAAAGACCCTCACCGAATTATCCTTGACTCTTCTCTTTCCATTAATCTTAACTCAAAAATCTTAACTCAAAAATCTGATTCAAATACTATTATAGCTGCTTTTGCAGATGCTGACCCTGAGAAACGTTCCATTTTAGAGAAGATGGGTGTAACTGTTATTACTGTTGGTAAAAAAGAAAATTTTTTAGATTTTGAAAGTCTTTTAGAGCAGCTTGGCAAGATGAAAATAATGAGTCTTTTAATAGAAGGTGGGTCAACGGTTATTGGCTCTGCCCTTTCAAGCGGTATTGTCAATAAAGTTCTGTTTTTCATTGCTCCAAAAATTTTAGGCGGCGATGATGGGGTTCCAGTTTGCAGAGGAAAAAGTCCTCTTTTAATGCAAGATTCTTTGAGGCTTAAAAGAGTTGAAGTTATGAGATTTGATGATGATACGCTTATTCAGGGGTATTTGAAGTGATTAAGTTTTTAAAACTTAATGTTTTATGAGATTATAAAATATTATTTACACATTTCTTAAAAAACTTAAAAAGTAAGGGGAAGAAAAGGGTATGATTCAAGCAGTGGAAGTTGAAGCCATTATTAGCAATGAGGGTGAGATGACGAATGTGCGTTTACCTGAATCATGTAAAAAATGGTTTGGTAACAACGCAAAGCTTATTCTTATACTACAAGAACCATATTCAAATTTTGTCCTAACAGCAGAACCAAAAGATAGGATTCAACAGCAAAAATTTGATAAATGGCGGGGTTTACTTAAAGCAACACAATCTTTACCAAGTTCTAAGGAAATTGACGATGCTGATATTGCATTTGAAATTGAATCTTATCGTAGTAGTGGACAATGAAAGTTATTATTGACACTAATATTCTCATTTCTGCTTTGTTGCGCGACAGAATTCCAGAGACCGTGATTTTATGGATAATTGCACAGCCAGAGTGGGATTGGATTGCTTCTTCTGATATTGTTAAAGAATATGAAGATGTTTTAAGAAGAAAAAATTTAATCTTCCAGATACACTTGTTGAGCAATGGGTTGATCTAATAAACGAAACTGTAATAATTATAAAGCCGTGTTTGGTTTTAGATTTCAAAAGAGATAGAAATGATGCAAAATTTCTTGAATGTGCCAAACACTCTGAAGCAGATATATTGATAACAGGCGATAGAGATTTTAGTGAAGCACAGCAACTTCTACAGACACGTATTCTAAATCTAACAGATTTTGCTCGATTATTTCTAAATCTATAAAAAATATAAGAGAAAAATATGTTCACAGGAATAATTGAAGGATTTGGTATTTTAAGAAGAATCCAGCCTAAGGGCGAGGGTAAGATTCTCACCATTGAAACGGAACTTGATCTATCACAGAGTAAAATTGGAGATTCCATCGCTGTAAATGGTGCGTGCCTGACTGCTGTAACGCTTGAACGCCGCTCTTTTTCCGTTGATATGGCACCTGAAACTGTATCTCGAACAACATTTAAAAAACTTCAGTCAGGCTCAAGGGTAAATCTTGAAAGGGCGTTAAGACTCTCTGATAGATTAGATGGTCATCTTGTATCTGGGCATATTGACGGAACAGGCACAATTAAATCAAAGCAAAAAAAGAGTAATGCTGTTATTGTATCTATTGAAGTCTCTCCTCAACTTGCATCAGAGATGATAACTAAAGGCTCGGTTGCTATTGATGGTATTAGTCTTACCATTAACAGATGCTCTGACACTGACTTTGAAGTGAGCATAATTCCCCACACAGCATCTATTACGACAATAGGTTTTAAAGATGTTGGAGATGAGGTCAATATTGAGACAGATATGCTTGGAAAGTATGTTAAAAAATTTCTGCAATTAGATTCTTTAGGTAATGCTAACTTTTATAAGAATGGTTATTCTGATAAACAAAGCGATTCTGGTGCTAAAAATGGGAATTATCTTAGTTCTAAAAAAGATATTAGTATGGCACTGTTGGCTAAAAATGGTTTTCTATAAAATAGGTTTTTATTCATTAAGTTTTGAGTATTTTTAAGGAGTTAAAAGATAAAAAAAATGCCGCACATTACAATTGAACAGGCTATTGAGGATATAAAAGCTGGTAAAATGGTTATTTTGGTTGATGATGAAGATCGTGAAAATGAGGGCGATCTCACTATGGCTGCAGAAGCTGTTACACCAGAGGCTATCAACTTTATGGCAAAATATGGAAGAGGTTTGATTTGCCTATCTATGACTGGTGAGATGGCAGACAAACTTGGTCTGCCTTTAATGGTTAAAGATAACACTTCACAGTTTGGCACTGGCTTTACAGTATCAATTGAGGCTAAAAAAGGTGTTACAACTGGAATATCTGCTGCTGATAGAGCAACAACAATTCAAGTTGCTGTTGCAGATGAGACCACTGCTGACGATCTTGCAAGACCCGGACATATATTTCCTCTAAGGGCAAAAGATGGCGGTGTTATGGTTAGAATTGGTCAGACTGAAGGGTCTGTTGATCTTGCTAAACTTGCTGGATGCAAACATTCTGGAGTTATCTGCGAAATAATGGACGAAGATGGAACAATGGCAAGAATGCCATCACTTGAGAAATTTAGCGAAAAACACAATATTGGTATCTGCACAATTGCCGATCTTGTTGCTTATCGCCTAAGAACAGAATCTTTTGTCAGAAAAGCCGCCCAAAGCACAATTCCTACTGAATTTGGTGGAGAGTTCAAAATCATCGCTTATGAGAACGATTTAGATAATTTAACCCATATTGCAATGGTAAAAGGCGAAATTAATCCTGAAAAACCAATTTTAGTAAGAGTTCATTCTGAGTGCATGACAGGTGATATTTTTGGCTCAATGAGGTGTGATTGTGCTGCACAACTTCATAAAGCAATGCGTATGATTGATGAGGCAGGCAGTGGTGTTATTATCTATCTGCGTCAAGAAGGACGAGGAATTGGTCTTGTCAACAAACTAAAGGCTTATGAACTTCAGAAACAAGGATGCGATACAGTAGAGGCTAATATTCAACTTGGCTTTAAAGCAGATATGAGAGATTATGGAATTGGGGCACAGATTTTAGCGGATTTAGGTATCAGGAAAATGAGGCTTATGACAAATAACCCCACAAAAATGATAGGTCTTGAAGGCTATGGTTTAAGCATTGTTGAGCAAATTCCTATTGAAATTGTGCCAAATAAACATAATCAAGGCTATCTTAAGTGTAAACAGCTTAAAATGGGGCATATTTTTAAAGAGTGTGTTGCTGATTTTCCTGAAAAATAGATTATAACATTACTACTTTCCCCTCCCCTTAGAAGAATATATAGTTTAAATAGCAAGCTATTTAATAGCTTGCTATTTAAACAGGATACTGCAAGTATCCTATTTTATAAAAAAGATACTTGATTCAATAATGAATTCGTAATAAAAATAATTTTAGCTATCAGCTTAACATATCAATCCTTACCGCCTTAGACATTTTTGCCTCAAAAAGGCGATTCGTATTAAACTCCTACTATCTACTGTCTTAAAATTGTCTTGTAAAATTTTTTTAATTGGTAATAGTTAATTAGCGTTTGGTGATAAGAAGCCAAAATATCTCATAATAAAAAATTGCTTAATAAATAAGAAATAATAAAAGAGAGAGGTGCAAAGTGAGCTATTTTTTTCAGATTGTCGTCAGTGGTATAGTTGTTGGTTCAATATATGCTTTAGCAGCCCTTGGATTGGTGCTTATCTATAAGTCAAGCAGAGTTGCAAACTTTGCTCATGGACAGATAATTGCTTCAGGTGCTTTTATAACCTATGCTTTAACAGTATGGGCTACGATTCCAATATATATATCTTTTTTTATAAGTCTAATAATTACCTTTTTCCTTGCATGGAGCGTTGAGAGAATTTTTCTTCGCAGACTTATCGGAGAGCCTATTATTTCAGTTATTATGGTTACAATAGGTCTTGCATCTATTATTGATGGATTAATCTATCTTACCCCTTTTGGAACTAAAAATTTTTCATTTCCACAATTTCTACCATCAGAACCTATTGCAATTGCTGGAGTATCTATCTCTTGGACCCAGCTTGTTGGGGTTATCATCACAACTTTGCTGATTGGCAGCTTTTCTTGGTTTTTCAAAAAATCGACTGTCGGTATATCAATGCGTGCTGTCTCAGACGATCAATTTGCGTCAATGTCTGTTGGTATCTCTGTTCCGAGTGTATTTGGTCTTGCGTGGGCAACTGCTGGACTTTCGGCTGCGGCTGCTGGTGGCATAATTGGCAATATTACAGGTCTTAATTTTGATACGCTCCATGCTTTTGGTATTGTGGTTTTTCCCGTAGTCATACTTGGTGGTCTTGATTCAATACTTGGTGCTGTTGTTGCTGGCATCATAATGGGTCTAATCCAGCAGTTTGCTGGTGGCTATCTTGACGGCAATTGGGGATTAAATGGCACAGGTGAAGTTCTACCTTATATCATTCTTCTTATCATTCTTCTTATAAAACCCCATGGACTTTTTGGCATACATGAGATCGAAAGAGTATAAGGTTAAATTAACGCCATATACAAAAGTAGGGAAAGATGGCTTTACCTTACTTTTGTTGGAGAGATTATAGACTTAAGATTTGTGAATTTAACAAAAATAGAGAGGAATAAACTATGTCAGCAAACAGATGGTTAGCGACTGGTAATTTTTTTACAACTTATCAAGAAGAGCAAAGAACATTTATAACAAACCTTGACAGACTCATATTTTCAATCTTTCTGCTTATCTTATTTACTTGGCCTATCTTTTTCCCTCTTAACAGAACCTATATGTTGGTTATAAATAATATTCTGGTAGCGGTAATTGCTGTTCTTGGGCTAAACCTTGTAACAGGGTTTGCGGGTCTTATTTCAATTGGACATGCGGCTTTTATGGGTATAGGTGCATATACTGTTGCTTCATGCTCAAGAGTTCTGGGTGATAGCCATATTCTGATTACACACTTTTGGCCTATTCTTATTTTGGCTGGCGGAGCTGCTGGTGCTATAACTGGAGCTATTGTTGGGTTACCTTCTCTTAGATTAAAACACCTTTACCTTGCTATTGCCACGCTATCTTTTCAGATGATCTTTGAGTGGGCAATAAAATTTTTAACCTTTTTTAATCAAGGACAAACCATATCTGTTGGCAGAGTGATGTGGTTTACAGGTGAGATTGGAAGAGAGAAGCATTATGTCTTTTGGTATTATGTAACTATTATTCTGATAGTAGTATTGGGCTTTGGAATTAGAAATCTCTTTAAAACTCGATATGGTAGGGCACTTGTAGCTGTTAGAGATAACGACCGGGCAGCAGACGCAATGGGAATGCACCCAGGATTTACAAAGGTTTACGCTTTTGCATTATCAGGCTTTTTAGCTGGTGTTGCTGGTGCTGTTCATGCGTTTCTTTATAAAGGGGCGGGGATTGAATCTTTTACTCTTCACCACTCAATCACATACCTTGCAATGGCAATTGTTGGCGGGCTTGGAACTCTAAACGGCTCTTTTTGGGGACCTGCTGCAATACAGATGTTGAACCTTCAGGTTGAAAAATTTTCTGAATATGCTGGAAATTATCTGCCCTCTGCAATGAACCTTGCTACAGCACTTCGTCCATTTACATTTGGACTTGTAATTGTTCTATTTTTGATGTTTGAACCAAGAGGTATTGCAAATTGGTGGAGAATTACAAAATCCTATACAAAAACTTGGCCATTTAGATATTAGTAGAGATGGTTGATATATTTAACAATTTGTTCCTTTTGCAAAACTTTGATTTCGTCTGGTCTTGATTTGTTAAATAAAATTTAGTTGGCAGAAACTTTATTCAACCGTTAAAGAGGAGAATTATTATGAAAGAAATTAAAGTAATCGGAATTTGTGGGAGCTTACGCAAACAATCAACAAACATGGGGTTGCTCCGTTACGCAAAGGCAAATGCCCCAGAGGGAATGAAAATTGAAATAGCCGATCTTTTATCCGTTCCTTTTTATAACTTTGACATAACTGAAAAACCAGCATCAGTTCAAACTCTGTTAAAGCAGATTGAAGATGCTGATGCCTTGTTGTTGGCTTGCCCTGAGTATAACTATTCAATTGCCCCAGCTTTAAAAAATGCTTTAGATTGGGCTTCACGAGAACCTGATAATCGTATTTTATCAGGAAAACCAGCAGCCATTATGGGATCAGGCGGAGGAATGGGAACTTCAAGATCACAGTATCATTTGCGTCAGGTAGGAGTTTTTCTTAATCTGCATATACTTAATAGACCAGAAGTTTTTTGTAATGCGTTTACAGGTAGCTTTGACAGTGACGGCAACCTCATTGATGGACAGATTAAAGAGCTTATTACTCAACAACTTTCAGCTCTGCAAACATGGACAGAGAGAATTTTGTCGAAATAAGAATATATGATAGTAGTAGCAGGTATAACAACAAGGCGTTGTAGGTAATAGTTGTAGGCAATAAAGGATCTAAATAAACCATTAAAAACTTTAAGGGGGCAACATGAAAGGCAATGAGTTAAAGGTTAAAGGGTTAAAGGGTATTAGTCAGATTGCTATTACATTGGTTGTTGGAATGGCATTAATTGGAATGGCTTCTTTAGCAAATGCGGGAGGTAAAGTCTATAAAATTGGACTCTCTCTTGCAATCACAGGTCCCACCTCTGATGCTGGAAACCCTTACGCCAAAGGTGTTGAGGACTATTTCCGTTTTGTAAATGACACTAAACTTCTTGGAGATGATAAGATTGAATGCACCATAAAAGATGATCAATATCAGACAGACGTTACCAAACGCAATTTTGAGGATTTTTTGGATCAAGGAATTGTATTTTATCTAAACTATTCAACAGGAAGCACGCTTGCACTTAAAAAAGATTTTGATGAGGTAGAGATTCCAGTATTACCAGCATCTTTTCATGCTGGCAATGTTGAAGACTCAAAATATATCTTTTTACCAATTGCTTCATATTCGGAACAAACCATATTGCTTGCAGAATATATTGTGAAAAACAACAAGGGAGCTAAACCTAAAGTTGCCATGTTTATCCATCCGTCAGCATTCGGACGCGGACCTGTGAGTGATCTGGAAAAAGCTGTTGCTGCTGGGCTTGGCATAGAGATTATAGAGGTTGTCGAGCATGGTAAAGACCTTGATAACACAGCAATGCTTCAACGTCTTATGAGTAAAGGTGTGCAATATGTTCTTTGCCAAACTATTCAATCTCCAGTTGCGACTATGCTAAAAGATGCTGCCCGCCTTGGACTTACTGCAAAAATTTTTGGTGAAGCTGGGAAAATAACATTTCTTGGGGCCCATTACACAGGTGGAAACGATCTTATTGATCTTGCTGGTGCTGGTGCTGAAAATTTTTTCTGGACAACATCTTACACAATTACATCAGAGCCAGGAGCTGGAACTGACGCACAACTTTCACTTGCAAAAAAATATGGACGTGATGACAAAGCTGCAAATTCACACAATTACGCAAACGGTGTAATGGTTGCCCAAGTTGCAACTGAGGTTATTCGCCGTGCAAAGGAGAAAGGGGTTGAGATAACTAAAAAAGCTCTTTACGATGAACTTAATGCAATGAACGGCGATAAAGCATATCAACCACCAACAACCGTTGGACCTGTAACTTATTCAGCAACTGACAGGGCTGGCGTGGATTCTCTCCAGATTTACAGCGTTCAGCAAGGTAAATTCAAAAAAATTGGTGAGCCTATTACATCTGAGTTTATTAAAAAAATTAAATGATTTTAGTCTTTTCTGATATTCGTAGTTCTATGGGTATAGGTTTAGTGGTCAACTAACTGACCTCTGAACAACATTTAACCGCAGTAGATTTAGATTTGCCAACTTCCAGAAAGTTGGCAAATCTTTTATTTCAATTCCTGTAATACCATTAATATAACTTTCTCAAAGGAGATCAAATGCCATATAGCAGCTTTACCTTAAAGAGGGTAAAAGAGGAATTTGAATTGGAAATAGTTGAAAACCAAGACCTATTTTCATCTATTGAAGATGTTGAGATAAGTGATTACCTAAAGATTTCGCTTAATTATAATGTCCCTCTTGCTTTGGCAATAAGCACAGAAAAAGCACGATCTGAGCTTATCATTTCCCATGTTTTATTAGAATTAAAAAAAAAGCTAAATGATGAGATTAGCCTGTTTTCAGGAATAAATCTTGATATTGATAAGGATAGAGAATTAAACGGATTTTGCGACTATATTATAAGTAAATCGCCTGAGCAGTTTTACCTAAATTCACCTGTTGTAGCAGTTGTTGAGGCAAAAAATGAACAGATAACATCAGGGCTTGGTCAGCGCATTTCAGAGATGATAGCATCAAAGATGTTTAACGATAGGGAAGGGAAGGGGATTCAGAAGATATATGGGGCGGTAACTACAGGAAATACTTGGAAGTTTCTTAAATATGAGAACAATATAGCATATATAGACAAACTTGAATATTATATTACAAATATAAGTAAAATAGTTGGTATTTTGGTAAAAATGGTGCAGCAAGAAGCCTGATAATGAAATTATTTAGTTGAAAATAGGGGCAACTCTTATGGTAAAATCATCATCACAGGAAAATATTTTGGAAGTGAACAATATTGAGGTGGTTTATAACGATATTGTTCAAGTATTGCGTGGGGTAAGCCTTACTGTGCCAAAGGGAAGTATTGTAGCATTGCTTGGCACAAATGGTGCTGGTAAAACTACAGCCTTACGGGCAATAAGTGGACTTTTAAAACCTGAAAATGGAATAGTTAAAGAGGGTTATATAAAGTTTAGAGGGAAAGATATAACCAACAAACTTGGAACAGAGGTTGTGCGTCATGGGGCAGTGATGGTTCCAGAAGGCAGAAGAGTCTTTAAACACCTTACAGTAAGCGAAAATATAAGGGTTGGCTCCATTACGAGAAGAGATGGAAACTCTAAAATTAATGATGATTATGCCTTGATGTATAAACATTTTCCACGTCTTGCCAATATCACCAACCGAATGGCTGGATATAGTTCTGGTGGAGAACAGCAGATGATAGCAATTGCAAGAGCTTTAATGGCAGCTCCTCAAATGCTTATGCTTGACGAACCTTCTCTTGGGCTTGCTCCTCTGCTTGTAAGGGAGATTTTTGATAATATTCTTGAGATAAACAAATTTACAGGCACAACTATTCTTGTAGTTGAACAAAATGCTAAAATCGCACTTGAAATTGCTGACTATGCCTATATTATGGAGTCTGGAAGAATTGTTCTTGAAGGTGAAGCAGATGATTTAAAAGATAACCCTGACGTAAAAGAGTTCTATCTTGGAGTAACTCAAGGTGGAGGCAGAAAATCCTTTAAAAACATCAAATCTTATAAACGGCGCAAACGCTGGATGTAAATGTAAATGGTATAGCTTTGCCCCTCCCCAGCCCTCCCCAAAGGGAGGGAGTAATTATTCCCCTATCCTCGGGAGAGGGGTTTAGGGGTGAGGCGAAGTAATATAACAAAGTAGAAGTAAACGGAGAATAAAAAAGTTATGGGAACTATTGGCGATAACTTAACCAAAGAAAAGAGCAAAACTGCTCCCTATAAAATTTGGGGAGAAAATTTGGATCCAGAGGCATTGCTACAGATGGAGCAGGCTTGTAGTCTCCCTATTTCTGTAAGAGGTGCCTTAATGCCAGATGCTCATAAAGGTTATGGATTGCCAATCGGTGGAGTACTGGCTGTTAATAATGCCGTAATTCCCTATGCAGTGGGTGTTGATATTGCATGTCGTGTCTGCATGACAGTTCTTGATATACCATATTCAGAATTTGAGCAAAACAGAGGAAGATTTAAGATAGCACTTGAGAAAGAGACTAAATTTGGTGTTGGAGAGGAGTTTTCAAATCCTAAAAATCACAAAGTCATGGACCAAGATTGGGGCTTTTGTAGCGTTGTTAAATCTTTGAAAGATAAAGCATGGAGACAACTTGGAACAAGTGGGAGCGGCAACCATTTTGCAGAGTTTGGTAAATTAACTCTTGATAAAGACGAAGCCTCTCTTAAACTTATGAATCCTTATTTAGATAAAGATAGCAACACTGACAGTTACCTTAAATCAGGAGAGTATTTAGCTCTTCTAACTCATAGTGGAAGCAGAGGAGCAGGTTCAGAGATTGCAGATTACTATAGTAAATTAGCAAAAAAAGTAAGAGCCGAACTTCCAGCCTCATTAAAGGATTTGGCGTGGTTTGATATGGATAGCCATGAAGGACAAGAGTATTGGATAGCAATGGAGCTTATGGGTAGATATTCAGAGGCTAACCACGAAGTTATACATGATAGTGTAGTTAAATCTCTTGGAGGACAATCAATTCTTACGATTAATAATCATCATAACTTTGCATGGAAAACCTCTATAAATTTAAGTCAATTATCTGCCGCAAACGATAATATGGGTAACGATAATACAGCTAACGATAATAATAAAAAAATATATAATGAGAATAATAAAAGTTCGTTAATAAAAGATGTTATTGTTCATCGTAAAGGTGCAACACCTGCTGGAAAAGGGGTTGTTGGCATTATTCCGGGTTCTATGGCATCTCCTGCTTTTGTAGTAAAAGGAGTTGGTAACCCTTTTTCTCTTGAATCAGCAGCACATGGTGCTGGCAGACGCATGAGTCGTAATGCAGCAATGAAACAGTATAAATGGAGTGATTTAGATGCTTTACTTAGGCAAAGAGGAGTATCTTTAATTTCAGCAGGACTTGATGAAGTTCCAATGGCATACAAAAATATTGAAGAGGTGATGTCTCAACAGAGAGATTTAGTCTCAATAATTGCAAGATTTGACCCTAAGTTGGTTAAAATGTCCCCTCCTGACAAAAAACATTTAAAGAAAAGATAGGAAAAGGTTAATAGTTGAATTTAACTACGATATGAAAGCAATAAATGAAAAACCAAGGAGAAAACAATGTCTAAAATTCTAAGGATCAATACAGCAACCAGAACCTACAACTTTGAAGATGTCCCATCAGAGCTTGCCTCACTTGGTGGAAGAGCATTAACATCAAAAATGGTATTAAACGAAGTTCCTGCAACTTGCCATCCACTTGGAGCTGCAAATAAACTTATTATAGCTCCGGGTCTTTTATCTGGATCACCAGCAGCCAATTCAGGCAGACTCTCAGTTGGTGCGAAATCTCCACTAACTGGTGGAATAAAAGAGAGCAATTCAGGTGGTTTTGTCTCCCAAAAACTTGCAAGGCTTGGAATAAAAGCCATAGTTCTTGAGGGTAAACCTGATGATGATGACTACAGCATGGTTGTCATTACAAAAGATGGAGTTCAGATTTTGCCAGCAGATGAGTATGTAGGCATGGGAAACTATGAAGCTATTGAGAAGTTGTGGGCAAAATATGGCAAAAATACAGGAGTTATGAGCATAGGACCTGCAGGGGAGCAAAGGCTTAAAGCTGCAAGTATTCAGCAAGCAGACCTTAAAGGTACCCCGGGTCGTGCGGTTGGTCGAGGTGGTCTTGGGGCAGTTATGGGTTCAAAAAAGATTAAGGCAATTGTAGTTGATGATAAAGGGTGTGATCGTCTTCCTATTGCTGATGCAGAAGCATTTAAGGTTGCAAACAAACGTTGGGTTGAGATGCTAAATAACCACTCTGTAACAGGTCAGGGGCTTCCCGGATTTGGAACTGCTGTTTTGGTTAATGTCATTAATGAGGCAGGTGCCCTTCCTACAAAGAACTTTAGAAGCGGACGTTTCGACCATGCTCAAGATATAAGTGGTGAGAAGATGGTTGAAAATATTAAGGCAAGAGGTGGAATTGTCTCTGAGGGTTGTCATCCGGGTTGCGTAATCAAATGTTCTCAGGTTTATAACGATAAAGATGGAAAACAGCTTACATCAGGTTTTGAATATGAAACGCTCTGGGCATTTGGTGCACACACTACAATTAAAGACCTTGATGACATTGCAATGCTCGATAGACTATCTGATGATATTGGAGTGGACACTATTGAGACAGGTGTTGCCATTGGTGTAGCAATGGAGGGTGGATTACTTGAGTGGGGTGATGGTAAGGCGGCAATTGAGCTTTTAAAAGAGGTTGGCAAAGGGACTGGAAACGGCAAGATTCTTGGCAATGGAGCAGCGTTTGTTGGCGATGCCCTTGGTATTGATCGCGTCCCTGTTGTAAAACGTCAAGGGCTTCCAGCTTATGATCCTCGTGCTGTTAAAGGGGTTGGAGTTACTTACGCCACATCTCCAATGGGGGCGGATCACACTGCTGGATATGGTGTAACTGCAAATATTCTTAAAGTAGGTGGCGATATTAATCCATTAAAGAAAGATGGAAATGTTGAGCTTTCTAAAAATCTTCAAATTGCCACAGCAGCTATTGATGCAGCAGGTCTATGTTTATTTGTAGCTTTTGCTGTTCTTGACAATGCTGATGGAGTTCAAACAATTGTTGATCTTCTTAATGCTCAATATGGCATAAAACTTACTCCTGATGATGTTGTTGCTCTTGGCAAATCAATTCTTAATGATGAGAAGGAGTTTAATAAAAGAGCAGGGTTTACAAAACTTGACGATCAGTTGCCTGAAATGTTCAATACAAAGTTTCCTCCACATAATTCAGAGTGGGATTTTTCTATTGATGATCTTCAAGAAACTCTTAACTTCTAACTCTTTAATACAATACTATAGCTTTCCAGATAATTATTTTGCCCCTCTCCATTGGGGAGGGGGACGGGGTGGGGCTAATTAGGAATTGCCAATTTATTTATCTGGAATACTATAAATTGATAGGTTAAACGGTCAGACAAAAGCCAAAGATTGTCCGTTTAACCTATTGTTATTCAAAAAGGTAAAAATATGAAAATAGTTGTTACAGGAGGTGCTGGATATATTGGCAGCCATACCTGTGTTGAGCTTCTTGAAAATGGATATGATGTGATTGTTATTGATAATTTATCTAATAGTTCTTTTGAAGCATTGAGAAGAGTTGAAGAGATTACAGGAAAAAAGGTTGAATTTCATAATGTTGATATTCGAGATAAGAGTTCTCTTTCAGGTATTTTTAAATTGCTTTCTGAAACGCTATTACCTCTCTCCCTAAAAGATAATACTGCTGTAATACACTTTGCAGGACTAAAAGCTGTTGGAGAATCGGTTAGCTTTCCACTTGAATATTATAACAACAACATTACAGGAACTATTAACCTTCTTGAAGTTATGAAAGAGTATGGGGTTAAGAACCTTGTATTTAGCTCATCTGCAACGGTTTACGGAAATCCTCACACACTTCCAATTAAAGAGAATTTTCCACTTTCTGTTACAAATCCTTATGGACGCACAAAACTTATGATCGAGGAGATTCTAAAGGATTTACACCTATCTGATCCATCATGGAATATTGCTTTATTAAGATATTTTAACCCAGTTGGTGCCCATAAAAGCGGTAAAATCGGAGAAGACCCGTTTGGTATTCCAAATAACCTTTTTCCCTACATTGCACAGGTAGCTGTTGGCAGACTGCCATTTTTAAATATTTTTGGAAACGACTATCATACAGAGTACAACAGAGAAGATGGGACAGGCGTAAGAGATTTTATCCATGTCTCAGACCTTGCTGTGGGACACATTAAGGCTCTACCAAAACTTTTCACAAATTGTGGAGTTGTTACCTACAACCTTGGAACAGGCAAAGGTCATTCGGTAATAGAGCTTGTCAGTGCATTTGAAAAGGCATCTGGAGTTGAGATACCGTTTAAGATTGCATCAAGAAGGTCTGGCGATATTGCTGCTTGTTATGCTGATCCATCAAAAGCTGAAACAGAGCTTGGTTGGAAGGCTACAAGAACAGTTGATGATATGTGTCGAGACACTTGGAATTGGCAAAAAAATAATCCTAATGGCTTTAGTAAAGCCTAATATCTATTAGACAAAATATTTTGATTTTTACATAGAAAATAAAAGAAGGGTAGGGCGGTAGAGTAGGTTGTAGAGGTTGTATTATATTGGCTTCAGATGATCCAGATATAATGTTTAGACTAATCAAAATATAGGAAGGTTATACGTGGGAAATTATATAAGCTACTTTAGAGATAGTATTAAAAATTTAGACATCAAAAAAGCAAAAGACCTTCTGCTTGATCTCCATTTAGAATCAGATAAGACTAAGGTCGCCATTTTAGACGAACTTGCAATGGTATCAGATAGCGATGCTTGGATATTATTAGACTTTGTAATTAGGTTAGAGACCAAATATTATAAATCTTTTAATAATGATAATCACAATAAATTGATTCAGCTTATAACTGATAGGGCGCATCTTAATTTTGATTTTGCATTAATATTTTATAAAGCGTGCGACAGAAAGCGACTTTTAAAAGCCTCGCCTCTGCTTAAATATATTTTGACAAACTGCACAGATAGAGAGATTTTATTTGAAACAATTAATATTATAGGAGAGGAAAAGATAGAATCTCTTGTGCCTGCTGTTGCGGAATTTCTCTATTATGATGATGCAACGCTAAAGGATCAATCAGTAAAAACCCTTGCTAAAATTGGCTCTCCAGAGGTTTATAAAATCTTTTTTGATATATCTAAAACAGTTAAGAACGACCAAAATATTATTGATGCTCTTGCCTCTTTTAAAATACCATCAATCGAACCATCACCTCAAGTTACATCAGCACCAATACTAAAAGCTCAACCAACACAAATATCTACTCCTCCTCCATCAACTCCACCGCCACAAGCTCAGGCAAAACAGAAAACGGAGTCAAAACAGGAGAATGATGGAATAACTCTTTATATGCAAATGTTTGCTTCAAAAGCTATTGAACAAAGATTTGAGGCGATTAGCTACTTTTTAAATCCTGACTTAGATTTAAAATCAAATCCTCAATATCTGAAACAAATTACTTTAAACTTGAAATCAAATGATCACGATCTTGTATTAAACAGTTTAAGATTGATTGCAAATAGAGCAGCATCTGACGAAATATTGTCTGACGAGATATTGCCCGACATCTACTCATTTTTAAATAAAAAACAATCTGATCAATCTTTAGAACATCAGGCTTTTGAAACACTTTGCTCGTTTGATAAATTTAGCTTTACAGAGCTTATGATGGGTGCAATTGAAAAAAATGCTATTCATGTTAGAATCTCTGCTATCAAGGCTTTAGATAAAAACTACAACGATCCTGTATATGCAAAGGTAAAAAATAGAATTGAGACTGGAAGAGAGCATGGTCAAAAACTTGTACATACAATAATTGATGCACAGGCTAAAAACCTTATTAACTATCTGCTTGTCTCAGATACCTTTGTAGATATGGCATCAACATACTTAGCAAAAGATGCTACCCCCTCTGCTTTAAATAGCTATCTTAATATTTTGACAAACAGAGGTCTTAAATCTACTGCAAAGAAAATTGAGTTTAAAGCAGATATGGGAAATAAACTTCAAAACAAACTAAGAGCAATGGTGATAAGCTCCTCTGATACAGTCCAAAAAATCTATGAAAAATTGCTATTAAAAAATGGCTATATCTCAATTGGATTTGATAGCCCTGAAGAGGCTTTTGAACCTATTTCTGCCGATAAACCAGACCTTATTGTAAGCGATCTATTCTTAAAAGATATGACAGCCCTTGATTTTGCAAGAGAAATCAGGGAATTTTATAGTAAAAACGATCTTCCTTTTCTGATTTCAACACGTCAGAAAGATTTTCTTGATCTCAACTTAACAGATAAATATTTAGATTGCGGTATAAATGGTGTCTTTAGATTTCCAGAAATTGTTAAAGGAATCAATGAGTTAATTAAATAGATGGGACATTTACCAGAAGGAATACAACGTCAAAAATGCTTTCAAAGATAGAATCTTCTAAAATAGCATTATCCCAAAAACTATTACCCAAAATAGCACTTGGCTCAAGGTTTAAAAATTGTAGGAACATTATAACTCTTGGATTTAAGCCCAATTTTACCGACTATTCGCCTGAAGAGATTGAACTTATCAGAAATGCAGATAAAATATATTATCCCACAGCATTTTATGCAAATATGTTCCATATAATGGGTAAGACAACTTTTCCAAGTTTCACTACATACCATTTTGTGCAGGATAAAATCAGACAGACAGCACTTTTTAATCTACTAAATATTCCACATCCACGCACTAAAG
The DNA here is from genome assembly GCA_015231615.1 of Desulfamplus sp. Taxonomy (GTDB): domain Bacteria; phylum Desulfobacterota; class Desulfobacteria; order Desulfobacterales; family Desulfobacteraceae; genus Desulfamplus. The sequence continues at coordinate 120,015 of JADGBE010000001.1, read as the reverse complement.
TCTTTTATGGAGCAAAGCAAAAACAAGAGATACTAAACAATTTTTCGTTTCCTTTTATTGCTAAAACACCAAGAGGCTCATCAATGGGAAGAGGCGTTTATCTTATTGATAACATTCAAAAGTTGGTTAGCTACCTCTCTTCAATAGATGGCTCTTTAATAAAACCAATAGAAGAAAAATTAACTTCTACCTTAGACTCAGCAGAATTTATTAAAAGCTCAACTAAATTATTATCAAATAAATCTTCAGAACCTGCATATATTCAGGAATATCTACCTCATACGCGAGATATTAGAGTTGTGGTGATTGGAAAAGAGGTAGCTATTGCATATTGGCGGGTTTCTAATTCAGAAGATTTTAGAGCAAATATCTCATGTGGGGGAGATATTTCTTTTGCTCCAATTCCAAAACAAGCTCTTGAGCTTGCACTCTACACAGCAAAAAGTTGCGGTTGGGACGATGTTGGGCTTGATATTATTGAGAGTAGAGGTCAATTTTTTGTGGTTGAGGCAAATATGAGATATGGCAGAAAAGGCTTTGTTAAAGCTGGTATTGACTATAACCTTTTGTGTGAGAACTTTATTGAAGAGGGTAAAATTTAAAAGGTATAACCAACGCTAAAATGAATTCTACCTGGACTCTCTCCATCTTCTGTATCTAACTTATGACCATATAGTAGCCCCACAGGTCCGATTGGTGTGATATACCGTAATCCAACCCCAACAGACGACCTAAAACCACTTGATTCTAAACTGTTTGTTAAATCTATTTTATTTGTTAAATTATCTATTTTCCCAGTGTCTAAAAATAAGCTAAACTCAAAATCAGCGGGAAGATCGACTCTTGCCTCAAGGGTTGAATTTATAGCTCTACGACCTCCTAATGGATTGAAACTTCTGTCATATTCAAGCATGTTCTCCTTAAATCCCCTTACATTTGATGTGCCTCCAAGAAAAAATAGTTGATCTTGTGCTACACTATCTTCTGCTCCAAACGGTTGAATATATCCCATACGCCCACGAAGAGCAAAAGTTACTCTATTAAAGTATGAGCTATTAAATGAAGAGAAGGTTTTAAAAGGAGAGAAATATGTTCGCAAATCAATTTGATATTTGAGAAAATTGTCAAGATCATTATCAAATCCATTGTAAACATCAACTGAAGATGTTGATAAAAATCCCTTTGTTGGTCTGATTGAAGAGTCTCTTGAATCATATCCCAAAGAGAAAGATGTAACAAGAATATTACGACTCTCTAACTCATCAATATCTATGCTTTGCACTTCTCCATAAAGAGTTCTGTTTTCATAATTTAGATTTAATCCAGCAATGATGTTTTTAATAAACAGCTCTCTTAAAAACCCAGTCTCATAACCCCATGCTTTTACGCCAAAAGTTTTGTTAAGCTCCTCTTCATCTTCAACATAGATATTGCCTATTGCTTCAATGTTTGTTCCGAGAAAAAAAGGCTTTTTAAGTCCGCTCTCTGCTCTATATCCAATACCGCTAACGCTTGCCTCTAACCAAGCATCAATTTCACGACCAGAAAAGTTATTATCTCCAATTTTTGTATCTACATAAATATTTTGCTCGGTATCGTAACCTATAGCAGCCTCAACAAAATATGGATTACTCTCTTCAATTACAATCTCAATATCAGGCTCTTCTTTCATAAGGGTAAGTTCTGGAGATGTTATCTCAACAGATTTAACAGCTGAACTCTCTCTAATTTTTTTCTCTGTGGTAAACACTTTTTTGAGTGAAAATGGCTCTCCTGAAGCTATATCAAGCCTTCTTGAAATTACATCATCTTTAAGCCTCTTATTACCTGAGTAGTTAATTTTGCCAAAACGTGTAAATTTACCTTTCTCAATCTGCCAAGTAATATCAGCTTTTGTTGCGTTACCACTTAATTCTATATCACTTATAACCTTAACATGTGGGTATCCAAGCTCTGAGACTATCATACTAAGAGAGTTTTCATCACTTTTAACCATATATTCACGAAATGGCTCTCCATGTTTTAATGATAATTTTGTAAGATATTTAGAGTCAAAACCCACGATATTTACATTGCCAACAATAGTTTGAACCCCTTCTTGAATATTTATGAGAATATCAATAAGTTGAACATCTTGGGTGGTAGTTAAGGAAGAGGCGGTATTATTTAAAGAGGTGCTCATATTTTCTAATTTACTTATCTTCTTTGAGATTTTAGCATTAAGAAAGCCTTTACTAAGGTAGAGAAGCTCAATTGCATTTATATCTTTATCAAGCACATTTGAATTGTATCCACCTATTTCCTCTCTTCCTAAATTCTTTTTTCTATCTTTTTCTCTTGTAAGCATGGAATCTAAGATTTCATCTTTTGAGACGCTTTTGTTACCTTCAATTTTAAGCTGATTTACAACTTTTCTTGTTCCCTCATTTATCAAAAATTCAACAATCCAGATTTCATCTTTTTTAGGCTCATCACTTTTAGGCTTATAACTACTTTGTTTGTAAGGCTTGTTTGAGAAGCTCTTACGTTCTTTATTAAAATTAACAGCAACATCTTCAAAACCAGCATCAAGATAGCTATTTTTTATATCAACTTTTGCCCTGCTAAGTGCTGTGTCATTGGCATTTCCTTTTTTTACAAGGTCAATCTTTTTTCTAAGCTCTTTTTGAGAAAAAAAATTGTTTCCTTTAAATAGAATCTCATATTCCAACCCTTCAGTAATATTAATTTCAACAATACCCCCATTTTGTTTGTCAACAACACCCTCATCTTGTTGTTGAGTTGGATTAAGTTGAGTTGGATTAAAGAGATAACCAATATCAATATCTGGAAAACCTTTTTTTCTATAAAATTCAACAAGGTTTATAATATCTTTTTTTAGCCAATCTTCATTGTAGCAGTTGAAATTTCCGGGTAGAAGTGAGGAGTGCCAACTTTTCATTCTCATTTTAAGACGCATATCTGAAAAGTTGTAGTTACCATTGAACTTTAATGCTTTGATATTAATACATTTCACCTCAATAGGTTTAACCTGAGTTATTTCTTGAATCTGTTTAACCTTTTCTTGGGCATAGGGTTGTATAGTCTTTTCTTGACCAGAGACTTGAGTTGTTTGTTCTTGACCGTAGATTTGCGTAGTTTGTTCTTGAGCATAAGATTGAGGGACAAAAAGAGTATTAGGGAGCAAAATAGAAAAAGTATTAACGAGCAGAAAAGCAGTAAAAATATAGACAACTGAATAGAATGCGATACTTACTGATTTGACCATCTCTATCTTTCCTTCACTTAAACTCTAACCGATAACGTATTTCACCACCAAACTGACCTTCAGAGTCTTGAAAACCAGTTACAGATACATTATCTGTAAATTTATATTCAGCCGATGTTTTACCAACCATTACGCCATCTTTGTTTTCAGTGCCATATTTCAAGTTTATTCTATCTGTAAGCTCTTTGCCTACGGTAACATTAACATCTTCAAATTCGCTATCATTATTCTTATTATTGCTTATCTTGTTATATTTACGTATATTGCTTTGAGATTTACTTATGCTACTCCCAGTTCTGTTTTTAGAGCTTCTATATTCATTTGTGTTGCCAAACCCCACCTCAAAAATATCAAGACCTGTAGCAGATTTAACCTTATCGCTAACTTCTGAAGCTGCAATTTGTGAGAGCATACTTGCGGCAGAGAGAGTTGAGCCGCCCTCTGCACTTATCAACTCAGTAACAGTTTTCCCTCTTAACAAAAGGGAGATTATGTCTCCATCTTCAAGCCTTGGGTCTGACGTAAGTTTAAAACTTATATTATCTGGTGTTCCTACTACCGAAAGGGTAATATCCCAATCACGCACTTTACGTTTAGATTCAATATCAAGCTCTGGCTCAATTTTATAAGGATTTACAAAATCAATTATTCCACGAGTGAGGGTAAACTCTGTTGATTGGTAGTTTATAGTGCCGGGGTTGATTTCAGAACGTCCAGAAACTAAAGGCGACAACGCTGTTCCACCGATTCTTATATCTGGATGAATCTCCATATATGCTAAATTGTTATCAACAATAAGGGGCTTTTTCCCTTTTACTATAATATTGAGTTTCATATTTTCAACTATTTTGCTCAACTGATTTGACTTTTTTGAATCAAAATCAGTTGAGCTTACGTTGTTATCTTGAACTTTATTTTTACTATCTATTGACTGCCTACTCTTTTGATTAACCTCTTTTCTAACCTTTTTTCTCTCAAGTAATCTATCTGTCAATGTTGATAAAATTGTCTTTTCAACATGAATATCCCTTGTCCATTGGGCATTGTTAATTAGAATATTACCAGATAAAAGGCTTGATGCTACAGGGGTAGGGGGGGGAGGATTAGGGCTTGAATCTGAATCTGTCAGACTTTGGCTTGTTGTAGGGATAGGGGCTATAATATCACCTTTAAAATTTAAAACTGTGTCAAAACTTGCTGTAAAATCCTCTATCATATTTATAGGAATTGATGTTGCAGTAAGTTTAGCTTCAATATTTTTTGGCATAAAATTTACTAACTTTGCATCACCACTTAGTTTAAATTGACCAGATTTACTATTCTGGTTTTCACTATTTGCACCAAGTTTTTCATCACTATTTCTATTGATACCATCATCAACTCTACTATCACTTATTTTACCAGTAATTTCTGGTATCGCAATTTTATTTATATCAGCTTTTATTACGCCATTTATGCCATGCAGTCGTATCGTCCCTGAACCATCAGAATAGTCTCCAGAAGATTTAATAACAGGCAATATAACTCCAATGTTTACAAGCTCTACGGTAGCATCAAACTTAGAATCGTCAATATATCCGCCAGATTGCATATATTCGTTAGATTTCATATACCCAGCAGACTCCATATCTTTGTCAGATTGAATGTATCCACTATATACAGTATCTCTTTTTGATCTCATAGAGTAATCAGGTTTTATATACATTTTAGGTTTTATATCAGCGTTGAGATTTAGCTTAACAGCACCTTTTATATCAGGCATATCAGTGATAAAAAGAGATGCAAACTTAACAGGGAACGTTGCATTAGCTTGAGCTTTGATATTACCTCCAATACTACCCGAAGCTGAAAGCACAGCGATTCCATTTTCAGGAAGTATGGTTTTAAATCTATCTATATTAAACTCTTTCCCATTAATCCAAGCATTTATATTTCCTGCTTTAACCATCATCTTTTTATTTACGGTTTTTGAATCAGAATTATTTAACTTATCAGAATGCTTTGCAAAAATGTCAGAATTATTAAATAGGCTCAAAGATAGTTCAGATAAACTACACTTTCCTGAAATTTTTTCTAATTTTTCTAAATTATTTGTATTTCCTTTTATATCAATAACTCCTGTTACTGTGCCACTCTCAATACCTTTGACACCACCAAATGTAAACCATGGGAGTAGCTCTGTTTTGTTAAAAATAGCGTGCATATCAAAATCTTTAGACTTAAAATCTAAATTTGCACCAATATCAAAATTTAGCTTTCCATTGATCTTTAGACGGCTATCTTTTAACTCCAACTTTGCAGTGAAATCTTGAAATGGCTTATCCACAATCTTTACCTGCTTTAGTGCGAGATCGCCGCTTATCCTTGAAGATTTAATAGACCCAAGATTCCCTTCTATGTTGATAGAGCCAGATGTAATCCCTTTTATAACACTATATTTTTTTATAGATTCGATAGAAGCAAGCTCAACTCCTTGTGAAGATATATCAACTTTGAATTTATGTTTCTGCTTATGATCAATAAAACCCTTTGCTTGAATCACATTATTATTGATAAGTCGTATGCTCTTGTTATTTGTATTAGTATTAAATTTATCAGAATAGGTGGTGTTGTTAGTAGTTTTGATGTTAGTAGTTGTAGTGTTAGTAATGGCGTAATTAGTGGTCGAGGTGTTAGGGGTAAATTCAACAATCAGAGAATCAATAGCTGTTTTATGATCTTGATAACCACCCTTTAGAGTTGCAGACTCGATTTTTTGACCCATTAAATCAATATTTTTGCCATTTGCATTTAAAGTGATATTTGGATTATCAAGAGTGCCAGCAAGAGTTGTGTTAGCTTCAAGAATCGCTACCAGTTTTTTATTAGCACTATTATCATTGCTATTTTTAAGGAGATTAAATTGACTTAATATTTCAGCAAGATTGAGATGTTTAGAAGTTGCTGAAATATTAAAGAAAGGTTTTTGCTTATCTATTTTTAAATTTTTTGGGTAGTTAAGATTGTTTGGATAAAGGATATTTCCATCAAGTTTTATTAATGAATCGCATGATGAAATATCAAATCTTTTGATGTTCAGACCACCATTTAAAAAAGTAAAATCAAAATCTCCTTTATCTACAAGGGGATAGCCTTGATAACCCGCGTTTTCAGCCTTGAGAATAACTTTAATTTCAGGATTGTTCAAACCGCCAGAAACACTACCTTTAAATGAAGCAACTCCCTTTATTTTACTAATTTTATCCATAACACTAAGGTTTTTATTAAAATTATTATTTTTAGAGCTATCTACATTATCATTTTTAGATTGATTTACATTATCACCTTTAGATTCCTTCTTATTATTTTCAGATTCATCTACAGACCCATTTTTAGAGCCAAGTAGTTTGTCTAAATCAATATTTTCCCCAGTGAAATGAAGTTTTGTTGTAATTTTATCTATTTTCTCTCTTTCACCCAAAAAACCTTTAGGAAATGCCTTTGCAAGAGAAATATTGCCATTTGCTTGCAATTTGGAATTACCATTTACGTCCGCAACCCCATGTTCTAACTCTAAATTTTTTATCATTATCTCTTTTTTTTGCATCGTAACATCAAGAGTAGCTTTTATCTTTTTTTCAATTATCTGACCGTCAGGGTAAGTTATGAGGCATGAAAATAGAGGATCATTCAAAGAGCCTAAGAGAGTTGAATGGATTGATAAATTGCCACTGATTAATGGTTGATTATCTTTCCCTAAACCTATAATGCTATTCAGGGTTAAAAATATAGCCTTTAATGAGTCTATATTTTTCAATGATTCTAAGAACTCTGAAGTTATAATTTTTGCGTCAATTGTGATGTCAAATGTAGGTTTTGAAAGTATTCCTAAGATTATTTTATCTAATTCTGTATTTTCTTCTGCATTTTCACGATTACTATCATTTCCTATATGGAGACTTTTTATAGGACTACTTTCTATAAGGATATTTTTAATATCTCCTTGAAAAGAGAGAGTAACAGACTCAGATTTTTTACTGTCAAAATTGTTTTTATGCTTATTTTCATTATTGCTATTTTTATGTTCATTTTCTTTATACTTATATTCATTATTCCTATTTTCGTGTTCATTTCCATTGTTGATATTTTTATATTCAAATATCCCTTGTTTTATATTGAGTTGATTAACAGTAATGTTAAATGGCAAGTAAAAGGGCTTCTCATCTAATTTTGATTTTTTGGGCTGATAAAGAGTAAATGCTTCGGCAATATTAACCCTTTTTTCAGAAGTCATGGAAAGAGTTACATTAGGTTTGTCAATGGCTATGCTTTTAATAATTAACCCATTGCTATTAAACTTTGAGAGATTAAATATATTAGAAAAATCCAAAGCATCATTTATATTGGTAAAGTGTAAGTTTTTAAAAGGCTCAATAACACCTGATAGATCGAGAGTAACATGCACCTTATCAACTGATATAATTTCATCACTATTTAGAGATAACCTATAGTTTTCAAGGAACAATTCACCTTTAAGTAGTGAGATATTAAGATTTTTCCACTCCATTTTACCCATAATTTTCTTGTTTATTTCAGTTTGCACTACTTTGCTAAAATGGTCGGATTGGATATAAAAAAAGAGTGCTGGAAAGCTCGTTAATCCAATAATTATAAACAGGGCTATAAAAAAAAGTATTAATGTGGATATTTTTTTTACAATACTCTGTAAATATGGCTTTTTAACAATAGTAGTATTTTGAGGATTTTCAATTTGCATATTTTTTGGATAAAAGCGAATTACCTGTTATTAAGTTAAATATTTTAAGTGTATAGTTCTGCAAGCTCTTTCTAATATACGTTGCCTCTGTAAGTTTAATTTTTTTATATCAATCAAACCTTCAAAATGCTATATTTATTAGAAAATAGCATAAATATTAGTTGAAATATTTGCTAATAACAATCAAACTTCAAAATTATTTAAAATAATAAATTCTACAATCAAAAGTGATTATCACGCAACACGTCTAATAATAAAAACAATTAATATCAATATAAGGCAAATTGGTCTAATTTATGGTTATTGATGAAGCGATAAGCGTATTAAAACAGGAAGCAGAAAGTATTTTGCATCTAACAGAAAAAATAGGCTCTGACTTTGAGAAGATGGTTGAAGTTATCTGTAATTCCAAAGGAAGAGTTGTTATTTCAGGTATTGGAAAATCAGGTCTAATTGGCAGAAAGATTGTTGCAACTCTTTGCAGTACCGGGACAAATGCCATATTTCTCCATCCAGTTGAAGCAATGCACGGAGACCTTGGTATGGTCTCAAAAAATGACACATTTATTGCTATCTCAAATAGCGGCGAAACTGGAGAGCTAAATATTTTGCTACCATCTATCAAATCTCTTGGTTGCCCGATGATTGCATTTACAGGAAACCTTAAATCTACAATGGCAAGAGAGTGTGATATTGTAATTGATACAGGTGTAGAGAAAGAGGCTTGTCCATTAGGACTTGCACCTACATGCAGCACAACCGCCCAACTTGCTATGGGCGATGCTCTTGCTGTAGTGCTGATAAATAAAAAGCAGTTTAAAGTTAGCGATTTTAAAAAATCTCACCCCGGAGGCTCTCTTGGTCAGAGATTGTCTTGTATGGTTGGAGAGATTATGTTCTCAAACTTATCCGAGAATAATATCCCATCAGTTTTATCTGGTACACCTATGATCAAAGCTATAAATGTAATGGATAAATTTAAAATTGGTGCTGTGTTTATACTTGACACTAAAAACTCTCTTCTTGGTATTATAACTGATGGCGATATTAGACACTCTATTTCAAAAATGGCGATTGATTTTAATAAAATGGTAGTTGAAGAGCTTATGACAAGAAAACCTCATGTTATTTCACCTGAGCTACCTTTGTATGATGCTCTTAATATAATGGAGCAACATCAAATAACCATACTACCAGTTACAGATGAAAACAATAGTCTTGTTGGTATCTTGCATCTTCACGACATTCTTGGCAAAGGTGCTTTCAAGTTTACAGGATAAAATTCCAATATAAGGATTAGTTGCAAATGAATATAGATAATCTAAACACGCGGATACAGACACTTGGAGAGGCAAAAATAGCTTCACCGTTAAAAGGAAGAGTTAAAGGTGGATATACAAACCGATTTGTTAAAGATAGTGATAGAGTTGTAGGAATTGTAGATTATGATTCTGTTTTATATCATATTGCAAATAATATTGAGATTCCAAGTTTTGAAGTGGCTGGACCAAGAGAGAAAATATACTTTGATCCAAATAAACTCAAATGTGCCATTGTAACTTGCGGAGGGTTATGTCCTGGTCTTAACGACATTATCCGCTCCGTTGTGTTAGAGCTTTACCACTGTTATGGGGTCAGAAACATTTATGGAATTAAATATGGACTTCAAGGTTTTATTCCTGAGTATGGGCATGAAGTTGTTGAACTTACCCCTAATTCAGTTGCCAATATTCTTGATATGGGAGGCACTATACTTGGCTCATCTCGTGGAACTCAAGATATAGATGCAGTTGTTGACTGCTTAGAGCGTATGAATATTGGAATTTTATTTATGGTTGGAGGCGATGGAACTTTGGTCGCGGCAAATAAAATTGCTGATGAGATCAATACCAGAAATCTTAAAATAAGCGTGGTTGTGATTCCAAAAACGATTGACAATGACATCTATCTTGTATCCAAAACTTTTGGATTTGATACAGCGGTTGATATAGCAACAAGTGCAATTAAAGGGGCGCATAATGAGGCTGCTGGCTATCCTTATGGAATTGGACTTATAAAATTAATGGGTCGCCATGCAGGATTTCTTGCCGCAACGGCAGCTCTTGCCCAGCAAGATGCCAATTTTGTTTTAATACCTGAAATTGATATTGATCTCTATGGCGAATCAGGATTTCTATCAGCTCTTGAAAAGAGGCTCATGGAGAGAAAACATGCTGTAATCGTAGTTGCAGAGGGGGCTGGACAAAAATTCTTTACAGACCAAAAAATAGAGTATGACCCTTCAGGTAACATTAAACTTAAAGATATTGGAATTTTTCTAAAAACAGAGATAAATAGCTGGTTTGAAAAGAAGAATATTCCAATAACCCTTAAATATATTGACCCAAGCTATATGATCCGAAGCCTCCCAGCAAATGCCAATGATAGTGTTTTTTGTGGGTTTCTCGGGCGTGATGCAGTTCATGCAGGCATGGCAGGCAAGACAAAGCTACTAATTAGCCACTGGAACAACAGCTATGTCCATATTCCAATGGAGGCATCTGCTGGTAAACATAAGAATGTTGACCCTGACGGTAAATTGTGGCAGTCAGTCCTTGAAGCAACAGGGCAAGGTTCGCTTACAAGTTGATAATTAGACTTCTTACAAAACTTGGAATTAACCCTTGATTTTATTGGGTAAAAATTTAATTTTGCAGGAAGTCTATTTTACAAGTAGAGTTTTTGTTAATGACGCTCAATTTCTACAAAGGCACTATTTTCAATTGTGAGAAAAAAAAGCTCTTTTTGAGCATTCCCGTTTGTCTCAAACATAGTCTCTCCAGTAACGCCACTATAAATAATATTACCAGCAAGTGTATTTTTTATATCTAATCTTGAATTAATAGATTTATCCATTGCTGTTTTAATAAGAATCAAAGCTGTGTCATAGGCAACTGCTTCAATAAATCCCGGATATTCGCCATATACTGTTTTAAATGCTTCAGCAAAACGGGCAGGTTCAGGTTTTCTGCTTTTGGCAAAATATCCGTCTGTAATCACAACATTTTTGATATGTTCAGATGGTATTTTTAGAAGAGCGTTATTGTGCCAGATATTTGTTCCAAGAAGATAAGCCTCTTTTACATTGTAATACAATAACTGGGGAAGAATAGTAGCAGCCTTTGAAGGTGAATCAGGTATAAAGATTGCTATTTTAGGTGATAACTCAGAAGTTGTATTTGCGATACCATTAGATTCAGTATCTCCATTTATCTCTGACGATTTAGGAGCAGAAGAGTTATTTGTATTTGTCCCTTGAGATTCCTCATCAACTTTCTGAGGTTGAAGAGCTGCTATTTTTTTGATAATTTCTGAAAAATCTGTCTGATTTTCACGATAGACCTCAGCAACAACTATCTCTCCTCCTGCTTCAGCTACCGCCTGCCTATAAAGGCTCATAAACCTCTGTCCATACTTATCGTTTGGGGCAAGAACCACAAATTTCTCTATCCCAAGAACTCCTCTTGCGTGCGATACAAGCCCTTTTATCTGCATCTCAGGGGTTATAAAATTTGCAAAAATATAGTCTCCAATAGCCGTAACCTCGCTCTTTTGAGTCATACAGATCATGGGAATCTGATATTTTTGTGCCTCTTTTGCTGCTGCTTCTGAGGTAACCATAGGACCTGCAATTGCAGCAATATTGGTTTGTGAAAATTCTTGAACAACTGTCGCAGCTTTTGCATCGTTAGACTCTGTATCTTTGATTATAAAATCTATCTCTTGATCACTGTATAGAGCTTTGGCATCTTGCAGGGCCATCTGAACGCCTCTTAGAGCCTGCTTCCCAAATGTTTGATATTTTCCAGAAAGAGGTAACATGCACCCAATTATATTTTTTGCAAAAGAGCTTTTCTCAATCTCTTTTAAAAGTAGCTCAACTTCTAATACATGAGGATCATCAGGGTAGCTTGAGATAAATTTATTAAAAATCTCCTTTGCTTTTTGGTTATCTTTCTGTTTTTTCGCATAGTTCATTCCAATTCGATAAAGGAGCATTGATTCAGGTATCTGACTTTTCTTAGAATTTAGCACAACCTCAAGATCACTATTTTTCATTATAGATAGAAGTGCCTCGGTCTTTTCAAGAAGCCTTTTTTTATCCTCTCCTGAATATTTTGTCATAAGGTTATTATAAATATTTAAGCCAGAGCGGTAGTTGCCAGCTTTAATCTCATTATCGCCTTTTTGTTCAATTGAGACATAAGGCGATTGCTCAACTTGTTGCTGAATAACAGGTTCAACAATTTTAGGTTGTGTCGGCTTTTTTACAGGCGTGGGTGTAGCCTGAAACATGGTACATGAGGTGCAAAAAAACGATATGACAATATACATTATCGTCATAGTTAATATTTGGGGGTATGGGGCGTGTCTATTTGTAATCATCATAACATTATCCATTTATTATATAGTTGAATTTAATATGAAAATTATAAAAATTTCCTCCAACATCAATTGAGAAATTTCTTTATCAGCTCTTGAGCATGATTTATATCATTAGGTTCAAGCCAATTAATATCTTTATCTTGCCTAAACCATGTGAGTTGACGTTTTGCATATCTTCTTGTATCACGCTTGAGCAGACGTATGGTATCTTCCCACGAGATAGGGTTTAAATTGCCATTATCAGACTCAAATGCAAGATCACGTTGAGTACTGTTTTTGAGAGTGTGACCATTTAAAAAGTCGCAAATATGACGATAGCCAATTGATTGCATTGATTTTAAATCACAACCATAACCTCTGCTGATAAGTGACTTTACCTCATCAACAAACCCCTGTTCAATCATCATATCAACCCGCTTTTCAATGCGTTCATATAATTTAGCTCTATCTATATGAAGAGCAATTTTCAAAGTACAATAGCGTTCTGATGCAAAACCATGTTGATTCTGAAACTCCGATATAGGACTTCCTGTAACTTCAACAACTTCAAGTGCCCTTACAACTCTAAAGCCATCATTTGGATGAATACGTTTGGCAGCTTCTGGATCAAGCAAAGAGAGTCTTTTGTGTAGTTCAAAACTTCCCTTTTCCTCTTTTTCTCTCTCAAGTTTATCAATAACCTCTTTGTCAACTGTTCTGTCTCTAAAAAGTCCGTGAAGAAGAGCTTTTATATAAAAACCTGTTCCTCCTACAATTATTGGAATTTTAGGTATTGGAACTTTAGACAAAGCTAAATTAGATGAAGTGAAATTAGAACGATAATAAATATCATTGATTGCAGCATCTGCTGCTTGCATATATTTTCCAGCATCAAACTCTTCATCAGGTTCAAGAAAATCAATCAAGTGGTGGGGGGCAAGTTCACGCTCTGATTTATCAGGCTTTGCTGTGCCAATATCCATATATTTATAGATTTGCATGGAATCAGCACCAATAATCTCACCGTTAAATCTCTTTGCAAGCTCAATTGCAAATCCAGTCTTGCCGATCCCTGTGGGACCGCAAATAACGATTATTTTTTTTTTCATGGATTTAACTGAATTTCCACGTAGTGCCGCCAGTTCCATCTTCAAGGATAATTTTCATGGAATCAAGCTCTTTTCTTATCTCATCAGCTCTTGCAAAATTCTTTGATTTTCTCGCTTCTGTCCGCTCCATGACCAATTGATCAACCATTTTGGGATCAATTGCACCATCAGCAAGAGCCGCATCTTTCTTATCTTTAAAGTAAGATTGAGGAGATTGAGATAAGATACCAAGAATACTGCCCATTTTTTTTATGTCAGCACAAATTTCAGCTACTTTTTTAAGGTTATCAGATGAGATAGTCTCACCGCTTCTATCAAGGAGTTTATTACCTTCTTTTACTGTGTTAAATATTGTTGCAATCGCTGTTGCGGAGTTAAAATCATCATCCATATTCTCTTTAAAAGCTGCCCATGACTCTCCACCAGAATAGCAACTATTTGAATCAGATTTTAAGTTGTTGAAATTACCCATTTTATTTTTATCTGAATCTGAAAAATCAACATTAGCTTTGTTTGCCCTCTCCAAAAATGCGTAGATTTTGTCTAAACTTGAAACCATCTCAGCCATAGAATTTTCATTGTAATCAATCGGGCTTCTATAATGTTTGGAAAGCAAAAATAGACGGATAATTTCAGGGTGATATTTTGCAAGAACATCTTTTATCATGGTAAAATTGCCCAAAGATTTTGACATCTTCTCGTTATTAATATCAACAAAACCGTTGTGAATCCAATATTTGACAAACTGTTTACCAAAAAGAGCCTCAGATTGTGCAATCTCGTTTTCATGGTGTGGAAAGATCAAATCTTTTCCTCCACCGTGAATGTCAAAACTCTGCCCTAAATAACGGTTACTCATGGCAGAGCATTCAATATGCCAGCCGGGTCTTCCTGCTCCCCAAGGGCTGTCCCATGCTGGTTCTCCGGGTTTTGCGGGTTTCCACAAGGTGAAATCCATTGGATTTTTTTTGTTTTCATCAATGGCAATCCTTGCACCTGCTATCATATCATCAGGGTTTCTGCCAGAAAGTTTGCCATATCCTTCAAAAGAGCTTATTGAGAAAAAGACGTCACTGCCTTCTACATAGTATGCTTTCCTTTTTTCAATTAGCATCTCAATAAAGTTAATAATATCTTGTATGTGCTCAGTGGCTTTTGGCTCAATGGTGGGGCGAAGAACATTTAAAGCGTCCATCTCATTGTGGAACTCTTTGATATATTTTTCAGAAATTTCTATTGGGTCTTTGCCCGTTTCATTTGCCCGCTTGATGATCTTGTCATCAACATCTGTGAAGTTTCTAACATAGCAAACATCATAACCAGACTCTTTAAGCCATCTAAAAATAACGTCAAATATAACTACAGAGCGGGCGTGTCCTATGTGGCTTGTATCATAAACAGTTGGTCCACAAACATACATGCCAACTTTATTAGGTTGAAGTGGCACAAACATCTCTTTTTTTCCAGTCAATGTGTTGTAAATTTTTAAGCTCATATATTGTTTATCCTGATTTATTTTGAAAGGTTATTCTGTTGATGTTCCAGCATTGTTATTCCGATGATGTTCCAGAGTTTAGCTTTAAACTGGAAATCTTTGTGATTAAAACAACAGCATGGGCAGCAATACCTTCTCCTTTTCCTTCAAATCCAAGCCCTTCATTTGTGGTTGCTTTTACATTAACAGATTCTGGAGAGATTTCAATGGCAGCAGCGATTTTATGCTCCATCTCTTTTTTGTATGGCTCAAGTTTTGGAGATTGGGCAAGAATTGTGCAGTCAATATTTACAATAGAATAACCTTGATCTTCAAGCATGTTTGCACAATGTTTTAAAAGAATCAGACTTGATATATTTCTATAAGTTGGATCAGAATCTGGAAAGTGTCTGCCAATATCTCCAAGTCCAGCGGCACCAAGTATTGCATCACAAATTGCATGGGTAAGAACATCAGCATCTGAATGCCCTTGCAACCCCTTGTCAAATGGAATATTAACTCCACCAATTATAAGTCTTCTATCGTTTGCTAACCTATGAACATCATAACCCGAGCCTATTTTAAATTTCATTTTATTATCCTCAATATAGTTTTTGCACTATTTTTTTAATTTCGTTTTTTTTCTATTAGTTGTAGAAAATGATAATGGATTGAATGTGATGTTGTCTTAGCAACTCTTGGTAACATTATGATGGCATGTTTAAGAGAGGGGGACATGGTTGTAGATATGGAGGCGAAGAGTTTGCCGTTATTCTTTCAAACACCTCAGCACAAGATGGTTTTATAGTTGCTGAACGAATTAGAAATAAGTTTGTACACATCTATTTGTCGTAAACGGTGCAACCGTTATGCTTACTACAGTAAGTCTATTATCAAATCTCAATCTATATAAAAGTTCTAATATCCATATCAGGAAACTTCAATCTAATTGCTTCAATAACATCATAAATAGATAAAAATATCTCAACAAGTTCAGGATCAAAGTGGTGTCCTGACTCCTGCTTTATAGTAGCAATAACGTCACTCTCTTTCCATGCTTGTTTATAGACTCTTGCTGAAATAAGGGCATCATAGACATCTGCAAGGGCGACAATTCTGCCAGAAATAGGTATATCCCCGCCTTTTAACTTTCTTGGATAACCTCTACCGTTCCACTTTTCATGGTGAGTATATGCAATTTCATAGGAGAGGGCATCAAGCTCTGATACATTTCCACGAAATAGTTTTGCCCCTTGATAAGCGTGAGTTTTCATAATTTTGAACTCGTCATCGCTAAGTTTTGCCGGTTTTTTAAGAATAACATCAGAAATTGCAACTTTACCAACATCATGCAGCATTGCGGCAATTCTTAAAATATCTTTGTAGTTTTTTATCTCACTATATTTAAGATTATGAAGTTCTGCCCATTTTTGAAAAATTTCTATAGAGTATGAAGCTACTCTATTAACATGAGAGCCAGTCTCCTTAGGGTCACGTAGTTCTGCCATTTTGATCATTCTTAAAATAATCTCACGGGTCATCTTCGTCTTTTCAATTGCAGATGTTGCACTACCCGCGAAAAAATTAAGATAATTTTCGTCGGCTTGTTTAAATGGAATAAGGTTGTCTGCCTCATCTTTTGCATTAATTATTTGCATAACACCTATTACCTGAGAGCGAGTAGTAATAAGTGGAATGGTCATCATAGATTGGGTTCTATACCCTGCAAATTCATCAAAACTTTTATTAAAAGAATAAGGCACTGTGTCATCTAAATTATGAACATCATCAATTATGAGAGATTTTCCTTGCAAAGCTACATAACCTGCTATTGACTGTTCATTCACTGGAATTGAGAAATTAGAGTATATCTGTTTATTGTTAAGAGGATTTTTCTTTTTCAATGTGTCATTTTGAACATAGCTGAAATTGAGCATTTTATTTTCAAGGAGAAAAATGGATCCCGCGTCTGCATTTGTAAGTCGTCTTGTTTTACTAAGAATAGTATCAAGAAGAGAATCAATATCTTTTATATGATTCAATTCATCATTTATTTTTAATAACTGTGTCAGTTTATCATCGTTACTATTAAATAATGTATTCAATTTTCCTCACTTATTTGCCACTTAATTTTAAAAATGAATGGGGGCAAATTTATTGTTGACAAAAGCTATAAATCAATATCCTTAAAAGCTATAAATATATTTTTAAGATTAGTTCAGATAGTTATGGAAATCAACTCAAAAAGAGAATAAAGGAGCTAAATTTTGACAAATAATAGCGATAATATCAATCAATCTTTTAATTTTAGCTTTTTCACATCAGTAGATAAAAAGCAGATACGTTGGGGTTATATGAAATCCAATAGGAGTTGTATATATTTAAACAACGTAAAACAAAGGTGGGATTTAACAACAAACAATACTGCACCAACAAATAAAGAGAATATAGAAGATAATTGTAAAGGTATAATTTTACTTTTAAGCGGAAGAACTGAATTTATGGAAAAATATCAATTAGTATCATCAAAGTTATCTTCTATGGGATACCATGTTATGAGCTTAGATTGGAGAGGGCAAGGTCTATCTGTAAGAGAACTTCCTAATCAAGATAAAGGATATGTTAAAGATTTTCAGTTGTATATAAATGATCTTAAGCTATTTTTTAATCTCTATGTTGCACCACTATCTATTAAATTTAACCTACCTATAAATATTATTGCACACTCTATGGGGGGGCATATAACATTAAGGTTTTTATCTCAAGTTTATAAAAACGGCTGTAAAATGGATATGTTAAAGATTGAAAAGGCAATCCTTATATCACCCATGATAGATATTATCACGTCACCAATTAAGAGAGATTTTTTAGACATTGTAACTAATTGGGGAACTCGGCTTCTTGCAAATATAGCTTTAAACTTTAAATTGGGAGCAAACTATATTCCGGGCGGAAAAGATTATGCAATAGAAAACGCTAAATTTGAAAATAATCTTTTGACACATGATTGGGACAATTTTTGGTTAGAACACAAAGAGATCTCAAAGAATAGAAAACTTGCACTTGGTGGCGTAACATGGGGGTGGTTAAAAGCCGCCTTTGACTCTATTGATGCTCTTAACGATAAAAAGTCTCTATCTAAAATTAGGACAGCTATATGGATTTTGAGTGCTGAACAAGATCGTGTTGTATCTAATAAGGCACAAAAGCAGATATGCCAAACTCTTCCAAATGGGAAATTTATATCAATACCAAACTCACGGCATGAAATTTTGTTTGAAACAGAGGATATAAGCAAATTGCTTTGGGAAAATATAGCTAATATTTTGGGGACAAAAAAAGTGAACATATTATGATACATAGTAATAAAATTAAGATTGCAGACAAAATTAGAAGATATTTAGATTACAACTCATATTTAAAAGCACTTTATGGAGAGCGAGTGCAAAAAATAGTGGTTGATGCTGGACTTAACTGCCCAAATCGTGATGGCTCTATCTCAACGGGTGGCTGTATCTACTGCAACAGCAAAGGGTCTGGTTCAGGACTTTGGAGTAGAGGATTATCAATAACAGAGCAGATTGAACTTGGTCGAAATGCTATGGCAAGGCGTTACAATGCCAAAAAATTTCTTGTCTATTTTCAATCATACACCAATACATACACAACTTGCGAACGTATGAAAGCCATGTATGATGAAGCTCTGGGGGTAGAGGGTGTTATTGGAATGGCAATTGGAACACGACCAGATTGTGTTGATAGAGAAAAAATTGAGCTTATTGCCTCATACTCTGGGAAATACCTTGTGTGGTTAGAGTATGGGCTACAATCTATTCACGATAAAACATTGACTCTTATTAATCGGGGGCATGATTTTTCGTGTTGTATTGATGCAATTGCTCTTGTTAATGAGATAAATACTAAACTTAACTCCAATATCAATATCTGTGTTCACATTATTTTAGGGCTTCCAGGGGAGACAAGGGATATGATGGTTGAGACCGCCCGAAAAATAGGAAAACTTGGTGTTCATGGGATTAAGATTCATCTGCTTTATGTAGTAAGGGGAACATTACTTGAAAAGATGTGGATAGATGGCGATTATAACTGTATGACTCAAAATGAATATGTTGAAACTGTTTGCGATTTTATTGAGCATCTTCCGAAAAACATGGTGGTTCAGAGAATTACAGGCGACCCTCACCCTGACGAACTTGCGGCACCATATTGGTCGCTTGATAAGAATATAACTTTTAATATGATACAGAAAACTCTTGAAAGAAGAGACTCATGGCAAGGGAAATTTTCTTGATCTATAATCTTTAAACTTTATACTTTTTTTTTGATTAACATTGTTCCCAGCATCATCATTGCTACCTCTATCAACAATGTTCTTTCCATGAACATTGTTATTTTCATCAAATTTTTCTTCTTGCACAACAATAAGACACTCCACATTTTCAAGGGTGTTGACAAGCTCAACTCCTTTTTCATGTCCCATGACCATAAGTGCTGTGGCAAGTCCATCTGCAAATGTGCAGTTATCAGCAATTACTGACACACTTACAACTCCATTATCAACAGGATACCCTGTAGTTGGGTTGATAATATGGGAGTAGGTTTTACCATTAATTATTTTAAAATTCCTGTAATCTCCGCTTGTTGCAAGAGCTTTGTTTTTAAGCGGTAAAGCATGATAAACCTGATTAATTTCTGATTGTTCTTTGTCTAAATCATATTTGGTTGATTTATATGGGTTTTCCCCTTTTATTGGGTTGCTGATTCCAACTATCCAAGGGTTCCCCTCTTTTTTTTCTCCAGAAGCAAAGACCTCTCCACCAATTTCAACTAAGAAATTGGAATAACCCTGACTTTTAAGAAGCTGGGCAACTGCATCAACTCCAAAACCTTTGGCAATTGAGCCAAGATCAAGGGTAATGGCATCATTTTTTTTTTCAAGAGTTCCAAATATCTTATTCCCAATATTGGGAATTTCACTACTTTTATCGGAATCAATATTCTTAGCCACTTCATTCTTAATAAGAATCTGGTTAAACCCAGTGTTTTGAAGATATGCTTTTATAATCTTAGAAGATGGTTCGGTAAATTTTTGATCTCTTGTGCCAAACCCCCAAAGATCAACAAGAGGTTTTACAGTGCCGTCCCAAGCACCTTTTGTCATGGTGTAAAGTTTTTGTGCTGATACCATGACACCATGAAATTCAGGAGAGATGTTTATACTCTCCCCTTTATGAGACTTATTAAATAGAGAAATTTCGCTATCTTTTATATAAACAGACATACTTTGATTGACCTGTTTGAGTTTCTCCTTAATTAAATCATGTAGTATTGAAGGAGTTATTTGAGTTTTGTTTTTACCTTCCTCTTGACCACCACTTTTACCTTCACGACCACTACTTTTATCCATTTGCATTACAACTTTAATATGGTAGGTAGTTCCCATTGTGTTGCCAGTAAAAAGCTCAATGTTGTTTCCATCTTTATTAAAACTTTCTTTAATTTTGGCATTATCACCAAAGTTAGATGGATTCTGGTTAGCATAAAGATAATTTGACGTATCAATAAAAAGATTAAATTTAATAGCCAATAAAAGTAGAATAACCAATATTGAAATGAGTTTTATTTTAGTAGATATGTTTTCTTTCATAGTTGACCACTCAAAATTTTAAGGATTTTTAAGGTTTGACAACTTTTAAAAAGTTGTCAAACCTAAGTTATACTACATAATCCCTATTGGTATCTTCTTAAATGGTAGCAATACTGTAAAGGTTGTGCCTCTGTTTACCTCACTCTCAACATTAATATAACCGTTCATAGAGTCAACAATCCCTTTAACAATTGGCAAACCAAGACCTGTCCCATTTATAAACCTCGTCTTTTCATTTTTAACCCTGTAGAATCTTTCAAAAATTTTATCCATATATTTGGCATCAATGCCAAAACCATTATCTTTTACCTTTACTCTGATATTGTTTCCTGCAAGATCGCAACTAACCTCAATTTGACCACCATTTTGTGTATAATTTATGGCGTTAGAGATTAAATTTCCAAAAACACTCTCAATTGCCATTGGGTCTGCTGTAATTGTGGGTAGTTGAGTTTCAGTAGAAGGTGTGGTTACGGTAAGTGTTTGATTCTTTGCAATAGCTCTTGCATTTAGAAAGCTACAAATATTTTTAAGAAGCTCATCAACTTTAACAGGCTTTGACTCTTTAGCAGACATTCCAGCCTCAATGCGGGATAGATCAAGAAGATCGCCAATGGTTGAAATAAGAGCTTTAGTTTTTTCCTTTGCACGGGAGAGCATATACTGATCTTGTTCACTTGCTACACCTTTTCCATCTTCTCCTGCATGTGCCATCATAACCATATTTAGCTGCTCGTGGATTGTTGAGAGTGGGGAGCGTAGCTCATGGGTAACCTTAGCTACAAATTCAGATTTTACCTGATCTAATGCCTTCATTGTTGATATATCCACGATATTTACAACAGCACCAAGACACTCTTTTTTCTCC
Source organism: Desulfamplus sp. (assembly GCA_015231615.1). Lineage (GTDB taxonomy): Bacteria > Desulfobacterota > Desulfobacteria > Desulfobacterales > Desulfobacteraceae > Desulfamplus. Next base: position 98,468 of record JADGBE010000001.1, on the reverse strand, counting down.
CCTAAGACTGGCCTGCATCTGACCATAAAAAACTTTTTGTTATCAATATCAATTTCGTGGGCAGGAATATCAGCATAATCAATATATTTTCCCTTTGAAATATCAAGAATAAGGGTACAAAGCTCTCTGTTATTAAATATCTCTTCAACTGTAATATCTCCCGGAACCTTTTGAGGATCAATATCAAGATAACGATAACAAGCGGGATTTATTAAAACAACTTTGCCATCTGAATTGGTAACCATAACACCATTTGGCAGCGATTCTATAATTGTAAGAGTTCTGCTCTGCTCTGTATGAAGGTCTGCAAGGTTGCGTTTTCTCTCCTCTTGAAGCCTTTTTGTCTCAATTGCAAGGTCAAGCTTTTCCCTCGCCCTACTTACGGCAATTCTAAGTTGATCTGGTTGATAAGGTTTAGGTATAAAGTTGTAAGCACCGCGCTGCATAGCTTCAATTGCAGTCTCTACAGTTGCGTATCCTGTAATTACAATAACAAGAATACCTCTATCTAACGCCATGATCCGCTTTAAAACTTCCATGCCGTCCATACCGGGCATCTTCATATCAAGAAGGACAATTGCGATTTGTTCTTTATCAATAATCTCAAGTCCATCTTCTCCTTTTGGTGCAAGGAAGACTTCAAAATCCATTTTTGAAAGAATCCTTCTGGCACCTTCTCTTAAACTTGGTTCATCATCAATTACCAGAATTTTTTTGGGATCAATGTTCTCCATACTCTTCATAATCTCCTTAAATCTTTAAACATCTTTTTATAAATGGTTTTAAGATTTTTTAAATATCATCAATGGCTTTGAGAAATTCAGATGGTTCTACGTCAATTCGTGTCCAAAGAAGTAGAGTTCGTCTTGCTGCATGGGCAAGAGGGGTAAGACCATCAATAAAAGGGACACCAAGTTCAGAAGCCTTACTCTGCCATATATTATTTTGACGTCCATAATTTAGATCAACTATAATCTCACACTCTTTAAAATGTTGATTTGCAATAAATCGGGCAAATTCTGGCGAATCGTCAGGAGACGATATTGGGGTTGTGTTTATTATGATATTTGCACTTGGTGTATTTTTTGCCATTATCTCAAGAGATGTGGCCGTGCCTCCAATTTTCTTTATAATATCGTCAACTCTTTTGGAAGTTCTGCCAGATATTTGTATGGAAGATGCCCTTAACCAATTTAATATAAAAACCACAGCTCTTGCACCGCCGCCTGAACCAAATACAAGAGCTTTTTTGTCTGTAACATTAAAGGCTCTCTCTTCAAGTGTGTCCATAAAACCTATTGCATTGGTGTTGTATCCTTTAAGCTCTTGATCATTTCTAATTATCGTATTAACCGCCCCAATGATATTTGCACCTTCAGACAAGATATTCATGTATGGGATAACAGATGATTTATATGGAATGGTTACATTGGCACCGTCAATATTTAATGATTTAAGACTTTGCATTGCAGCCCCGATCTGATCAGGAAATACTTTGAATGGGACATAAGCCGCACTGATTCCAATTCGCTTAAATACGGTTGAAAACATGGTGGGCGATTTTGTACGGAACGCCCGTTCATCACCTAAAATACAAAATATTTTCATAATCACCATCCGAGATAAGTGGAACAGATAAAAAAATAGGTAGAGGGTAACTACAGTAAGTTAGCCTCTACCTGTTTTTAAAAAGAATATATTTAGGAGACAAGCCTTTTGACACTTTTTGTAATCTCTTCTGCAGAAGCTGGCTTAGGAAGGTAATCGTCAGCCTCCATGCTCATTCCATCAGCATGAGAATAGCGTGTTGATCCAACATGGTCTGCAACTGCGGTAAGCATAATAATAGGTATATCGCTGTATTTATCACTGCGTTTTAATTCAGCACACACCTCATATCCATCTTTTTCAGGCATCATAACATCAAGAACAATAGCATCAGGTGGATTTGCTTTTACCTTTTCAATAGCCTCATTTCCATCATAAGCAACCTCAACATCAAATCCTTCACGTTTTAGGTTTGACTGGACAATTGAGGCAAAATCAGGCTCATCGTCAACAACAAGTATTCTCTTTTTTTCGCTCATAATATATCTCCCTAATTAAAATTTAAGTATTGGTGAAATGCTAAAATTCTTTAAATTCTCTGCCGATTTATATATATGTCAGGTTTGTGCATGTCAACCAAAAATAGGGAAACCATTTGACTTGGAGAAGTTTAATTTTAATCTTGACACATTAATCTATTAAAAATATATTTATTAAATTTTTTTGATAATACGTGTTACACTTAACCTGTTGATAACAGGTTGGAAAAAGACAAGTTTTCAGAGTTATAAGGATAATTTTTTATTATGTTAAAGGATTTAAAGAGAGTAAGAAATATTGGAATTAGTGCACACATTGATTCTGGCAAAACCACGCTGACAGAGAGAATTCTGTTTTACACAAACCGAATTCATCAAATTCATGAGGTTAAAGGAAAAGATGGTGCTGGTGCTGTTATGGACTCTATGGATCTTGAAAGAGAACGCGGAATAACCATTGCTTCGGCAGCAACACACTGCGAATGGAATAAAAACGATATAAATATTATTGACACCCCGGGTCATGTTGATTTTACAGTTGAAGTTGAGAGATCTCTTAGAGTTCTTGACGGGGTTATTTTGGTTCTTTGCTCAGTATCTGGTGTGCAGTCTCAGTCAATTACAGTTGATCAGCAGATGAAGCGTTATCAGGTGCCTTGTATCGCGTTTGTCAACAAATGCGATCGAAGCGGGGCTAACCCATACAGAGTTGCAAAGCAGCTAAGAGACAAACTTGGTCATAACTCTGTTTTAATGCAGATTCCCATTGGTCTTGAAGATAAACTTAAAGGAGTAGTTGATCTTATCTCAATGAAAGCACTCTACTTTGAGGGTGATAATGGGGAAGATGTAATTGTAAAAGAGATTCCAAAAGAACTTGAAGATGAAGCTGCTGAAAGACGTGAAGAGATGATTGATGCTGTCTCAATGTACTCTGATGAACTGACAGAAGCGATCCTTGAAGAGAAAGAAATTACAGAGGCAATGGTTATTAGTGCAGTCAGAAGGGGTACTATTTCAAGAGAGATGACACCTGTTTTCATGGGTTCTGCCTATAAAAATACGGCAGTTCAGCCTCTCTTAGATGCTGTTCTCAAATTTCTACCAGCTCCAATTGATATAAATAATGAAGCCATTGACCATGATCGCAATGGCGAGAGTATCATCTTGACAAGCGATTTTGATAAACCAACTGTTGCATTGGCATTTAAGTTAGAAGATGGGCAGTATGGTCAGTTGACCTATATCAGAGTTTATCAGGGTGGGTTAAAAAAAGGCGATACCATTATCAACAGTCGTGATGGCAAAAAAGTTAAAGTCGGACGACTTATTAGAATGCACGCTGCTGAGATGGAAGATATTGATGAGATTCCAGCAGGTCATATTGGTGCTATGTTTGGTATTGACTGTGCATCTGGCGACACCTTTGTAAGCCCAGGTATCAACTACTCAATGATTGCCATGCATGTCATGGAGCCTGTTATATCTCTTTCAATTATTCCCGTTGACAATAAATCCCAGATTAATATGTCAAAGGCTCTTAACAGATTTACTAAAGAAGACCCAACCTTTAGAACCTATGTTGATAAAGAGACCAGCGAGACCATTATTCAGGGAATGGGAGAACTGCACCTTGAGGTCTATGTTGAGAGGATGAAGCGGGAATATAAAGCAGAGGTTATAACAGGTCAGCCAAGAGTTGCCTACAGAGAGACTATTACCCAAAAAGCAGAGTTTAACTACACCCACAAAAAGCAGACAGGTGGTGCTGGTCAATATGGTCGTGTTTCTGGCTTTGTTGAACCATTTGATGGCGAATTTGAATTTGTGAATAAAGTTACTGGTGGAAGAATTCCAACTAACTATATTCCAGCCTGCGAAAAAGGTTTTACAGGCTGTATGGAGAAAGGTCCCAAATTAGAATTTCCAATTACTGGTGTCCGTGTAACATTAATGGACGGGGCATACCATGCTGTTGACTCATCTGATATGGCATTTCAAGCTGCTGCAAGAGGTGGTTTTCTTGAAGGTTATCTTAAGGCAAAACCTGTTATCCATGAGCCTATTATGAAGGTTGTAATCGAGACTCCAAACGAATTTCAAGGTTCTTGTATGGGTCTTATCAATCAACGCCGCGGTATTATTCTTGGATCTCAGGAAGAGGGTGTTATGTCTGCAATTGAATCTCAAGTTCCTCTATCAGAGATGTTTGGATTTTCAACCATACTTCGTTCTGCAACTCAGGGAAAAGCACAATTTACAATGGAGTTTTCTTCATACAAGCAGGTTCCTCAGTCTGTAGCAGATGCAATTATCAAGGCAAAAGAAGAAGATAAAAAGAAAAAATAGGGATAAAGAGAGGTAAAAATGCTAAGAAAAGATTTAATTCAAAAAAGCCCTGTAGTGCAGATTCTTGGTAATGACTATATGGAAAAAGGTCAATTTGGTGCTGTGATTTCAAGAGCAGGTGTAGGCAAGACTCAATTTCTTGTCCAAATTGCAATTTCATGGCTCCTTGAGGGGAAAAAAGTGATTCATATAAGTCTTTATGACACTATTGATAAAATAAACCTTAGATATAAAGATGGATACACCAACCTTATTGACAGTGTTGGATATATTGATCCTCAAAAAGCTACTCGGCTTTGGGACGATCTTGCCCCTTGTAAATTTGGCATAACCTGCCACGAGAACACTTTTAGCTCAAAAAATATCAGAGATTATCTTGTTAGCCTTAGAAAAAACTCTCTTGAAATGCCTTCAATGATTGTGGTTGATGGTCTTGATTTTGATAGAGATTGCTCTGTTGTTTTAGATAAACTATCAGAGCTTGCTTCTGAGTTTTCATTGGCAATTTGGTTTTCAATGAAGAGCCATAGAGAAGAGGCTTTTACTGATAAAGGTTTTCCGATTCAGCTTGATAAGGTTCAAAGTCGTTTTGCAAAAGCTGTATATTTGCAGCCTAAAGAGGATAAAATTGAGGTGGTAATTCTCAAAGATGGCGAAAAAGCGAATGAAAGACAGCTTATTGAACCAGCCACAATGATGCTTGCCCGATAAATTCCAACGCCAACATAATTTTAATAAGATTTGACAACTTTTTTTAAAGTTGTCAAATCTACTATTTTAACTATAAATTACCCAAAATCATAATCAATCTTTAACAAAAATATTTAAAGGACAATGCAATATGATTATATCCCCTAAAAATAGTGTTGTTGGATTTATTGGCACTGGAGTAATGGGTAACAGCATGGCAGGTCATATTCTTGATGCTGGTTATCAACTTCATGTTTATAGTCGCACTAAATCAAAGGCAGAATTAATTTGTAAAAAAGGTGCAATTTGGGAAAATACAACAGCAGAACTTGCGAAAAAATGCAATGTAATCATCACAATTGTCGGCTTTCCTTCAGATGTTGAAGAGGTCTATCTTCAACAAGGTGGAATTATTGAAAATGCCTCACCAGAGACCATTTTGATTGATATGACAACATCAAGCCCTTTACTTGCGGTTAAAATATATGAGGCATCTAAAAAACGCTCGATTCACGCTTTAGATGCCCCTGTATCTGGTGGAGATATTGGAGCAAAAAATGCTGCCCTCGTGATAATGGTTGGTGGCGATAAAGATATTTTTGAGGCATCAAAGTCTATTTTGGAGGTAATGGGTAAAAATATTCATCTTCAAGGTAATGCGGGAAGCGGCCAACATACTAAGATGGCAAATCAAATATCAATTGCAGCATGTATGTTAGGGTTATGTGAAACTCTTGTATATGCTAAAAAAGCTGGGCTTGATCCTGAGATAGTTTTAAAAAACATTGGGACAGGGTCTGCAGGAAGCTGGTCTTTGAATAATCTTGGTCCAAGGATCATAAAAGGTGATTTTGCCCCAGGGTTTTATGTTAGGCACTTTATAAAAGATATGGGCATTGCAATTGATTCAGCAAAAGAGATGGGGCTTGATCTGCCGGGACTTAATCTTGCAAAATCACTTTATGATAAAGTTGCACAAAATGGTTATGAATATGAAGGAACACAAGCTCTTTATAGGCTTTTTATGTAAGAGATGTTTGCCAACTACGAATAAGCTCTAAAAATGTGCGAACGCCAATACCAGAAGCTCCTTTTGGAATATAGTTTTTCTCTGTAAACTCCCATGCAGTTCCAGCTATATCAATATGTGCCCAGGGGGTCTTTCCAACAAAATGTTCAAGATAAGCTGCTGCCGTGATAGTGCCAGCAGCTTTTCCTCCTGCATTTTTTATATCTGCTACCTTTGACTCGATCTGTTTTGTATATTCTTTTCCAAGAGGCAACCTCCAAAGAGGCTCTCCTGCCCTGTTAGCTGCTTCTACAAGGCGTTTAATAAGCTCATCGCTGTTACCCAAAATAGCAGAATAGTGATGCCCAAGCCCTATAATTGCAGCCCCTGTTAATGTTGCAATATCAACTACACAAGCAGGCTTAAACGTCTCAATTCCGTATGCAATTGCATCGGCAAGGACCATTCTCCCCTCTGCATCAGTATTGATAATTTCAGAAGTAACTCCATTATAGTGGCGAATTATATCACCTGGCTTTACAGCAGAACCACCAGATAGATTATCAGTGGCTGGCACAATTGCCACAACACCAACATTATCTGGCATATCCTGTGCAACTGCCTGCATTACGGCAAGAACAGCGGCACCACCGCACATATCATATTTCATATCTTCCATACCAGTTGGCTGTTTAAGGCAGATTCCACCAGAATCAAAGGTTATTCCTTTACCAACAAGAAGGATTGTCTCTTTTTTTTCTTCAAAACCTTCTTCTTTTAAATTTTGATTTTGCTTCACATCTTCTTGCTTTAAATTGCTATTTTGCTCATCTTTATGCTTTTTACTTTTTACCTTATCTTTTTGGGGTTGATATTCTAAAATAACCATCTTAGGAGGCTCTGACGAACCTTGATTAACGGCAATAATTCCTCCCATACCAAGCTCTTTCATCTTCTCTTTATCAATAACGGTGCAATTAAGTTTATATTTTTTTGCTAATTTAGTTGCATAAGCTGCAAAATCAGATGCTCTCCACTCATTTGCAGGTTCGTTGCCCATATCTCTTGCCTTATAAACAGCTTGAGCAGATATTGATGCACGTTTAAGTGATTTGCGAACCTTAGAAATAGTTTTAGAATAATTTGAACTGCTTGAAGGTGATGAAGATTCTGAAAAGTTTTCTAAATAGAATTTAATTTCAGCTAACCCATTATAATGAGGTTCATCAAGCTTCTCTTTTTTATATTTTAAAAAGCGGTAATCACCAAGCAGAATACCCTCAGCTAAACACTGTGCCATATCTGCTGTGGTAATTGACATATCGGTTGAATTAATATTTTGTGATGGATTGGTATTTTTTACGGGAATCATCTTTTCAGTGTCAGGCAGGGAGATCATTATTTTTGAGGCTTTGACCTTTGCTGACACTGCTGCAACAGAACCACCAGCTTTTCGCAAAATATCAACAAATTCATTGTAATCATTAAGTTTGGAGTCATTATTTATATTAATCTTCCCAATACCAACTGCTAAAATACGTTTGGGTAAAGTTATATTATTCTCTTTAGACTCTTCCATATAATCAAAAGGATACAATAAAAGAGTCTGCCCCTCTTTACCTGAAAAGTCCCCAAGTTTATATGCGTGATCAATTTGATTGTTTATAGAGCTATTATTAGTAAGATACTCAAATTTATTATTTTTTGCTTGAGGAATAAAATAAACTAAAATATCTCCATTAAACTCTTCGATATCCTTATCAATTACGGTTACTGTTGCTATTTTCATCTATTCACCATTTGTTATTTGTTAGCAAGATATAAATAGAACTCTTGTAAAACTTCAATTCTCCCCTTGATTTTACTGGTTAGATAATGGGTTTCGCAGGGTTCAAATAACTCTACTTTGAATATTTATGCACCACTTCTTTGGTTACAGTATCTCGGATTTCAGCAATCCTTGTCCAAATTTTTTCAGCCATCTGGGGATTTTGTTTTATAAATTGGTGACTAAACATTAGAAAATATGGTTTGGTTGAAAGGGGAATGGAAATTTTTTCAACCACATTTATTCTGTTAGTTTTTAGATAATTATCCGCCACTAAATCTTGGTGAGCATACCCGACAATCCGACCGTTCAAAAGTTTCTTGAAATTTTGATCAGTTTTTTTAGCCCCTTCATCGACTTCAATGCCCATTTTTTGCAAGTCACCGACAATTGAGTAACCCATGTTTGCACCGATTCTCATGTTCATGTCGTTAAATTCAACGCCAGAAAATTTATTTCCATCCCATTTTAACAAACTCTTTTTCAATTTGTAAATATAGTAGGTTAAAGTTGTAAGCCGTTTTTCCTCATCCAACTTACCATCTTTCATGGGATATTTGCCATTGGTCTCCCGCTCCGTTTTGAATGAGTACATAAATGCCCCATCAATTACATCGCCTTTCAATAGCGAACGCAAGACACGTTTATTAGGTAACTGTAGATAAATAATCTCTATACCAATATCCTTGGCTACCTGATTGATTATTTCCATTGCAATACCGGGCGGATTAGCGTCATGCCTAATTTGAAAAGGAAACGCCTCCTCATCCGAATATCCCAGTCGAATTTGGGTATCGGTGGCATAAGTAGTTGAAACTGTTAAACCGATAATTAAAATAGTGAGCATAGATTTTAGCCAAACTGTTAATTTTTTTTGCATGTTTGTCCCGTTCGGTTTTTAGTTTTAACATTAATATTTGACCTCCTGCAAAACTCATTTTTTATCCAATAAACTCAATGGGGAAATCCCAGTTTTGCAGGAACTCTATTACAGCAAGAGAGTTTATACGGTCAATAATAAAAAGATCGTTGGATTCTTCCCCATATCTAAATGAACTAACTTTTGCTATCTTCATTAACTTTAAAGTGTGATAAAATTTCCTTAGAGCCTGAATATTTAAACAGGCTCTAAGAACATCTAATTTAATCTATTAACCACGTCAAGAAAAAGATATAAATGTTATACATTGTCTTTTTTTGAATGATTTTTGTCTTATCTCCCCTTTTATATGACTCTCAAAAAGGTGTATTGTTATGACTAATTAATTTTACCGTGCATTTTTGATAGCGTTAATGCTAAATTTGAATTGACCCCTTGAGTTTATTGGATAGAAAATGGTGTTTTATTGCGAAGCTCGGGTTAATACCCGCCGCTGCGGCGGGAGCTTCATTAAAAATATGGTTTTATCTTAAAAGGAGAATCAAATATGGGTAAATGGCATAAAACTGGATGTGTTCTATGTTCTCAAAATTGCGGATTAGAGGTTGAGGTTGAAGATAACAAGATGGTTAAGGTAAGACCTGATAAGGATAATCCAAGGAGTAGAGGTTATGCTTGTCGTAAAGGTATGAACATTATCTATCACCAATATCCGTCAGATAGACTTAAAGAGCCGCTCAAAAGAGTAGGTGATAAATTCATTCCAATTGATTGGGAACAGGCAACTGATGAAATTGCCGCAAAACTTAAAGAGATTGTCGCAAAATATGGACCTCGATCTTTTGCCTATATGGGAGCAAGTTCTCAAGGCGGTCATTTAGAGGGTGCTTTTGGTCTTAGTTTGTTAAAACAAATGGGTTCTAAATACCACTATTCATCTGCGGCCCAGGAGTTTAGCGGTATATTTTGGACTCTTGGGCGTATGCTTGGAAAGCAGTATAATGTTGTTATACCAGATGAACATAATACTGAAATGCTTGTTGCTTGGGGTTGGAACGGAATGGAGAGCCACCAAATGCCACGCACCCCGATTTTGTTAAAAGAGTTTAGCAAATCCCAAGATAAAGTTCTTGTAGTTATTGATCCAAGAAAATCTGAAACCGCTGCTATTGCCAACATACATTTGCCAATTCGCCCGGGAACCGATGCCCTTCTTATAAAAGCTATGATTGCAATTATTTTAGAAAATGGTTGGGAAAATAGAGAATATATAGAAAACTATGTGGAAGGTTATGAGAAAATTGAACATTGGTTTAAGAAGTTTGATATTAAAGGGGCAATAACTCTTTGTGAGCTTGAGTATGAGAAAGTTGTTGAGCTTTGCCGCCTTATGACTACAAAAAAGTGGTGTATGCACCCAGACCTTGGAATTTACATGGGACGCAACAGTGCTATAAATTCCTATCTTATGAATATACTTGGAACTATTTGCGGAATTTTTTGTGTTTCAGGTGGAAATGTAATTCCCGGAATGGTAATGCCAATGGGTTCTCATGCTGATGAGAGAAACCCCAAAGTTTGGCGGACAGTAACAACGAACATGCCGCCAGTTGCAGTTGGGACGTTCCCCCCATCTGTAATGCCTGAAGAGATTTTAAGTGATAATCCTCAAAAATTGAGGGCGGTTTTTGTAAGTGCCTGTAATCCTCTGCGTTCTTATCCTGACACAACAGCCTACGAAAAGGCATTTTCAGAGCTTGACCTTCTTGTTGTCAATGATATTGTGATGAGTGAAACAGCACGATTTGCACATTATGTGCTACCATGCCGAACATTCTATGAATCATGGGATACAGCTTTTTTCCCTCTTACTTTTCCAGAAGTTTATCTTCAATTGAGGCGTCCAATTGTTAATCCTCCTGAAAAGTGCCTTGAATCATCGCAAATATTTACCAAAATCGCTGATAAACTTGGTTTGATACCAGATATTCCAGAAAATGTTAAAAAGGCTGCCAAAAATGTTGATAGAGAGTATATTGGAGAGACATCTTTGAACCTTTCTAACGACAACTTAATAGCAAACTCTCAAAAAAGCAGAATGGCTTTTGGAATGGAGCTTATGCAGTGGGGTGCATCTAATCCATCAATATTTGCCAAAATGCCTTTTGTGCTTGCAAAAACGCTTGGTGAAAATTGGGATAGTGCTGCAAAAGCCGCGTTGTGGGGGCTTTTGATGACTGCCCCTGACACTTTTCGCAAAAATGCTGTAAGGGCAGGATTTGAAAATAGTATGGAGCAATCAGATAATATATTTCAAGCACTTATAGATAATCCACAAGGGTTGTGGGTTGGAAAGGTAAATCCTGAAGATAATATGGGTTCAATTCAAACAAAATCAGGAAAAATTGAAGTTTATATACCTGAAGTTGAAGAGCAAATTATAGAGCTTAATGCTGAAAGAGAATCTAAAGAGCTTCAAATGCCAAAGGAGTTTCCATTGATTTTAAATGCTGGTCGCCATACAAGATATAACATGAATACAATGATGAGAAACCCTGAATGGAATAAAGATAAACAAGTATGTAACGTAGCTGTAAGTGTTGAAGATGCTGATAGATTAAATCTTGTGAATGGCGAATCTGTTAAGGTAACGACAGAAGCTGGAAGTGAAATTGGAATAGTTGAAGTAAGTTCTCAGGTGCGTTCTGGAATGGTTCTTATTCCTCATGGATTTGGTTTAATATATGGTGGACAAATTTATGGAATCAATGTTAATCGTCTGACAAAAAACACAAATCGCGATTTTCTTGGAACTCCGATTCACAGATTTGTTCCATGCCGTATTGAGAAGATTTAGAACATAGGCAGCTTCGCTGCAATTAATATCAGATTGCAATTTCTGAGCAAAGACATACAAATATGTATATCTTTGCATAAAAAACCAACAAAAATGGGGGACATCTCCCCATTTTCAATAATAAATTGGGTATTTATAAACAATAACGTAACCAACGCAGGAGTATTTATGATTATAGACGGATTGAGAAATCTTAAACTTAGAACCCACATGCTTATTTCAATTGGAGGCATTACCATTCTTGGATTTATTATTACCATTGCCTTTGTATCTATCACAGCAATGAATGGTGCCGAAAAAGAGGCTATTGATAAGGCTGTAGAGACTGCAAACAGATATAGTAATTTTATTGATGCAGAGTTACAGGTTGCAATGGATACAGCACGGACACTTTCTCAGGCATTTGAAGGTATGAAAGAGAGCGGAACACCGCTTGATAGAGAGCTTATGACAGCCATGCTAAAACAGGTGTTTGACGACAATACATCTTTTTTTGGAATGAGCACCTGTTGGGAACCAAATGCTCTTGATGGAAAAGATAGCGAATTTGTAAGTAAACCATACCACGATGCTACAGGTAGATTTATCCCTTATGTTTATCGTAGTAATGGGAAAATTCAGGTTGATCCACTCATGGATTATGAAAAACCTGGAATTGGAGATTGGTATATTCTCCCAAGAAAGTCAGGTGATGAGTCGATTATTGAGCCTTATATCTATCCAGTTGACGGTGTTGATGTATTGATGACAACCCTATCTGCCCCAATAAAATCAAATGGAAAGTTTATTGGGCTTGTTACTGTAGATATTGCAATGTCAGATTTTACTAAACTTGTAACTGATCTTAAAATATATGAAACTGGCTACATGAGTATTATTTCAAATAATGGTGTCTATGTAGCTCACCCAAACTCTGAACGTCTTGGCAAATCAATTAACGAAAATGACTCATGGGCAGAACCTTTTCTTGAAGATATTAAGTCCGGCAAAGGATTTATAACTGAAAACTATTCAAAAACAGTTGGTGCTAAAGTTACCAGAATTTGTGTTCCAATAAATGTAGGCAGAGCCACAACTCCTTGGGCAGTCTTGATAAATGTTCCTGACAAAGAGGTTGTTGCTGATGCAATGAAAATGACTTACATAAGCATAATTATAGGTGTAGGTTTTCTGTTTGCTGGTATGATAGTTATATTTATCATTACTGGTTCAATTACCTCCCCAATTCTTAAAGGGGTTGAATGTGCAAAAAAAATATCTGAAGGTGATTTTAGACAACGTGTTGATATTAATAAAAAAGATGAAATTGGCATGATGGCATCATCACTAAATTTTATGGCATCAAGTCTTAGCTCTATTTTTGGGAACATCAAAGATGGAGTTGAGAAGTTATCATATTCTGCATCAGAGCTTTCAAATATATCAAAAGAGATGGCAAAAGGGTCAAAAGAGACTTCAGAGAAAGCAGATAAGGTAAACAGTGCCAATATTAAAATGAACGATAACAGACATTCGGTAGCTGCTTCATCAGAACAGGCTCTTAACAATCTTGGTTTTGTTGCTGCTGCAACTGAAGAGATGGCTGCATCTATTCAAGAGATTGCAAAAAATACAGATAAAGCTAAAAAAATAACGAATAATGCAGTAGCACAGGCTCAAAAAACTTCAGAGCGTGTAAATGAACTTGGTCAGGCAGCTCAAGAGATTGGAAAAGTAACGGAAGTTATTACAAATATCTCAGCTCAAACCAACCTTCTTGCCCTAAATGCAACAATTGAGGCTGCAAGAGCTGGTGAGGCTGGAAAAGGCTTTGCAGTTGTAGCAGGAGAGATAAAGGTTCTTGCACAGCAGACCTCTACAGCTACAAGTGAAATTAAAAAAGAGATAGAGAAGATCCAAAATGCAATATCTACAACAGTTGGTGAGATAAAACAGATTGCAGCTGTAAATAACGATGTTAATGATATTGTATCAACAATTGCCGTAGCAGTTGGCGAACAATCTGCTGCCACAAATGAAGTTGCCCAAAATATTGCCCACGCTTCACAAGGGTTTACTGAAGTCAACCAGAAAGTTGCCCATAGTGCAGAAATATCTGTTAATATCACACAAGATATTTCTCAAATAACTGATAATTCAAAAAACATCGCTTTAAGCAGTGCTAAAGTTGAATCAAGTGCTTCTGAGCTTTTCAAACTTGCAGGAGAACTTAAGGAGTCTATCAAAAAGTTTAAGATATAATAGACTTTCTGCGTAATTAAATTTTTATCCAATAAGAAACCCCGCGATTAAGGCGGGGTTTCTTATAAAAGTATTTTTTTAATTTAGAGTCTATTTAATATTCATTTTACAACGTTTAAAACTTTTTTAAAATTCTGGCTTCTAAACCGCCTTTAAAATTTTAATTATTGTAGGCTTGCCAAGAAAACCACAATATTACCAAAATTATAGTAAATATAACCAGCATAATTATCGATCCTCTTTTGTTAGTTTTAGTTATCCTTATTTTTTATCTTTTTCTACTTTTATTGTCTCTATCTTTGCTATATTTGTTGAGTCGCCCCTCTTTTCTTTTTCTGCATCTATACTCTCTTGAATATTATCAGCTTTACTCATATCATTATTTTTTAATTTATCTACATCTATATTTTGTTTCGTAGATAGGGAACCTTTATTTATCTCCATAGGTTTTTCATCATCAACATATTGATCTGCATTATTATCATCATCATACATTGATTTGTCTTTACTATCCAAAGATACTACATTCTTATCTCCAGAAAGCGATAAAGAGTCTGAAGAAGAAGGTGAAGAGCTTGCCGAATCTGCATTAAAAATAATTGGAAGTCCGTTTTCACCACCAACAATAATGACTTTTGTATTTGATGATTTTGCCAACTCAAGGGTTGCCATAATACCTTTCCATTTCAATAGGTCAGGTGAAAGGCTCTCTGTAACGATCTTTTGAAAGTTGCTAATACCTATTGCCTCTTTCTCCTTTCTTTCAATCTCTCTTTCAGCTTTTTTGACCCTAAATTCATACTCTAAATATTGCTGCTGTTGTTTTAGTTTTAGTTCAATGGCGTTATTAATTAACTCTGGCAACATGATATTTTCAACAATAAAGTCATCATAAACTATTGGAATTCTACCTGTCTCCTCAACTACCTCAATAAGCAATTTGTCTTGGATAAGATGTCTTGCCGTAGTGTAAATCTCTTCGGGCAGATATTCACCAACCACCTCCCTTACAGATGAAATTATAGAGGGGATAATAATTTTTCTCTCATACTCAGGTCCAACTCTTTTATGTAATATCGGTGTCTTATCTCTTTCAATATGGTATCTAACCGAGACAACAACTTCAATTGTCAATCCATTTTGGCTCAATACACTGACATACTGCTTCTTTTCTTGAATACGCACATCATAGATATACATCTTATCCCATGGTGCAATGATATTGAGTCCTTCATCATAAACCTTATTTATTACAGTTCCAGAATTAAAAAATCTTTCAGTTCCAGAATCAAAATTTCCTTCAGTTCCAGCACCAAAAAATCTTTTAAAAAGGACACCCGCATAACCAGGATAGATAGTTATGAAAATAAGATCTGCAAGATATACTAACAAAAATAAAATAATAAGAGATGTTACTATTACTAATAATGAATTTTTTTTAATTTTTTCCCAGAGAGCCATTTTTTTTATCCTAAAGAGTTTTAGTCATTTTAATATAGTTATAGTAAAATTAGCTAATCAATCAGATGTATTATTAAATCCACGACCTCGCCAAAAAGCATCAAGGCAGCCTTCCACACATAACACCTCTGTCTCTTGGCAATTTTGAGATTCATTTTCTGTCAACTCTTCTCCATTACAAAATGAATAAGCAAGAGGGCAATTTTGTATGCAAAGCATAAACTCTCCAAGACTTGGGGAAGATTTTAAATTTTCTCTCGCAGCTCTCAATAGTTCATATTGATATTGCTTGCGACAATTTGAAAGTCTTAGAAGGTAGTCTGAAGTATCTGAATAGCATTTAAGACGCATATTAACAATTTTAAGAAAAATTGGCTTTAAGTCTGACTGTTCCATTTTTTTTGTCAACTCATAATTGTGTAGAATCTTATCATATTGGGCATTTAGTGATTTAGAACGACTATTTTGTCCCATGGGTTGTGCCCAAAAAACTATAGTTATAAAAACTAATAGAGCTAATATGTATTTAAGAGATTTCTGTTTATCTATTTTCATTAATATCGCTACCATTTTAGTATTTTTTATATACCTATTTTATTATTTTAAGAATCTGGTTAGATATTTGGTTGTTGTATTTTTTTGCTAAGGATTTTATATATATAAATATCTTGACTGCTTTACTACACTTTATCTAAGAATTTCAAGAACAGATTAAGATTAATCGGTAATTCTAATGTAGAATATTCTTAGAGTATATATTTTATAACTCTTGAGAGTTTTAAAGCTACTTATAAATTCTACTTAAAGATATATTGAACATCAAATAATTCAACGGAGTATTTTGTGATGTATCCACATTATTCAAAAGAGCAAGATTCTAATGAAATAATTAAACACAATAAACTATTTTTAATATCTGGTCCGTGTGTAATTGAGAGTGAAGAGACAACTTTTAAGATTGCATCAGAGTTAAAAAAGATAACTTCTGAGCTTGATATTCCATTTATTTTCAAAGCATCTTTTGATAAGGCTAACCGCTCATCAATTAACTCTTTTAGGGGGCCTGGTTTTGCAAAGGGAATTGCAATATTAAAAGATATAAAAGAGAACCTCAATTTACAAATTATATCTGACATACACTCCCCAGAACAGGCTAAGATAGCGGCAGAGGTGCTTGATGTAATACAGATTCCAGCGTTTTTATGTCGCCAAACTGATCTGATTTGTGCTGCAGCAAAAACTGGTAAGCCACTTAATATCAAGAAAGGACAATTTTTATCTCCTTATGAATGTTTGAACATCATTGAAAAAGCAAGAGCTTGCGGTTCCACAGAAATAAGTATTACAGAGAGAGGCACAACATTTGGTTATAACAACCTTGTTGTAGATTTTCGATCTATACAGATTATAAAGAATATGGGGGTATCTGTAATCTTTGATGCGACTCACAGCGTCCAATTTCCGGGTGGCGGTGGCACAGCATCTTCAGGTGAAAGCCATTTTGCACCGTATTTAGCAAGAGCTGCTGTTGCTGCTGGTGCAGATGGTATATTTATTGAGACTCACCCTGATCCTAATAAAGCACTATGCGACGGTCCTAATTCAATTCCTCTTGAAAATATGGCATCTTTACTTAATACTCTTGTCAAAATAAGAGAAGCTATCTCTTCTGAAATATACTGCTCTCGTTTATAAGTTGAGTTTTGCATATATAAAAGCTAAATTTATTCCTGTTTGAAGTATAGATGCTTAGAGTTATGACGCGTAGAGTGATATTTGGTAATCTTCAAGAGTTTGTAAGCCATTTCAAATTAGGAGAGATAATGGAAAATAGTCTTGTTAAAATAAAACTTCTTCTTCTTGATGTTGATGGTGTTCTAACTGACGGAAAAATTACTTACACAGATTCAGGTGAAGAGATTAAAAGTTTTTGTTCAAAAGATGGATTTGGACTTAGGTTGTTGATGGATTCAGGGGTAAAAGTAGGTATTATTACAGGAAGAGTTGCGAATGGTGCATTGAGTGCAAGGTGCAAAAATCTTGGTATTGATCTTATATTTGATGGAGTGAAAGATAAAGCAGGGGCTTTGAAAACTATCCTGAAAAGCTTGGAAGTTGAAAAAAATGAAGTTGCTTTTGCAGGTGATGATTTGCCCGATATTTCTGTAATGAGACAGTGCGGCTTCTCTTTTGCTGTTGCCAATGCCTCGCCCGAAGTTATTCAAATAGCAAATTATACAACTAAAAATAGAGGTGGAGATGGTGCAGTGCGTGAAATATGCGAGATAATCCTAAAGGCAAAAGGTCTGTGGGAGGGCATTTTACATCATTGGTATTAAAAAGTGTTAAATTTCTATCTTCCATAAAGAGAGTTACCTCAGCAAAGATTAAGATTATCTTATTTATACTTCTCTTTTTTATGTTAGCAGCACTTGCGGGATTTTACTTCTATGAGAAACTAACATCAGTAAAAAAAGCCTTTAAGGAGATTAAAGTTGATTCAGATGCATCTTTATTACTTAACTCTATGCAACACACTTCAACAAGAAATGGAGTAAAAGAGTGGACACTTAAAGCATCGTCAGCAAAACTTTTAAAAAACGAGGCTAAAGCTCTTATTGTTGATATATCATTAGTTTTTTTTCTTAAAAACGGAGAAGAGGCATTTGCAACATCAAAAAAGGGATATATTAACACAAAAGAGAATGATATAGAGCTATATGATAATGTTATAATTCAATATCGTGGTTCTATACTTAAAACTGACCAGTTGCATTATGAAAAAAAAAGCCATATAATATATTCAAATGAGCATATAACAGTAACCAATAACTCCTCTTATAATAATGACTCTACACCTCCTGAATCTATTATTGAATCTGACAGCATGAAAATTGATATAAATAAAAATACGCTTGAATTGAAAGGTAACGTGTATGCTATCATATCTGAATCTCTCGTTTTTTCCCAATAGTATGCCTAAAAGAGTGGCCAATAACCTACCTAAATTAATAATTAAAAAAGATGTAAATGATAAGGTGATAAAAATAAAAAAAATATATAATTTTTTTTTAATTATAGCATTCTTTTTATTAATTATACCTCACTTGATAACGCCATTGGCTGCTGATGATAAAAAAAATGAAATATCAACAACAGAGCCGATATCCTCTGAAGAGCAAAACAAATCTGAGAAACAAAAAGTATTAGCATCTCAGCAGGATAAGAAACTACATATAACATCAGATTCTATGCTGGTTGAAAAAGAGTCATCAATAATAGCATTTTCAGGCAATGTTGTTGCAACCCAAGGTGTTTCTGTCATTAAGGCAGATAAAATCTCAGTTTTGCTTTTTACTGAGAAAGAGAAAAAAGATAATAAAGAAACTAACAAGCATGATATTAAATCACTGACAGCATCAGGCAATGTGAAATTTATCTCTGGCAATAGAACAGCATCAGGGGATCAAGCTATCTATACTTCAACAGATCAAAAGCTCGTTCTTACAGGAGATGCACCGCGTGTTATGACTGGAGAGAGCTACGTAACTGGAAAAAAGATCATATTATTTCAAGATTCTGGTAAAGTTATAGTTGAGGGTGGAAAAGAGAAGAGAGTAGAAGCTCTCTTTAATTCAAAAGAGGATTTTAAAAAAGATAACTAATACCAATAATTCTAAAGTTTATAGATTGGTAAGTTTTAATCAGTTTTCAAATATAAAATATAGAACATAAGTAGAGACGCACGGCCGTGCGTCTCTACAATTTAAGATTGGATTGAAATTCCTGAGCAAAGAGCAAATAAAATAAAAACTCATATAACTTAAATAGTTAAATTTATACGATGATTCTTAATAAAAATGCCTATGACAACTCTTAAATTAAAAAAACTTGTAAAAGTATATAATAGCCGAACTGTGGTTGATGGGGTTGATATTGAGATTGAGCAAAGTGAAGTTACAGGACTTCTTGGTCCAAATGGGGCGGGTAAAACAACTACTTTTTATATGGCAGTTGGAATGATAAAACCAGATAAAGGTGATGTTTTGCTTGACCAAGAGTCCATAACAGACTATCCAATGTATATGAGAGCAAGAAAAGGGATAGGTTACCTTCCCCAAGAGGCATCAATATTTAGAAAACTTACAGTTAGGCAAAATATCACCGCAATTTTAGAGCTATTACCTGATAGAGTAGCAGGTAGAATAAGTGATATAAATTTAAAGGCAGATTCATTGATGCAAGAGCTTGGTATTTTAAGGCTTGCAAACCAGAAAGCTACCGTTCTTTCAGGCGGAGAGAGACGCAGACTTGAAATTGCAAGAGTGCTTGCAACTGATCCAATGTTCATTCTTTTAGACGAACCTTTTGCTGGGATTGATCCTTTAGCTGTTGCTGATATTCAAAGTATAATTAAGCAACTAACAGGCAAAGGTATTGGAATTCTTATTTCAGATCATAATGTTAGGGAGACACTTGGTGTTTGCAGCAGAGCATATATTATGAATCAAGGCAAAGTTGTTGAATCAGGAACTCCCGAGGCGATAACATCAAGCAAATTGGCAAGACAAATCTATTTGGGCAATGATTTTAAACTTTGATAATTGATTTAAACCATTAGAATAACAACTTAGAATATAACGAAATCTGATATGATATTTGGATTGATATGACACTTGGATTACAACAAAATCTAACATTGACCCAACAATTAATTATGACGCCTCAGTTGCAGCAGGCAATTAAACTTCTGCAGCTTTCAAGGCTTGAGCTTGCTGGGGTGATTCAGCAGGAGATTGAGGAGAATCCAGCATTAGAAGAGGTTCTTACAGATACTCCCTCTGAAGAGTTAGAGCTATTTGGTAATATAAACGACAACCATGAAGATGTGATTTTTGATAACTCTACAAAAGAGGTTAGAATTGAAGAGAAAGTTGGTAATGATATTGATTGGGAAAACTATATCCATGAATATAGCTCTACAGGAAGAGTGCATACTGAAAAGGACGATTCACAGGAGTCTCCCAACTATGAAGCATTTACAACTTCAAAAGAGACTCTTGAGGAGCATCTTCAGTGGCAACTCTTGATGTATGGACCAACAAAAGAGGATGAGCAGATTGGTCGCTTAATTATTGGTAATCTAAATGTTGATGGGTATCTTTGTTCCTCTGTTCAAGAGATTGCTCAGATAGGAGGTTTCTCTGAGGAGGCTGTTGATAACCTATTGAACATTATGCAAAATTTTGATCCGCCAGGTGTTTGTGCAAGAACTCTTCAAGAGACATTGTTAATACAACTTAAAATGCTTGGTATAAACGATCCTATTCTTGTAGAGATTATAACATCACATATTAAAAATCTTGAGAATAAAAATTACAAAAAAATTGCAACTCTTCTTAATATCTCAGTAGAAAGAGTTATTGCGGCAGTAAATGTAATTAAGTATTTAGAGCCTAAACCCGGGAGACAATTTACCACAGAAGAGCCTCACTACATTATTCCAGATATCCATGTTTATAAAGATGGTGATGATTTTAAAATAATGATGAATGATGATGGACTACCCAAATTGCGAATTAACCGACTTTACAGAGATTCAGTCTCTAATGGGAAGCCTCTCTCTAAAGAGACCAAAAGCTATCTTAATGATAAAATGCAATCCGCGTCATGGCTTATAAAAAGTATTCATCAGCGTCAGAAGACAATCTACGCTGTCATGGAAAGTATCATTAAATTCCAGAGAGAATTTTTTGAAAAAGGGGTGGCTTATTTAAAACCTATGATCCTTAAAGATGTGGCAGAAGATATAAATATGCACGAATCTACCATCAGTAGGGTTACAACTAATAAATATGCCTATACTCCACAGGGGCTTTTTGAACTTAAATATTTTTTCAACAGCTCCATTAAACGCACCAATGGTGATTCAATGGCATCTGAAAGTGTTAAAGAGAAGATAAAATCTCTTATTGAGCATGAAGATCCAGCCAATCCCTTGAGTGATCAGGAAATAACAGAACTATTGGCAAAGGCAAATATTGACATTGCCCGAAGAACAGTTGCAAAATATCGGGAAATGCTACATATTCTGCCTTCCGTTAAACGAAAACAACTTTAAAAGGGGGTTTTTATGCAAACATCAGTAACTTTTAAAAAGATCGATCCTTCCGATGCTCTCAAATCCTATGTTCAGAAAAAATTAGACCGATTTGACAAGATGTTGGATGCTCCTGCCGAGGCGAATGTTGTATTGTCAGTTGAAAAGATAAGACACATTGCTGAAATAACCCTTATCTGTGACAAATTAAAGATTCATGCAAAAGAGGAATCTGAAAATATGTACTCCTCAATAGATACATTAATGGATAAGATAAAATCACAGATTACAAAACATAAAGAGAAACAGAAAAACCACATGTCAGGTGGTAAAGAGACAATTAAAAATGATGAAATTGATTTAGAAGATGCTGGGTCTGAAGCCGAAAAAAAAAAATCCTATAACATAGTTATGGAGACTCTTGACTACAAACCAATGGATATTGATGACGCAGTAATTGAGTTAAATTCAAGTAAAGAGAGTTTTTTTGTCTTTAACAACTCACGAACTGAACGCCTAAATGTTCTTTACAAGAGAAGTGATGGAAATATAGGGCTTATTCAACCTCAGTAAGAGATTTAATTTTGACATAGATTTGACAACTTTTTAAAGTTGTCAAATCTATCAAATATGAAGGCTAATAAATTTAATGAAACTATCAGATATTCTTGATAAAGATTCAATAATTGCAGATTTACAATCAAAAGATAAAAAATGTGTTCTTGAAGAGCTTGCTAACGCTGTTTCAATGAGAACAGGAACAGCAACACAAGATATTGTAAAAATTCTTCTTGAGCGAGAGCAGCTTGGTAGCACAGGAGTTGGAGGCGGAATTGCAATACCACATGGTAAACTTGCTAATATAACCTCAATTGTTGTTGGATTTGGGTTAAGTCGTGAAGGAATTGAATTTGACTCGTTAGACAATAGACCCGTCCATATTTTCTTTCTTCTAATAATACCTTCAAACTCTACAGGAGTTCATCTAAGTGTCCTTGCCTATATTTCAAGACTCCTAAAGCAGAGCCATTTTAAGGAAAGTCTCTTAAAATCTGAATCTATTGAAGAGTTACAACAGATTATTAACTCTATTGATGAAGAGTTTTAGCTTATTATTATTTATCTATATCAGCTTAATTTAGGGAAAATTTTTAGTGAATAATAAAAGATGAAACATCAAAAAATATTTATTATTACAGGAATATCGGGTTCAGGTAAAACTACTTCTATGGCAGCATTTGAAGATGGTGGATTCTACTGTGTAGATAACATGCCCATGGCTCTTTTGCCTAAATTTCTTGATCTTCCCTTAAAAAACGACCCTAAAATCAAAGGTTTTGCCTTTGTTATGGATATGAGAGAAAAGGAGTTTGTAAATCAATATTCTGTAACTATTGAGGTTCTAAGAGAGCGTGGATTTAACCCTGTAACTATTTTTCTTGATGCTGATGAAACTACATTAATAAAAAGATTTAGCCAGACACGAAGACACCACCCAATATCCCATAACGCAAGCCTTACGGAAAGCATCTTTTCAGAAAAAAAAGAGATGTTTGTTATTAAAAATAGTTCAGAGATAATTATTGACACATCAACATATAGTCCACATCGCCTTAAAGCAGAGATTATAGCGATTGCTTTTGGTAAAGATTCTAAAAAACACATATCAATGAAAACTAACATCGTCTCATTTGGCTTTAAATATGGAGTCCCACCTGATGCTGATCTTGTCATTGATATGCGATTTCTCTCCAATCCTTTTTTTATTCCCTCTTTGAAAAATCAGGACGGTGAATCAGATGATGTGAAGAATTTTGTCCTATTACTAAATGAGACAAATATCTTTCTTGCTAAATACCTTGATCTTCTTGACTATCTATTTCCACTTTACCAAAAAGAGGGTAAAGCCTACTTAACAATTGCTGTAGGTTGCACAGGTGGGCGACATAGAAGTGTTGCCATTGCGAGAAAAATATTTGAACATTTTAACAACATGGGTATTAAAGCTGGAATTATACACAGAGATATTGACAGAGATTTGGCAGAATCGTAACTACGAAATATTTAAAATCATAAAGTAATGATTTAAAATTAGGAATTTAATAAAATAATGACGGGTATTTTAATTATAACTCATGCTAATCTTGGACAAGCATTGATTGACGCGGTTGAACTTACCTCTGATGAGAAGATAGAAAATATTTTTTTTGTTTCAGTTGATATTAAAGATTCCCCTGAAGTTCTCCGTAATAAAATAAAAAAAGGCATAAAACGAGTTCAAGGAGATAAAGGAGTGATCATTTTTACAGATATGTTTGGTGGCACTCCACATAATTTAAGCTGTTCGTTTCTTGAAGAGGGTTTTATTGAGGTTATCTCAAGCGTAAATCTACCAATGTTAGTAAAGGCTATAGGCATAAGAGAAAAAATGGATGTAGCAAAGGCTGTAAAGCATATTGTTATGGAAGGCAAGAAGAGTATATCACTTGCAAGTGGAATACTTAGAGGCGAAAAGAGAGAATAAGATATATTTATATAACATTTAAGGATGTCTAAGATGAAAAGAACTCCATTAATTGCTGGTAACTGGAAGATGTTTAAAACATGCTCGGAAGCAGTTGAAACAGCAAAGCGACTCGCAGAGCTTGCTCAAAAGATTACTCATATAGATATAATGATAGCTCCCCCTTTTACATCAATTGCCCTTGTTAGTGAAAGCCTTAGAAATATAAATAGCCGTGTAGATGTTGGGGCACAGAATCTCTTTTATAAAAAAGAGGGGGCATATACAGGAGAGATTTCTGCTAATATGCTTAAAAGTGCGGGAGTACGTTATGTAATTATAGGTCATTCCGAGAGAAGACAATACTTTGGTGAAACAGATGAAGATATTTGCCGTAAAGTAAGAGCATCTGTTGAATCAAATATATTTCCTATAATGTGCATTGGTGAAACAGAGACTGAAAAAAAGGAAGAAAAAACCCTTTATGTGCTTGACAAACAAATTGAAAATGGGTTAAAAGGCTTTCGTTCTGACGAGCTTGCAACTCTTGTTATTGCTTATGAGCCAGTGTGGGCAATTGGTACTGGAAATACAGCAACGCCTGAACAAGCAGAGGAAGTTCATAAATATATAAGGTCAAAAATTGGAAAGATGTTTGACTTCAGTCTTGCAGAAAATATGCGAATTCTTTATGGTGGCTCTGTAAAACCTGATAATATTTCAGAATTAATGAGTCATCAGAATGTAGATGGTGCGTTAGTTGGTGGTGCAAGTCTTGATGCGGATAATTTTATTAAAATTGTAAATTTTAATAAATAATAGAATTTATAATAGAGTTATATTAAAAATAACAGAACTAAATGAGTCTATGGCAACCATAATCCTTTTTATACATATAGTATCTTGCATTCTTCTTATTCTGATAGTCCTTCTTCAAACAGGAAAAGGTTCAGATATGGGGGCATCATTTGGCTCTGCTTCTGGTCAATCTTTATTTGGTGGGGCAGGACCTGCTACAGCGTTGAGTAAAATCACTACTGTTGTTGCTGTTGTTTTCATGCTAACATCTTTAACTATGGCATATACATCTGGTCATAAATCAAGTCAGACAATTATGCCGGAGACAAAAGCAGCTGTTGAGGCGAAAAAAGATGTTCAATCTACTGATGCTAATAAAACATCAACGGATGAGAACAAAACTACTACAACGAACGCAACAAAAGAAGAACCAATAAAAGAAAAGAAGTAGAAATTATAATTTAGTTATCAGCCGAAGTGGTGGAATTGGTAGACACGCACGCTTGAGGGGCGTGTGGGGCGACCCGTAGGAGTTCAAGTCTCCTCTTCGGCACCAAATATTTAAAAGAGCCACTTACATTTAATGTTTGTGGCTCTTTTTGTTATGTGATTTTTTTCTATGCCATTAAAACAATTTTCCCATATACCTTCATTATTTGATATAGAAACACAACAACACCATGCAAAAAACAGAGCATATAAAGATCAACTGCCGTGAATGTATCCATTATTATATTACTTGGGATACTAAGAATCCTTATGGTTGTAAAGCAATGGGTTTTAAAGGAAAGTATATGCCATCAATTGCTGTTTTAAATGCTACGGGAAAACATTGTCTATTATTTGAAAAGAAAGCAAAGACGATTTAATTTGATTTACAAATAGGTGTTCTAAGTTTAGATAGAATTATTTTATTGCTCAGGAATTTCAATCCAATCTTAGATTGTAGAGATGCACGGCGTGCGTCTCTACTTATGTTCTAAATGTGCTTATAATTGATAGTAAATATTACAGTGAAAAACTATGAATGAAGAAAATCAAAACCTACCTGATCCACAAAAGATAGAGAAAGAGATTAGCGAGTTTCTCAGTAAAAAATTCGGTGGCAATGTTAAGATAATTTCACCATCAATAATGCCGAAACAATCTGCGATTATGGGCAAAGATTCATCTGGAGAAAAAAGGCGGTTTATTAATTTTGACATTAAGCCTATTGAGCTTGTATCATATCTTAACCAATATATTGTCAGGCAAAACAGAGCCAAATCCGTTCTCTCTACAAAAATATGCACCCATTTCAATCGGATAAAACACCTTGAATCAATTTTTGAATTTGATAGTGATGATACTGTCAATATTGATAATAGCAGGCATCACATTGATGATGGTGCCAACGATAATCGCAAAAATAATAATCTTAGAACTACTGGCATTACAGGCAGTATTAAATCCAATATCTTGATGCTTGGACCAACTGGCGTTGGCAAAACCTATATCATTAAACTTATTGCAAAGAAAATTGGTGTGCCGTTTGTCAAAGCTGATGCCACAAAATTTTCTGAAACAGGTTATGTTGGTGGTGATGTTGAAGATATTATCAGAGACCTTGTAAAAGAGGCAAATGACGATATTGAGCTTGCCCAATATGGCATTGTCTATATTGATGAGATTGACAAAATTGCCGCAAGCCAAAATTTCAGAGGAGCTGATGTCTCTCGCACTGGTGTTCAACGTGCCTTATTAAAACCAATGGAAGAGACTGACATTGATCTTAAAGTTCCTCATGACCCAATATCGATGATGCAGGAGCTTGAAAATTATCACAAAACAGGCAAACGGACTAAACGTCGTATCAATACCGCGAATATTTTGTTTATTGTCAGTGGTGCTTTTGGTGATCTTGCTCAAATTGTCTCTAAACGAATCTCAAAGCAATCAATTGGATTTGGCTCAACTCTAACAACTTATAAAGATGATTCAGAGATTCTAAAGCATCTTAAAGCTGAAGATTTGGTAGAGTTTGGATTTGAATCTGAATTTATTGGAAGGTTGCCTGTTAGATGTGTGCTTGAAAAACTCTCTGAAGATGATCTCTATTCAATATTACGAATGCCCAACAATCCCGTCATTCTTGGAAAACGCCTTGATTTTAACTCCTACGGAATTGACATAGTATTTACAGATGAAGCCCTAAAAATGTTTGCAACTAAAGCATTTAGTGAAAATACAGGGGCAAGAGGGCTTGTAAGTGCTGTAGAGGATACTTTAATACACTTTGAAGAGCATCTGCCATCATCTGACATAAGAAAACTTACTGTAACTCAAGAACTTGTTGAAAATCCAGCAATTTATCTTGAGGCTATGCTACTACATAGCCATAAAGATTCCGACACGCTGCATAAAAATAATAGTGTAGATATGTTAAATAGTAAGTTATCGTCAAAGATAATAGATAAATATTCAAATAATTCAGATTGGGATTGGGACGAGATTCATCGAATTGCTAAAGATAGAGAAAAAGAGTATATCACTGAATATATCTCTAAAAACTGGAAAAATCTCTCTATACGGCATGGGCTTACACTTTCACAATATCGCTGTTCACTTGTTGCAGAGTATTTTTGCATTCATGTTACAGAGCTTGGAAACGCGATTCAAAAGATCAAGTCCTACTATGAATCTATCAAAAAAATTGAGATTGATTTCTATAAAAGCTATGATTTAAACATTGTTTTTGAAGAAGATGCTGTTGATTTTCTTATTGAAGAGCTTATTCACAATCAGATAACTTCAAGAGATATTATGGCAAAAATTTATAATGACTTTTACAATGGTCTAAATTTACTTCGTGATAAATCTGGCAAGAACAGGTTCTTTCTATCAAGAAAATCACTTTTAGAACCAGATATTTTTTTAAATGAACTTATCAAAAAAGAGATAGCATAATGATTGGAATTTCAAAATTATACTGTTCAACAGTTGAACCATCTGACACCTTACGTTATTCACGCCACTCTGGCAAACTTCCATCTCACCTGCTTCAATTCTCCTCTGACAAAAAACCAGTAGTGGTTTGGAACATGACAAGACGCTGTAATTTAAGGTGTGTCCATTGCTACGCACAATCTGAAGATATATCCTACGATAACGAGCTAAACCATGAACAAAGCCTTTCTATGATTGATGATCTTGCTCAATTTGGCGTGCCTGTTCTTCTATTTTCAGGTGGAGAGCCGCTTGTTCACCCACGTCTTGCTGAATATGCTGAGTATGCTGTTAAAAAGGGAATGAGAGCAGTTATATCAACTAATGGCACTTTAATCACCAAAGAGAAGGCAAAAATTCTTAAAGATATTGGGCTTTCTTATGTTGGAATAAGTTTAGATGGACTTGAAGAGACTCACGACAAATTTCGTGGTGTCAAAGGTTCATTTCAAAAGGCTCTTCAAGGAATTCGCAATTGTCAGGAGGCTGGAATCAAGGTTGGTTTAAGGTTTACCGTTAATAAAAGAAATGTGCATGAAATACCCGGAATATTTGATCTTTTAGAAGAAAAAGAGATTCCAAGAGCTTGTTTTTACCATCTTGTCTATTCAGGAAGAGGCTCTGCAATCGCAAATGAGGATTTATCTCACCACGAGACCCGCAAAGCTCTTGATCTTATCATGGCACGGACAAGAGATTTGCATGACAGAAATCTGCCTAAAGAGATTTTGACTGTAGATAATCATGCTGATGGTCCTTATCTCTATTTAAAACTTCTCAATGAAGACCCGATAAGAGCAGCGGAGGTTTTAGAGCTTCTTCAAATGAACGAGGGCAACAACTCTGGCAGAGGATTTGGTTGCATAAGTTGGAATGGAGATGTTCACCCCGACCAGTTCTGGAGAGAAAAGATTCTTGGCAATGTTAAAGAGAGACCTTTTTCAGAAATATGGACAGATGCCACAAACGAATTTTTGATGAAATTAAAAGATAAAAAGAGTTATGTAAAGGGAAGGTGTGCAACTTGCAAATGGCTTGCTGTATGTGGCGGAAATTTCAGAGCAAGGGCAGAGTCGATAAAAGGCGATCCTTGGGATCATGATCCTGCGTGCTATTTGACAGATGATGAGATAAAGCCTTAATGAAATCTTTAAACAAGAATTGGAAGCGATTAGCCTAAAAACAGCCGCTAAGCTACAAATAAATAATATACTAAGTAAATATAAGGATACAAACAATATGCTGTTTCCAGATTTCAGAGCCAGACGATTAAGAGAAAAAGAAGCCTTTAGAAAAATGATTCGTGAGACCACACTTACAGTTAATGATTTAGTATTTCCACTATTTGCAATTGAGGGAAAAGGAATCAAGAACCCCATTCCATCAATGCCGGGACAATTTCAATTAACATGCGACAATCTTGTTAAAACTGTTAAAGAGGCTCAAGATGCTGGTATTCCAGCCATTATGCTCTTTGGACTACCTAACAAAAAAGACCCTCTTGCCACAAGAGCCTACGCTTCTGACGGTATTGTTCAAAAAGCCATCAAATCTGTTAAAAATGCTGTTCCTGAAATGGCGATTATAACTGATGTCTGTTTATGCCAATACACTGATCATGGTCATTGCGGTATGGTTGAAAAGGGAAAAATTGATAATGATGCCTCTCTTGAGCTTATTGCAAAGACAGCTCTATCTCATGCAAAAGCTGGTGCTGATATGGTTGCCCCTTCTGATATGATGGACGGACGCGTTGGTGAGATTCGCGAAACTCTTGATGAAGAGGGATTTTCTGGAATTCCGATTATGTCCTATGCAGTTAAATACGCATCTGCTTTTTATGGTCCATTTAGGCAGGCGGCTGATTCTGCCCCTCAATTTGGAGACCGCCGTTCATATCAGATGGATCCTGCAAACTCTCTTGAAGCAATAAGAGAAGCTACAATGGATATTGAAGAGGGTGCTGATATAATTATGGTAAAACCAGCGTTGTCATACCTTGACATAATCCATCGTTTAAAAGATGAGATCGATCTTCCAATAGCTGCATACAGTGTAAGTGGTGAGTATGCCATGATAAAAGCTGCTGAACTTAATGGCTGGGTTGATGGTAAAAAGGTTATGATGGAGACACTGCTTTCAATTAAGCGTGCAGGGGCAGATATTATCTTGACCTATTTTGCTTTGGAAGCTGCAAAGGAGCTTAACAAGTGATGCACTCTTCCCATGATGCCAACCATGACGGAAAAAAACATTCTCCTTATGGTAATCCTAATAATCAATTAAATTCTTCCCATGGTCATGGACACGGTTCTGACGGATATAAACATGCTCACGAAGCCTCTGGACATGGTGATACTGGAACTGGCACAACGCCAACCATCAGGTTAGTTGCATGGGAAACCACAAGACGCTGCAACCTCTCATGCGTCCATTGCCGTGCTGCTGCCGAAAATCATATTTATGAAAATGAGCTAAATACTAAATCTGCCATGACACTTATGGATCAGATAAGAGAGGTTGGGCAACCTATTATTATTCTTACAGGTGGTGAACCTCTTTTAAGACCAGATATTTTTGAGATTGCAGAATACGGAACAAAAATTGGACTTAGAATGGTTATGGCACCAAATGGCACTATGATTACTCAAGAAGTTGCCAAAAAGATGAAAGTATCTGGCATCAAAAGGATAAGTGTAAGTTTAGACGGTTCAACAAAAGAGAGCCATGACAAATTCAGAGGTGTTGATGGGGCGTTTGACGGAGCGTTAAACGGTATCAGACTTGCTAAAGAGGCTGGAATTGAGTTTCAGATAAACACAACAATAACTAAGACAAATTTAGATGAGATTCCAAAAATTCTATCTCTTGCTGAATCGCTTGGGGCAGTTGCTCACCATATATTTCTTCTTGTTCCTACAGGAAGAGGCAAATATATTGTAGATCAGGCGATTGATGCGGCTGAATATGAAAAGACATTAAACTGGTTTTACGACCAGAGAGAAAAAACATCACTTCAACTTAAAGCTACCTGTGCCCCACATTACTACAGAATATTGAGACAACGTGCAAAAGATGAAGGCAAAAAAGTTACCTTTGAAAGTCATGGACTTGATGCTGTAACGCGCGGCTGCCTTGCTGGAACAGGCTTTTGTTTTATCTCTCATATTGGAGAAGTCCAAACTTGTGGATTTTTAGATGTTAAATGCGGCGACATAACTAAATCCACATTTAAAGATGTTTGGGAAAAT
The DNA here is from genome assembly GCA_015231615.1 of Desulfamplus sp. Lineage (GTDB taxonomy): Bacteria > Desulfobacterota > Desulfobacteria > Desulfobacterales > Desulfobacteraceae > Desulfamplus. The sequence continues at coordinate 67,429 of JADGBE010000001.1, read as the reverse complement.
TCAGAAGTATTTAATAAACTTAGAGATTTTAATGCTCTTGATGGCAAATGCGGTATTTGCGAATACCGTAAAGTGTGCGGAGGTTGCAGAGCAAGAGCTTACGAAGCAACTGGCAGCTACATGGCTGAAGAACCGCTTTGCACATATATGCCAAGACAAATTCAATGATATAAAATTCTTTTTTTATAGTTTAAATAATTCACAAATTGATATTTTGTAGATTTGACAACTTTCAAAAAGTTGTCAAATCTTTTTAGGCGTCTAAATAAATTTACAAAACAATATTTCGGGGATCATCCATGATCGTTTTAATTATTAATGCCGGCAGCTCATCTTTAAAATATCAGCTTATCAATATGCTTAACAACTCTAACAATGATGTTGATACTGAGGATATTAACGCTGTTAAAAATCTTAATATCCAAGAAAAATATATTGTTATGGCATCAGGTGTAGTTGAAAGAATCGGTGAACCGCTTGGTAAAATCACTCATAAAAAACTTTTCTCACAAAATATCAATGAAAACCCAAATAAAGATATTGCCCAAAATAAAGAGAATCTTAAATTTGTAAAAGAGCAAGAGATACATGACCATGCACTTGCTTTGCATCTTGCTGCTGGTATGCTAACTGACAATAATTCTGGTTCAGGAGTTATAAAGACCATTGATGAGATTGACGCAATTGGTCATCGTGTTGTGCAAGGCGGCGAAAATTTCAAATCATCAATTCTTATCAATGATGCTGTTAAACAGGCAATCCGTGATAACTTTCCGCTTGCACCTTTACACAATCCACCAAATCTTACAGGAATTGAGGTTGCTGAATCTCTATTTCCATCAATTCCAAATATTGCAGTATTTGACACAGAGTTTCACCATACAATTCCACAAAAAGCATTTATGTATGCCTTGCCTTATGAGTTTTATGAAAAATTTAAAGTTAGACGCTATGGGTTTCATGGCACATCGCATAAATTTGTTGCTAATACAGTAACAGAACTTATAAATAGAGATAAAAAACAAATAAATATCAATAGAGATAGAAAACAAAAATTATCTGAAGAAGAAGCCGATACTCCTCAATCTTTATGTCAATGCAAGATTGATAATTTAAACCTGATTACCGTGCATCTTGGTAATGGTTGTTCAATTTGTGCGATAGAAAAAGGCAAATGTGTTGATACTTCAATGGGAATGACACCGCTTGCAGGTGTTATGATGGGAACAAGAACAGGCGATATTGATCCAGCGATTCAAAAATATCTCATAGAATATACAGGTTTTAATGCCCAAGAGCTTGATAATATTTTTAATAAAAAAAGTGGCTTAAAAGGAATCTGCGGCTTAAATGATATGAGAGATATTCATGCTGCAATAAAATCAGGAGACGAGAGGGCAAAACTTGCCTTAGAGATGTTTGCATATCAGGTTAAAAAGTATATTGGAGCATATTTTGCAGTTCTTGGTCATGTTGACGCTATTGTCTTTACTGCTGGGATTGGTGAAAATGACAATCTTACAAGAGAGATGATCTGCTCTAATTTAAAAGGGCTTGGAGTTGAGCTTGATCTTGAGAGAAATAATGAAAATTCATCTGACCCAAGACCTATTCACTCAGATAACAGTGCAGTAGAAATATGGATTATTCCAACAAATGAGGAACTTCAAATTGCTCGTGAAGTTGTGAATGTTTTGGTGAATAACTATGTTAGCAAAAAATAGAACGCATACTATGATGCGGATTATCTTTAAATCATTTCTATTTATACTAATTTTGTTAGGGACACTTTTTTTTATAATTTTACCTCATGTTATATCTCCTATTGCACAGCAGCTAATTATTGAAAAAACAGCATCAATTCAAGGTCTTGAAAATTTTAATTTGGATATTCAGACCATCGGTATTTCAGGTATTGGAGTTGGTAATATAACAACAGGAGATTCAATTTCCGTTGACTCTCTGTTTTGTAAATATTCTCCAGCTTCGTTAATGAAAAAGAAGATAAACCGTCTGAATATTTCAGGTCTTGAGATAAATGGAGTATTAGATGGTTCATCTATTGTTCTAACTGACTTCTCAAATGAATCTGAAAGTAATAACCCTGAGAATAAAACAGATATTAAAGCAATTGCAGCCATATTTCCTTTTCTCCCCCCTGTTACAGAAATTAGCCATTCTGTTTTGTCCATCAAAGATACCCAAGGTAATACTCTATTTACTTTACCATTCAACATTTTGTGTAAAATTGAAAATAGCAATCTTGATAAAAAATCTGATGTAATCAATCTTTTACTAACTCCTATTATATTTGGGCAGAGAGTGAAAATATCTTTAGAAGCAAATATCAGCAACAACTCTGTATTTATTACTTTTCACAACATTTCGTGGTCATCATTAAATGAGATATTTTCAATAGTATCACCTAAATCAGATATTAAACTTACAGGAAACTGTGACATCTCACTTTCAATGTCAAAAGATATATCTAAATGGAAAGTTGCAATATCCCACATTGGTATTGAAAAACCAGTTCAAGGGGAAATAAACAATGTAGTGTTAAATTTAGCTATAAGTGATTTAAACAATCTATTGCAACCCTCCCAAACCTCTCCTCAAACTACCTCAAATAATAAGAATATAGATAAAACAGCATATTCATTAATTTCAGCAAAAGGCTCTTTTTCGCTTGATAGTAATATTATATCGCCTGTAAGTGTTATTTATAATTTTACAATGAACACCGAAAACAACAGCAAAAATAAATGGTCTCTTTTGCTAAACGGAAAGGAGATGTGGAGAGATAAACCTTTTATGGTTGGTTCAAAAGAGAATGCGGTAAGATTTATTGCTCCTGATTTTAAGGTATATTGCAATGGAGCTGGAGCCTCTTTTGGTGGGAAATTTACAGCGTTATTGGGTGGTTTAACTTATAAAGAACAAGGTATAAAATTTGGTAAGATAGATTGCAAAGTGCCATTTAATTATAATGATAAATTGAAAAGATTGACATTTGACGGCAATATAAAAGTTGACGATGTTGCAACTGTTCCTGTTAATTCAACGATTCAACTGCTTAAAGATAAAGGATTGAGAGCTAACTTAAATTATAAACTTCCACCATTAGCTTTAACCCCTGATTTGATAAGAAAAATTTATACCCCTGACGTTAATAAAGGTGAATCTAATAGCAATAGAGATGGAGATGGAAATGTAGATAGAAAAAACAATATATTCTCAGGAGTTGATTTTAACCTCAACTTAACATCAGATGGTAATTTTGCTTTTTATAACAACAAAATAGTAAGTGATGTAAAAGTGAATTTAACCAATGGCAGTTTCTCAATCCCTGAAAATAAGATCAATATTACGGGGATTAACAGTTCAATATCTTTTAAAGGTATTCCTGATATAAAACCTCTTCCTGGTCAAATTCTTACAGTTGAAAAGATTGATATTAAAGATTTACGCCTATCAAATGCAAAGATAAGATATACTATTGAGTCTAATGTAATACGATCAAATAACAAGGTGAAGAGTTCAACCTCTGGTGGAGATGATTTAAAATATTCTCCAGCTCTCTTAGTTGAAAATGCCTCTTTTAATTGGTGCGATGGAAAAGTGATCTCAGAGTCTATGCGTTTCTCTTCTGAACAAAATGATTATCATGTAAGTCTTTTTTGCGACAGACTCAAGCTCTCTTCAATTCTTGAGCAACTTGGATCATTTAAAGCAGAGGGTGATGGCACTCTTAATGGCAGGATTCCAATATCAATTTCAGGCGGAAATATCACTTTTGATAATGGTTTTCTATACTCAACCCCGGGTCAAGGTGGCAATATAAAATTATCAGCAACAGATAGCCTTACAGAGGGTATTCCTCAAGATACTCAACAATTTAATCAGTTAGATTTAGCTAAAGAAGCACTGAAAAATTATAAATATGAGTGGGCAAGGCTTGGATTTACTACACAAGATGATGACCTTATAGTTAAAATGGAGTTAAACGGGAAACCTGAAAAGCCCCTACCTTTTGTATATAATAAAGAGTTAGGAAGTTTTGTGCGGGTAAATTCTGACAAAAGTGGTTCCAACTTTCAGGGAGTTAAAATAGATGTAAATTTGAAAATGCCATTTAATAAGGTTTTAAGGTTCGGCAATGAACTTAACAATATTTTGAAATAGAGGATAAAACGTGGAATCAACAGAGCAGAGTAACAAGTCAGATGAAAATATTAATAAAGAGCATAAAAAAGATGGTAAAGAATATAGAACAAGATTTGAGGTAGGAGAAGAGATTTGTGGTTATAAAATCCTGCGAATTGAAGATATTGAAGATATAAAGTCAACTCTCTACCAATTAGAACACATTAGGACAAAAGCAAGACATATACACCTTGCAAGCGAAGATAAAGAGAATACTTTTGGAGTAACCTTTAGAACTGTCCCTACAGATTCAACTGGTGTTGCACATATTCTTGAGCATACGGTTCTTTGCGGTTCAGAAAAATATGATGTGCGAGACCCATTTTTTTCAATGCTCAAACGAAGCCTCTCAACCTTTATGAACGCTCTAACAGCATCAGATTGGACTATGTATCCTTTTTCCACACAAAATGAGAAAGATTTTTATAATTTAATGGATGTCTATCTTGATGCAGCATTTTTCCCAAAACTTGAAGAGCTGAGTTTTAAACAAGAGGGACACCGTTTAGAGTTTGAACTTTTAGAGTCAGGTCAAGAGGAGCTTATATACAAAGGTGTTGTTTACAATGAGATGAAGGGTGCAATGTCTTCTCCAAATCAGATATTGGGCAGAGCTTTGATGAACGCACTCTATCCAGACACAACATACAGCTTTAATTCAGGTGGTGAACCGTCAGATATTCCAACATTAACTCACACCCAGCTTAAAGAGTTTCATGCAAGGTATTATCACCCCTCAAACGCCTTTTTTTATACTTATGGCTCTTTACCACTTGAAAAACACCTTGAAGTTATAACAACAAAGGTTTTAAACCGATTTACAGCAATTGAACCAAATTCAGAAGTGCCATCGCAGCCTCGTTGGAGAGAACCTAAAACTGTTAAAGTCCCTTATCCTCTTTCAAAAGATGAAAACCCTGAAAAAAAATATCAAGCATGTGTGGCGTGGCTCACTTCTGACATAAAAGATTCGTTTGAGATGTTGGTTCTTGATGTTTTAGAGCATGTTTTGCTTGGCAACTCAGCCTCTCCGTTAAGAAAAAGCCTTATTGATTCTGGTCTTGGTTCTGCTTTAAGCGATGCTTCTGGATTTGATGCAGATATGAGAGATACAATGTTTGCCTGCGGTCTTAAAGAGATTGGGAAAGATGACGCTGTAAAGGTTGAAAAACTCATCTTTGAGACTCTTGAAAATATTTGCAAAACAGGAATTTCACAAAAACTTATTGAATCTGCAATTCACCAGATTGAATTTCACAAAAAAGAGATAACTAACTCACCTCACCCATTTGGAATTAAGCTCTTACTCTCTTTTGCTGGAACATGGATACATGAAGGCGATCCTGTATCAGCTCTTAAATTTGACGAAGAGCTTGACCGTTTTAAACGTGAATGTGGTTCTAAGGGTTTTCTTGAGAAAAAGATAAGAGACTATTTTATTGATAATCCTCACAGAGTTCTTTTTATTCTTGAACCAGATCAGAATATGGAAGAACAAGAAAATATAAGAATAGAGAATGAACTTAAAGCCACTCTTGCATCTTTAAAACCTGAAGATATAGCCTCAATTAGGGAAGATTCTGCAAAATTGGCTGAACTTCAAGAACAAAAAGAAGATGTTTCGGTTCTGCCAACACTTGAGTTAAGCGATGTAAAACCAGATATTGAGATAATTCAGCCTGATATTATTATAGAGTCAAACTTTATAGATTCACAAGAGATAGAAATAGATAAAACAGAAAAGAGAACATCACCAGATAGCGGTTCTCTTTTATCTTTAAAATGTTATGAGAAGACAACATCAGATATTTTATACTTTACATCAGTTAGTGGAATAGGCTCACTTGCAGAAGATTTAAAACCTCTTATCCCATTTTTCTGCCGTGCCTTTACTGGTGCTGGCACAGCTTTAAGAGATTATGCAGAAATGGCAGAACTTATAGACCTCTACACAGGCGGGATTGGCATTGGACCATATTCTGGCACAGGATTTAATGGAGATGACCATCACCTATCGTTTCTCTCACTTCAAGGTAAATCTTTAAACAGAAACATTGGTCAGATGTTTGATATTATAAGTGAATTGATGTCAAAGTTTAGCTTTAAAGACGCAACAAGATTAAAAAATTTGCTTTTGCAATATAGGGCGGGCATGGAGTCTTCAATTGTTGGCAATGGACACCGTTACGCTATGTCATTGGCTGCCAGAAATTTAAGCCTCTCTTCTAAAGTTGCAGAGATGTGGCATGGCATATCTCAATTTCAGTTTATAAAATCTTTAACAGAACAATCTGATATTATTGACAAAATATCTTCTGACCTCTCAGAAATCGCAAAACAGGTATTTGTGCAGGGTAATATTAAGCCAGCAGTTGTGGGAGATAGAAATGCGATTGCAACCTCTGATTCTAATATTGTTAAGATGGTAAAGGGGTTTAAATCTGGAAAAGGTCTTGATTCTAAACAGTGTAGTAGTGTTAAGTCAGGAGATTCAGGACAAGAATCGGGACAAAATTTAGAACAAGGTAGAGATTTAGATTTATCTATACCAACTGTCTATCCTTTTGAAGGATGGATGACAACCACTTCAGTCTCTTTTGTGGCCCAGGCATTTAAAACTGTAAGATTAGGAGACCCTGATGCTCCAGCACTATCTTTAATTAGCAGACTTCTTCGTTCACTCTATCTACACCGTGAGATACGAGAAAAAGGTGGTGCTTATGGCGGTTTTGCAAGCTACAATGCTGAAGAGGGAATATTTTCATTTGCCTCATACCGTGATCCCAACATCAGAAGAACTCTTGATGTCTATCGCAATGCTTGCGACTTTATCATTAGCGGAGATTATACAGAAGAGGATATAAAGGAGGCAATTCTTCAGGTTTGTGCTGATATTGATAAACCAGAAACACCAGGACCTGCTTCTATCAAGGCTTTTTATCGGCAAATACTTGGGTTAACTGACGAGAAACGTAAGCGGTTTAAAGAGTCACTGCTTACACTTGACAAACAACAGATAATAAATGCTGCTGAAAAATATTTCACCATAAGCGAAGATAAAAAAGGTACTGCTGTCATATCAAGTAGGGAACAACTTGAAGCGGCAAATCAAAGTTTAAAAGGAGAGCAAAAAGAGTTCAACTTATTTCTAATAAATAATTAGAAATAATATTTTTTTGCTGAAACTGAACGTAAAGGGTTTAGATGGGATAACAAATATCTCACCCAACTTCTCTGAATATAAAATTTCATGTGATTCTCCTGAATTAAAGAGAAATATTTCTTGCATTTCTTAATAGAAATTATATATAATTATCCGTTGATAATATAGATTAACCTGTCTGACAATTTTATTTATTAGGCAGTAACTATATTTGGAATATTTCAATATTGCTATGTTCACAATGCTGAAAGCATAGGAGGTGTAGGATAGTTAAACAGGGTAACAAGGACAAGGTAAATGTAAATAGAGATATCAGGGCAAATGAGGTTAGAGTTATTGGACCCGATGGAGAACAAATAGGCGTTATGTCCATTAACGATGCACTGCGTAAGGCTTCTGAGTATTCACAAGATCTCGTTGAAATATCTCCTAACGCAAAACCACCTGTCTGTAAAATAATGGATTATGGTCGATATAAGTATGAGATTACAAAAAAGTATCAAGAGGCAAGAAAAAAGCAAAAAGCATCTCAAATTAAAGAGATAAAGGTTAGACCTAAAACTGATACTCATGATCTCGAAACAAAAGTAAATCACATAGAAAAATTTATAGCTAATAATGACAAAGTTAAAGTAACTATGATGTTTAGAGGTAGAGAGATAACACTTATGCAGCAGGCAAAAGATATATTTGGAAAAATTGCATCTATGACAGAATCTTTTGCTCAAATTGAACAACATGCTAAATTTGAGGGTAAAACCATGACTATGGTTCTTGCCCCTAAATGATTTATGTTTGAAAAAAAGTTGCTGCCCCTAAAAGATTTACCATTCTAACATTGTATGTTCAGAGTTGTTTATTATAATGCTACAAGCAATCCCCTGTATATATCTACTATGATATTTAATTTGTGAGCTTAATAGGATTTACTAAAAATATGTGATAATAAAGTTAGGATATGGTGGCGTTATGCCCCTTGGGTATGATGTGCCACCATATCTTTTTTAAGGTAATAGTATTTTTTATTTTAAGATATTTTAACCAAAATCATACATATAAAAATTTTAAAATATTTAGCATATAATTTTTAAGGAGATATAAATAATGCCAAAAATTAAAACCAACAGAGCTGCTGCAAAGCGATTTACAAAAACAGGAACTGGAAAGTACAAGTTCAAAAAATCACATGCAAGCCATATTTTGACAAAGAAAACAACTAAACGAAAACGTGGATTGAGAAGACCTCAGATAATTGATGCAAGCGATATGCGCGAAGTCAGACGTATGTTGCCAAATGGCTAACCAACTAAAATTTTAATTTAGGTCTATGGGAGTGGATATATAAGATGAGAGTAAAAAGAGGTTTTAAGGCGAGAAGGCGTAGAAATAAGGTATTGAAACTTGCAAAAGGTTTCAGAGCTGGTAGAGGAAAGCTATTCCGTACAGCGTCAGATTCAGTTCATAAGGCATTGATGTATAGTTATCGTGATAGAAGGGTTCGCAAGAGAGATTTTAGAAGCCTTTGGATTGCAAGGCTCAATGCCGCCGCAAGAATGAATAATCTTTCATATAGTAAATTTATACATGGTCTTAAATTGGCAAATATCGACCTTGACCGTAAGGTTTTAGCTGATCTTGCAATATGCGATCCTTCTGGATTCTCACAGATTGCTTTAGCCGCATCTGCTAAACTTTAGAAATTATTAAATGTTTCTTTAGAATAAATTTATAGATAAAATTAAAGACGCATATTAAAAATTAAGATTTCTCTAAGATAGAGACGCACATTTGTGCGTCTATTCTATTTTGGGGGGATAAAAATCGTTAGTGTTCTTAAAAAGTGTTTTTGATAATAATGTGTTCAAATATCTTGACCTTAATAGATAATGCCAAATAAAAAAGTAATGTTGGAATGGAACATAACAAGATGGATACGAGAGAAGAGACCCAACATAGTAATCTTCAGGAGATTGAAAGAGATATTCTGATTGAAATTGAAGAGATAAAATCTCTTGATTCGTTAGAACGTCTCACTACAAAATATCTTGGAAGAAAGGGAATATTGACAGCTTTTTTAAGAAACATTCCTAAACTTCCTGTTGAAGATAGACCTTCTGCTGGCAAAAATGCCAATCTTCTTAAAGTCAAATTAGAAGGTCTTTTCAGCCAATTGAAAGCTCAACTTGAGTCTGCTGCTGAAAATAACAACGATTTTATTGATGTTACCCTACCAGGAAGAGTTTCAGTAAGGGGAACTCTTCATCCTGTAACAAAAATATCGCGAGAAATTACCGCAATATTTTCAAGAATAGGATTTGAAATTGCAGAAGGTCCTGAAGTTGAAACAGATTACTATAACTTCGAGGCACTTAATATCTCCAAATATCACCCTGCCAGAGATATGCAAGATACCTTTTATGTTTCTGAAAATATTGTCCTTCGCACTCATACATCTCCAACCCAGCCAAGAGTTATGGAGAAGGTCAAGCCGCCTGTAAGAATTATAGCCCCGGGCAAAGTTTATAGATGCGACTCTGATGTAACCCACACCCCTATGTTTCATCAAGTTGAAGGGTTGATGGTTGACTGTAACGTCTCATTTGGTGATCTTAAAGGCACATTATCAACATTTATTCATCAGCTCTTTGATGAAGATATATCGTTAAGATTTAGACCAAGTTTCTTTCCATTTACAGAACCAAGTGCAGAGGTTGATATTGAGTGTGTAATGTGTAGGGGCAAGGGTTGTCGTGTCTGCTCTGGAACAGGATGGCTTGAGGTGCTTGGTGCTGGTATGGTGCATCCTGCTGTGTTTGAAAATGTGGGATATGACACTGAAAAATATACAGGTTTTGCATTTGGAATGGGTATTGAGAGGCTTGCAATGCTAAAATACGGCATAGATGATCTCAGGAAATTTTTTGAAAATGATATGAGGTTTTTAAGGCAGTTTTAACTTCAACCCAAATACCCTAAAAGAGTGCTTTATGAAATTTACTTTAAGTTGGCTAAAAGAATATACTTCAGTAGAATATACCCCATCTGAAATAGCTGATAAGCTCACTATGGCAGGTCTTGAGGTTGACTCATTTGAAAACAGATTTGCATATCTTGACAAGGTGGTTATAAGTAGAGTTGAGCATGTTTCAAAACATCCATCAGCAGACAATTTAACATGTTGCAAGGTAAATATAGGCAATGACGAAGATGGAAACAATATTATTTTAAATATTGTTTGCGGTGCCCCAAATGTCCGAGAAGGGCTTGTTGTTCCTTGTGCTTTAATAGGTGCAACTCTTCCGGGTGATATTGAGATTAAAAAAAGCAAACTGCGTGGTGAGATTTCAGAAGGAATGCTTTGCAGTTTTTCTGAACTTCGTCTTAACCCTGAGTTGGATAGAACATTTGCTATGGCAGGTAAAACCTGTGGCATCATGGAGCTTGATTCAAATTTAATTATAGGAACTCCTATTGCAAAGGCTCTTAATCTCGATGATTACCTTTTTGAGGTTGACTTAACTCCTAATAGAGCTGACTGCCTAAGCGTTATTGGTATTGCAAGGGAGGTTGCAGCATTTAGCGAGCCTGCCAAAAAATTAAATCTTCCTTTTGATGATATAGATTGTGAGAAAGAAGAATCAGGTTCAAGTCATGATTTTTCAACTTGCCATACTCCTTCAACTGATAGCTTATCAATCAATAACTTTGCAAAAGTTAAGATTTTTGATCCAGATTTATGTCCAAGATATACTGCTGGAATGTTAATTGATGTAACTGTTGGACCATCTCCATTTTGGCTCCAAGATAGGCTTTTATCAGTTGGATTGACTCCAATAAACAACATTGTAGATATTACAAACTTTGTGATGATGGAGACAGGGCAACCACTCCATGCTTTTGATTACGAAAATATCGCAAAAGGCACAATTGAAGTTAAGCGTGCTGGTAGTTCAATTGAGTTTAAAACATTGGATAGCAAAGCCCATACCCTTGATCCTGATATGCTCATGATATGCGACGGTGATCGTCCTGTTGGTATTGCTGGTGTGATGGGTGGAGAAAATTCTGAAATTTTAAATACCACAACTAAAGTCTTTGTTGAAAGTGCCTGTTTTAATGCTGTCTCTATAAGGCGAACAGCAAAGCAATCTGGAATAAATACTGATGCTTCTCACAGATTTGAAAGAGGTGTTGATCCCGCTGCAACTAAAGATATTCTTAAACGTGCAATTTATTTGATGGCCAAAGTTTCTGGCGGAAAAATTGTTAATGGTATTATAGATGAAAATCCAATTAAACATAAGCCTACTGAAATAGTTGTTAATACAGATTCATTGAACTCAAGACTTGGAACAACTCTTAGTTATGAAGAGATTAAAAAAAATATTGAATCTGTAGGGTTTAAGGTAACTCAAATCATCTCTAATCCTATTGAATCATTAGAACTTAATAAAGCATCACGAATTTTGCCCAATAACACTAACGATACGCTTAATAACATGATGTTGGTTACAGTTCCATCTTTTAGGGTTGATGTAACAAGAGCTGAGGATATTTCAGAAGAGGTTGCAAGACTTTGGGGATATAACAACATTCAGACAAGTTTTCCAAAAGTCCTATCTAAAGGAAAAGCTCCGTCAACAAGAATCATTATAAGAGATCAGATTAAAGATATTATGAACGGTTTTGGTTTTAGTGAAGTTGTCAATTACAGCTTTACATCAGCTTCAGCTTGTGATCATCTATCTCTTGACGCTTCTGACGAGCGGCGTTTGGTCGAAGATATTTTAAATCCAATCTCAGAAGAGCTTTCTGTGCTTAGGACATCTTTGATTCCCGGACTTCTTGAAAACATGAGACGCAATAATTCTCAACAGATCGACTCTTTAAGGTTATTTGAGGTTGGCAAGGTCTTTATAGCAACACGTAAAGGGTGGCAGCCTATAGAGAATGAGATGATAGCTGGACTCTGGACAGGATTAAGAGAACCAATATCATGGAGTGCAAAGCCTGCTGATGGCGATTTTTTTGATACAAAAGGTGTAGTTCAAGGATTGTGTTCTTCTCTTGGATTAGACTCTGATAAAACCATTTTTGAGAAGGCAGACCAATTACTTTGTCCATATTATCAGAAAGGTCAAGGGGCAATTGTAAAATATTCTAATAAGTCAGGAACTAAACTCATTGGCTCTTTAGGTAAGATAAACAACCAAGTTCTTAGGAATTTTGGGCTTAAACAAGATGCTTTTATCTTTGAAATGGATATGGAGACCCTTTTAACTGTTATAGATGCTCCAAATTCTATGGGAAAAGCACTTCCTCTTCCTAAATTCCCATCTCTGTCTCGTGATATGACTCTGATTTTAGACTCAAATATTGAGGTCGGTGCTATTTTATCAGATATTTTTGCCTTAAAAGAGAATCTACCAATTTTAGAAGATATTTTTATGTTTGATCTTTATGAAGGTAAGCCTTTAGCTGAAGGTAAGAAATCTATCTCAATGAGGATTGTCTATCGTTCATGGGAAACAACACTGACTGAAAAGATGATTAGCGGAATACATGCTGACATCTCAAAACGTATCATGGAAAAATATGGAGCAGATTTACCTTAATAAAAAACAAATTCTTTTTTCAAGATAGATTGCTATTATTCTTAGAGCCTGAATATTTAAACAGGCTCTTAATAATGGAGTAAATTCAGTCTGATAAAGAGTTGTTGACAATATTTTTTTTTTAAGATACTCTTATACACATAATTTAAAGGCGGGCATAGCTCAGTTGGTAGAGTACAAGCTTCCCAAGCTTGGTGTCGCGAGTTCGAATCTCGTTGCCCGCTCCATTGACCTTAAAACGGTGGTTGAAAAACGATCTGTATCTTGTTCAAGATTAAATTATCTTGTTGTGCATAAGGGAGCGGGCATTTGCCCGTTTTTCTGTTTATTGGGGAAGGTATTCTCTATTGTTGTGGAGGATTAATGTTCAAGGGAAAAAGTGAGACTTGCTCTTTTGGTGAAACTGTTAGAAAGATTGTAGAGCCATTGTGTGAAACTGAACAGATTGAGTTTGTACACGCAGAAAGGCTATCTGACAGAGGCAAAACTACTATTCGGATTTATATTGATAAGCAAGGTGGGGTTACAATTGACGATTGTGTAAGTATGAACAGGCAACTTGGAGATATTTTAGATGTTAATCTTGAAGATATAGGACACTATAATCTTGAAATATCCTCACCAGGACCCAATCGACCTTTAACAAAAATTTCAGATTTTGAGCGTTTTAAAGGCAAAAAAGTAAGTTTGGAGATTACCGAATCTATTAATGGTAGAAAAAAGTTCAAAGGGTTGATTGAAGGCATTGATGATAGAAATATTATCTTAAATATAGACCAACAAATAGTTAAACTTGAGTATGACAAGATTAGTAAAGCCAAACTCTCAGCCACCCACGGGGAATAGAAATGCTTATTACAGATATTAAAAGAGTTATGGAACAAGTTAGCCGTGAAAAAGGTATTAATAAAGATGTCTTAATATCTACAATCAAAGAGGCAATTGAGTCTGCAGCCAGAAAAAAACTTGGTTCAAGAGCTGATATTGAAGTGCATTATGACGAAAAGAGTGGTGAAATTGAGGTATTTCAATTTAAAGAGGTGGTAACTGATGTCCAAGACCCAGAAGTTGAACTAACTATTGAAGATGGCTTAAAATACGACCCTGAATGTGAAGAGGGGGACAGTCTTGGCATTAAAGTTGACACCTCATTGTTTGGAAGAATTGCAGCTCAATCTGCTAAACAAGTTATTATTCAGAAGATGAAAGAAGCTGAGAAAAACGCTGTTTATGAAAATTTTATAAATAAAAAAGGCGAAATTATAAATGGCATTGTTCAGCGTATAGACAGAGGAAATATAGTTGTAAACCTTGGACAGGCAGAAGCTGTGCTTCCTTTAAAAGAGCAGATGCCAAGGGAGAACTACAAACGAGGTGATCGTATCCGTGCTTATGTTCTTGATGTCCTTGAAGAGTCAAGAGGTTCTCAAATTCTCCTTTCAAGAACGCATCCTGAATTTCTTGTTAAACTCTTTTTTTCTGAAGTACCTGAAGTTGCTGAGTCTATTGTAAACATTAAAGGGGCGGCAAGAGAACCTGGAGTGCGTTCTAAAGTTGCAGTAACCTCATCTGACTCAGATGTTGATCCTATCGGAGCTTGTGTTGGCATGAAGGGGAATAGGGTTCAAAGTATTGTGCAAGAGCTTAGAGGTGAGAAAATTGATATCATTCAGTGGAATCCAGATATTGCAAAATTTGTATGTAACGCACTTGCTCCTGCTGAGATCGAAAAAGTTGTTATTGATGAAGACAATAGAACTATGGAGATAATTGTTCCTGACGAATTTCTATCAATTGCCATTGGAAAAAATGGTCAAAATGTCCGCCTTGCTTGTAAATTGACGGGATGGCATCTTGATGTTATGAGTAAAGATGATTACAACAAAAACAACGCTCGGAATAACAACTTTGATGAGTTTGACAATACTAAAGAGATTAATAGTGAAGAAAATGTAGAAAATTCATCTGAAATTTAAGTAGCTATGTAAATTGCAACATTTAAGAAATTAAAATAATAAGGGAAGAATATTTTGGGGGAACATATGGCAAAAATCAGAGTGCATGAATTAGCCAAAGAGCTGAATCTGACAAACAAGGCTATTTTAACAAAGCTTAAGGCTATGAGTATAGAAGTTAAAAGCCATATGAGTTCTTTGGAAGATGAGACTGTCGAATATATAAGGCTTAATATTTTTGGAAATAAACAGAAAGATAATAGTGCAAAACCCAGTACATCTGTGATTCGTCGTCGTAAAACAAATAAGAATGAGATACCGTCATCACATCAAGAAACAGGGCAAAGTGATGCTTTATCTCAAAGGAACGCTATCGCTAAGTTGCCTCGTAGAGACGCTGAGAAAGCTCAAATAGATATTCAAACCAACTCCTTTGAAAGAGTTGAAGAGAATAATCAAGATAATTCTATAAAACAAGAAACAGTTTATTCAGACAAAAATAGCAATACAAAAAAATCTCAGAAAGAATATAACTCTTTAGATACAGGTGATGTAGATAATTCTAATAGCTCAACAAAACAAGATAGCTTATTTAATGGGCAGCATAAAAACAATTTAATTGAAGAAATTGAATCTATAGAAACTAACAATAGCACTTCTAAAATAAATAGTTATATGTCAGAAAAAGATTCTCACGATCATATAACTGATATTTATGTTTCAAAGTCTGCTCCATCACAAAATAATACTACTGAAGAGGCTATTGCAACAAAGAGTGATGAACCAGATTTAGCATATTTAGAAAAAGAGACAAAAGATAAATATGAAGAGCATACAAATCAAAACAGTCATGGAGAATTAGAGAAAATAGATAGTTCAGATAAAGAAGAGAATCAAGAAGATGACGATGATAACACTACAATTGAAGAGAACGAGAACTCTGATTTAGAGCAAGATAGTTTAGATCAGGAAAATAATGATCTCTCTTCTGGTAGCGATAGAAAAAAGAAAAAGAAGAAAAAACAGAAAAAGTCAGAGCCTGCAAAGATTATTAAACTTGCTATTCCTACACCTCCTGTTCCTATTCCTCCACCTCCCGTTCAAGTGCCAGCAGAGCCTTCTATAAAAAAACGTGATTATGCTGATAAAACATCGGGTGTTAGAGTTGTATCATTTGAAAAAGACAAAGGTGGGCAGCAGAGAGAAAGAGCAGGTTATGATAAAAATAGAACCTTTAATGAAAAAAATAGACCAACATCTGAGAAAGAACGTATATTTTCTGATAAAGATAAAAGCTCTTTAAATCGTGATAATAGAGGCGAACATAAAATTTCAGAAAGGACATTTCGCCCTAAAGGAACAACTTCTTTTGATAGAGAGCAACGCTTACCTTTTGACAAAGAAAAATCTACAAATAGAGAGCAACGCGTACCTTTTGACAAAGAAAAATCTACAAATAGAGAGCAACGCGTACCTTTTGACAAAGAAAAATCTACATATAGAGAGCAACGCGTACCTTTTGACAAAGAAAAATCTACAAATAGAGAGCAACGCGTACCTTTTGACAAAGAAAAATCTACAAATAGAGAGCAACGCGTACCTTTTGACAAAGAAAAATCTACATATAGCCCTTCTGGCAAATTTGGGAATAAAATAGATACCTCGTTTGTAAAACCACGAGGTAGTAAAAAAGATGTTGCTATTGATATTCCTTTTGTTCCAATTGAACCATTGGATAAAGATGATGTTAAATCAAAAAGAAATAAGGATAAGGCTAAAAAGAAGAAATGGAGTGATGAAGAAGATTTAAGTGATAGTGCAAAATTAGGTCAAAAAAAGCGTAAATCCGTTGTTGAAGGAAAAGATTTATATGAACAAGAGGTTTTAGCTAAAAAACTTCGTAAGAAAGATTCCAAAAACAAGCAGCGTCCAAAAGTCCAACAAAAAACTCAAATTACCGTTCCTAAAGCTATTAAGCGTAGAATAAAGATAGATGATACTATAGAACTTTCAGAGCTTGCTAAGAGAATGAGTATCAAGGCAAATGAGATGATTCAAAAGCTAATGGGCATAGGAGTTATGGTAACAGTAAACCAGACTATAGACTTTGATACAGCCGCATTAGTTGCAGCAGAATTTGATTATGAAGTCGAAAAGGCCGCTGTTGCTGAAGATATGCTTTCACATGCCAATGAAGCAGATGCCCCAGAAAATCTTACTTCAAGACCACCTGTTGTTACTATAATGGGGCATGTTGATCATGGAAAGACATCACTTCTTGATGTTATAAGAAAATCAAAAATAACTACAGGAGAAGCTGGTGGCATTACACAGCATATTGGTGCATATAGCGTTCAAACTCCAAAAGGAGGTATTGTTACGTTCCTTGACACGCCAGGACATGCTGCGTTTACCTCTATGAGATCAAGAGGTGCAAAAGTAACTGATATTGTTGTATTGGTTGTTGCTGCTGACGATGGCGTTATGCCCCAAACTGTTGAAGCGATTAACCACTCAAAAGCTGCTGCTGTTCCAGTTGTAGTTGCTGTTAATAAGATGGATAAGCCAAATGCTGATCCAGAAAAAGTTATGAGAGAGCTTGCTGATCATGGACTTTTATCTGAAGAGTGGGGTGGAGATGTTATATTTGCACAAGTATCAGCAAAGAAAAAACAGGGTATTGATGAGCTTCTTGATTTAATCCTGCTTCAGGCAGAAGTTTTAGAGCTTAAAGCTAATCCAGACAGATTGGCAAAAGGTCATGTTGTAGAAGCTCGCCTTGATGCTGGAAGAGGTCCTATTGCAACCGTTCTTGTTCAACAGGGAACTTTGAAAACTGGTCAACCTGTTGTGTGTGGTCTTCATTCGGGCAAAATACGTATTATGACAGACGATATGGGCAAAAACATTGAGTCAGCAGGTCCAAGCACCCCAGTTGAGATTGTAGGTTTAAGTGGAGTACCTGAAGCTGGGGACGAATTTATCGCCCTTGCATCAGAGAAAGATGCAAAAAATATCAGTGAAAGCAGAATGCAAAAAGAACGGGCAAAAGAGCTTGCAAAAAAGAGCCGTGCAAATCTTGAAAAACTTTTTGCCAATATGGGTTCAGATCAAGCAAAACAGCTCAAACTTATTATAAAAGCAGATGTTCACGGTTCTCTTGAGGCGATCAATGAATCTCTGATTAAACTTTCTCAGGAAGAGGTTGATGTTAAAATTGTCCATTCCGGAACAGGTGCTATCAACGAATCTGATGTGTCCCTTGCAGCAGTATCAGATGCCATTATTATCGGGTTTAATGTTCGTCCTACTGCTAAAGTTCGTGAGATGGCAAAAGAGGAGAATGTTGATATGCGATTCTATGATATCATCTATAATGTTATCAATGACATCAAGACAGCTCTGACCGGACTTATGCCATCAACTTTCCACGAAATAATTATCGGCAGTGCAGAAGTACGGGATATCTTTGTAATACCTGGTAAAGGCACCATTGCTGGCTGTTTTGTTCAAGATGGAAAAGTTGCCAGAGGGGAAAAGATAAGACTCTTACGTGATGGTGTAATAAAGTGCGACAGCTCTCTTTCATCTTTAAGAAGATTTAAAGATGATGCCAAAGAGGTTACACAAGGTTATGAATGCGGTATTGGAATTGAGAAATTCAATGATATAAAAGTAGGCGATATTATTGAGTGTTATGAAGTTGAAGAGCGTAAAGCAAGTATAGAGAACTTAAAAGAGTCAACAACCTGACCATAAAAATAGTGAACTTTGCGTTATAATTGGGAGATTATCTATGAAACCATATCCAAGAGGGGAAAGAATTGGTGCTGCTATCCATACTGCTCTTTCTGAGTTGCTAAGCAGAAAAATAGAAGACCCAAGAATATCTATGGCAACTATTAGCGGAGTGGAGATGACATCAGACCTAAAGATTGCATATATATATTTTACACTTTTTGGTGGCAAAGATAAGGTTAAAGATGCTATGGCGGGTTTTGAAAGCTCTCGGGGTTATATAAAAAAACATATTGCCCCCAAACTTGGTCTTAGATATATGCCTGAACTTAAATTTCTCCATGATAGCTCATTTGATTATGGTTCAAAAATTGACTCTATTCTTAATTCGGTAATTAGTAATAATTAAATTTTCAATATGAGGTGGTTGTTTATTAGAACTTTAAAACCACGTCCTCTGGGCGTGGATAGGTCGATTCAAGCGTAAATTATTATCGACATAATTTATATTTTAGTGTTTATCAAATTCCTTTCTAAATTTATCGTAACAATTTGGTATATAATATGACCACATATAAAAAAGTAATACTAAAATCCCTATTTTTAATAATACTTATCCTGTTTATTCTTCCTCTATTTATACCCACTGACAAACTTTCATCTCTCTTTTCCATTAACAATTCAGACGATATTCATATTGCTGTAGTCTGTCCTATATCAGGCCCAAACTCATCTAACGGAAAATCAGTTATTCAAGGAACTCGACTTTATTTTGATGCTGTTAATGAGGCTGGTGGAATTAATGGAAAAAAAGTTGTTTTAGATATCTACGATGATGAAGATGATGCTGCAAAAGCAGAAAGAGAGGCTCTTAAAATAATAAAAGATGATAAAGCCGTTGCGATATTAGGGCATGAAAGTAGTTCATGTTCTATAAAAGGCGGGCAAATTTATCAGAAGAACCAAATTCCTGCTGTATCTCCTACATCAACAGACGTTATGGTAACAAAAAACAATGAATGGTATTTTAGAATTACATTTAACAATGACTTTCAGGGGCGTTTTTTAGCAAATTATATTTCCAAAGTTTTCCAGAAAAATACAATAAGTATTATTCATGAAGACCTTGATTATGGGGCTAACCTTGCTGCTATTTTTCAGAAGACATATCAAGAGGTTGGGGGAAATGTAAGGCATATATGGCGTTACGAGGTAAAAGATAGAGATTTAGATTCACGCCTTAAACAGATTGTTGACGAGTTACAAAATAATTCTGAAAATGCTGGTGTTATTTTTTTGGCACTCCACCCTCCAGAAGGGTTCAAACTTATAAAATTGCTCAGAGACAGTGGAATTAAAAATCCTATTCTTTTTGCAGCAGGCATTGACTCTCCAGAATTTTTAAAACAATTTAATCAATATCCTAATGAAAAAAATAATCCGGGATATTATACAAACGGAATGTATGCAGCAAGTGGCATTATTTTCGATACAGCAGATGAAAATGTCCAAGCATTTATGGAATTATACCATTCAAAATATGAAGAACCCGCAAATAGACGGGCTGCATTTTCATACGATGCAGCAAAAGTAATACATCAAGCCCTAATTAATGCAGGTATTACGGGCAAACAAAGTACCTTAAAAGATGATAGAAAAAAGATAAGGGATTATATAGCCGCAATAAATAATCCTCTTGATGCCGTGGAAGGTGTAACGGGATTTACATATTTCAATGAAACAAGAGACCCATCAAAGCCAATCTCAATGGGAATTTTCAAAAATCAGCAACTTATATCCGCCCCATTACAGATACAAGAAATAAAATATCTAAATGAAATTCAAGACCTTGATGATTCTTTAAAAGAGCAGCGTATAATACTTATGGATAATAAGTATATGTATAAAACTAACGTTGTCTATACAGGTATAAAAATAAATAAACTGACCGAAATTGATACTAAGTCTCTTACATTTATATCTGATTTTTATATTTGGTTTAGATATTATGGAGATATAAAACCACAACAAATAGAGTTTCTCAATTCTGTGGAATCCGTTGAACTCGGTTCTCCTGTAGATGAAAAGATAACTGATGAGATTACATATCAGTTATACCATGTAAAAGGTCGTTTTATGATGGACTCTTTTACAGAGAACCCTATTTTTGGAGAGCATGTTCTTGGAATAGGATTTCGTCATCGTGATATGCCAAGGTCTAACTTAATTTATGTAACCGATGTGTTAGGCATGGGAACAACTGAATCTTTGCAAGAAAAGATCAAACAATCACAGGCTTTAAATCCTGAATATGGCTGGTCTGTGAGTCGGGTCGCTTTTTATCAAGGTATTTCAAAAAAAGATTCGCTTGGAAATCCAGATCATCTAAATACTCAATCAGGAATTGTTGATTATTCAAGATTTAATATTGGAATACGTATTAAGAAAATAGAGTTCCAAATCAGGCGAAATATTCCATTATCTGTTGCCATATATATTGCTTTAATCTCTATATTTACTATGTTATCGTTTTTTATTATTGGGATAAAAAGAGATTTATTCTTAAAAAGTAAATCATTTATATTGGCCCAGTCCATATCATCTTTTCTTTTAATCTTAAGCACAGAGATGATTCTTTTACAATGGCTCATTGAGAGGAATGACTCTTATGACCCAAAATTTATTATACAGGTTTTTGATATTCTTTGGTGGCTTATATTTGGTTTTTTTCTAAACCTGTCATTTGAACGTTTTATATGGATACCTCTTGAGAAAAGGGCAAATAGAAAAATACCCAATCTTGTTCGTCGTTGTGTAGGTGTTATTATCTGGATGCTTGTTTTTGCTGGGATCATAGCTTTTGTATTTGATCAAAAAATAACAAGTCTTTTAGCAACTTCGGGTATGATCGCAATGATAATAGGTTTGGCAATACAAATTAATATCTCAAACATATTTTCTGGAATTGCTATAAACTTAGAGAGTCCTTTCCGAATCGGAGATTGGATTAAAATTAATGATTCAATTGAGGGCAAAGTTATTGATATAACGTGGAGAACTACAAGAATACAAACAGTAGGTAACAATATTATAAGTGTTCCTAACTCTATGGCATCTGAATCAATTGTTCAAAATTTTGATTATCCTGATAATGCCTATTTAATAAGTATAAAAATAAATGTATCTCCGCTTCACCCGCCTGAACAGGTAGAAACAATCCTATTAAATGCTATGCTATCTACAGAGGGTGTTCAAAATGCAGTTGTTAGTTTCAACTTTGGTGAATGGTCAAACGAGTATCGTGCAATATTTAAAGTAAAAGATTATGGAAAAATGAGACTTTATAAACATACGGTTGCAAAAAAAATATCTAAAGCTCTAAGTCAGGCTAAAGTTGTTCATAGCTATTTGTATCGCAGTATGACTAAGATAGATAGAATATATAAAATGCAAAAAGAACGAGGCATTAATAGTTAATACAATAACAATCATAATTTTTTTATTGCATTCTGTTTTATGTTGATATATTGGAATTAGTAAATATAAACTGATATTATCAGAAAATTAATTTTATAAGGCAGCAGGTTATGACTAAACAAATAGAGACATCTGCAATATCATCTGATACATTAATTTTGGACAAACTTATTTCAAACCCTATTTTGAAGAATGCTTTGCCAAGAGAGCTTGCTCACATGCTTATGCATGTAGAATACAAAAAGGTTGATAAAGGAAAAATCTTATTTCGGGAAAATGAACCCACAAACAAGGTTTTTCTTATTGAAAGCGGTGAATTTTCATTTTTAAGGCAAGGCTCTGAGACAGAAATAGAAAGGCGTAAAATAGCTCCCATATCAGGAGATTATTTAGGGCAGGAGGGGGTGTTGGGAGCTAAGACATATTTAATGTCTGTAATTGCTTTAGAACCATCAACTGTAATAGTTATTCCTACCAGAGATATTATACGTATTGCTGAACTTTCCCCTGAAATCAAAGATAAATTTTTTCAATCTTATACAAAGTGTGATCCTGCTACACATTCAAACATTGTTAGTGAAAACCAAAAAGAGTTAGAAAGAGGAAGAGTCTCTGATAAATATGAAAAACAAAAAGAGGCGTTTCCTATTAAAGAGACTTTAGGTTGGCTCATAACCTTTTTGGGCACATTAGGGATTTGGATTACAGCATCTCATTTTGGACTTGAAAAGAACTCTGCTTATTATGTTGCTATAATTGCATCTGCTGTATTTATGTGGATATTTAACATTGTTCCTGCATTTGCCCCCCCTCTTTTTGTGGTAATTATGGCAATCTTATTAGACATTGTTGATCCTAATATTGCAGTTTCAGGTTTTGCATCAGGCAGTTTTTTTATGCTTTTAAGTGTATTTGGTGTTGGTGCTGTAATGGTTGTTTCTGGACTAACATTCAGAATCTCTTTGCTTATTCTAAGACTCGTACCTTCATCTTCATTCTGGTATAGTGTAAGTCTATTTTTCAGCGGTTTTGTTCTAACTCCTGTTGTTCCATCTCAAGGTGCAAGAACTGCTATAATATCTCCTTTCCTTGTTGATATTATGGGGGCTTCTGAGCCACAGCAGAAAGATATGTTAGGAGCTCATTTTCTAAACAGTACTCTTGGTGGTGTTGGACTTATGGCTTCTGTATTTCTAACGGGAAAACCAGCGAATCTAATAGTTTTAGGAATGTTTGACTACCAGACCCAATTTGCATTTCAATGGCTGCAATGGCTTTTAGCTGCCTCATTTACAGGCATACTAATGTTTATTATGTTTTTTGCAATATCATGGCTTGTCTTTAGAAAAGCCAGAAATTTCAAAATTTCGCCAAATATAATATCAAAACAATTAAAGGTGCTTGGTCCAACTTCATCATTAGAATGGGGAGCTTTAGGTGCTATAGGTGTGTTGGTTATAGGGATTCTCTTTACATCAGTACATAAAGTAGATATTCCGTGGATGTCATTTTCGATTTTAACTGTCCTTATTCTCTTTGGGTTTATTGGAAACAATGAGATTAGATCCAATATTGACTGGACAACATTGATTTTCGTTGGTGCTATTATTGCGTGGCTGCCTGTAATGTCAAAAACTGGTATTGATAAGTTAGTAGCGAGTAATTTAGAGTGGCTTGGAATTTATATGAAGACAAGTCTTCCCATATTTATAGGAATGCTTTGTGCTATAATAGTTCTTGTCAGACTCGTCCTTCCTGAGCCTATTACTGTAATTTTATTTGTTACAGCTCTATTTCCTCTTGCAAATTCTGCTGGAATCTCTCCATGGGTTGTAGGATTTATCATTCTTACTATGGCAGAGGCATATATATTTTCATATCAATGTGGATATTTTATTCAAATCAAAGAAATTCTACTAATTAACGGTCTTGATGGTGTATATGACGAGAAGAGAATCATTGTATTCAATATTCTCATGATAATTGGTCGTATATTGGCAATTTATGCTTCAATACCATTTTGGAGGTATCTGAATATAATATGAATATTAAAAAGAATTTTTTGCTATTTCTAAAGATAGCTATGGTAATACTTGTGGGTGGTTTTATACTTGCTCAAAAAGCACAAAAACCAAGAATAATGATTATGCACAGTTATCATACTGATTATCCTTGGGTTATCCAGATGGACGAAGGTATCAGGAGAATTTTTGAGAATCGACAAGGAATTACACTAAGGCACCACTACATGGACCTTAAAAATCATACAGATGATGATTTTAAGAGAACAGCGGAGGCTACAGCCCATATTACAATTAAAAACTGGAAACCCGATGTCCTTATAATTGCTGATGATATAGGTCAACAATTGGTTGGTATGAAATATCTTAATGATCCATCTATAAAAATCGTATTTTGTGCGGTTAATGGCGGAGTTGATATATATGGATATGATAAGGCAGACAATGTTACAGGTATTTTTGAACGAAAACCCTTATCCGCTATAAGAGAGACTCTCCTTATGATAGCACAGGCAAGAGGTATAAATTCAGAAGTTACTGGAAAAAAACCAAAAGTTGTATTTGTCTGTGATGAGTCTGGATCAGTTACAGCAGAGCTTCCGGGTCTTAATTCATTTGATTGGAAGGGTCTTGAATGGTTGGAACCTGTTCGTGTGGATAATTTTGATCATTGGAAAGAAGCTATAAAAAAGGTAAATGAATATGCAGATATTATCTTAGTAAGTGATTATAGAGAATTTAGACTTCCTTCGGGCGAAAAAGAGCCTATAAAACCTTCAGAGATTATGGCATGGACAGAAGCTAATTCAAAAATTCCACTTTTAGGAATGTCGCTTATCAATGTATCTGATGGAGGAATGATTTCTGTCTTTACTTCAGGGTATGAGCAGGGAGAAGTTGCGGGGCAGATGGCTTTTGACATTGTTCGTGGCAAAAAACCAAAAGATATTCAATTAGCTTACACGAAACAATTTCTTATTTCTGTGCGTAAATCTGCTACAGACAATCGCGGTCTTCCAATTCCTGCAATTTATGAAGCATTTGCAAGAGCTACAGAGAATTTCTATGAATAGACCTTAAACCTAATTATAATATGTCTGAATTTAGGATATGCTTAGTTTAACAATATGAAAGAATATGAATAAAATACTTATTACCACCTCATCGTTTGGACTACATGATACTACTTCAATTCACAGGCTAAAAAATAGTGGTTTTGAGGTTGTTTTTAATCCTTACGGACGCAAACTTACAGAAGATGAAGTTTTGTCTCTAATTAAAACTCATAACCCTGTAGGTATGGTTGCTGGAGTAGAGCCGCTTACCTCAAATGTTCTTAGAAAAGCATCAGGTCTAAAAGTTATCTCTCGATGCGGAATAGGTTTGGACTCTGTAGATATAGAAGCTGCTGCAAGTATGGGGATTGTTGTTACAAACACACCTGATGCCCCGACTATTCCTGTTGCTGAACTTACTATGGGGCTTATATTATCTCTATTAAGACAAATCCATAATGCAGATTCATCTATCAGAGAGGGAAAATGGTATAGACCTACTGGTGGGCTTCTTTTTGGAAAAACTGTAGGAATCATAGGATGCGGAAGGATTGGTTCATATTTAGCAGGACTTTTATCATCTTTTAAATGCAAAATATTGGGCTATGATGCTTATAAACATAACGATTCATCAAATGCCTGTAACCGTTTAGACCCTGATTTATCAAATTTGCACTATAAATCTTCTTTGTGTTATCAACCTTCTGAGCTACCCCAACTTCTTTTAGAATCTGATATTATTACCCTCCACATACCTTATACCTCTGAAAATCATCACTTTATTAATAATGATAGAATAAAGTTAATGAAAAAAGGTGCTTATTTAATCAACGCTTCAAGAGGTGGACTTGTGGATGAAGAGGCTCTTTATCAAAATTTAAAATCAGGTCATTTATCAGGGGCGGCCATTGATTCGTTTGAGAAAGAACCCTATTTAGGTAATCTAAAATATTTAGAGAATGTCTTATTGACAAGCCATATTGGCTCCTATGCTTTAGAAGGCAGAATTATAATGGAAAATCAATCTGTGGATAATCTGCTTAAAATTTTGGATATATAAAAACATCAAATTTAATGAAAAGAGAGATATTATTTTATGGAGGAGAATAAAAAAAAAGAATTAATTATTCCACTTAAAGCGGTTTTTTTTGACTTTGACGGAGTAATTTTGGACTCTGTTAATGTTAAGACAGAAGCTTTTGCAAAAATGTTTCGCTCCTATGGCTCTGAAGTCGAACAAAAAGTTGTTGATTATCATCTTGCCCATTGTGGTATATCCCGATTTAATAAATTTAGATATTACTATGAGAAACTTCTTAATAAATCAATAAATGAAGAAGAGATTGCCAATTTAGGAGATAAGTTTTCACAATTGGTTTTACAGGGGGTATTAGAAGCCCCTTTTATTGAAGGTGCTTTGGAGAGCTTACAACTATTGCATAAACAAAATATTCCAGCTTTTGTTGTATCTGGGACTCCTGAAGAAGAGCTTAAATTTATTATCAAAAGACGCAATATTGAAGTGTGGTTTAAGGAAGTTCACGGTTCTCCACGATTAAAACATGAGATTATTCAAGATATACAGAAAAGATATAATATTGAATCATCAAAATCTCTATTTGTTGGAGATGCCATGACTGATTATAATGCAGCAAAAGCAACTGGCACCCGTTTTTTTGGAATTGTGTCTAAAAATACATCTTCCCCTTTTCCACAAGATACTCAAATCTCTTCAACTGTTTGTTTTCTCTCTGAATAAATAAATTTTTTCTATACAATTTTGTTATACAACAAGGAGGTTTTCACAAATGGATAAAGTTGTTGTCTTTGGTGGTTCTGGATTTATCGGCAGCCATGTTGCAGATGAATTGACTTTCAGAGGATATGATGTTGTTATCTTTGATAAGGTAACTTCCCCATATCTTCAAAAGAACCAGACAATGGTTACTGGTGATCTTCTTGATAGAAAATTTATTAGAGAGATTATTAAAGATTCTAAATATGTATATCATTTTGCAGGAATAGCGGATATAGAAGAGTCAACGTTGATGCCTTGGGAAACTATGAACACTAATGTAATGGGAACTTGTGCTATCTTAGACGCCTGTGCATCACTAAATATTGAGCGGTTTCTATTTGCAAGCTCCATGTATGTTTATACTGAACTTGGTAGTTTTTACAGAGTCTCCAAGCAGTCATGTGAAAAACTTATTAAAGAGTATTCTAACAAATTCAACTTAGGCTACACAATATTTAGAATTGGAACGCCTTACGGACCAAGATCAAATCACTTTAACTCCATTAGAAAGATGATTACTCAAGCATTTGATGAAAAAAAGATAACCTGCTATGGCTCTCCAGATCAGATAAGAGAGTATATACATGTATCTGATGCTGCAAAAGAGTGTGTTGATCTTTTAGATGCTACCTATCATAATCAAAATGTTATTATGACAGGCAATCAATCTTTTAGGTTAGATAGCTTGCTAAAGACAATTAAAGAGATGCTTGGAAATGAGATAGATATTGAGTTTCTGCCCAAAAGCGATAATAATCATTATCACATAACCCCTTATTCCTATAAGCCTGATAAAGCGATTAAAGTTACTCCTCTCCATTATCACGATCTTGGGCAAGGTTTGTTAGAGCTTTTGTATGAGCTTGGGGCAACAAGTCCAACAGGACAATCATCAATAAATATCAATTGACCTCCTGAAAAACTTCGATTTAACCCTTGATTTTATTGGATAACAAATTATTTATGCAGGAAGTTTAATTAAAAAATGGATAACTTAATTGATCTTTCACATCCAATTTATAGTGGTATGCCATCTTATCCCGGAGACCCTGAGGTAAGTTTAGAAAAAGTTAGGGAGATTGGAAAAGATAGAGTCAATGTAACCAAAATAATATTGGGAAGCCATAGTGGAACTCATTTAGATGCACCTTCTCACATGGTTGAAAATGGGAATAGCTTAGATAAAATAGATTTGTCATGTTTTTTTGGTAAAGCTATTAAAATCAACCTTAGCAATTTATATAAATATAGTGAAGACGGTTTATATAAATGTATTCAAAATAGCTCAAATTATTTAAACAATATTCTAACCTCATTTCAATATGATGGCGTTATTCTTGAAACTGGCTGGTGGTTAAATTTTAATAATCCAGCCCTATACTTTAGCAATCAACGCCCTGCAATTCCAATCTCTTTTGTAAAATCCCTTTTAGATATTAATATAAAATTTTTTGGTTGTGATCTTCCAAGTGTTGATCAAAGCGGTGTAAAAGATAAAGTAATCCATAATCTGTTTTTAAAGAATAACATCATTATATACGAAAATTTGACAAATTTAGATAGACTCCCAGAATTCGTCCCTTTTACATTTATCGGTTTTCCCTTGAACATACATGGTATTGATGGCTCACCAGTAAGGACTGTTGCAATTAGGCATGATAACTTCCCGTAAGGACAATTATGATTGGGTATGATAACTTTATGAAAAACAATTTATGAAACAAGATGGCGTTATAGTTAAAGATGGCATTATAGCTATTGATAAACCAGAAGGAATATCTTCAGCAGCGGTGGTTGCTAAGATTAAAAGAAAACTTGATATAAAAAAAGTAGGCCATACAGGTACTCTTGACCCTTTTGCAACTGGTTTGATGTTATGTGGGGTCAATAAAGGGACAAAGTTGTCTCAATTTTTTCTTGGGAGCGATAAAAGCTATATTGCGGAAATTTTACTTGGAATAGAGACAGATACTCAAGATTATACGGGGCAAGTTATAAACAGGTGTGATCCATTAATTCTTAACTCCATAGATAATGATAAGATTATTGAGGAAGTTGAGAAATTTAAAGGAATTCAGATGCAGACTCCACCTGTCTATTCCGCACTTAAACATAATGGGGTCCCACTTTACAAATTGGCACGACTTGGGCAGGCTATAGAAAAACCTTCTCGTAAAATTGAAATATATTCAATTAAAATTGAGTCAATTCATTCAATTGACATTTTAAAAGCTAATAAAATTATTAGTGGATTAAAATGTTTAAAGAATGAATTACAATGTTTAGAGAATAAAATATCACAATCTGAAATTTTAGATAGCATCTTAGTAACCATTTCTGTTGATTGCTCTTCTGGGACATATATAAGAAGCCTTGCCCATGATATTGGTAAAAAACTTGGTTGTGGAGCTTGTTTATCAGCTTTAAGAAGAACTGAAACCTCTGGTTTTTCAATTGAAAATTCAGTTTCTTTAACTGAATTTCAAGAGATGTCGCAAGAAGATGCGTTTAGTAGAATTATTCCTATGGCTGAAGCTCTTAAGTTTATGCCCGTTATCCATGCAGATGATAATATGATAGAGACCGTTCGTTTTGGTCGAGTGTTTACACCTAACTTTCAACCCCATTACCATTTTTCTAATTCAGATTCATCTGATAATTATACTGACTCAATGGTTCTAACAAGTTCTAATGCAAATGAGGTTGAGAAAGCCGCTGTTAATGGATGTCTCTATTTGAAGGTTATTGATAGTATTGGTAGGCTTGCCGCAATTGTTAAATATAACGCCAACCTTAATAAGTATGATTACTGTTGCGTTTTTGTAAATTAGTTGGTAATTTGCGTTTTAAATTTATTTGTTGAGATATTCTGTATCTGTCCTATTTGAACCCAGTTGTCTGAATGGAATATTGGATAACTTTAATATCAGAAAAAACGGTATTCACAGAGTATCAATTAATTATCTATTCCAATAAGGAGTTATTAACATGAATGAACTATCTGAAAAAAAACTTGAAATGATCGAGCAATATCGTCAACATGAAACTGATACAGGTTCTCCTGAAGTTCAAGTTGCTATTTTGACTCACAGAATCAACTACCTTACTGAGCATGTCAAAGTTCACCAAAAAGATCACCACTCAAGAAGGGGGTTGCTTGTGCTTGTTGGAAGACGTAGGAGTCTTCTTGACTATCTTAAGAGAAAAGATATAAACAGATACAGGACACTTATTGAGAAATTAGGGTTAAGAAAATAAGATTTTGAATTAATGTTCAAAATCGTAAGTATTTCAATAAAAGAGTTAGCAGCACAAAAAATATCTTTTTGTGCATTTGCTGACTCTTTTTTTTATCAGGAGAAATTATGGAAAAAACTGTTACAACAATTATCAATGGAAAAGAGTTCTCAATCTCATCTGGCAAAATAGCAAAACAGGCTTCTGGGGCTGTGATTGTTAGATATGGTGATACTGTGGTGCTTGTAACTGCTGTAGCTTCAAAAGAGCAAAGAGAAGAGACTGGAGATTTTCTTCCCCTTTCTGTGGAATATCAGGAAAAGATATATGCTGCGGGAAGAATACCGGGCAACTATTTCAGACGTGAAATTGGCAGACCCAGTGAGAAGGAGACCCTTACATGTCGTCTTATTGACAGACCTATTCGTCCTCTTTTTGAAAAAGGTTATAATTTTGAGACCCAGATTATTGCAACAGTGCTATCTATGGATAAGGAGAATGAAGCTGATGTTATGGCAATGGTGGGGGCATCAGCTGCTTTGGAAATTTCTGATATTCCGTTTGTAGGACCCATTGCTGGTGTGAGGGTTGGAAGAATTGATGGTCAATTTGTAGTCAACCCCACAATTGAACAGATGTCAAAAAGCGATATCGAACTTGTGGTAGCTGGTTCAAAAACAGGTGTAATCATGGTTGAAGGCGGGGCAAATATTGTCTCTGAATCTGAGATGCTTGATGCTATCTTCTTTGGGCATGATGCAATGCAACCTCTTATTGAAATTCAGCATGAACTTAAAAAAGTGTTGGGTAAAGAAAAACGCAAGCTTACCCCTCCTGAAATAAATTATGAACTAATTGAAAAAATAAAGATAAGTGCTTCAGATAAAATTAATCATGCAATTCAGATGAAAGGTAAGGCTGAAAGGCATATAGCTTTAGATAAAGTAAGAGATGAACTTATAGCTGAATTAAAAGAACTTTATGAAAGTGATAGCAAAATAAAGGATATAGCAAAAGAAGTTAAATCTCTATTTAACGATCTTGTAAAAGAGATTAGCCGTCAAATTGTCCTTAAAGAGAATAGAAGAATTGACGGTAGAGCGTTTGATGAAATTCGTCAAATTACTTGCGAAGTTGGAAATCTTCCAAGACCTCATGGAAGTGCATTGTTTACCCGTGGAGAGACCCAAGTTTTAGGGGTGCTGACCTTAGGTTCAGGTAGAGATGAGCAGAAAGTTGAAACCTTAAGTGGTGATGAATCTCGCCCATTTATGCTTCACTATAATTTCCCTCCATTTTCAGTTGGTGAGTGTAAGCGTCCGGGAGGTCCGAGCAGAAGAGATATAGGTCATGGTAACCTTGCTACCCGTGCTCTTGAGAGAATTGTGCCAGATAAAACAGATTTTGAATATACTATCCGTGTTGTTGGGGAGGTAATGGAGTCTAATGGAAGTTCATCAATGGGAACTGTATGTGCAGGCACTCTTGCTATGATGGATGGCGGTGTGCCAATAAAAGCACCTGTATCTGGAATTGCAATGGGACTTGTTACTGATGAAGAGAACACTGTCGTTTTAAGCGATATTCTCGGTGATGAAGATCATTTTGGAGATATGGACTTTAAAGTAGCTGGAACTCAAACAGGTATTACTGCCCTTCAAATGGATATTAAGATTCGAGAACTTTCACGCGATATTATGATAAAGGCATTGACTCAAGCTCGTGATGGAAGAATTCATATTCTAAATAAAATGCTTGAAACCCTTAACAAAGCCCGAAGTGAGATGTCCCCACATGCCCCTAAGATTTACACCCTTAAAATAAATCCCGATAAGATACGTGATTTAATAGGACCTGGCGGAAAGATGATCCGTGCTATACAAGCTGACACCTTCACAACTATTGAAGTTGATGATACTGGTCTTGTAAAAATCTCTGCTGAAAATGAAAAAGATGGCGAAGCAGCTTTAAAGGTTGTAAATGATATATGTCTTGACCCTGAAGTTGGAGGCATTTATGAGGGAGAAGTTGTTAAAATAACCGATTTTGGTGCATTTGTACGAGTCAAAACTGGCACTGATGGGCTTGTCCATATTTCAGAGCTATCTGCCCACAGGGTGAAAAAAGTTTCTGATGTTGTTAAAGAAGGTGATAAACTTAAAGTAAAAGTTCTTGAAATAACACGAGATGGCAAAATACGTCTAAGCCATAAAGCTGTGATGGAAGAGAAGAAATAACCAAAAAAATTTAACATTACCGATATATCAGAAAATTTAATTTGGAAGATCGTCGGCAAAGATTTGACAACTTTTTAAAAGTTGTCAAATCTTTTGCACACCAATTACCCATGATTTTTATACTGAATTAAGCTCTAAATCTTAGAATCGCTTTCTGTTTGCCAAACCAGAAGGCACGCTCTTTGCTTTGCTATAACTTAACTCTATTTATTTATGAATATTTAATGGTTAGCGTCGTAAAATTGTCATTCTTATATCAAATACCAGCTATTAGTTCTCTGATACGCCTATTTTCTGATATTTTATTTTATAGATGCACAGGTATGTTGATTTTATCAGTTTGAGTTGATAAAACAGGGATAGTCGTTATATTCAAACATTAATAATAGATGTCTATAGGTTATTTAATGCTGTTATTCTTTTGATATGAGAGCATAAAGGCAATGAGCAAAGCAAAGATGCATCAGGTGGTGTTATGGTGGTTAAAGCATACGTTGACGAGCAGACTCAAACAGTTTTTCTCTGCCCTCACTGTGGATTTGAAAGAAGATTCGATGCATCACCATTTAAAAACAAAAAAAAGACTCTTGCCGTTAAATGTAAATGTGGCAACTCCACTGAAATGGAGATTGAGTTCAGAAAACAGTTCAGAAAAAAGGTAGAACTTTTTGGCTCCTGTATTATAAAAAAAACTCAAAAAAAGTGTGAAATTATCGTCAAAGATTTATCCTTTAAAGGAATTGGTTTTGAATTTCTTCATATTTATAAAAAATATATGGCTGATATTGAAGTTGGAGATCTAATTGAAGTTGATTTTAAACTTGATAACAAAAAAGAAGACCAAATTTCAAAAAGATGTGTAGTTCGGCTGAAGCTACCAAGCCATATTGGTGCAGAGTTTGATGACGAGAACTTTTCAAAACAGTTGGGTTTTTATCTTATGTGATGATATTCAAGTCAAATTAAGGTCTATTGGGGAAACATACTGCCTCGGTTATAATTTGAGTTTTGCATAATAAGAGCTAAATTTACTCCCGTTTGAAGTATAGCTACAAAATAGATTAGATATAATTAGGAGTCTTATGATTAAAGGATATATTGATAACAATAATGAGAGTCTATTTATATGCCCTAACTGCGGATTTCAGAGAAGATTTAATGCCTTACCATTTAAAGATAAGAAAAAGACATTAACTATAAAGTGTAAGTGTGGTCAATCAACTGATATTCAGCTTGAATTTCGTAAATATTTCAGAAAAAAGGTTGGTATTCCAGGGTCATGTTCTATTGAAAATGATAATAAAAGAAAATTTGATATTATCATTAAAGATATATCACTTGGAGGTGTTGGTATTGAGTTTGTTTTTGTAAATAAAAAATACATATCCGAAATTGAGGTTGGAGATATTGTAGTTGTTGAGTTTAAACTTGAACATAAAAGAGAGAAACCTATTATAAAAAGATGTATTGTAAAGATAAAAATTAATAATGTTATTGGTGCTGAATTTGTTGATGAAAACTATGCACAAGTTATTGGTTTTTATATGATGACATAAACTATGCACAAGTTATTGGTTTTTATATGATGACATAATAACTTATTTTTTGTCTAAGTCATAACAAATATCTGATTTTCTAATTCCAAGCCTTCTCATTCTTGATGCAAACGTTGAACGGTTTAACCCAGATGCTTTAGCAGCCCATGTAACATTCCAATTGTTTTTCTTAAGCAAGAACCTGATATAATTCTCTTCAAGCTCGTCCCAAGTCTGATTACCAAAATCTATTTGTATTTGATATTTTGAGTTTCCGCTGTTTTGTAAATCATTTCTATTTTGATACAATATTCCCATTGGATTGCTTATGTCAGTATAATATCCTCCTATCTTTTTTCTTTCAATTTGATTGTTTTCAATATTAATTGACGAACATCTAGAACCAAACTCTTCATGAATCGCAGGTTGAAAGAAATGCTCAGGAATAGCATCAATATCAATATATTCCCCCTCTGCTTGACCATCTGTAACTACAACAAGGTATCTTATCAGATTTTCAAGCTCTCTTATATTACCCGGCCACGACCACGATATGAGTTTTTGCATTGCATCAGGTTTAAGTTTTTTCTCCTTTACACCACTCTTTAAACTCTCAAGCCTAAAAAAATATTGTATTAAAAGAGGAATATCTTCTCTACGTTCTCTTAAGGGTGGTAACTCAATTGGTAAAACAGATAGCCTATAAAATAGGTCTTGACGAAACTTACCTTCTGTTGCCATCTGTCTTATATCATGGTTTGTAGCTGAAATGATCCTGACATTTACGAGAATAACCTCATTTGAACCAACTGGTTTAACTTCATTGTTTTGCAAAACTCTTAAAATCGCAGCTTGAATATTAAATGGCATATCGCCTATTTCATCTAAAAAAACAGTTCCACCTTCAGCAGCTTCAAATAGACCTTTTTTATCCTTTGCCGCCCCTGAAAAAGCACCTTTTTTATAACCAAAAAGCTCGCTTTCTAAAAGAGATTCTGGAATTGCACTGCAATTTTGAACTAAAAAAGGTTTATCGCTTCTTGAACCTGTTCTATGAATCTGTTTAGCTACAAGCTCTTTTCCTGTTCCGCTCTCCCCTGTAATTAAAACATGAAAATCAGATGCTGCATAGCTCTTTACAAGGTTCATACATGTCTGAAACGTTTTGCTCTGCCCAATAATTGTCGTTGAGCTTGCTCTAAGTTTTTGAAGAGTTACTTTAAGAGACTCTGTCTCTTTGACCTTCTGGCTATATATAACTGCATTGCTCAAGGCAACAGAACCAATATCAACCAGGTTTTGTAGATAGTTAAGATACTTTTCATCTAAGTTTACACAACTCTTTTCAGGTGTAGTATCAATTATCTGAACAGCTCCATAAACTGTTTTGCCTTTACTATAAGCTCTATCTGCTTTAAACGATCTATCTTCTTTTTTAATATGAGTTGGGCTATCATCATTATAGCTCGTTGCGTTATAGTCAGATCCGTTGTAATCTATGGTCTCTTTTAAAAATAGAGGAAAACAAAGTATTAAACTACTCTTAATTGCAAGTCTGTCTTCAAGCTCTTTGTAGTGTCTTGCATCACTTCGAGTATCAGCAACCGTTCTTTGTCCATTTTCAATTACCCAACCCACAATGCTTTTTTGCTTCTCGTCAATATCAATTCCAATAATATTTTCGCTCTCCTTCCCAACAGCTTCAATACAGTGGTAGCAATTATTTTTTTTTATCCAGATTGATCCTCTCTCAACATTTTGAAGTTTAAGCAGGGCAAGAAGAAATTTTTTTTGAAGTGAGATTGGATCAAGCTCTCCTGCAAAGGATTTGAAAAGGTCAAAAGATGATTTGTTCACGGCTTTATTCCTAAGTTTTTACAGTAGTAATATTGACGGCTGAGAAATTTAATAATAACTCAATTTATGACCGTTGAAAATATAGTTCAGATTGTCTTTATAAATTGTATGTATTTTCATACAATATCACCACTTTGCCATTGATTCCATATTAAATTGGCGAATTTTTACTTTCATTTGAATAATTAATATGATAATTTTTATATTTAGATATATCAAATGTGTGTTTTAGAGACAACTTAGCAATTAAAATCAGTCCAAAAAAAATTATCTATTAACGATATTATAGCCATAACATAATTGGCCAACGATCAATTTTATATAAATAAGATAAGGTAAAAAATAAGAGATGCACAATATAACCGAAGGATATACAGCTAAAAAAGATATTTATAACTCTTTAAGAAGTGCAATATTAAATGGAAAGCTAAAACCCGGAGAGAGACTATCAATTGATCTATTAAAAACAGAGTTTGGTACCAGTATCACACCAGTAAGAGATGCACTACAGATGCTAAATCAAGAGGCATTGATTACCATAAAGCCTCGTTCTGGTTATTTTGTTACAAGAATAACCTTAAAAGAGCTAAGGGATATGCTTGAACTAAGAGAGATTCTTGAGCTTGCCTCAATTGAGCGGGCAGCAAAAAATATAACTCCAGAGATGGTTGAAAAGTTAAGAGCAGTTCATTTAGGGTATTCAGGAGAAGATGATCTATCTTACACTCGATATACAGACGAAAATCGCAATTTCCATTTTATGGTTGCTGAAGCATCTGAAAACATGGAACTTGCTTCTACTTTGAAACATCTTTTGGATAGATTAGCAAGGTTTATGGTTATCCGCCATGCAGGAAAAGATATGCCAGATATTCATGGAATATTGATTCAAAAACTTGAAGCACATGATTGTGAAGGGGCAAAATTAGTGCTTATGGGTGAGCTTAATAATACTAAACTTGCTGTAATGGATCGTATTATGCAAGAAGAGGCTGCATTTTGGCATCTTGGGGGCGGTAGTTGACTCACAATTTAGTTGGATAACTCGTAGCCATTAGAGTTTATAAAAAATATGGAAGGAGAAATAACTAAAAGCAAAATTATGAATAAAATACCCCAAATAATAAGCCCTGATGGCTATATACACACGATTCAAGAGAAGAAAAATAACCCAGAATCAGATTCAATAGAGTCAGTAAAATCAATACAAGCCACTTTCTATTTTCCATCTGTTTCAAATTATATAAGAGGTGCGATTTTAGAGGGTAAACCATATTTTTTTGTAGGAAGAAGTGGCAATGCCCAGATTGGCATTAAAACTTATCAAAGTAATTTAACGATAATTCCAACCATTGAAAATCAAGATATTTACCTTGATGGGCAGATTCAAAATTTAAACCCACTTTTAGACTCTGGATTGCAAACAGGCAATGTTCTTGAGCTTTTTAAGAAAGGCGATGAGATTGGCAGGCTTGTTGTCATGGATCCTGAACTTAGAATTCACGATGTTAGGCATTATCTCCATAAAAGGCTTTTTGTAGGCAGAGAGATTACTAAAGGCTACTATGAAGGATTTGAAATTCATCAAGAGATCGACAAAACAACAGGGAAAATTTCTGACTACATAACCATTGATCTTGAGCCGTTTCAATACATATTTGAACCTTATGCCATTAACCCTTCAAGCATAAATGCTGTTATCAAAGAGGGTAGAAGTGCTTTGAGTAAAATTAGATCAAGGGTGGCAGTTGATCTTAAAAGTGCTTTGCTAAAGCCAAATGAGTTGTTTGTAGGTGATATAAAAATCTCTCTTGGAGATGTATATGCAATAATTGACGCTGTTGTAGAGCCTGAATCAAACTTTATTGAGCATCTTCCAGCAAGGGTGCTTGATCCTTTTCGCACATTCAGAGATAGACAAGTTGAGCTATACAATTTTGGAAATTGCGATACTCCATTGAGTGAAATCAAAATTAGAGTCCGTTTTTTCAGAACAAAAAATCCGCTAACTGTGCCATTGGAAAAGAGTAAGGTAAAAGAGGGATACAGAGTTTATGACCTTCTTACAAATGCAGAGATAAGCAATCTGTTTCGCTCTATTCATCATCACTCTTTGGGTATGATTCTAAATAAAGGAAATTTTATTCAAATTCCAAGGGCTAAAGATATTGAAGGTGAGGCACAGTTTGAAATTATTAAACACTCTGTAGTGCAAAGCACATCGCGTAAATCAGAGTTAGTTCTTCCAACTTCAGAAGAAAATGATCTTCAAAATGGTGAGTTTAGAAAAACTCTTCAAAAGCTGTCTGTGCTTGGAGGAATTAATAGCCGTATTTTTATTGGAGATAAGTTTCCATCGCATGAAGTTATAAATGCTTTGAACAGGAGCGGTATTAGAACCTTTTTGATAAATTCAGCTAACCCATCTTTTGAAGATGACTATATCAAAAAAATGATAAATTTAACCCACGCTGACCACTCTGCCTGTGAATTTCTACGCTACGATTCAGAGACTGATAAAATCTATACTTTTTATCATGGCTGTTTTATGGAGCCTGATGATAAAGATCGATTTGATAAGGTTAGATATTGGTTTGCATTTTACGGTTCACACACCAAAGAGGCTGATAATAGGCTGACCATTGAGCTTTTAAGTCAGCTTGCAGCAAAACTTGGTGATGAGATGGGAATTGCTCATGGAGGTGGACCGGGACTTATGAAAGAGTCAAACGATCTTGCAAGAAAACACAACATAATGAGTGTTGGAATTGCAATTGACCTTGAGGGTGAGAGACAGTTATCCCTTACAACCTGCGATGGGCTTATTAAATATAAAGAGGGACTTCGCCTTTCAAGACAAGATCACCTTCAAAAGTTGAGCAATCTTCCAATTATCAATACAGGTGGATACGGAAGCTCTGAAGAGCTTGCCATATCAATAACATCTATGAAAATCCACGAAAATCCACTTGCTCCTATAATTTTGCTTGACCCTGATAACTTATGGAATCATGCACAGAAACAAACTATTGAAATTGCAGAGAGAAAGTATGGTCCTCCATTTATTCCAAATCTAATTAAGCCCTGCCGCACTGCTGATGAGGCGTTAAAAGAGATTATAAAATTTTTGTCCCACCCAGATAATTGGTATAAAAAAAATAAAATTCCAGCAGAGGACATTGAAACATCACGAGTAAAATCAAAAAGAATAAGGCAAGAGACTCTTGGACAAGTTAAGGTTGATGTCTTTGAAAACCCAAACTATAGACTGACTTAAGTTGTATTGGATAAAAAATAGGTTTTACAGGGGTAAAATAGAAAAATGACTCAAATAGATAACTCAACAAAATCTCAGACAACATCTATATGTTACAACATTACTTCTTCTCATTTGAGAGATAGCGAGCTTGTCAATCTAATTGTTGATAATGAGCGTTCTGAGTATTTGAAAAAGCTATCCTCTACAATACCTGATGTTATTTTAAATGCACGTCAACTATGTGATTTTGA
Organism: Desulfamplus sp.; assembly: GCA_015231615.1. Taxonomy (GTDB): domain Bacteria; phylum Desulfobacterota; class Desulfobacteria; order Desulfobacterales; family Desulfobacteraceae; genus Desulfamplus. The sequence continues at coordinate 28,025 of JADGBE010000001.1, read as the reverse complement.
ACTTCTCTCAATCGGTGCTTACTCACCTCTTCAAGGTTTTATGAATCGGGATGATTACGATACAGTTCTTGAAAAGATGCGTCTTTCAACAGGAGAACTTTGGCCTGTTCCAATAACACTTGATGTCTCAGAAACTTTAGCTAATAGTTGCCAAATCGGTCAACTGCTGATGTTAAGAGATCAAGAGGGGTTTATTCTTGGAACTATTCAAGTTGAAGATATATGGCTGATTGACACAGAGAAGGAAGCCATAACCCTTTATGGCACTAAAGATACAGAGCATCCTGGGGTCAATTATCTCTACTACCGTTCGGGTAAATATTACATAGGTGGGAAAGTTCAAACCATGAATCTTCCCATACACTCTGATTTTAGGCAACTTAGAAAAACCCCAAATGAAGTTAGGGAGATATTTTCAAAACTTGGATGGAAAAAAGTTGTCGGTTTTTTGACACGTCATCCTATTCACAGACCTCAGTTTGAGATGACTATAAGAGCAATGAGGCAGGCACAGGCTAATTTGCTACTTTTGCCGGTTGCAGGTGAGACAAAACCCGGTGATTTTGACCATTTCACTCGAATGAAGTGCTATAAAAAAGTAGAGCCTTATTATCCACCAGACTCATTTATGCTCAATCTCCTTCCATTGGCAATGAGGCTTGCTGGTCCAAGAGATGCTTTACTCCATATAATTATTGGAAAAAATTTTGGCTGCACCCATTTTATAATTGGTCATAACCACTCAAGCCCCGGTATAGATAGCAAAGGAATACCTTTTTATAGCTCTGAAGATGCAGCATCTTTTGCCTCTAAACTCTCTTTAGAGGTTGGCGTTGAGGTGCTTGCCTTTAAAAAAATGGTATATTTGCCCTCTGATGATGAATATCAATTTGAAGGCGATGTTCCAGAAAATATTGAGACACTCTTTTTATCGGGTACAGATATACGCAAAAAAATTCGTGCTGGAAAAAATGTCCCTGAATGGGCAACCTTTCCAGAGGTCGTTGAAGAGCTTAAAAGATCATATCCTCCACCGTCTGGTCAAGGTTTTACAGTTTTCCTTACAGGTCTATCTGGAGCTGGAAAATCAACTATTGCCAATATACTTTATGCAAAATTTATGGAGATAGGAACAAGACCAGTAACTTTGCTTGATGGAGACATTGTAAGAAGAAATCTTTCAAGTGAGCTTAACTTTTCTAAAGAACACAGAGATATAAACGTAAGGCGTATCGGCTTTGTTGCAGCAGAGATAACCAAAAACCGTGGTATTGCAATATGCGCCCCAATTGCTCCTTATAAAAACACAAGAGAAGAGATAAGAAAGGCAATTGAAATATATGGTGGCTTCTTTGAAATTCATGTTGCAACTCCAATTGAAGAGTGTGAAAAACGAGATCGTAAAGGTATGTATGCAAAGGCACGGGCTGGACTTATTAAGGGGTTTACAGGCGTAGATGATCCTTACGAAATACCTCAAAAATGTGAAATGTCAATAGACACAACACATATAACACCTGATGAGGCTGTGCATGAGATTCTGCTCTATATTGGGCAAAAAGGTTTTATATGAAGACCTCAATGTAAAATTATTGGTATATCTTTTGCTTATTGATTTTCATGAAGTAAATAGCGATATAAAATTTTTTTGTATGAAATTCTCTCTTTGCTTTATTTATAATGATGATTGATAGTTAGGGATTGCTAATAGACTTCCTGCATAACTAATTTCTTATCCAATAAACTCAAGGGTCGAATTCACGTTTTGCAGGAGATCAAATAAAAACATTTTATAGAGGTGTAATATGAATAGTATAAAGACATCAGAATATAAAGAGGTGAATATGTTGGGAGCAACCGTCAAAATTCGACTGAGAAGACGTCAAGGAACTAACCCTCTTTTAGAAGGGGTGAGAAAATTTCAAGAGGAACTCCAGAAACGCCAAGAACAACAAGATCAGCTAATAAAAAAGTGCCAAATATCATAATTCATATTGATGGGTAATATAAAAAACTAATAAGTGTATATAATATGTCCAAGAACTCAAATACCACCAGATAAACGCTGGTGGTATAAATATTGTGGTTAATCTACCTATGGAATAAAAAAGGGTTATAGCGAAAGCTATAACCCTTTGATTTCATTTGGCTGGGTGACAAGGATTTGAACCTCGATTGACGGAGTCAGAGTCCGCAGTCCTACCGTTGGACGATCACCCAGTGAAAAGTGTAGTGCTTTATACATCACGCTAATTTATGAGTCAATATTTTATTGTTATTTATGGTTAAAAATAAATTTTTTTTGATTTATAATCTAATTCTCCCATAACTTATTAAAAAGTATGGACTTTAGCCTAAGAGTTTTTTATGCTCTATTAAAGCAGACCATAATATAATACTCTCTATTATTTAAAAGTTAATTTGATATGGATAGGGGCGTAAGTTAAGGAAAAGAATATTGACTGACACTACAAAATTTAATGAACCGATGCTCAACTCTTCCAATGTAATATCTCCTCAGGAGATATTAAAAATCTCATCATTGACCAAAATGTTTGGGGGTGTGAAAGCACAGGATAATATCTCATTTTCAATTGAAAAGGGGATTGTGTGTGGATTGATAGGTCCAAACGGAGCTGGAAAAACAACTCTGTTCAATATGATAACAGGAATATATCCGCCTGATTACGGTGAACTCCTTTTTATGGGCAAAAACACAAAAAATATACCTGTTCATAAATTGGTAAAAGCTGGTATTGCCAGAACTTTTCAGCATGTTGAGCTTTTTGGAAGCATGACACTTCTTGATAATGTGCTTGTTGGAATGCACGTGAGAACTAAAAGCGGATTTTGGGGAGCTATCACTAAAATGCCTTGGGTATTACGTGAAGAGAAGATGGCAAAAGAGAAAGCAGAAGCTCTTTTAGAATTTACAGGGCTTACAGAATATACTTACAGAACTGCTGGAGAGTTGCCAGTTGGAAGGCAGAAAATGGCAGAGATAGCAAGAGCATTGGCATCAGATCCTATATTACTTCTACTTGATGAGCCAGCCGCTGGATTGAATGCGGTTGAAACAGAAGCGTTAGGGCAGCTTATTCAGAAAGTAAAACAAAGAGGTGTTACAATGATGCTTGTAGAGCATGACATGAGTCTTGCAATGGGTATTTCAGATAAGATTATTGTTCTTGATAGAGGTAAAAAACTTGCTGAAGGGACCCCAAGAGAAATACAAAATAATCAAGCTGTTATGGAAGCCTATTTAGGGCAAGGATAGTGCATTAATAAATAATAAATTTTTGATTTTTATTGTGCTGTTAAGCAAAAAGCAACCTATGTGAAATAAAAGATATTTATGCTTAGAATAAAAAATTTAAGATGTAGTTATGGCAGTATCATGGCGGTTCAAGGGGTGAGCCTTTCAGTCAGACAAGGGGAGTTAATCTCAATAATTGGTGCAAATGGCTCTGGTAAAAGCACTTTGCTACTTGCTATATCTGGACTTTTGACAACATGGGAAGGAGAGATAATTTTTAAAGAGCAAACTCTCAAAGGAATGTCGCCCCCAGCAGTTGTCAGGCAAGGCATTAGCATGGTGCCTGAAGGCAGACAGATATTCTCCCCTTTAACTGTTATGGACAATTTGAAAATGGGTGCTTACACCATGTATCGAAAAGGTCTTAAAAGAGAGGTTGAACAAGATTTTGAGATGATAATGGATATGTTCCCAATATTAAGAGAGAGGGCAAACCAGCTTGCTGGCACACTTTCAGGTGGAGAACAACAGATGCTTGCAATTGGTAGAGCATTGATGTCAAGACCGCGTCTTTTGATATTAGATGAGCCATCAATGGGACTTGCACCAAAAATTGTGGAGATGATCTTTGACACTATCCAAAATCTAAGAAGAGAAGGGGTAACTATCTTGCTTGTTGAGCAAAACGCAAGGGCAGCTCTAAAAATTTCAGATAGAGGCTATGTTCTTGAAACAGGGAAGATGGTTCTTGAAGGTAGTGCAAAAGAACTTTTAGTTGATGATGATGTCAAAAGAGCATATCTTGGCAAAGATTATGGCAATTTCTATGATGGTAGAGATTAGGATATTACTGTTTTGATAGATTTGACAACTTTTGAAAAGTTGTCAAATCTATGCCGATTAAATCTATGAGGTGATCAAAAAAAGAGCAGGAGAAAAAGATGCAACCATTAAATTTAACCATTGAAGAGAAAAATCAACTAAAACTTGAACGTCTTCAAACCACTCTAAATCGTGCATACAAAAACGTCCCTTTTCATCGTAATAGATTTATTGAACGCTCTTTGTTACCCGAAAATATATTATCTTTGCAAGATATAGAAAAGCTCCCTTTTATGGATCGCTCTCATCTTGGCATACACTATCCTTATGGACTATTTTCAGTTCCTCTACGTGATATTGTGAGGATTCACACAGCTTCTGGAACAGGAACAAACCCATCAATTAGTGGTTATACAAAGGCTGATCTTATGATTTGGCAAAAAATGGTTTCCCGAAGCCTTGAAGCATCTGGAGTAACATCAATGGATATTCTCCAGATAAATCTGCCACCCGGGCTTGCCAATTGGGGGCGTGATTATAAAGATGGTGCTGAAAACATTGGGGCAAGTGTAATTCCAAACTCTCCTCTCTCCCTTGCAAAGACTCTCATGGTGCTTCGAGACTACAAAACTACAACGCTGGTTACGACATTGGCATTTGCCGAGCAGCTCATGGAGTATATGTTTGAGAGCGAACGAAATCCAAATGAGTTTAATCTAAAGAGAATAGTTCTTGTAGGTGAACCAGTAGGAAGAGAGCAGATTCAAAATCTTGAAGAGCATCTTCATGTTGATGTTTGGCTAAATTATGGATTAAGTGAGATTCCAGGACCTGCAATTGCATTTGAGTGTCTGCACCATTTTGGTATGCACATAAACGATGACCATATTTTAGCAGAAATAATTGACCCCATTACAAGAGAAGCGGTGTTGTCGGGTCAGTCTGGTGAGTTAGTTTTAACAACGCTATCAGCAAGGGCTTTTCCTCTTATACGATTTCGTACAGGCGATATGGCAAAATTTATAAACCAGCCATGCCAATGTGGCTCTGCTCTTACAGTTATGGAGTGGCTAAAAGAGCGGGCTGATAGCATGATGATAATATCAGGCGTTAAAATATCCCCAGAGCAGATTAAAATCTATCTTAATCATGCACTTGGCGTAAATGAGCCAAAGTATTTCTTAGAAAAAATTAGACACGGAGGCACTGAGATATTGTCAATTGCCCTTGTTATTGATGATTCACTCTTTTCTGATGAGATAAAAAATTTAGAAATGCTTATGATAAATACATCTGAAAAGTTAGAAGAGCTTGTGGGTGTACCAGTAAAAATAACACTTACGGAAAAAAGATAAGATAGGATATTATGGAAAAATGGGGGTGAAAATCTATTAAGCTGTGAAATTTAATAAGGTTGATTCTCTCATTGCTTTTAAATTCCGTTGACATTTTATTTAGCAATATATATATAAAGAAGAAATTTTGCGCCCGTAGCTCAGCTGGATAGAGTACCTGACTACGAATCAGATGGTCGGACGTTCGAATCGTCTCGGGCGTACCAATAAAATCAAGGGGTTATGAGTAAAATCATAACCCCTTTTTTATTCACTGTAGTAAAATTGTAGTAAAAGCTCATGGTGAATTTTGTTTTAATTCCTGCCCAATTGCCATTCCCAGCAAGCCTGACACAACGGAATTGACCACTTGCAAAGCATCTTTATTAAAAATAATCATGCTTGCAAGTGCTATTATAGTTAATGCAATGATAATTAATGTTTTATCATTGTTCATCTTTCATCTTGATTTATATAAAAATATACATGATGTTGATTTTTTTACATCAACATGAATAAATGTTTTAGCAATTCCAATTCTCTTGAATCCTGCTTTAATCAGTGCATTTAAAATAATAAAACGCAAAGCACTATCACCACATCTTATATCAACAGCTTTTCCGAGCATGTGTTGGGAATCATCAACGCCACCAACATTTTTATTATGAATTCTGCATCGAAAACCAGAACCTCCACAATTAAACTTAACGACAAATGGAATGCCTGCAATCTCTCTTGCTAAATCAAGTTTTTGCAATAATTCCTGGTCCATATCATCAAACGTGCCTTTTCCACACCCGCACCCACACAAAAACTCATTTTTCTGAAAGAATTTCATCGAGGAAATCATTTTTACACTCTTTATCAAACCTGATTTGATAGTTATTGATAATATAGATAGTTAAGGCGATATATACAGCATACGAAAGCTCAAGAAACGACCAGAGCATGTTGAGCCATGTCAGCAATACCTGCTCAGCTTCCAGCCGATACCAGACTATATCTAATACGCCCATGCTGCCCGAGATAAAAGCCCCGAAAAGCACTGCGGCAAGACAAGATGACGGCATCTTTTTTCTGATATGATATAAGAAAACCGTCAAGGCGTAAACTGAAACGAAAAAATAAAACGCAATATTAAACCCGCCGAGATAACGCTCAACATCTCTTAAAGTGATCTGCTGCGTATAAAAGCCGGTTGCTATTGCTGTAATGACGATAAACCACAGCTTGAGCATAAATTTAAAAACATGTTTTTCTGATTTCATAGGAAGTAGTCAAGCAGGCTTTACATTACCAAACGCATCAATATTATTTTCGTCATACATGAAAGGGCGTTCTGTCTCATTGGTGCAGTTGTCATAAGCTATTACAGAAAAAAGAGCTGTCTGTCCGTATCCATCAACTTCGAGAAGATACTCTCCAGGCAACAGCGTAAGATCAAAAGATGTTTGATACACTTGATTAATCATATTTTTTTATCCCTTTTTATTTTTCAAACACATTAATTACAAAATCATCTATCACATTAGATGATTTATGCTGCGGCAATACACCGCTCCAAACTTGATCAACAACATCAAGACTGCTTTCAAAAACCGTATCGGTAATAATATCATTAGAAAAATACAGCTTGATGTTTTTCGCTCCGCTGTTGGTAGTGCCGCCTGAAGAATGTCCGTTATTGATAATAATTTTATGGATTTCTGCTAATTGCGGCTGTTTAAACACGCAGATCAATCTCTGTTTTGTAATTTTTGATGCTGATCCAAGCCATTGGTTGTTAGTCCATGCATTTATTTTTGATAACGCTGAAATAAATGTTTTGTTTGGTAAAAAAGAGGAATATGTTAAAGAAGCATAAGCATCAACATCAGCAGCAGTTAGATTAATCAACTGCCCTGCCGCATTATAAAAATCAATAGAACGTATCCCTAAATAGTTTGCATTACCATAATTGTCGGCAATGTCTATAATAACGCTGCGGCATAAACGCCACGGACGCCTGCTTCCCGCTATGATTTTCTGATTATTATCTTTTAATACCGCCAAATGTTTAATTCTGCTTTCAGTGATCACCTGGATATGTTTGGCTTCCGCAAGCGTGAGTTTGAAAATGCGTTTAAGTTTTTCAGGAACATGATATAAGGCATCTGCCTTCTGCCAGCTGTTGATAAGCTGTGTTTCAGGGGGTAATGCCTGAGGCTGGTCCGGCTTAACAAGCATAAGTTCAGGGGTTTTGCAGGTGTAATTCAGGCTCCGCGGTTCTGCCAATACCGCCCGCTGCCCTCCTGCAATATGCAGAGCATCTTGTTGTTTCGGGCGTAGATATGAAATGTGTTGGATTCTGCTTTCAGTGATTATCTGGATATGTCTGGCTTCCGCAAGCGTAAACTTAAAAAAACGTTTAGTCTTATTAATTATCGTGTTGTGCCAGAATTCAAATATCATTGTATTCAACAGCAGATTATTGACATGATTTTTATAATTTATGTTGTGCAGCTGAGGGGCAAAAAATTCTGGTCGTGCCAGAGTAATTTTTGACATGACAGAAAGAACATTATTCTCTAACATCGTTAGATGTTCAGCAGTATTTTGTTGTTTTGTCGCCAAAGCGTAAATCGGATCGTTTTTATCGTAATAAACAGCAAGAGATTTATAATTATCGCCGCTATCTTCTATTAAAACACGCCCGCCCCCGATTTTTTGGTCATCTTGTTCTATCGCCTGACCTGCGGTCTGATTTTTCTTCCGAGTCATTGCGGTTTCAAGCAGCAATAATTTAGCTGGAGTTGTCTTCTTAAAATCAATCATAATCCCATACTCGTTTAAAATTATTGTTATAAAAAAAGCTGTTCTTGTGTGAACAGCTTTAAGAAAAGAAAGAAAAAGAAAAAGTCTGCTTCAAAAGAAGCGGGGTGGTGCAGGGGAAATCATCTTAAAACTTCGATCTACTTCTTGCTGTGCTTTTTTCAAAAAAAGTTCAGACAATTCTTTATATGCAAGAGAAATTGAACTGCAAAGACTTCTGCGTTGTTCGTTTTTCTGCATTAATGAGTATTGTATCAGATATTTTGATATGCTCTCATTTTGTTTTGCTATCTCTTCATCTATACTCATTTTTTTTTACCTCGCAATAAACTAAACTACACATTAAACGATCATTGTTCCCTGCAGGGTTTATTTAACAAGCATGGTAAAACCCTGAACCCTGCAATCATTGAATATTAACTGAGAGTGGGGCGTTTTGCTCTCATTGTTGACACATTAGCACCATATGCATCAAGAAAACTTGCAATAGTCAGAGTCAGATCGTCAGGCTGTGCGTTTTCCACCACGGCGGTTACTGCATCGTTGATGTCGTTAAAGATAAAAACTGCTCCTGTGCTTCCGGTGGCATCTTTAGCAATCGGGGCTTTATATACCACGGGTCCCACGGGAACTGTTGTTGCTGTTTTGATGCGTGCATCACAAACAAGCATCCATTTTTTAGAAATTGCTCCATCTTCAAGCAACTGTGATTCTGTAGTTGTGTCCACTTCAAACGGTAGTGTTAATACTGGCATTTTTTTTGTCTCCTTTTTTTATACGGCTATACTTTCAAGAAAGTTTTCAATTGCATCTTGAGTACTGTCATTCACGATCTGACCTATTGCGGTTACTGCGGCTAAATAATCTTTTAGTTGTTGTAATCGTATTTGCATTTGGAATAAAGCCCCTGGGTTTTGGAATATTTCAGGGGCAGTTGTCATTTGTAATGATATATTCTGTATTACAGAATATAACTCGTTTTGTTTATTAACTATCTTGGTAATTACCTCTTGTACGGTTGACATCTTTTTTTTTCCTTTTTTTGGGGGGTTAATTCTCAATATGTGATTATTACAATCTATATTTATTCTCAATATGTGATTATTTTAAGAAAATCAAGAAAAAAAGCACAATAAAAGATTTAACCTTTAAATAAATCACGGATTGCGATTTGGAGTTGTGGGGTTAATCCGTTATCATCATGGTTTAAATATCTTTTATCCTGCATTGCATTACATCTCATATTGTGAATATGACTCTTTTTTTTGTGCTGATAACATTTGTTTCCCGTTGAGAGCCGTTATTTCTCGTATCTCATAACCACGCTCATTTAATATGCTCACAGCAAGCGGGCATTTTATTTTATTAATGTCAATAGCTTCAAATTTAAGATACGTATCATCTAAAGACCTGAGAAATTTTAAACGAGTCTTGCTTTGCTCTTGTGCGTCATGCTGCTTTTGAATTACTACAACTTTATCATAATCTTTTGCCCAATTTTGTTCTAAACATTTACCAAGATAACTTTTATATTGCATCAACTCACCTTTACTGCGTTCATTGGTGTAGAGTATAGCGTTTCTTATTGCCTCTAATGAGAACTTCTTTAAAGCCTCTTGTATAAGATGCTCAATAACAGGGTGTTGATACTTAGAAGGGATAAGCTCAAATATTTTTCCCTTATCAATAAAAAAATCTTCATTTTGCTTTCTAATATCTTTTTGTTCAGCAACTGCATTAATATTTTGATTTTTTAAATCAGCTACAACTTGACCTAAAACAGAACCAACAGAAACAAAAGACGGCGACAACGACTTACCACAATTTTTATTTTCTGATTTGTTTGCACTTGGCACGGCGGTTGCAGAGTCAGTTGTTGTTGTCGTCAGTATTTTTTTAGTTAAGTTTTTGTTTAGTTCAGTATTTAGTAGTGGCGGATTTTCCATTTCTGGTTTTTCCATTTCTGGTTTTTCCATTTCTGGTTTTTCCCGAAAAAGAAACTTTGTATCATTAAAGGGATTTTCTAATACTACATATTCAAATTTTTGAATTTTACCCTTATCTTTCACAATGTTCTTGATAATATACCCATATTTCATTAATTCATTGATTCCAGAGTAAATAGAATCTTTACCATCTGCACATGTTTTGGTCAGGTGTTCAACGTTGATTTGCCAATTATCTGGTCTGGTGAGTAGATAACTCAGCAATCCCTTTGCTTTCAAAGAAAGATTGGCATCAATCATGGGTTGATTGGAAATTATTGAGTAATTTTTTGTTTTTTCTGTTCTAATAATCATTTAAAGTTCTCCTTTCTTCTTTTCCGTTCTTCTTTTAACTTTGCAATCTCTTTTGTCAGGGCTTCTTGTAATGCTTCTAAGGTTTTACAATGTTCAAGAGCTACTAATCCTGCGTTGAGAAGTTCCTCACGCTTGCGGTGTCTATCGTTTTGGTGTCTAACCCTTTGTTTTAACATCACATTGATAGTTTCATCTAATGCGTGGTTCATACTATGCCTTGCGTATTTTGGTTTGGTGTGTTTGTCCATGCGAGCTGTAAGTCCTTTATTTTTGATTCGTTTAGTTGTAAATCCTGCTCAAACAGCAGGAGTATTAAAGCTGCTCTATCTGCTCTGCTAAAGTAATTGCAAAGAATGCGGTAAATATCGCCAATATCCCACACTTTAGAGTCTGATATGTTCGGGTCTTTATTTGCTGGAATATTTGAAAAGGTAGTTAGAATGTTATTAAATTGTGAGGTGTCTGGCAGAACATCATCAATATTGACCTGAACGCTATTTTCATTGGCATTAATCCCCTCCGTTAAGTCTAAAATCAAATCTTGCACCGTTGGCGATAAAATACGTTCAATGTTGCCATACTGCGATAGTTCAAATTGCTGTAAAGCGTTTACAATTGCCTGTTTATCGTTCACAATCTCTTGTTTATCTTCGTTTTTTGCCTGAGTTATAGTGTTTATCTTGCTGTCAATCTTTGTTGTTATCTCTGTTTTCAGGTTATAAACTGCTTGAGCCATTGCCACGACAATCAAGGCTTTTATCTTTGCCTCAATCGTGCCACGCAAAATAGCTGGTAATTGCGATTCCAAGCGATTTAAAGCATTTTGATTGATGTTAGATAAATTGGAGTAGATAGACGTCCATTTTGTTTTTATCTGCGTTAAATCGGGTAAATGATGGCTTAAATCAACAAGATTAAAAGAGGGCAAAGCATAGTTAAATAAATAATCATCTCGGTTAATGGACGGCGGGTCAGTTCTATATTGAGAAAAATCAATATTGAGCGTGGAAGGTGTGGCAAATACAAACCAATCAACTAAATCTGCTCTCTCTAACTGATTGGTTTGTATTAACATTAAAACATCGGCTTTCTTTTGTTGCAATGCACTATTATAATTATCAATCTCATTGCAGGCGGCAATCATGTTAGATTGCAGTGCATCAATGTTTTTATTACAAAAATTGACTGGATTATTGAGTGTATTGGTGAGGTTATTCAGATTATTGTTGATTTGTGCTATGGTTATCTGAATTGGTGAGGTCAAGCTATCCCAAAACTGCACCATTTCAGCTTGAAAGTTTTGTTCTAAAGTTTCTGCTTTTGCGATAGCGTTTGAAACTAATATTTTTAGTGATTCCAATGGGATTACTGCAATTAAATCCGTGATTATTTGGTTTATTGTATTGCTTGCATCTTGTAATATCGTTTGAATTAAATCACTGTTTGAAATATCTGGTATCAATGAATTAATGTTGTTAGTAATCTGTGTTAAAATATCGTTAATTTCTGTTTCAACCTCTTGAATCAATTCATCAATCTTATTAAAAATCCGTTCAAAAATTTGATTAAGCCACTCATCAATCTTAATAATTGTAGTCATTATTTCAGTTGATTTCTGGTTAATCCAATCAGTAATCACGGTGTTAAATTGATTGAGAAATTGAGAAATGCTATATTTTAGCAACCATATGATTATATTTGATATTATTATTGAGATAAGGAATTTAAAAATCCAATTCCAAACAGGTTTGAGAAAATTTAAGATTGCTGTAATCATGGTTTTTACTATCCTTTACTTTCCACATTTATATAGTTGCTTGTTCACCCTTCCATTCCCCATCTGATTGACCACAACCTATTGTCTTATGGCTGTAAATCTAATAGCAATTGAGTAATATCTGAGGTGTTGATACGAATATCGTGCGGGGCAAGCGTGAAAATCAATGCGAGCCGTTCAGTTCTATAAAAGTTGTCGCACAAAAGACGGTGTATATCTTGGATAGTTAATTTTTGGTGTTGTCTGTGTCTTTTGCGGTTTGTTATGTTTGGTGTGGTGTTGGGTTTATGTTTATTTGTTTGGAGCGTATTCATTATCGATTGAATAGCGTTTATATCTGGTATAAAATCAGTTATTTGCACATTATCAGTAATTTGATTTCGTGCTTTTTCTACCTCTTCCATAATCTTATCAAGATACCGCTCTAAAGATGGTTTAATGAGATTGGGAATCGTTAAAACAAAATCATTAATCTCTTGGTTGATCTCCTGCACCACTTCAACGCTTTTGTTTTGAATTTCGGTCTGTTTTGCTTGTCTGATTGTATCAATATTTGTTCTAATTTCTTTAATGAAATCAATTATTTGGTCTCTTTTTATGATTATGATTTGTGTGATAGCTGCAATCATAATTGTTTTAAGTTGTGTCGTTAGATTGCTTGTTAAAATTGCTGGAAATGACGTTAAAAATTGATTGGATATATTGGTCGGTAATTGGTTTAACTCTGTTTCAAGGTTGTTTATATCGTTTTGCAGCGTGAATAATTCTGCTTTTAGCTGCCCTGTAATTGTATCTATAGTGGGCATAGTAAATGATATGGTTAGCGGTGTTGGTGGTGTTGCAATCAGGATTTTGTATTGATTATAATTAATATCAAGCGGTGTAGTTGAAATAGGTTGAATCTGTGCAAGTAAATTAACAACGGAATCTAAATCATCTGTTAAAACGATTTGATTAATAATGTTTTGCACGTCTGCATTGTGAGTTGTGATTGTTTGCCTTTGAACGCTGGCTGCTGTTTCAATTGCGTTGACCCCTTCATTATACCAATTAAAACCTTGCTCAATAGAGTTTAAGAAGAGGTTTATTTGTGCGTTCCAATCGTTTTGAATCGTGGTTAATTGCGTTTTAACGGAATCGTATAAATCTTGTGTTGTTCGATTGATTTTTTGTTCAATTATTGCAATCTCTTGTTCAATCGTGTTGATTGTATTGTTGATTGTGCTGGCGATTGTTAGAATTGGGGTTAGAACTGTTGTCAGAAGTGTTTGCATGCTTGATTTTATGTTTGCGATTGTGCTTGTAATTAGCAAATCTAACCACGCTGCAAAGTTGATTAAATTCAAAATGGTTTGAATTTCGTTTGGCATCAAATTATTGAGAGCTGCCTCAATTTTTGTGCGAATACTGTTCAAAATATTCTCAAGAGCTGTGTAAACATCATGCACCAGAGTAAAAAGCCAATTTTCTAAATTGTTAATCGGTGTCATAATCTTATTGTTGATATTTTTTAGCATTTCTTTAATTAATTCAGACAGTTCAACAATAAATAACACTGCACAATTGGTAATGATTACCACGATTATTTTAGTGGCTATAAAACGATATAAAAAGTTGAGGAGTTTTTTTATAAAAGCCGTGAGCATCGGTTACCCCTTTTAGAGTTGGTTAAATTAAACACCACAATCAAGTTAAAAACGCTTAGAATCGTTATTTGTAGTGCCTGAATACTCATGCTTTAAAATGGCACTTTCAAGCACCCGAACCTCTTAAATGCCTTTTAAGAGGCTTCTTCCAAAAGCGAATGGTTTCATAACCCCTTGATAAAATATTCAAATTGCATTTAATATCATTTTGTCTCATTAGCGTTAATTTATCGTCATAAATTGACACTAACTGATTGTTTGCACAAAAAACCACAAAACAACATAAACAAACAGATAAACCCATTTAAACACATAAAATGCAGCCATCAATTAAACGGATCACTTGAGCATCGCACCCATCTATCTTTCTTAGAATTTCAACTCTCAGTTTAGGGTAAAAAACCCCTGCGAGTTGATGAAATCCACTGATCTAACTCTTTTTTATGGAATCTCTTTCCTCCAACTGGCGAAATATGCACTGGTACAAGTCCCTTACTCACATAATTCGCCAAAGTTCTTTTGTTCAGTTTGATGTATTTTGCTGCCTCTGCGAGATTGAACCATGGGGAGGGTTCAGTGATTTCTGGTGTATTTTGTGATTGTTTTTGCAGGTTTTTTGATTTTATTTGACTCTGTGTGCTTTTATCCATCTTGATTTACCCTTTTAATGTGATTATGTTAAAAAAAATTAAAGATAATTGCTTTATATGATAAAAATTCTTATAATTACAAGGTGTGATTATGTCAAATGAAAAATTACTTGATGTAATAAAAATTATTGAAAGAGCTAAGGAATGTCTAAAAATCAAGACAAATACAGAACTGGCAAACCGTTTAAATCTAAAACAAAATACAATATCGGCATGGAAAAAAAGAGGTAATATTGATTTGACTGCTGTTATTACTCTATGTGCTACAGCTGGAGTAAGTATTGATTGGCTTTTATATGGCAAAGGTGAATGTGGATTAGTTGAACAGGTGGACAAGAACGATCCCAAATATAAAATTGTAGAAATGCTTGACACAATGACTGAGGAGCAAAAAAGGGACGTTCTCAAATACGCTGAGAAGGAAAAACTCTTTGAAGAACTGATAAAAAGTAAAAAATCAGCGTAAAAATATAAAGGGGAAAAATGATAAAAACCAATTACTTTTTTCTGCTTGTTTTTGTTTCAATTATTTCTGTTAAGGTTAATTTTGCTGAAACTACAAATAGTTATCACGGCAACATACAAACAATGACATACCATCGGCAAGGCTGCCGATTCTATGACTGCCAAAGCTGCACCGTAAATCTAAAATCACAATCAGAGGCTGAAAAAGCAGGATATAGAGTGTGTCAAATCTGCATTGTCCCTGAGAAAACAGAGTTTGATACACCTCAAAAAAACGAAATACCAAAGCCTGAAATAAAAACGATTCAGGCAATAAAACCAGAACCACCTCCAAAACCACGAGTTCCCCCAGAACCCTTAACCGTTTCAAAAGCAATCTGGAATCTTGCGGAAAACATCTTGATTTTACTGTTAATTGAGATTGTTATTTTTGGTTTGTATAATTGTTTTTGCAGCGGAAAAATCGGATTTTTAGAACGCTGGAATCGCTTTCAAGGGTGGTTGTATGGCAAAAGCACATCAAATCAATTAAAACATGCACTTGAACAGTTAGCCCATGAAAAAAAACAATTAAATCAGACATCTGGAATCAAAAAGTTTTTGTTTGAAACGTGGTATTCAATCCGTGATGTGTTTTTGTGGCTACATCGTTTTACAGGCTGTTTCATCAACTTTATCTTGTTGACATGTTTTACTATAAGTTCATGGAATGACACACAATTTATTTTACAAACATGGTGGAAATGGTTGAAAAATTTCTGGTAAGCAATAGAGGTGATGAAAATGGCGACAATTTACAAGCGGGGGAAATTTTGGTGGGTCTCTTACAAGGATAGGACAGGAAGGCGAATAAGTAAAAGCACAAAATTGACTGACAAAACATCTGCAAACGTGATTAAAAAACATTATGACACTGTTGAAAAATCTTACTCTTTTACAGGAACACCTCTTCAACATTCAATTAAATTCAGCGACTGGTTTAATGAATATATGCAATTAAGAGAAAATAGATTATCTGAAAAAACTCTAATCAATGACAAATTGGCTTATAACAGTTTAAAATCATATTTAAAAAATGATAAATATCTTAATGATATAAAAGAGGGTGATGTTGAAAATTGGTATAATTATTTACTCAAAAACAATTCAGTTGCCACTGCAAACTCATATCTAAGGCATATTAAATCATGTTTTAACACTGCTGTAAAAAAAGAATACCTCATTAAATCTGTTTGCAATATAAAACATGCAAAAGAAACTATAAATAAAATAACATCTCTTACACAAGAAGAGGTAAAAAAATTATTATCAATTATGCCGATTGGCTGGCAAAATCTTGTTAAAGTTGCCTTGTTTACGGGGGCAAGAGCGGGTGAAATATGCAGATTAAAGAAAAAAGATGTTGATCTGAATCAGCAAACAATCACGATTGCAAGCACGCCAAACGATCCAACAAAATCAAAAAAATTTCGTGTTGTGCCACTTCCTGATCACTCAATCTCTTTTTTTCAACAATTAATAAACTCACATCAAAAACAAAATTTATTAGTGAATGCTAAAAATGAACAATGGCGGGTGGATTGGATAACACATGGTTTTACAAGATATGCAAAAAAAGCGGGGATTGATTGCACTTTCCACGATTTACGGAGAACTTACGGGGCGTGGTTAGTGATGAATGGCGTAGATTTAGTTACTATTCAAGAAAATCTTGGGCATAGCGATATTTCAGTTACTCGCAACCATTATATTCATTTAATGATTGATCATAAAAAAGAACAGGTAAATAAACTACCCGTGATAATGTAGTAAAATTGTAGTAAATTAATGTAAAATTATGACTAAAATATTAAAGAAAATAAAAATAGGTAGGTATAACTATCTGTTTTTATTATATGCTATTTTAAAATATGATTCCTACGAATCAGATGGTCGGACGTTCGAATCGTCTCGGGCGTACCAATAAAATCAAGGGGTTACAGTCAATCGGCTGTAACCCTTTTTTGTTTGGGCGCATTATAATCAGAAATTTTAAGTCTAAATTTTTCAGTCATCTATATTTGGGGTGAGTTCTAAACGCTCAAAAGGGGAATCACTTTTAATGTCCGAAGATGGAACAATTTTGTTGTCCATTGACGGGGCATCTGAGACTAACGCCATCTTCAACACCTCTTCCATATCTTCAACCAGAACAATGTTAAGCTCATCTTGTATAGAAATTGGTATATCTGAGAGGTCTTTCTCATTATCTTTTGATATAATAACTGTTTTTATTCCACTTGCGTGTGCTGCAATAAGTTTCTCTTTAAGGCCTCCAATTGGAATAACTCTTCCTCTTAGGGTTATCTCTCCTGTCATGGCAGTCTCTCTTTTTACAGGTCGATCTGTTAATACAGAGACTAATGCGGTGCATATAGCAATACCAGCAGAAGGTCCATCTTTTGGAATAGCACCTTCTGGAACATGAATATGAATATCAAGGTCTTTATAAAAATCTTCGCGAATACCAAGTGCTAAAGAGCGTGAACGAACATAACTCATAGCCGCACTTGCAGACTCTTTCATAACTTCGCCAAGTTTTCCAGTTACAGAGACAGCCCCTTTACCGGGCATAGTAACAGTCTCAATAATTAAAAGCTCTCCACCAGCCTGCGTCCATGCAAGACCATTGACAATTCCAACTCTATCTTCTTTTTCAAGAACTCCATGTCTAAATCTTGGTTTACCAAGATGTTCAAGTAAAGAGTCTGAAGTGATAGTATTTAATTTGCTGTATTTTGATTCATCACTATCGCTTTTCAAAGTAAACTGATCTTCTATTTTAACAAAATTTTCTAAACAATCTTCTTCTTTTTGAACAATATTGCTACTTGCCTGAACAATTTTTTTGGCAACTTTTCTTAATACAGAGGATATTTCTCTTTCTAAATTTCTAACTCCCGCCTCACGAGTATATTTTCTGATTATTTCAAGAATAGCATCTTTAGAGAAAATTATATTTTTATCACTTAAGCCATTTAGCTCAATCTGCTTTGGAATCAAAAAGCCATGAGCAATCTGCTCTTTTTCGTTCTCAGTGTAACCGGGTATTCTGATAATCTCCATTCTATCTTGAAGAGGAGCTGGAATATCGTGAAGAGTGTTTGCAGTTGTAATAAACAAAATATCAGATAGATCATAAGCAATATCAAGATAGTGGTCATTAAATGTTTGATTCTGTTCAGGATCAAGCACTTCAAGTAGGGCTGATGATGGATCGCCCCTAAAATCCGTGCTCATTTTATCGATCTCATCAAGGCAAAAGACGGGATTGGTGTAACCAGTTTTTTTAAGTGTCTGGATAATCTTTCCGGGCATTGCTCCAATGTAAGTTCGTCTGTGTCCTCTTATCTCTGCCTCGTCTCTGACACCTCCGAGCGATATTCTTGCAAAAGAGCGTCCCATAGCTTTTGCAACAGAACGGGCAAGAGAGGTTTTACCAACGCCAGGTGGACCCACAAGGCACAATATTGGTCCCTTAATCTTTTTTACAAGCATCTGAACAGCAAGATACTCTAAAATTCTCTCTTTAGGCTTATCAAGTCCATAATGGTCTTTATTTAAAATATCCTCAGCCTCACCAATATCTATTTTGGCTTTGCTTTTCTTATACCAAGGAAGGGCAAGAATCCACTCAATGTAATTTCTGACAACCGTTGCCTCTGAAGACATTGGAGACATCTTCTTAAATTTTTCAAGCTCTTGACGAATAATAGCAAATGCCTCTTTTGGTAATTTTTTCCTTTTAACCTGACTTTCAAGGAGTTTAAACTCTTGCTGTGGCTCTTGCTCTTCTCCCATCTCCTTTCGGATTGCCCTTATCTGCTCATTTAAATAGTGTTTCTTGTTGAGTTTCTCAATCTGCTCTTTTACCCTACCTTTAATCTTTTGAGACATGGCAAAAACTTCAATCTCTTGCTCAATTAGTTTAAGGAGGAGCAAAAATCTCTCTTCAAGAGAATCTGTATCTAATAATCTTTGCTTATCTGATAGTTTAAAAGGCATCTGTGAGGTGATTATATTAGCAAAGTGAGATGGTCGTGCTGCAAGGATTTTTAAATTTTGTAAAAGATTTTTCTGGATAGCCCCTGACTCTTTTGCATAGTTATTAAATGCCTCTGTTACAGTTCTAATTGCTGCCTCTGTCTGAGATTGTTCCATTTCAACATCAATCAACGGAAGAAATCTAACAGCAATATAACCAGCAACATCAAGGTCATGGATACTTAAGACTTTACCTCTGCTTATACCTTCAACAAGTATTTTAACAGTTCCATCTGGAAGTCTCACAATCTGAGAGATAGATGCCTCTGTGCCTGTTTGGTAAAGCTCATTGATCTTAGGTTTGATAATTTCAGGGTTGTTTTGGGTTACAAGAAAGATGCGTTTATCGCGACCCATTGCCTGGGCAAGAGCATTTATGGACTTTGTTCTACCGACAAATACATATGAAGCTGTATGTGGAAAAAGAACCATATCTCTTAACGGAAGGAGGGGTAACTCTCGAATCTCTTCTTCTCGAGAGTTACTTGAAGTGTTATAGCTATCTTGATTGTCGTGGTTATAACCAACTGAATTGAAAAACTTTGGTATATTTATCATCTAAACAGCTATGCCTGCTTTTTTGCCTGCTCAAATAGAAGAATTGGTTGTTCATGGTTTAAAACCACCTCTTCTCCAACAATGCACTCTTTAACATCGCTTATAGAAGGTAATTCATACATTATATCAAGCATGGTCTCCTCCATTATTGCACGAAGTCCTCTTGCACCAGCTTTTCTCTTTACAGCCTCTTTTGCCATTGAGACCAATGCTTCATCAGTAAATTGAAGATTTATTCCCTCAAACTCAAAAAGACGTTGATACTGCTTAACTAAAGCATTTTTAGGTTCAGTAAGAATTTTTATAAGAGATGATTCGTTAAGCTCACTAAGCGATGCAATGACAGGAAGCCTTCCTAAAAACTCAGGAATCAGACCAAATTTAATTAGGTCTTCAGGTTTTAACTGAAGAAGTAGCTCTCCAATTGGTCTCTCTTGACGGCTGGTTACCTTTGCTCCAAAACCCATTGATTTATTGCTCACTCTTCTTTGGATTACCTTTTCAAGACCATTAAATGTTCCGCCACAGATAAACAAAATATTTGATGTGTCAACCTTCACAAAATCTTGCTGAGGGTGTTTGCGTCCACCTTTTGGAGGAATGCTTGCAGTTGTCCCCTCTATGATTTTTAATAGAGCTTGCTGAACGCCCTCACCAGAGACATCTCTTGTTATTGATGGGTTGTCTCCTCGTTGAGAAATTTTGTCAATCTCGTCAATGTAGATTATGCCTCTTTGTGCCTTTTCAATGTCGTAATCTGCATTTTGAACCAAAGATAATACAATATTTTCAACATCTTCACCAACATAACCAGCTTCTGTAAGGGAAGTTGCATCAGCAATTGTAAATGGCACATCAAGAAATTTTGCAAGAGTTTGGGCAAGAAGAGTTTTTCCGCAGCCTGTAGGACCTATCAAGAGTATGTTACTTTTTTGAATTTCAACTTCATCTTTTTTATTAAGCTCTTTATCAAGACGTTTGTAATGGTTATAAACAGCTACTGATAGAACTTTTTTTGCATGGTCTTGCTCAATTACATAAGAGTCAAGAACATCTTTGATCTCTCTTGGTGTGAGGTTGTTCCTCCCTTTATGCAATGTTTTCTTTTCTGTCTTTTCTTCATCATCAATTATCTCTTCGCAAAGACCTACGCACTCATTGCATATATAAACGCTTGGACCTGCTATCAGCTTTTTAACCTCTTTTTGGTTTTTTCCACAAAAAGAGCAGAAAAATTCATCATCTTTTTTCTTGCGGCTCATACTTTATTGCTCCTTTGAAGGTTCAAGCTCGCCTCTGTCAGCTACTACACGATCAATAATTCCATAGGTAGAGGCTTCATCGCCTGACATAAAAAAATCGCGATCCGTATCGTTAGAGATTTTATCAAGATTTTGTCCCGTATGCTTAGAGAGAATCTGATTTAGAACATCTTTCATTCTCAAAATCTCATTTGCCTGAATCTTTATATCTGACGCTTGCCCTTGGGCCCCTCCAAGTGGTTGGTGGATCATAATTCTTGAGTTTGGAAGAGAAAATCTTTTTCCTTTTGCACCAGCAGCAAGAAGTAAGGCACCCATGCTTGCTGCTTGCCCCACACATACTGTTGAGACATCAGGCTTAATATACTGCATAGTATCATAGATGGCTAATCCCGAAGTTACAGAACCACCTGGTGAGTTTATATAGAAGTTAATATCTTTTTCAGGGTCTTCAGACTCTAAAAATAGAAGTTGGGCAACAACAAGATTAGATACTTCATCATTAATTGCTGAACCAAGAAAGATAATTCTGTCTTTTAAAAGTCTTGAATAGATGTCGTAAGCACGCTCACCTCTGTTTGTCTGTTCAACGACCATTGGTATTAAAGGCACTGTTGTCTCCTTAAATTCTATTGCTTGTAATTCTTTGCTGTAAATTTCAGATTTGACATTTTTTTAAAATTATCAAATCTTATCTTCTTTAAATCTAATTCGTAAGTGATGTTACGCAGTGAATCATTTAAAGTCCTTATTTATAAAATGTGGTGCGTAACATCATTTATTAATTAACAACTTTAACTATAAGTTAGTATCAGAAGCTACATTTTTACTATCTTCTGTTGAATCTTTAGATTCAGCAACTGGTTCAACCTCAACTACATTTGCATTACTAATAATATGCTCCATAGCTTTCTTTTCAAGTTGAATTGTCTTGAGATACTCAAGTTGATACTTAGTTGACTCATTTTCGCTATTAAATATCTTTTTCACTTGCTCAACTGTTGCGTTAATAGCTTGTGCCATATTCGTATATATATCTTCTGTCTCATTTTCTGTTAATGTAAGCTGCTCTTGCTCAATAATTTTTCCAAGTAAAAGGCGTCTTCTTGCCTGTTTTTCAGCTACATCACGATATTGAGTTCTAATAAAATCTTTATTAATACCAACAGATTCAAGTGTAATATTGTGCTGAAGATAAGCCTGCTCTGTCTCTGCAACAATAGCGTTTAACTCTGATTCCAAAAGAATATCAGGAAGCTCAAACTCTACCTTCCCAAGTATTTTAGTAAAAACCTGCTCACTTAACTCTTGATGTACCCTTACCTTATATCCAGCTTCAAGATTGGAGCAGATTGCATTTTTTACATCCTCAAGAGTGTCAAATTTACCTAATCTTTGAGCAAGCGTGTCATCTAAATCAGGAAGAACTTTCTCTTGAATTTCTTTGAGAGTAATCTTATAAGTTACTGTCTTACCGGCAAATGCTTTATCAACATCATCGCCAATGCCATAAACAATGTCAATTTCAACATCTTGAGGCGGTATCGCACCTGTAAGTTTTGTGGAAAACTCTTCAGGCATATTTTTAGTTCCAATATCCATAAGATAGTTCTCAATTTTTGGTGCATGTTCAAAAGGAGAACCATCTACAAATCCTTGGTAATCAATCAAAACAAAATCAGATAACTTTACAGGACGCTCTTCATTTACAGCTTGTTTAGTTGCCATATTTTCACGAATCATCTGAAGTTGGGCATCAAGCTCTTCGTCAGATGGTTTATACATATTTTTACTAAGCTCAAGCCCTTTAAAATCAATATCTGAAATCATAGGTTTTACTTCAATATTAATTGAAAAATTAAACGGCTTTCCAGATTCAAGTTCTTGAAGTGGCTCTTGGACAGCTGGTTGTCCTAAGATATTCTCAAGCTCTTTCTCTTTAATAATTTCTAAATAGGAATTTTGAAGAAGCCTTGAAATTATATCAGCTTTAACATCCTTGCCAAATCTTGTTTCAAGAACTTTGCGTGGAATTTTTCCCTTTCTAAAACCTTTTATCGATGCAGATTTACCAAGCTCTTTATATGCTTTGTCAAGTTCTGCTGTAACATCTTCGCTTGAAATTTCAATGTGAATTATTTTTTTTACTGTGCTTTTATCTTCTATTTTTACCTGCATTATTTTCCTTCCTAAATAGCAAGAGAGCTTCTGAGAACAGAAAATTAAGTTTTATACTGTAAGCTCTTTAAGCTGCCTTGAATCGTTAAGCTGCTGTGAAAAACAACCGTTAATATCCTAATTATTATTTATAAACTAACTCATAATATCGCTTTATTCTTAAAGGCTGAATAAAATGGATTAAGTTAATCTTTATCTTAATATGTGTCAAGATAATTGAAAAAAGACTTTATTTCAATATGTTGGTAATAGCTATCTCCTAACTCAAAGAGATAAAAAATTTAAAATATGCTTGCATAGATGAATAAATCGTGTTAGAAGCCTGTTTAAATTTTTCGGGGCGTAGCGCAGTCTGGTAGCGCGCCTGCTTTGGGAGCAGGATGCCGGTGGTTCGAATCCTCTCGCCCCGACCATAATAAAAACAAAAGGTTACAGTTGGTTTTCTGTAACCTTTTTTATTTTATACTTCCGACTTCCTCTATACTATTTAAGTTTTGTTTTAAATTTTATTTGCAATATAATTCTTCTTAATATCTCTTCCTTTGAGATTGACGCATCAACAATAAAAAAACGATCTTTTTCCCTCTTTGCAATTTCAAGATAGCCTCTTCTTACCCGTTCATGAAAATCAAGACGCTCTTGTTCAAAACGACTCTCATTTTCCGAACGCTCACCTTGCTTCAATGCTTTGAATGTTCTTTCAAGTCCAATTGCTGGAGCAAGATCAAAAAGAATGGTCATATCTGGTTTTAAGTTAGTAACCTCAACGTTAGCAACCATTTTGTAAATTCTATCAATAAGAGTTATATCAAGACCTCTTCCAAAACCTTGATAGGCAACTGTAGCATCAGCAAATCTATCGCACAGAACTGTTTTACCAGATTTTAGTGCGGGTAGGATTACTTCATAAATGTGCTGGGCACGATCTGCTCCATAAAGCATAAGCTCACATAGAGGTGATATATTGCTATTTTCAGGATCAAGTAGAATTGAACGGATTTTTTTTCCTGTTGATGTTGCCCCCGGCTCTCTTGTTGTAACTACTTGATGACCATTTTCTCTTAAGAATTTGGCAATTGGCTCTATTTGAGTTGTCTTTCCTGAACCTTCAATACCTTCGAGAGTTATAAACATATTCTGGTCTTAAATGCCTTAGAAAATTATAAAAATATTAAAAACCATAAATTTTATGACCATTGACAATTGGCTTTGAAGATGGCTTATATATCAAATTATTATTAAGTGCAAAAATAAACCAGCAATTTTACTAAATTTGACGAATTGTTAAAAGTTCTCAAATTTATATCTAAAATTGTGAAACTTTAACAATGGCTAATCAATCAACTTTTATAGGAATTTAGGATTTGTCTTACTTTTACTCTACATTTACATCAATATTTATAGCAATAGCTTCATTTCTAATAATATTAATTGATGGCTCTCTGTTTTCAAACGCCTTCTCTTTTTCCAAAGTAGATAAAGATAGAGCATGGCATATCTCTGCTTTAAAGGTAAGTTATGACAACGAGAATAAGATTTATGTTGCAGAGGGTCAAGTTATCATCACAGGTGTAAGAAAAGAGCCAGAAGATAAACAAGACCAACCTATAGGAGAGAGTCGCCTTGAGGCAGATTATGTTGAATTTTCAAACATAACCCGTGATGCCTTAGCATCAGGAAATGTTCTTCTTATCTCAGGAAAAGATAGCGTTACATGCGACCGACTAAAGCTAAATCTTGAGACAGAGATAGGAACCATTTATAATGGAGTAGTCTTTATTGAGGAGAATCACTTTTATATTAAGGGCGATTCAATAGAAAAAAGCGGTAAAGATACCTATCGTGCAGACAAAGCATCAATTACATCGTGTGACGGAGACAATCCAGATTGGAAACTATCAGGAAAAGATGTTCAAATAACTATTGACGGCTATGGAACAGCAAAAAATGCTACCTTTTGGGCAGGAAAAATACCTGCTCTCTACTCTCCTATTTTACTATTTCCTGCTAAAACTAAGCGTCAAACTGGTCTTTTGACTCCACAATTCTCGTCATCTGACAAAAAAGGATTTGAAGTTGAACAGCCCCTTTTTATTGCAATTTCAAAAGGGACAGATGCCACTATTTATGGGAACTACATGAGCAAAAGAGGAACAAAAACAGCTTTAGAATATAGATATATTTTAAATAATGATAGCTTTGGAACTCTATTTTATGATTATCTCAATGATAGTCATATTGGTGAGTTCTCTTCAGAATCAATAAACTATGGCTTAGATTCTGCATCAAATGGCTATATGTCAACTCGCAATAATCACGACCGTTACTGGTTTAGAATGAAAAGTAACCATCTGTTTGATGATAATTGGGAGACACGGATTGATATTGACTATGTAAGCGATCCTGATTATCTCCACGAATTTCAAGATGGATTTACAGGTTTTGACACAGTAAAAAAATATTTTCGAGATACTTTTGGCAGAAGTATTGATGAGTATGATGATACAACAAGAGAGAATATTCTTAACATAAACAAAAGATGGACAAGTTCAAGCCTTAATATGGGTGTGCAGTGGTTTGATAATGTTGAGGCAAGACAAATTAATAATAATGATAAATTAAAAAGTATAAATCAGGAATTTGGTAAAGATACAACTCTCCAAAAACTCCCTTTTATTGAATTTAATACCATAAAAAAACAGCTTGGCAGAACACCTTTTTATTATGACCTTGACTCTGAATATCGTTATTTTTACAGGCAAAACAGTTATAAACAGATTTCTTACCAACAAAACCTTTTTGATAAGAATTTCTTAGAAACCAAAGCACTACAAAATGGACATCGAACAGATATATTTCCGAGAGTTTATATGCCATTTCAACTTGGTTCGTTTTATTTAGAACCTTCAGCAGGTTGGCGTCAAACTTTATGGTATGCTGATGATTTTTCTGCAACTAATAGTGAAGAAGCTGAAATAAATAATGGGGAAGCTGAAATGTTGCATCATAGGGAGGTATTTGATTCTAATTTAGAGCTATCAACAAAACTCTCAAAAATATTTAAAATAGATACAGGAAACTCAATCTCCCCAACCACTTCTAAAACCGATAGTCAACCCAATAGTTTCTCTAATGATGTTCCTGCCATTCTAAATATTGGTGATATTAAATCTACAAATGTAGATAATGACCATCTAAAGATAAAGCATGAGATTCTACCTAAGGTTAAATACTCTTTTACTCCAGAGATAAATCAAAGCAATGAACTACCCTATTTTGATACTATTGATTATCTTGAGGAACAAAATAAATTTACATGGAGTCTTGGAAACAGGCTTACTTCTCGAGATAAATATGGTCTTTACAATGAATTTGCATGGATTGAGATAAGTCAAAGTTATAGAATGGATTCAGATAAACCAAATATAATGTTGCAAACAGATGATTTTTTTCAGTCAAAGTGGATAAATTTAAGCGATTTGTCCAACATAGAAAAACATACTTTTAAGTTAGATAAACATTTTTCAGACATTTTAGCAGAGATTAAATATTCACCTAACTCGTTTTTCTCTCTTAATAGCGATGTCAAATGGTCTCCATACGATAACCGTTTTACAGCCCACGATTCAGGCATGACAATCAAAGATAAACGAGGTGATACACTACAAGCATTTTATAGGTATCAAGATTCCGGGTTAGATTATGCTGTCTCAGAATTTGGCCCATTAATATCAGAGTCGTTCTCTTATCAATCGCTGATGTCTCAACCACTATCATCAAGCTATTTATTAACTCCCTTATCATCTCAAATAGTTGCATCAGAGTCTATATTTACAAGCCTAAGCACAAAAATTACAGATAGCTTAGATATATTCTTTATACTTGAGCATGATCTTATTAACAGCAAAACTATTGAATCACATACTGGTTTTTACTTTAATAGACCATGTTGGGCTATGCGTATTTCATACTCAGATACCCCTGAAGATCAATCATTATCATTTATGTTAAACCTTAATGGAATTGGCGAATTTGGGAAAAGATAATTACAGGGCAAATATATATCTGCGGTCATACATTTCCTTAAATTATCAATTCTTTATTTTCTTGAAATTTTCTCAGGAGTTCACTAAAGTTGGTCTAATTTGGTGGTTTTAAAAAGTTAAGAATTAAAAGCTCTAACAGTGGTAAAAGGCTACATTCAATTGAAAATGAATATCTCGGAGGCTAATTATGTCTGATGAAATAGAGAACCGTAAACTGCATGAAGAATTGGATGAATTAACCGTTCTTAGTTCTGTTGAAAAACAAGACCTTTCTGCGGAAGAATACGGTGGGGTGCAAGCTGAAAAAATGGAAGGTGATGATATTTTCGGTCAGCTTGTAAATATAGCCTTAGATTCTGATTTGCAGAAAGCAACTAAATATGATGCTCCATTTATATATGATGAATCAACAAAGTTTGAAACTACTGGCAATACTTCAATTCCATTAACCTCTACACCATCAGAGCCTACTGTAGATTCTATTCAATCAGAATCTGCTACAGAACCAGATACTCCAGCGGATTCAACACCATCAGATATTCCAGCAGATTCAACACCATCAGATACTCCAGTTGATTCAATTCCACCAGAGTCTCCAGCAGATTCAACACCATCAGATACTCCAGTTGATTCAATTCCACCAGAGCCTCCAGCAGATTCAACACCATCAGATACTCCGGTTGAATCAACTGGAGGCTCTGGTGTCGTTGAATCAACTGGAGGCTCTGGAGGTGTTGAATCAACTGGAGTCTCTGATGGTGTTGAATCAACTGGAGTATCTGATGGTGTTGAATCAACTGGAGTATCTGATGGTGTTGAATCTACTGGAGTATCTGG
>JADGBE010000019.1 GCA_015231615.1 Desulfamplus sp. | reverse complement strand
ACTCATATGTCAGTGAGTTGATTTTATACTTAAATGGTAAATAATAATACATTCAAATAACTCATTTTTACTGTTAATAACAAGAAGCTATCATTACTACATGCAAAAAACTAACCGGACACTACTGGGTTAAGTTAGCAAATCGGCTGTTAAACAAGAGTTTTAAACTGAAAAGGAGATATCAAATGATTTTAATTACTAATGTTGTCTATCCACCAGAAAGTGCTAAAGAGGTTGCCAAGCGTTATTTAACAGCACCTAAGCTGCCAGATTATCTTAAGAAAAAAGGTCCATATATTTGTGCTGATATAAATAACGGTATTATAAATAATTAACTCTATCACTTTTTATGAACTTGAGAATGAAAAGTTAGCAGACGGGTTACAAGCACTTGGGAATAATATGGCTGTTTATATCGGTATTACTGAGTTTAAATACGATATTAGACCATATTACGATCTTGAAGAGGGGTTGAGGGTTATAGGCATATAAAATAATATATGGTGAAATTTTGAGAACCAATTGATAAATTTGACAATAGTGGGTAGATTTGACAACTTTTGAAAAGTTGTCAAATCTTATAATTGTTTGTTTTTAAAGGATTTATTTACCCACTAAGATTTCTTTTTAATTGCCTGTGTCGCAAGAGCATCTGCTTTTTCATTACCTACAACTCCAGCATGACCTTTTGTTTTAATAAATCGAATATCTTTAAATTTTCCGATAATATTTCTAATCTCTTCAACAAGTTCTTGATTTTTTGTTGCTTTCCATCTTTTGGTTAATATTCCAAGGGCATAGCTGCTATCTGTATAAAGCCTCACGGGTAGATCGTATCGCTTAAGCTCAAGCAATGCTCTTTTAATTGCTGTCAACTCTGCTATGTTATTTGTGGTATGTCCAATTGATTCAGATATTTCTTTCTCATGTTCCCTATATTTTAGAAATACACCAATTCCCCCTGAACCTGGGTTTCCTGAAGATGCACCATCTGTATATATGGTTATGATATTTTCACTCATAAATATAAAATTTCCTGCCAATCTTTTTAAACTTCTCAAGCTCATCTTGCCATGACTCTTCAATGGCATCTATATTTTCAAAGTTTTCAAGAGCTTCTCTCAACTCTTTGTCTCCAAGTATCAGATCAATTGGAAGTTTAACATATTCATATTCGTACGGTGGCTCTTTCCATCTAAATTGATCAGAGTGATGCTTTATAATTTGCTGAAGAAGAAAGAGCGAAGTTTTATATGGCTTAAATGTGTATGGATCAACAACGTGTATCTGAAATCCATAGCAAACCTTGCCCTGCCATTTTCCTGATGTTGGCTCAAATGCAATTGGTCTTAATACAAAGCCTTCAATAATATTATCCACAACACTTTGAACCTTGTCCATAACAGCTTTAAATATTTTTTCAGTGTCAATAAAAGGTGAGCCAAATATCTCAAAAGGTTGTGTTGTGCCTCTGCCTTCAGAGATATTTGTCCCTTCCCAAATAACCTGCCCCGGATAGACTAAAGCTGAAGTAGGGTTTGGAAGATTTGGGGAAGGTGGAATCCATGGAAGTTTGGTGTCTGGAAAGAGCATATTTCTCTTCCAACCAACCATTGGTATAACTGTTAAATCACACTTTCTTTCTACGATAAATTCAGAATTAAAGAGGGTTGCAATTTCGCCAACTGTCATGCCATGCCGCATGGGAATTGGAAATCTTCCAACAAATGATGAATATTCCCCTTTGAGGATATTTCCTTCAACATTCAATCCTCCAATCGGATTTGGACGGTCTAAAATAACAACCTCTTTGCCACACTCTGCTGCAACTTCAAGACAATATGAGATGGTGTAGATAAACGTATATACTCGTGTCCCTACATCTTGAATATCAACAATTAAGGTGTCAATTAGATCAAACATCTCTTTTGTTGGAATACGTGTTGTGCTGTAGAGGCTAAATATTGGAATTTTGAGAATAGGATCAATTGAGTGAGATGATTCCACCATGTTATCTTGCTTCTCTGCATAAAAGCCGTGCTGAGGTGAAAAAAGAGCTTTAAGTTGATTTGGATATATCTTGTTTATCAAACTTGAGGCATGATTAAAATATGAATCAACAGAGGCTGGATTTGCAAGCAATCCTAATCTTTTTCCTTTAAGTTTTTCTCTGTAAATAGAGCTTAACTCATATTTTCCACATAAATTTTCAAGCCCTGTAATTACCCTATCAAAATCTTTTTTTGCATCATTGTGTAAAATGTGCTGCATATTTTTATATCCTGCCTCTATCCTGAATCGCGATATTATAAATCTCTATCTCTGACACTAAATCAAAAAAGTTGACAATAAATAGAAAGCTCAATAAATTACCCACTTTCTATCAGATTTGATTAAGTTTAAATCACTTTTTATCACACCTTTATTTTTTATTACAGCGTTTAGTTTTTGTTCAGATTCATTCCTGCCGTAGGGCTAAAGCCCTCGGCTAAGTTATAAAAAGAAGCCCTCTTAAGAGGGCTTGGGTAAAAATTAGCCCATAGCTTTAGCTTAGGGCGATAAATGAAATGAAAACCTCAAATTAAAACCGTGTAAATTATACTGTTTATATTATAACTATTTTTGGAGTTTTATATGAAATTTAATGTTCCAGACTACATCATGTCAATTAAACCATACGAACCAGGAAAGCCAATTGATGAGCTTGAAAGAGAGTATGGTATTAAAAATATTGTTAAACTTGCCTCTAATGAAAACCCTGTTGGTCCATCTCCTTTAGCTATCAAGGCAATTGCTGAACACCTTGCTTCAATGAATCGCTATCCTGACGGCAGTGCATTCAAATTGACTGCTAAACTTGCAGAGCGTTTTAACGTAAAGAGTGAAAATATTATTGTGGGTAATGGCTCTGACGATATTATCGCCCTTCTTGCCCATGCCTTTCTTGGTTCTGGAAAGGAAGCTCTTATGCCTTTGCCATCATTTTTGATGTATGAGATTTCAGTGAAGACATCTGGCGGAACTCCTGTGATGATTCCATTAAACGGGCTTGAAATTGACCTTGATGCTTTGGCTAACGCTGTAACAGAAAAAACTGCTATGATCTTTCTAACAAACCCTAATAATCCAACTGGAAGCCACTTTACAACTAATCAATTTAATAAGTTCATGGCAAAAATTCCGAAAAATATAATTGTGATTGTTGATGAGGCATATATTGAATTTGCAAGAGATGCCAATATCTTTAACAGCCTTGCAACCAATTTAGAAAGTAATATCGTTACTCTTCGTACTTTTTCTAAGGCTTATGGACTTGCAGGATTCAGAGTTGGATATGGTGTAATGGATCAAGATATTGCATCAGTTCTACATAGGATAAGGCAGCCATTTAATGTAAACTCTCTTGCTCAAGTTGCTGCTGCCGCAGCTCTTGATGATTATGAGTTTTTAAAAAATGGCATAGATATAATGCACCAAGGCATTGATTATCTTGTGAATGAATTATCTGAGATGGGCATTAAAACATTTCCTACTCAGGCAAATTTCTTCCTTCTTGATGTGAAAAAAGATGCGACAGAAGTTTTTAAAGAGATGCTTCAATATGGCATAATCACCCGTTCAATGAAATCCTATGGTTTCCCATCATGTTTAAGAATTAGTGCTGGTATGCCAGATGAAAACAGGGCATTTATTGAGGCTCTTAAAAAGGTGATCTCTTTATAATTCCATTTTATATAAAAATAGAGTTCCTACAAAACTTGAATTGCCCCCTTGGTTTTACTTGATAAAAAAATGGGTTTGCAGGAGGGCAATTTTATAAAAAACACAAAAAAATAAATGAACAAAAAATAGAGATGAAAAATAAAAAACCAACAAGAGTTATTACTATTGACGGACCAGCAGGTGCTGGCAAAACAACTGTAAGCAAATTACTTGCCGCCCGTCTTGGTTGTGCGTATGTGGATACAGGCTCACTCTATAGAGGAATTGCCTATGAAGTTTGTCGTTGCAGTTTAAATTGGCATAATGATGACGAACTTGACACACTTCTATCATCAATTTCGTTTGAATTAAAACTTCAGCCAGAAGGGGTGTATCGGCTTTTTAGTTCGGGTCAAGATATTACTGACTATATACGCACACCAGAAATTACTATGCTATCATCTGATTTATCGGCAAAAAAAGCGGTGCGTCAGGCTTTGCTGGGTTTTCAGAGAGAGATTGCAAAGAACAGTGATGCGGTGTTTGAGGGCAGAGATATGGGAACAGTTGTATTTCCAGATGCAAGCTATAAATTCTTCCTTTCAGCAGATTTAAAGATAAGAGCATTAAGACGGTACAACGAAAGTATTACAAAAGAGGGGCAACAAAAACAAACTCTGCTTGAAATTGAACAATCTATAGCATTAAGAGATAGGAATGACTCATCAAGAGAGAATGCCCCTTTGAAACCAGCAAAAGACGCAATTATGATTGACTCAACCGAACTTACACCAGAACAAGTAGTTGATAAAATAGCAGCTTATATCACTCGGGAAGGAAATTTTTAAACCTGTGGCAGGAGAACAAATAAAACCTCTGCTTGACCGAAATGTAAAGCAGATATATAGTAAACACCCATGAAATTCTATAAAAAAAAATATGACATCATTGTTATTGGAGCAGGTCATGCAGGGTGCGAAGCTGCCCTTGCCGCTTCAAGAATGGGCTGTTCAGTCCTTATTATGACCATTGACCTTGATAAAACTGCTGCCATGCCTTGTAGCCCATCAATTGGCGGCACAGCAAAAGGTCAGCTGGTAAAGGAGATTGATGCACTTGGCGGCATGATGGCAAAGGCATCTGATCTATCCGCGATACAATATCATACGCTTAACACCCGCAAAGGTCCAGCAGTTCAGGCAACAAGAACCCAAAATGATAAACAACTATACCATCAAGTTATGAAACTTGCCTTAGAAGAGGCTAAAAATCTTGATGTAAAGCAATCTATGGTTGAAGATATAGTTGTGGAAAATGGCAAAATAAAAGGTATAGTCGAAAGAACAGGTATGGGCTTTGAGGCTGATGCTGTAATACTTGCTACTGGCACATTTTTAAAAGGTCTTGTTCATATTGGTGATAAATCTTTTGAGGCTGGCAGAACTGGTGAGTTCTCTTCAATTGCTTTGGCAAAATCACTTGAAAAGCATGGCTTTACACTTGGAAGAATGAAAACTGGGACTCCGCCAAGAATTCACAGAGATTCTATAGATTTTTCATGTTTTACACCTCAAGAGTCTGATCCATCTTTTACCCCTTTCTCATTTTCAACAAACAATAGTATTGCCATAGATAGTCAAACAGATAGTCAAATAGGTGGAACTTCTCTATCAAATTTATCTCACCATCTATCTCCTCCTAATAAGATGCTACCAAGCTACATTGGACACACAAATCAGGCACTCCATGAGTTTGTTAGAAAAAATCTTCAATATTCAGCTCTTTATGGCGGTTATATTCATGGTCGATCCGCAAGGTATTGCCCATCATTTGAAGATAAAATCGTAAAATTTCCAGAGAGAGAGAGCCACCAGATAATATTAGAGCATGAGGGAGTTAAAACTCTTGAGATATATGCAAGTGGACTTGGAAATAGCCTGCCTTGGGATATACAGGTTGATTTAGTCCGTATGGTTAAAGGGCTTGAAAATGCTGAAATAATCCGCCCCGCTTATGCAATTGAATATGACTATTTAGACCCTCAGCAGCTCTATCCAACCCTTGAAACAAAAAGAATTAAAGGACTCTTTCTTGCTGGGCAGATAAACGGAACATCAGGCTATGAAGAGGCAGCAGCACAAGGAATTTGGGCTGGAATAAATGCTGCATGTGCAATTCAAAAGCGTCCGCCATTTATACTTGACAGATCAGAAGCGTACATTGGGGTTATGGTTGACGATTTGGTTACTAAAGGCACGCAAGAGCCATACAGAATGTTTACTTCAAGAGCTGAATATAGGCTCATCTTAAGAGAAGATAACGCTGATTTAAGACTCGTTGAAAAGGCTTATGAGCTTGGTCTTGTTAATTATGAGACATTTAAAAGGACAAAAGAGATTGAGAAAGCTACTAAAGATGAGATAAACCGCATAAAATCATTTATTGTTAAGCCTCTTGATAGCGTCAATAAGTTTCTTGAGTCTTCTTCTACACCACCTATAACAAATGGTGTTAAATTAGATCAGCTATTAAAACGAGCAGAGCTTGATTACTCAATTGTTGAAAACATCTCGCCACCAGAGGAGGAGTTGGAGCGTAGAGTTAAAACGCAAGTTGAGATCGAGATAAAATATGAGGGCTATATCTCGCGCCAGCAGAGTGAGATTAAGAAGTTTAAAGATATGGAGCGAATCAAGATACCTGAAAATATTGATTATAATGCAATTCATGGTCTCTCCAATGAACTTAAAGAGAAGCTGATTGCTATAAAACCTGATTCATTGGGGCAAGTATCACGAATTGATGGAATGACCCCTGCTGCATTATCGGTAATTATGATTGCTATTACAGCCTTAAAGAGAACTCCGCGAACCTAATTTCAGATTTAATTGACATCCTACAAAACCCATTTTTTATCCAGTAAAATCAAGGGGTCAATTCAAGTTTTGCAGGAAATCTAATACAATAAAAGATTTGACAATGTTTGGAAAGTTATCAAATCTTGACACCTAATAAATTCAGTTTATTTTAGTTCCATAAATGAAGGTTAATCTATTAAAACTGAATAATTGCAATATCTTTACATATAAGAGGTAATGAACAATGGCTGAGACAGATTATTACAAAATGTTAGGAGTAAATAAGAGTGCAACTCCTCAAGAGATAAAAAAGGCGTATCATAAACTTGCAATTAAATATCATCCTGACAAAAATGATGACAAGAATGCAGAGGAGAAATTCAAAGAGATAAGCGAAGCTTATGCAGTATTAAGTGATAAAGAGAAGCGCCAACAATATGATACTTATGGGTCTGCTGGTTTTCAACAGCGATACTCCAAAGAGGATATTTTTAGAAACTTTGACATAAGTGATATTCTTCGAGAATTTGGCTTTGGTCAAAATGTTGGTGGAGCAGGTTTTGGACGAACCTTTACAAGTGGTGGTTTTACAGGTAATGGTTTTTCAAAAGGTGGCTTTGCTGGTTCTAATTTCTCAAGTAGTATGGGCAAAAATCCATTTGAACAGACAATGGGAGGAATGGGTGGAAGTTGTAGTAGAGGCAACCATAACGTTAATAGTACAAAGGGTAGTGATATTGAATATGAGATAGCTCTTACTCTTGATGAGATAATTAATGGTTGTCAGAAAACTGTAAATATAAATCAAGGAGGTAATAGCGAAACAATAACTGTAAAAATCCCAAAAGGTATGACCACTGGTAAGAAAATTAGAGTGCAGGGAAAAGGAGAACCAAGCCCTTATGGTGGTCCACGAGGTAATCTTTTTATAAAATCAAAGCCTTTACCACATCCTCAATTTGATATAGAAGGCAATGATATTTCAACTATTAAGGAGATCAAACTTACAGATGCACTACTTGGCACTAAAGTTGATATTACAACTCCTTCTGGCAAAGAGATGACAATAAATATTCCACCTGGAACAAAACATAAAGCAAAACTTAGATTGGCACAACAGGGTATTCCACAAATGAACACAGATGGATATGGAGATCTATTTGTTGTGATTCATGTAAACATTCCTAAAGAACTTGATAACAAACAAAAAAAACTTGTTGAAAAACTGGCAGAAACAGGATTATAAATAAATTATGACAAAACTGATTCCTATGATCTCCGCAGAGGAGATACAGATAAAGATTAAATGTGCTGCTGAACTTATCTCAAGAGATTACAAAGACAAGAAACTTGTTCTTGTTGGTATCTTGAAAGGATCGATTATTTTTCTATCTGATCTTACAAGAGAAATTACAATTGAACATGAGATTGACCTTGTTGGAACTTCAAGCTATAGCGGTACAGAAACCACTGGGAGTATTAAATTTACCAAACTGCCAGATATAAAACTTGAAGGTAAAGATATTTTGATTGTTGAAGATATTGTAGATACAGGAACAACTCTTACTGCTTTGATGAGATATTTTCAAACTCTGAAACCCGCCTCAGTAAAAATATGTGCATTGATTAATAAAAATGAACGTCGTGAATTACCAATTGATGTTCACTATTCATGTTTTGATATTGAAAAAGGGTTTATTGTGGGGTATGGTCTTGATTATAATGAAAAATATAGAAACCTTCCCGCAATTTTTGACTTAAAATTATAACATCTACCCATCTCATTTGTGGTATCAACGTTAAATTGGCATTCAGCTTTCACTTAGAATTTATCTTCTAAATAAAAATTGGCTTATGGCGAACATAAGATGACAAGAGGAAACTTATGATTATCACCTGTGAAAAATGCTCAACAAAATTCAACCTTGATGAATCAGTTCTTAAAAAAGATGGTTCTAAAGTTCGCTGTAGTATGTGCAAACACATATTCAAAGCTTATCCTCCTAACAACGCTCTTATAGATGTTGAAGAAAAATTGTCATCAAAACCCATAACTACTTCTCCTGAATCTGAAGCTATTATTCAAAAAGATAATAATGCTCTTAATATTGATAGTGATTTTAAACTTGAAAATGAGTTAAAAATTGATGGAGATGAGCTTAAGATTGATAATAATTTGCGGCTTGAAAGTGAATTAAAAATTGATGACAATGACCTTAAGATTGACGATGAGTTCACAATTGACGATGATCTTTTTATAGATAAACAAGCGGCTCCCAGCTTAAAAATAGAAAATGACAATAAGGGATATTCTGAACAGGAAGATGACCTTGATCTTGATTTCTCCCTTGATGACGATATGGAGCTTTCTACTCCTCAACAGCAAACCACTTCACCACCACCAAAGCCTAAGCCAGCCTCCCAGCCTATAGATACAGATAGTGGTCTTGAACTTGATCTTGATTTTTCTCTTGATGATGATATGGAGCTTTCTACTCCTCAACAGCAAACCACTTCACCACCACCAAAGCCTAAGCCAACCCCTAAGCCTGTAGATACAGATAGCGGGATTGAATTAGATATGGATTTCTCCCTTGATGATGATATAGATTTTTCTCAAGCTCCTTCAAAATCATCTCCACAGAAAACAGCACCCCCTGTTGTAGAAAAGAGAATACATCAAAACGATTCGTCAATTGATTTTAATGATAACCTTTCACTTGATATGGACTTTTCATTAGATAGTGATGTTAATAACTCCTCAACATCTTCCCAACATAAGATTGCACAACCATCTAAAACATCGGCCAACTCCTTAAAGATGGATAACGAGCTTGAATTAAGTATGGATTTTTCAAATATTGATGAAGAGTTATCTGTGGATAATTCAACAGATTCAGATGAAGGCTTAGAAATTCAAATGGAAGATGATTCTGAGTTCGACTTTGATTTCTCTTCATCAGAGAGTGATCCAATTCAAAGTCAAAGTAAAACAAACACAATAAACAAAGCTGAGATAAATCTAAAAAAAGAAAGTATCTCCCCCATTGAGATGGAGTTTTCCACAGATGATGAGATTGAAAGCGATGAAGAAGATGTTTTTGATGAAGAGTATTATGATGTTTCTGAGGATCAAATAAAAGAGCTTCCAAGCAATAGTCAACAACAAGAAAATAAAATATCTATTACTAAATCGCAGAGTCAGGAAACTACATTAGGCGGTCAGCCTATAATAGGAGGTAGTGGTCAAGGTTCTACACTGTTAGGAAACAGACCTAATCTTTTTGAAGATAGCATTCTTTTTGATAAGCATAAAAGCCGCACATTTGGGATAAAAAAAATTATAATAATATCTATTATATTAATAATCCTTTTAATTGCTGGATTTGCTGCATCTTTAATGGTGGGGGGTAAAACCTCATACCTATCTGGTATTACTCCTTATATAGAAAAGATACCTTATATAAATAAAATTTTGTCTCCTAAACCAGAGCCTATTAAACTTACACCTGATCAAAAGAGCGTAAGTGGTAAATTCATAACAAATACAATATCTGGGACACTATTTGTCATAACTGGACAAGTAACTAACCATTCAAAAACTCCATGTAAAGATATAAAAATAGAAGGAACTTTAATAGCTACAAATAAGGTAAAGGTAAAAAATAAAACCGTTTTGTGTGGCAATGTTATACCTGAAGAGCAGTTGAAAACATTAGACATGAATAGTATTAACTCTATTCTTTATAGTTCAGATGGAAATAAAAAATTTACAGTTGATCCGGGTAAATCAATTCCGTTTATGGTTGTTTTCTCAGATTTTCCTGATAATCTCGAAAACTTCACTGTAGTTGTAACAGATTTTAAGCAAGCTGATAACAAACAGTAGATTATTTAGTCAAACTTTAAGAGCTTAGTAAATCGACATTCAGAGTTAAACAAAGAAGAAATAAATATTGACAACATAAAAACTAAATTATATAAAAGCCGAACTTTAAGGCGATGTAGCTCAGTTGGTCAGAGCATGCGGCTCATATCCGCAGGGTCCGGGGTTCAAATCCCTGCATCGCTACCATTCAAGATTACAGGTAATTCCTACCATATACAAACCCCTTATTTTTTAAGGGGTTTTTCTATTTAAAGAGTCAAATTGTATAATTCAGCTACTATAACAGAGCATTTAACAGGCGTTGTTGAACGCATAACATACCATAACGCTGATAATGGGTGGTCTGTTTTACGAGTTGTTCCATTTAATAGCCCTCAAAATCAAGAGACTGTTGTAGTTCATCAAACCAAAGTCTTTGCCGGTGCTACTATGGAGTTTGAGGGTTCATGGATAGTCCACCCAAGATATGGACGTCAATTTAAAGCAACTTCTGCATTTGAGAGAAAACCCGCAACCACAGCAGCTCTTGAAAAATATCTTGGCTCTGGTCTTATCAAGGGCGTAGGACCTCAAACGGCAAAGAAGATTGTAAAATATTTTGATGACAAAACTCTTGAAATATTTGAATCTGCAATTGAGCGTTTAACTGAAGTTCAGGGGATTGCAAACAAAAAATTAGAGATGATAAGTCAGGCATGGACAGAACATAAGTCCATTCGTGATGTTATGATATTTCTTCAATCTCATGGAATTAGCACCCTTTTTGCTGTTAAAATCTATAAAGAGTATGGCGATAACGCAATAAAATATGTTTCCGAAAACCCATATCGACTTGCTAATGATTTTTATGGTATTGGATTTTTTTCTGCTGACAAAATTGCTTTAAGCATAGGTTTTGCACCTGACAGCGATAAACGCATTATGGCAGCAATTCGCCATGTTCTGTCAGCAAGCAGAAACTGTGGACACTGCTATCTTACCCTTTCCCAAATTCACGACCAGACCTCAGAGCTTCTGAATATAGATTTAACAAGCCGCTTACTATATATTTTAGGAAAGATGGAGCAGGAAAAGCTTTTAATGGTTCGTTATCTTTACGAGATTGATAAAAATATAACTGATGATAATAGAGCCAATCAAAATCAAACTGATATAAATAGAACTGATGAAAATAGCGACAAAAAAGATAAAGAGACCTGTTACTACTCTAAATCACTCTACTTTGATGAACTTTATGTTGCCCAACGTGTATCAAAAATGCTCAAAGCAGATAATCTTATCTCTGTAGATCAAGAGCAGTTAGAACGGTGGATAACGCTTTATTGCAAGTCAAGATATATTAAATTAAGTGATGAACAGGCAAAAGCTGTTATATCAATTGTGAACCAAAAGTTTTCAATTCTGACCGGAGGTCCGGGTTGCGGTAAGACAACAACTACCCTTGTAGTTGTAAGAGTTCTTGAGGCAATGGACAAAAAAATTCTGCTTACCGCCCCAACAGGACGGGCGGCTCAACGGATGAGCGAAGTTATTGGCAGGGAAGCAAAGACTATACATCGCCTGTTAGAGTGGAAGGGTGGCGATTTTAAGAAAAATGAGAAAGCACCTCTGAAAGCTGATTTTCTGATCGTTGATGAGTGTTCTATGCTCGATATTAGTCTAACCGCCTCTTTGCTCAAAGCTGTTCCTAAATCGTGTCAGGTGCTTTTTATAGGAGATGCGGATCAACTGCCATCAGTTGGTGCTGGCAATGTTTTAAAAGATATGATCGCCTCTGGAGTTATGCCATGTTTTGTCCTAACTCAGATATTTCGTCAGGCAAAAGAGTCTTTGATTATTAGATATGCACATGAGATAAATAGTGGAGAAGTTCCATGGATTACATCACCTTTTAAAAAGCCTGAAATCTGGACTAACAAAACTGACTGTATATTCATAGATTCTGATGAAGCTACAAAAGATCAGATTCATTTCATAAATCAAGTGAAAAAAATCTCTAATATTCAAACATCAAAGCTTCATGTTGAATATGATAATCAAGAAGATTATTATGAATTTGGTATAAAAGAACCCATAAAAGCCTATGAGCCAGCAATAAATATTCCTAAGAAATTTCAGCATGTTGATATAAATGAACTTTATAAAGCTGATACAGAGGTAAG
The DNA here is from genome assembly GCA_015231615.1 of Desulfamplus sp. Taxonomy (GTDB): domain Bacteria; phylum Desulfobacterota; class Desulfobacteria; order Desulfobacterales; family Desulfobacteraceae; genus Desulfamplus. The sequence goes on along the minus strand of JADGBE010000019.1, from coordinate 43,253 downwards.
AGAGCTAATTGCGGTTTTAAGAAGCGTTCATCCTTGGTCATCTCTTCATTATGGATATGCTGCCTCAGATATGGTGAAACGACTTTATCAAGAGTGGATTCCAAAATATTATGGTAATGGGTGCGAAATTCAAATTTTATCTCCAATGACACGCGGCACTCTTGGGACTCTTAATCTCAATAGATTAATACAGGCATCAGCCAATCCACAAGCAGAAGGAAAACGTGAGATTAGAATTGGAGAGAGGGTATTTAGAACAGGGGATCGGGTGATACACAAAAGAAATAACTACGATCTTGGTGTTTTTAATGGAGATATTGGAATTATAGTTGAAATGGACATAACAGAGCTTACCTGTTCCGTCTCCTTCTATCCTGACAAAAGGATCGTGAAATACCAGCGGGACGATATAATTGAACTTGATCTTGCCTACGCTATAACTATTCACAAATCACAAGGCAGCGAATTTGATATTGTAATTATTCCGATTCTATCCCAGCACTTTAAAATGCTGTTTAGAAACCTTATCTATACAGGTTTAACAAGGGCAAAAAAACTTGCCATATTTGTAGGCTCACGTAAAGCAATGACAATGGCAGTTAAAAATCAGGATACAAGCCTTCGTCAAACTTCTCTTGAGGAGTTATTGAAGCTCTGAGTTAAAAATTCTGGTGTTATAAATTCTGCTATTTGGAATGGTAGTAATTTGAGTTAGATTGGTTTGAGATTCGCGTAGAGGAAGATATTGTTTAGGCGGAGGGTTACTTACAACCCCCACATTGCGGTGAGGGTTGTTCATTTTTATGTAATATTATTTTTTGGGATGGCAGTCAGCACATGATGTAGGAGCTGGTTTTTTACCTGTTGGATCTCCAGCTTTTTTGTTTGATTCTTTATGGCAGCCAATACAGTTTGCATGAATAGCCTCTTTGTGATATTTTAGAATTTTCTCTTCTTTAGTGAGTTTTTCGCCTTCTGGAGCTTTGCCAGTTTCTTTATGACACTCTACGCATCTTTGAACATCATCGCCCATTTTAAGAGCAAGAGGCTTTCCCTTGTCATCATGGTGGCAGTCACCGCAAGCAATTTTATGATCTTCAACGTGCTTTTTGTGAGTGAACTCAGCTAAACCTTTTGTGTGTTTTGCATACTCTTTTGTCTCCATCTTAAATGTGTCCTGAACCGCTGTTCCAGCATAAATATAGGTCGCAGCAAAAAGAAGAGAAACACCAATAGCCAACATCAATGCAACAAATTTTTTACTCATTTTCCTTACTCCTTTAACAGTTAATAATATTTTTACCTTATCAAAATACGTCAGGAAGCATCCCAAAACTACCTGACAACAATCCGAAATTAATATATACTTTGTGGCTTAATCTACTCTAAATCTATAATTTAGCGATTTATTATAATATGGAGTTTAAGCATGTCAATGATAAAATAAATGATAAAAAACTCTTATCACTTATCAATATTTTTTTCTTCTTCTTGCTCTCTTTCTTCTTCTTCTTTTATATCTTTAGTATCTGGTTTTTTGCCAAACAACTTTGCACCAAAAATACTTAACTCATATAAAAACATAAGTGGTATAGCCATCATAACTTGACTAATAACATCTGGTCCAGGAGTTATTAGGGCTGCAACTATAAAAATTATTAGAATCGCATATTTTCTGTTTTTTTTCAGAAATTCAACTGTAACAAGTCCCATTCGTGCCATTAAAGTTAGAACAAGAGGCAGCTCAAAAACAAATCCAAATGCTAAAAGCATCTTTGAAGAGAAACTTAAATACTCCTTCATTGATGGCATTGATTGTATGTTTTCTGACCCAAAGCTCAGTAAAAATTGGAATCCATAAGGAAAAACAACAAAATAACCAAAACTTGAGCCAGCAATGAAAAAAAATAAAGATAACAATATAGCTGGTATAAGGAATCTTTTTTCATCACGGTAAAGTCCGGGAGATATAAACATCCAAAATTCATAAAAAAGAACAGGAGTTGCAATAACTATACCAGCAAGAAAAGAGAGTTTCATGTAGGTAAAAAAGGCTTCGGGCAGACCTGTAAAGATCATTTTGGTCTCACTACCCATAACCTTTACAAGAGGGGCATTAAGAATATCAAATAACCTTTCCTTGAAAAAATATGCAACAATAAACCCAATAAAGACAGCTATAAAGCAGCGGATCAACCTGTCTCGTAACTCGGAGAGATGTTCTGTAAAAGGTAGTCTATCTTCTTCTCTATCCGTCATTTTTACTTTATATCCTTATTTATGAACATTAGATGATTGCAAATCATCAACTTTATCTAATTTAGTTTTTTTTTCACCTATTGTTTTATTTTCGGTCTCTGCTTCAGTTTTTACTGCTTCTTGACTATACAATGTCTCTTGTGCCTGAACAGGTTCTTTTATTTGTTTAGACTCTTTTATACTAACAGAGTCATTATTTAATGGGTCTGAAAAATTTTTAATCTCGTTTTTAATCTCTTTAATATTTTTAACAGGCTCATTAAACTCCTTAACAGTGCTGTCTAAATCAATACTATTTTTAAACTCTTGGGCAGCTCTTTTGAACTCTCCTAAAGCACGACCTAAAGATTTTGCAAGATCAGGTAATTTTTTAGGACCAATAACCATTAAAGCAATAGCCAGAATAAGCAATATTTCAGGCATTCCTAAACCAAACATAATAAAACTCCTTAATTTTTATAGCTGCTTAAATAATTTATAGCCGCTTAATTTTATACTTACTTTATATTGAAGTGATCTCTTGTTCCATAAAACCCTTTTAAATTGGCCTCTTTATAAATTATATGTAGGGTTTGGGCAAGTTAGTATCTGAAATAAATTTTAGGTACTAATTTTGAAGATTCTCAATATAGGTTAGACAAATCCAAATCTTTAGCCGTTTAAATTAAAATTTGCTTTATTTAGGGTAAAATGAGATAAATTAAAATTTGGCAAAAATTAACAACAATAATATGGAATTATTAAATATTTCTATCATGGACAAAATAAATATTCAAGAAATCCTCCCATTTGTGGAGATGCCAAGTCGCTATCTTGGTTGTGAAGCAAATAGCATTAAAAAAGACCTTTCAAAAGTTGATCTTAAATTTGCTCTTGCATTTCCTGATCTTTATGAGATTGGTACATCTCATTTTGGAATGCAAATTTTATATACTATACTGAATCAGCAAGAAAATATAGCCGCAGAAAGATTCTTCACCCCAGCTATTGATATGGAGAAGATTCTGAAAGAAAAGAATAGAGAACTATTCTCTTTAGAGTCTGAAATTGCTCTTAAATCCTTTGATATAGTTGGATTTAGCCTGCTCTACGAACTAAACTTTACAAATATTCTCACTATGCTAAATCTTGCTGGAATACCATTTTATGCCAAAGATAGAGAGTTATTCTATGATATAGCTATTACTAAAAGTGTAGATTCTAAAAATGCAACTTTCAAAAATCTAAACTCTACGATTAACTCTTTTCCACTTATAATTGCAGGCGGTCCATGCGCCTTTAATCCAGAGCCATTAGCCGATTTTTTTGATGCTTTTGTAATTGGTGATGGAGAAAAGGCGGTTCTTGAAATTTCTCAAGCGGTTATCCAATGGAAAGAGGATAAAAATAGAAGCAAAAATCAAACTAATAACTCTGAAAAAGAGATAGGAATTTACGACAAAAATAGTTTGCTTAAAATGCTCTCTAAAATAGATGGGGTTTATGTCCCTTCTTTTTTTAAACCAATCTATAAGCCTGCTGAATCCGATCAAACAAAATTAATCCAGCACCTTGAGCCTATTTACCCTGAATATATAAAGATTAAACGGGCAATTCTTCCTGATATTTCAACAGAGCCATTTCCAACTTCTCCAGTTGTACCATTTGGAAAACCAGTTCATGATCGTTTACGCCTTGAGATTGCAAGAGGTTGCTCAAGAGGGTGTCGATTCTGCCAAGCAGGCATGATTTACAGACCTGTTCGGGAGCGTTCTGTTAATGAGCTTGTAGAAATAGCCAAAGAATCTTTAAAAAATACGGGTTATAGTGATCTCTCGCTTCTTTCATTAAGCACAGGTGATTACAGCAATCTTGCAGAACTTATGGAAGAGCTTATGGTAATAAACACTGGGCACTGTATATCAATCTCTTTACCCTCTGTGCGTGCTGGCAAACTTACCTCGCCTTTGATGAAAATAATTAAGAAAGTTAAGAAAACTGGATTTACAATTGCACCAGAAGCTGGCTCTCAAAGACTTCGAGATGTTATAAATAAAAATATCACCGAAGAGGATATTTTTACCACAGTCAAAAGTGCATTTGAATTGGGATGGCGAAATATCAAGCTCTATTTTATGAATGGTCTTCCTACAGAAACATCTGAAGATATTGAAGCAATTGCAGATATGGCAAAAAGGCTTGCTAAAATTAAAACTACTGGAAAAGGTAACAGTACCATCAATATAAGTTTTGCATCTTTTATACCTAAAGCTCATACACCATTTGAAAGATGTTCTCAAATCCATCCTGACAAGGCAATGGAAAACTTAAATTTTCTTAAGCAAACACTAAGACACCCTGGCATTAATATTAAATGGCAGCACCCAAAGATGAGCCTGCTTGAAGGTGTATGGGCAAGAGGAGATCGTAGGTTATCAAGTGTGCTTGTAAAGGCTTGGGAGGTAGGTTGCCGATTAGATGGTTGGTCAGATATGTTCCGATTCGATCTGTGGGAGCAAGCCTTTGATGAGTGTGGCGTTGATCCATATTTTTATACTACTCGTGAACGTGAAAAAAATGAAGTTCTTCCTTGGTCTCATATTGATTGTGGCATCTCAGATAAATTTATAAGAGATGAATTTGATAAGGCAATGGCTTCGGAACTTACCCAAGATTGTAGAGAACATGGCTGCATAGGTTGTGGAATTTGTGATTTTAAAAAGATACAGCCTATTCTTTTTCAAAGTAATGGAGATACTACAAGTCAAGTTCAAGAGCCTGAAAATATAGAACATAGTGAAATTAAAGCTGATGAGCTTCAAAATAGAGATAAAACTCAAATCCAATTTAAGTCCTATGATAATAAAAAGAGGGTTGATGATAGTGGAAATTACTCAAAAATTACCATCTTCTACTCAAAACTTGGCAAGGCAAAACACTTTGGACACCTTGAACTTGCCAAAATAATCAGACGGGCAATCAGAAGAGCTGGTTTAAAGGTTAAATACTCCACAGGTTTTAGCCCAGTAATGAAAATCTCTTTTGATAACCCTTTGCCTGTTGGTATGGAGAGTGAAGAGGAGTTTTTTTCAATCCATGTAAATCTTTCAGAGCAAGTAAATATTTTAAAACGATCAACTTTATCCCAAAATAGCCCTGCTACATCACAACAATCTTTTATAAAACCCGATGATATTGTGAAAAAACTTAATGATGTATTACCAAGAACAATAACAATTACACGCTCTGTTTATTCAAAAGATTTAAAGAAAAACTCAGATGTGAATAAAGCAACCCCAGATGTAAATAGAGATATTAGAGAAAATCAGAAAGAGACTAACGAGACTAACTTATCTATCTCATATCAAATTACACTTAAAAATTTTTCTATCACAGAACAGGATATAGATGAATTTATGACTTTGTCAGAGTATGTTGTGGAGAAACTAAGTTTTAAGGGTATTCAGAGAACTACAGATTTAAGAAAGGTAACAGAGAAAATTAAGTTAATTAGTTCTGGGAATACAAAAATTAAAACCAAGCAAGATGATTCAACCGTAAAACATAAAGATGAGCTAACCACAAAAGATAAAGATGGGCTAATCATAAAAGATAAAGATGGGCTAACCGTAAAAGATAAAGATGATTTAGCAGTAAAGTTAGATTATATTCAACTTGAGATGACTCTAAAAAACGATCTTCAACGAACTATAAGACCATCTGAAATATTAACTGAGGTGTTTAAAGTGCCTGATAATGTCCTTCGTTCAGCAGATATTGTTAAACTCAAATCAGCTTAAAATACTTTTTAACCGTGTGGGAGATTAAGATTTTCTCTACACCTACAATTTAAAGATCAAGATTTAATAGTATGCTAAAAGAGCTTGTTGTAAATGCAGCAGCCCACGAGACTCGTGTGGCTGTTTTAGAAAACGGAACTATTGTAGAACTGTTTATCGAAAGAGGCGATGAGTCTAATATTACGGGTAATATTTATAAAGGAAGGGTGCAAAGGGTTCTTCCCGGTATGCAGGCTGCATTTGTTGATATTGGACTTAACCAATCAGCTTTCCTTTATGTAGATGATATTTTAGATAACACATTTGACGACCTTGCCAGAAGATTTGAACAAGAGGCAGAGATAGACCAAGATGAAGTAGAATCAGGAGATCAAGATTCTGCTGAAGATATTGGAACAGATATTATTGATGATAAAGCAATGATAGTTAATGTAAGGGAAAATAAAAAAGAACTTCAAAAATTGACTACCCCATCAAACTGGAAAAGCTCGTCAAATTGGAAAAGCCCATCAAATTGGAAAAGTTCATCAAGTGCTAAAGGTGGACAAGATTGGAAAAACTCCACAAATTGGAAAAATAGTACATCTGCATATAATTGGAAACCCTATTTAGCAGAAGATTGCCCAATTGAAGAGCTTATAACTGAAGGACAGGAGATTTTGGTTCAAGTTGCAAAATCTTCAATGGGTTCAAAAGGACCCAGAGTAACAACTCACATATCTCTTCCGGGTAGATTCATGGTTCTTATGCCTACTGTTGATCACATTGGTATATCTAAAAGAATTGATGATGAAAAGGAGCGTATTCGTCTCAAAGAGCTTCTCCTATCAATAAGAAAAGACAACTTTGGATATATATTTAGAACAGCAGCTCAAGGAATAAAAACAAACAGGTTAGAGCGAGAAATAGCCTTTCTTACTAAAACATGGGAAGATATTCAGAAAAGGGGCAAAACAACTTCCGCCCCATCTTTAGTTTATAGAGATTTGACAGTAACTTTTCGTGCAGTAAGGGATTTACTCTCAGATGAAGCTGATAGATTAATTGTTGATTCAAGAGAGGGTTATGAGAGCGTTGTCCATTTTTTAGACAAGCTAATGCCTGATCTTAGAGTCTCTGTTGAGCTTTACACGGGGGCCGAACCAATATTTGATGCCTATAATATTGAGGGAGATATTGCAAGAGCGTTAAAAAAGAAGGTGTGGCTTAAATCTGGGGGATATATCATCATTGAACAGACAGAGGCATTAGTGGCAATTGATGTAAACACTGGTAAATATGTTGGAAAACATAATTTTGAGGAGACAATCTTAAAAACTAATCTTGAAGCTGTTAAAGAGATTGCCTATCAGATAAGACTTCGCAATATTGGTGGCATTATAATTATTGATTTTATTGACATGAAGAAGAGTCATCACAAGGATAAGGTTATGTCTCATCTTATAGATGCTCTAAAAAAGGATAAAAGCCAGACAAATGTCCTTCCTTTATCTGAGTTAGGGCTTGTTCAGATGACACGTAAAAGGGTTAGAAAAAATCTGACTCGCACTTTATGTGAACCGTGTTTTTATTGTGCAGGCGATGGTATGCTTCTCTCTGGTAAATCAATATGCCATAAAATTCATAGAGACCTATTAAATGAAGCAACTGATATTATGGGCAACCGCTTTACTGTCAAAGTTCACCCTGAAATAGCTCAACTGTTGCACGGAGAGGAGAAGCACCTCATAACATCTTTAGAGGCTAAATTTGGTATGCCTATTGCCATCTATCCAGAGCAACAATACCATATTGAAGAGTATCATATATTTGAAAGTCTTTTATAAATTGTAGTTGCAATACAAATCACAATCAATCTCCATTCATTCTCGTTGCAAAACCTATTCAAACACAAAGTCCAAATGAATAGCATCGCCTCAAAATAAATTGACAAAACCCTTAAAATAAAAAAATAAACCCCGCCTTTAACTTATTGAGTAGCGGGGTTTTTATTATTTTTGAGTAATTTTAGCTGTTTTTAGCTGTTAAGAAATTATTGATTATTTCTAATCTCTACAATTTTAATGGAGGTGGTAAAACTAATTTCTAAGCAGCAGTCTTCTGCAAAAACATACTATTTTCTTCATTACCCACTTTAACCACATCTTTTACTGTAGAATCTGACTTTAATTCTGGTTTTGATTTAATCTGACGTGTCAACCAGCCAGCCTTGTGTGGTGTTATTAGTGCGTAAGGTCTTATCCATGATAGAGCTATAAAGAAATAGACTCCATAAATAAATGACCAGAGTGAAGAGAATGTTCCAAACTTCCATGCGTATATTATTGCCGCTAAACTTGAAGATACAACCACACCAATCAGAGCATTAACTCCAAATGTAATGGGGTGCAGCAAAATCAATCCCCAAGTGATTACAAGAAATATCTGAGCTTTTGTGATAGCAACCCAGCCAGAAATAAGGTTTATTCTTGCACCAAGTTTTGATCCTTCACGAAAAGGTTTGAATATAAAACGTGTCATGGCAATAGTTTCGCGAACGTTGCTTCTTGCCCATCTGAGATACATTTTAGAAAGATTGGTGTATTTAACAGGAACTTCTGTATAAACTTTAGCATTTTGCTGAAAGAGAACATGATACCCTTCTCTTAGAATAAGGTTGGTCATTGCACGGTCTTCACCAATATTTGCAGGCTGACCACAAAATTTCTGATGCAACCACTCTTTCAATATACTCATTACAACATCACGGCGATACGCTGACAAAGCTCCTGGTGTGCACATAACAGCTTTCACCATGCTTTGGCTTGCACGAATAAAGTCAAAGCTATAAACAAACACTACGTCAAGCATCTTAGGAATAATTCCCTTATCCATATTAAGCACCCTTACATTACCAGCAACAGCACCAACTTTTTTATCCACAACAAAAGGTGTAATAAGATTTCTAAGCGTATCTGGATCAACAGTTGAGTCGCTATCAACTGTTACTAAAACCTCTCCAATACTTTGCTGAAATCCCGCATAAAGAGCATGACGCTTACCTTTATTACAAGGCTGTTTTATTGTAATTACACGATCACCAAGAACCTCTTTTGCCTTTTTAATCCACTCCCAAGTATCGTCAACACTACCGTCATCAACTGCTATAAGTTTCAGTTTATCTTTAGGATAGTCGCTTGCTGCAAGACTTTGGAGAGTTACAAAAACCTGTTTACCTTCATTATATGCTGGAACAATAACTGTACAACCGGGTAGAAGTGCATCTTCACATCCTTTAATTGGCTTATACATGAGAACAAGAACAGCACGCCAAATAAGTTCGATAAGGGCAAGAGACACAAAGGCTACAGAGAGTTGTAGAAATAGTGTTCCAATAGAAGTGCCTCTCAGAAAACTTGCCATAGATGCACCATGTATAACTGATTGATATACTGCAACCACAACAATTGTTATACATATAATTGCAGCCAACTTGCTTGTTTTAGTAGCGTTCTCTTCAGAAATTGTGTTGTTTGTAAAGGATAAAGGGCTGGCGTCTTTATCTTCAGCATCTGATCCGTTTTTAATAAGATTATCTACTGTAATGTTTTCATTTAGATTATGGAGAGTTAGCTCATTATCACTCCCCTGTTTTCCAGCTCTATTTTTTTCATTGTTATTTTTCTCATCTTTAATTGAGTTCTTAAATTGTAACCCAGGATTTACTAATAGTGCCATGATATTCACCTTAAATATTTATTTTTAATATGTTTATAGCAATCAAATCTATTTTGTTTCTTTTGTTATTGCTTCCTTTGACTAATATTATAGCAATAGCTATGCCAATGCTAAAGATAGCAATAAAATAAGCCTCCATATAATGGATTAGATTATTTTCTATTTGGAAACTATTAAAAATTACGAAAATTTCACACTTATGCACGTATTTTGCCCACTGTTCTTTAATATATGGCTACTTGATTTTTAACCTGTAAGAATATATTAAAACGTCAAATCGTAAGCACAATTAACCCATTTTTTTTAAGAAGTAGTTTGACATCCTGCAAAAACGATTTTTTATCCAGTAAAATCAAGGGTTCAATTCAAGTTTTGCGGGAACTTTATTAAACAGGAGAATAACAATGGAAACTTATCAGGCATTATTGCTTGGAATACTACAAGGTCTTACAGAATTTCTTCCAGTCAGCAGCTCTGGTCATATCGCATTTGGTCAATACGTATTTAATATTAAAGAACCAACTCTTTTTTTTAATATAAATCTTCATATCGGGACTTTAATAGCTGTTATTATTGTCTTTTTTGAGAATATAAAATCGATGTTCATATCTTTAATTGAAGGCATAAGAGCTATTATTGAGATACTCAAAAATCCAACAAAATCAAATTTAAATCTACAATATTTTAATAAGCATATTAATGAGAATCCTGACATAAGATTAATATCTCTAATTATCGTAGGATCGATTCCAACTGCAATAATAGGCATTTTTCTTAAACAGTATGTTGAGATATTTTTTGACTCAATTAATTTTGTTGGAACTATGTTGATTATAACAGGCACTTTTTTGTGGTTTACAAAGGATATTAAAAAAGATAAAAAAGATAATAAAAGCCTTAATATTATTATGGATAATAACAATATCACTAATAATTATGACACAATTAATGATTCCCATAGTAATATAATGAGATTTGGTTATAAAGAGGCGTTGTTCATAGGTATTTGTCAAGGCGTTGCTGTTGTACCTGGTATATCAAGGTCTGGTGCAACCATTGCAGCAGGACTTTTTTCAGGTATTGAGAGAGAGACAGCCGCAAAATTTTCATTTCTTTTATCCATACCCGCAATTGTCGGGGCAGAACTACTTGGATTTAAAGATATTTTAGCCTCTAATGTTGGATTAGCCTCTATTAACATCTCAACACTTTATGGCACACTTATGGCTTTTGTAGTCGGATATATAGCACTCAAATTACTTCTTAAAATAGTTAAGGTCGGAAAACTCTACCTATTTGCCCCATATTGTTGGATTTTAGGAGTTATTGCTGTGATCATGGGTGTTTTATAAATTTTGCTTTCTTCTGATTATTGTTTCTTATTTTATAACAATCAGATAAACAGAGGTTATGCTTTCAATAAAGCGTTTACAAAAAAAGAAGAAAATCAAAAAGGAGGTTGTTATGAACCCTGGAATTTTTAGGGAATACGATATAAGAGGAATAACAGGTGAAGATTTTAATGAAAAAGATGCTTTAAATATAGGAAAAGCGTATGGAACTATGCTCTATCAGCATCAAAAACATAGTAAAATTAACTCCTCAAATGGTAGCAAAATAGTTGTAACTGTAGGAAGAGATTGTAGAATAACATCTGACGAATACTCTAAAGCATTTATTGAAGGAATTATCTCAACAGGTTGCGATGTTATTGATATTGGTGTTTGTCCAACACCTGTAGTCTATTTTTCGATTCACCACTGCAAAAGTCAAGGTGGTGCAATGGTTACAGCAAGCCATAATCCTCCTGAATATAATGGATTTAAGCTAATGAATGGATTTGACTCTATTCATAGCACAGGGCTTCAAGATATAAGAAAAATAATTGATTCAGATAAATATTCGGTCGGAAAAGGTGAGCTATCTTATTTTGATGTAATTACCCCTTACAAAAACTATATTATTAGCAATATATCAAATTTGATTGATACCAACAAATCAGACAAAAAAATAAGACTCGGTGTAGATTCAGGCAATGGAACAGGTGCAATTACAGCTCTCCCTGTATTAAAGGCTCTTGGTTGCGAGGTGCATGAACTTTACTGTAACATGGACGGCAGATTTCCAAACCACCCATCAGACCCAACTGTAAAGAAAAATATGGTTGATTTAATTGAACTTGTAAAAGAGAAAAGGCTTGATTTAGGTGTTGGTTATGATGGAGATGCTGACCGTATTGGTGTTATAGATGAAAGGGGTGAGCTTCTTTATGGAGATCAGCTTATAGTTATCTTTGCAAGGGAGATTCTCTCGCGAAAGCCAAACTCTACTTTTATATCAGAGGTTAAATGTTCAATGACCATGTATAACGACATTGAAAAGCATGGTGGAAGGGGCATTATGTGGAAAACGGGGCACTCTCTTATAAAAAAGAAGATGAAAGAAGAGGGTGCAGAACTTGCGGGCGAGATGAGCGGGCATATATTTTTCAAGGACAGGTATCTTGGCTATGATGACGCACTTTATGCTACATGCCGTCTTCTTGAAATTATTGCAAATACAGGTAAAACAGTATCTGAACTTATTAGCGATTTACCAATCACATTTACAACACCTGAAATAAGGGTTGATTGTCCAGATGAGACGAAATTTGATGTAGTTAAAAAGATTACTGATAAGTTTAAAGAGAAATATAAGGTGATTGATATTGATGGTATGAGAGCTTTATTTGGAGATGGGTGGGGTCTTGTTCGGGCTTCTAACACTCAACCAGCTTTGGTGTTAAGATTTGAGGCGGCTACAGAAAATAGGCTTGTCGAGATTAAAGATGAAGTAGAAAAAGAGCTTGAAAAAATTATAGCAAGTTCAAATGTCTAAATATAAAATGTTTTAAAGTGGTTAGAGTTTAAGGTTTTAGAAAGTGAAGGTTTTTTAAATTTTAGATTTGACAACTTTTAAAAAGTTGTCAAATCTGAACTAACTCATCAAATCTTTTTTATACAGATATTCAATCTAACATCTTTGCCATAGCTTTTCCATAATCTTGAGCCATTACAGTCCCGCCTTGAAGCCAACTTGCCTTTAGCATCAGAGGTGAGCCTGTCATCTTCATTTTATATATATTTTTCATAGTATCAAATATTCTCTGGGGTGCTTCACCACTCCAGCCAAATGCACCAAATGAGCCTCCGGGGAGATTTTCAAAATTTGCCCGTTCTGCTATAAAAAGCAGTTGCTTCATTGAGGTTACCATCTCTCCGTGATAAGTTGCTGAACCAAACAAATATCCGTCAAACCCATTAAGGTCATTTTCGTTTTTCACATCCATAGCATTTTTAAGAGTAGCTCCATGCCCTCCTATTCTTATCCCTTCTGCAATTAATTCTGCTATTTTCTTTGTCTCACCTGTTCTTGATGAATATACGATTAAAAATTCTCCCATTTTTTTACCTCCCTTTAAGTTAGTTCATATTGGTTGCATCTTTCTAACCATGATCAATTAATCACACATTTGATCACAAATCGAAATCTAAAGGTCAAATTATAGGCAATTACAGCTATGGTACCTCGATTGAATCGAACAGAGATTTGATAATTTGATCCGTTGTAATCTGCTCTGCTTCTGCTTCAAATGATAATATGATTCTATGACGTAAAACATCTGGTGCTATAATTTTTATATCTTGAGGAGTTACGTATGCCCTGCCTTGAAGGAAAGCCGTAACCTTTGCAGCTTGTGTAAGAGCAAGAGTTGCTCTTGGAGACGCCCCAAATTCTACATAATTGCCAATATCCACTCCATATTTTAAAGGCTCTCTTGTAGCAAAAACAATATTAACAATATACTCTTTTAGCTTTTCATCAACATAAATTTCCTTAATTATATCAGCCATCTCCCAAAGTTGCTCAGGAGAAACCACTGGCTCAATTGTCTGTTTTTTTTCAAATTCGCTTTTTTTGAGAATTTCTAACTCCTGCATTTTATCAGGATAAGTAATTAATACTTTTAGCATAAATCTATCAATTTGAGCTTCTGGAAGCTGATATGTGCCCTCTTGCTCAATTGGATTTTGAGTTGCAAGAACCAGAAACGGATTAGGCAAGGCAAATGTCTCATCTCCTATTGTAACCTGCCTCTCCTGCATTGCCTCAAGAAGTGCAGATTGAACTTTTGAAGGTGCGCGATTTATTTCATCTGCAAGAATTATGTTATTAAAAAGAGGTCCCTTACGAGTAACAAAATCTCCTGTTTTAGGTCTATAAATTTCAGTTCCTACAAGATCAGCAGGAAGAAGGTCTGGGGTAAATTGAATTCTCTTGAATTGTGCTTTTACCGCTGATGCAAGAGCTTTTACAGCACTTGTTTTAGCAAGTCCCGGCACACCTTCAATCAAAACATGACCACCAGATAAAAGTCCTATTAAAAGAGCATCAACTAATTTTTGCTGCCCTACAATCTCTTTTGCTATCTCTTTTCTTATAGTGCTTATAATTATATGTTTAGATTCTACTCTTTCCCTTATTTGATCCATACTACCCCTGATTTTTTATAAGTTTATTACTAAAAAGATCAGCCGTAAGTTTTGTTATTTTTAAAATATGCTCCCTTATCTGCTCTTTATCTTTCACTGGATGATTTCTGAATGTTATTATAATCCCTGTCATTGAAGCAATAAATGAATGAACATAAAGCCTAACATCGCTCTCTGCCCCATACCTTCTGAGCAAACGTTCAAAGGTATCAAAAAAAATCCTTGTGATAGAACCAAATTTTGCTAAAGCTGACTTATCAAGATGCTCTTTAAGCAAAATATAGGTCATCATCTGAAATGTAGATTCATTTTGGACAAGGTGATCAACATAAGTTATTGCACACTCTTCAATTGTTGCTGGCTGGTCTTTTTTTACCATATTCTCAAACTCAAGACTTACCGCAGAAATATCTTGAATAAAGGCTTCAACAAAAAGCTCTTCTTGACTTGGAAAATATCTATATAATGTTGCGGGAGAGACGCCAGCTTCATCAGCAACATCTCTCATTCCCACGTCATAAAATGGTTTCTTTGCAAAAAGAGATAGTGCAGAATCTATAATGATCTGTTTTCTGGCTTCCCTCTCTTTCTCTTTTAACTCAGCAAACTTCGACTCTATATTCACTAAATGCCCTCCTGATATTAATATGTGAATGCTGCTATCATTTGTAAACATCTATCACGCATTGAGAGTTGAAACAAGGAAAAAACTATAGCACCTTGTAGTTGTTAGAAATTCTAATTTTTAAACTATTGATATTAAAACTTTTTAGAAAACAATTTAGAATTATTGACATTGAAATTAATCTCTTGACCTTTATTTATTTTTAGTTGTAGATTCCAAAAATTCCATAAACGTGGAACATAATTATCTCACCTATATTAACAAACTCATTAAATTTTGGAGGAAAAAATGCAAAAACTGAAATCATTATTTGTCGCCTTTATCGTTATGCTCGTTACTGTATCCTATGCCAACTCAATGGAGTTCAAAAACATGGTTATATTTGGGGATAGCTTAAGTGATAATGGAAACTTTTTTAAAGTTAGTGGTGGTGTATATCCCCCTGCCGCATGTTATCAGGGGCGGTATTCTGATGGCCCTATATGGTTTGAATATCTTGCTGAAGAGATAGGTGCTACTGGTCTTAACCTAAATTATGCGCATGTAGGGGCAAAGACAGGAACCACAAATTATGATGATCCAAGGGTGGATAAGCCATTTCCTGGTTTCTTGACTGAAATTCAAGCATATTTAGATTTAGCTGCTATAGCTACAAAATATCCTGTAACATTTGCGATGCCCGAAGATACACTATTTCTTATATGGATTGGAGGTAACGATTTTTGGGGCGTAACAGGTCCAGAGGACGCAGCGGCAAGAATTAAAGCTGCTGCTGTAAATTTACAGACTGGACTCTCTCAACTGATTAATGCCGGGGCATCAAAATTTCTCGTTATGAATCTTCCAGACCTTGGAGTAATTCCAACTTACAATAAAGATGCAGTTATGTCAGCAATGGCAAGCCAGATTTCAGCTGGATATAACCAAGCTCTTGAGCAGGTACTTTCTGGAATGGAGTCTGCTTATACTAATATCACTATTAAAAGAGTTGATACAGTTGCAGCTGTTAAAGATTTTATTACAAATGCCGAAACGTTTGGTTTCATAAATACAAGCGATGAAAAATGGAAAAACTCAGACAATACTATCGCTGAAGGAAATTATCTGTTTTGGAGTGGTGGTCATCCTACAACATTTACACACAAACTGATTGCCCAAAAAGTTGCGGAAGCCATTACTTGTGAAAACTGCAAGGGCAATATAACTCCATCAGTATCGAGTGACTTTACTATTACAATTCCATCGGCAAAAATTGGTGATCAAAGCGTTGGATTTACCCTTATGCATTATAAAAATGCAACTGAAACTGGCCACTTCTGGAAACTTGATATGGATAGTGTAAAGGTTAAGTAAACACTATATTTCTTATAGTCATAACACAAAGGTTTGACAACTTCCCAAGTGTTGTCAAACCTTTACAACCAGATTTTTATTTTGGAGTTATACTTAGTTTATGAAATTTATAATAATAGTATTGTCATTAATGATTTTATCCACAACTTCAGGTTGTGTTTTGACCAAATTGGTAAGTGTTCCAATGCGTATTGGCGGTGCTGTAATGTCTATTGTGCCTGTTGCTGGGAATACAATGCACGATGCCATTGATGAGTCAGCAGATATGATTGACGAAATGCCATTCTGATTTATAGGTGAACTTTGATTCATCGGGAGGTTTTATTTATCTGATGTCTAAGTTATTCTAAGTTATATCGTGAATATTTATATCGTTAGACCTCTTTTGTCTATTAGCTCTGGATTTCTTGCCGCACAACTTATCTCCTTTTTTCATGTTTTCAACTCAAACGCCAATGTTTCTATCTTTCCTGCTTTTGCAGGTGCTATTTTTATATCTTTAACCGCTGGAATTGCTCTCTCAACATCTGCATTTTGCTTAATTATTATCCTCAAAAAATTTATCAAATCCCATCCTAAATACTTTGCAATTACATACTTTTCTGTTTGGTTAATCATTAGCGTTATAACTATTTGGAAAGGTGAAGGTTTTTACACAGTAGCATACATGCTCTTCATTCCTTTTGTAATCTTCTACGTTTTAAATTTATTATCAGCTAATACAGTTTCCCACCTATTTGAAAATACGAAATTAAAATCAAATCAGAACATTTTAATTTTAAATCAGAATGTTGTAATTGCGATCATAATAACAACTATTTCTATTATCGGAGTATTTTACTATTTTAATTGCGATAAGGATTTTTTTTTAAGAGTAAGGGATTATCTAATCTTATCGAGCAAATTGGGCGAGGTTTTTAATGACTTTTATTATAGATACACCCTCTATGCAGCAGAGGCAATTAGACCAGCTTCATATAAATTAATGAGGTTTTTATCTCTAATTGGGCTAACTGCTATTTTACCAACTATTATATGTTTAACTATCTTTTTCATAAACCTATATTCTATAAATTTCGCAATAAAGAGAGTGAAAATATATAGAAATATGCCTACTATAGTATTTCAGATAAATAAATTGGC
This sequence comes from Desulfamplus sp., assembly GCA_015231615.1. Taxonomy (GTDB): domain Bacteria; phylum Desulfobacterota; class Desulfobacteria; order Desulfobacterales; family Desulfobacteraceae; genus Desulfamplus. The sequence goes on along the minus strand of JADGBE010000019.1, from coordinate 25,845 downwards.
AATTCCTATTAGCCCCACCCCCGTCCCCCTCCCCAATGGAGAGGGGGATAATAGTTACTCCCTCCCCTTGGGGAGGGTTGGGGAGGGGCAAAATAATTATCTGGAAAGCTGTAACACTATAAATATCTCAGCCACTATTGCAGGGATAATGAACATTGTAATTGCACTTTTTATATTTTATAGACTCTATCCACTCCATACAATATCTATGCCCCTTATTCACACCACTAAACCTATATGGTCCACCAAAACTATGCTTTACCATCAAGAAGACTACAGAATAAGGGTTGAAGGTTTAAGAAAACTTTGTAGAAGTGATTTTGTATATACTAACAATATAGCTGATACCAATCGAGATAGTATTTGGAATTATCCTGAGTTTATCGCAATTATGATAAAACAAAACAATCCAACTTATAAAATCAACGGGAATATTGTAGAAAAATATTGGCTTGCAAATGCTTTCGGGGCTGCGAAAAAATTAGATGCTCTACCCTATCTTGAAAAATTGATTAATGATCCATCTATAAATGTCCAGTGTGCTGCAATTGAAGCTATGACAACCATCTCTATTAACAACTCCAACTTGGATATTTCCCATTTTTTTGAGGATAAAATATTTAATAGCAATGAACCTTATGTCCAGAAAAGAGCTTATAATGCCCTTAAAAGACTCGAGAAAATATGACAATAATAGTGGTTATACTAACGCTATTAAATTTAGCTCTTTGTCTGTTGCCACAGCTTTTATCTTAATTATTGAAATCGGCGGTAGATTTCTTTTAAATAAAATCTTCGCTCTTGCAACCCCGTTTTCAAACATTGAAAAAATCCTTATTCTCCGAATATTTGAAATAACATTTATCATGGGTGTTGCTATTTACTATAAATCGGACTTTGAGAAGATATTTGGTTTTAAAGGACAAAATCTGAGAAAAGGGGTAAAAACGGGGCTACTCTGGTCATTTTATTTTGGGATAGCAGCAATTGTTGGAGCGTTTATGATTCTATCTATTACCCGAAAAAATCCACTTCTGTTTTTTAATTCTCCTCTTTTTTCTAATCTGCTTTCAAACTCAAGCCCAGACAACAAACAATTTGAAGTTGCGATATTTATGTTTACAGGTTGCATAGTAAGCCCATTTGCTGAAGAGCTTTTTTTTCGAGGTTTTATATACTCTTTTTTCAGAAAATATGGAGTTACCGCTGCACTTATCATAAGCACATCTATATTTTTATTGTGTCATATATCAGGAAGTAAAAGCATTCAACTATCTCTGATTATTCCATTTATTGGAGGTATTATATTTGCTCTATCCTATGAATATTCAAAAAGCCTTGCAGCACCAATCATCATACACACACTTGGAAACACAGCCATCTTTACAATAAACTTATTTTTGATTTGGTTATTTTCTGAGTATTTATAGACTAAAATTTGATCGCTGTAGGTTTAGAATGTTAATGGACAGTTTAGAAACGATCTTTATAAACCAAGAAAATCAGCAACAACTCTATTAACAGGGCTATTGCGTAAATTCTCAATAGAGTCTATTTGCTCAACTTTTCCATTGCTCATTACACAAACAATATCAGATACAGCAAAAGCCTCATTATGGTCATGGGTAACCCAGATTGTGGTGATTGCCTTATTAACCTCATTTTTTTTACTAATGCGGCTTTTTATCTCTTCGGTCTTGACGATTTTACTTTTGGTTCTGTTGTTTATGGTTCTGTTCAAGATAAAACATAAATCAGCAAGAAGCCTCTCTCTCAACTGTCTATCTAATGCACCAAGTGGTTCATCAAGCATAATAAGGTCAGGAGAGGGGGCAAGAGTTCTTGCAAGTGCAACTCTCTGACGTTCGCCGCCTGAAAGCTCTCTTATATCTCTTTTTCCGTACTGCTCAAGATTTACAAGCTCAAGCATCTCTTGGACTCGTAACGTAATCTCTTTTTTGGGTAGTTTTTTCATTTCAAGACCAAAAGAGATATTTTGAAAAACATTTTTGTGGGGAAATAGTGCAAAATCTTGAAACATCATACCAAAATTTCTTTTATGAGTTGGGACATTTGACATGTTCTTTTCCCTAAAAAAGATCTCTCCTGAATACGGCTTTTCAAATCCTGCTATAATACGCAAAAGTGTTGTTTTGCCACAACCTGAAGGTCCAAGAATTGAAAGAGAGTCGCCTCTGTTTATGGAGATATTTATATCTTTTAAAATATATTCAGAATCTCCTTTATCTGTCGCTTCTGCTAATGATTCTCTATTTTTGAAGCAGATATTTTTAATAACCAGTTCATTCATTACCATTCAGTAACTATCCTAAAAATATATCTTTGACATAAATTTTCTGAAGAGATTTTGTTTTAGAATCAAAAGAGAAACGCTATGAGTCTATTAAAGTATTAAAAACCTTCATGCCCAAATTGCCTTATATTTTCTATAAAAATAAACCCGATTGATGTTACTAACATCAATATTGATGACATCGCCATTGCCTGGCCATAATTCATAATCCCGGGTTGCCCTAACAATTTATATATCGTAATAGGCATTGTTGTAAATTCTGGTCTTGCAGCAAACAAGGCAGCTCCAAACTCTCCAAGACTTACTGTAAAGGCAAATACAGCCCCAATTGACAAAGCTCTTGCAATAATTGGTAACTCAATATGAAGCCATACCCTAAAAGGTGATGCGCCCATTAGTGAAGCAGCCTCTTTTAGACTCAATGGAATTGATTTAAGTGCTGGTAAAACAGCCCTCACGACAAATGGAAAAGCAACCAAAGTGTGAATTATAGGAATAAGAAAGATAGATGTCCTCAAATTCAGTGGAGGCTTATCAAGGGTAATTATCATGCCAAACCCAAGCGTAACTGCTGAAGTGGAGAGCGGGAGCATAAAAAGAGGTTCAAGCAATTTTCCAAATAGAATTTGGATAGAGGATATATATTTTTTTATGGTTAAATTCCTGTTTATCCTCGGATTTCTGTTTATGCTCAAATTTCTATTTATCCCCAAATTTTGGTCTGTATAAGAGCATTGTTTTATCAAAATCGCGGCACAGCTTCCTACAATTAACGCCATTATAAGGGTTATAAATGCAAACATAAGCGAGTTTAATATAGCAACAATTGGTGAGACATAAAATATCGAGCCAGATGAGTTTAAAAATAGTTCCCGATAAAATATTAAAGATAGAGAACCTTTGTAATAGATTGATTTTAACAACAAAGCTACCATTGGAAGCCCGCAAAGCAAGATAATAAACAAAACAGACAAAGAAACTAAAAGTTTCTCAATAGCAGAGTAAGGCTTTTTTAACGAGAATCGTTCCGACTCAGGAGTAAACATAGCTATCTTTTTTTGCAGCCGTGTATAGACCAGCATCATTGCAAAGGTGAAAAATATCTGAAACAGAGACAAAATAGATGCAACTGGAAGATTAAAAAGGTGTGCTGCCTGCCTATATATCTCAACTTCAATTGTAGAAAAAGATGGTCCGCCAAGAATTAACACAACACCAAAACTTGAGAAGCAGAATATAAAGACCAACATGGCTGACGCAAAAATTGCTGGTCTAAGAAGCGGAAGAGTAACTTTGAAAAAAGTCTGAAAGTTGTTTGCTCCAAGTATTGAAGCAGCCTCTTTCATATCTTTACTAAGAGAAGACCAAAACGATGAGGTTATTCTAAGAACAACTGAGAAGTTGTAGAAAACATGGGCAAAAAAAATCATTATTATTGGGTTTTCGTTTTTTAAAAAGTTAAGAAATTGATTATCAAATAACGAATTTTTAATATGCTCGCCTAATAACAAATTAATAACTTGGCTATTTAATAATAACAAAATCGTATCTTGAATTAGAGATGGAATGATCTGAAATGATGTAGCAACTACAATTGTTGGAAGCACAAACGGAAGAGTTGCTAATGTCATAATCAGCTTTTTGCCCTTAAATTCAAATGTCCCCATAACGTAAGAACATGGAAGAGCAACAATAAGGGTCAATATTGTTGAGACAGAAGCCTGCCAAAATGTGAACCAAATAATTGATAGGATACGCGAAGATTCAAATATCTTGAGAAAGTTAGTAAAAAAAACAGCTTGTTTAAGGAATTTAAAGGAGAATATACTTTGGAACGTAAAATCGTTTTGGTCAAAGAAACTTCTAATAAATATTCCAGCAAGGGGGTAGAAATAGAATAACAGAAGAAAAATAAACGGGATAAAGCCCACAATCAGTGGAATTAAATATTTATCCCGTTTATCCATTTTTATTTCTCTTTTATAGCTCACATTACTATGGTTTATATCATAATTTGTAGGGTTTAACCATGGTTAAACCCTACTCAATTTATTTCTGCTTTGAAATATACTCTTAAATCTACAACATCAACTCAGTCCATTTTTCAATCCAAACTTCTCTTTTTTCGCTTATTTTCTCATAAGAAAGTGTTGCTGGCTCTTTAGTAATTATAGCATGTTGTTTAAATACATCTGGAAGAGTTGCATTACTATTTGAAGGAAAGACAAACATTTGAAGAGGAATATCTTCTTGAAATTGTTGAGAAAGCAAAAAATCAATCAACTTTTGTGAAAGCACAAGGTTAGAAGTGCCTTTTAAAATGCCTGCAAACTCAATCTGTCTAAATGCAGAGCCATTCTCGACAACAGCAGCAGTTGGGGCATTGCTATTTTTATCTAATCCATTTTGTTCTTTATCTTTAATAGATTTATCTTTGTCAGATTCATCTTTTGCAAAGTGAACTTCAGCAGCAGGGCTTGAGGCATAACTTACCACAATTGGTCTATCGCCTTCAGAAGTTGCTGAAAATTTCCCCCAATAAGCCTCTTTCCAGCCACTTGTGATAGCTACCCCATTATTTTTTAACTCTTTCCAAAATTCAAATGCAGACGATTCGCCAAATCTACTTATTGTTGTAAGCAAAAATGCAAGACCAGGAGAAGATGTTGCAGGATTTTCAACTACAAGCAACCCCTTATATTCAGGCTTTATCAAATCTTCTAACATAGTTGGTGGAGATATTTTTTTCTCTTTAAACCATTTTTTGTCGTAATTAAGACACACATCTCCAAAATCAACTGGCAAAAGTCTGTTTAAAGGGTCAAGTTTCAAGGAGTCATCAACAAATTTAAGCATCGGCGAGTTATATGGTATAAAAATATCTTCCTTAATAGCTCTGCTTAAAAAAGTGTTATCAACACCATAAAAGATGTCAGCAAGCGGATTATTTTTAGATAGAATTGCCTTATTAAGAGCTTCTCCAGCATCTCCAGATTTTAGGAATACTATCTTTGCATTATTCTCTTTTTCAAATATGGCAACAACTTTTTCACTTACACTAAAACTGTCATGGGTCATTACTGTTATTTCTTGTGTTGGCGTTTTTTTAACATCTTTGGATATTGCATTAGAAATAAAAATAGTTGAAACAGACAAAATAGTTAGAATAAATAGACTTAATGCAACAACACGGCTTGATTGTTTTCTAAATTTCTCCATTAAATAACTCCTCTTTAATTAAAAATAAAAAACCACCCTCTAATCTGTATAATGCCAACAGGTAGAAGATGGTTTTATTTACAAATTCTTATCTATAAATTTTAAGGAGTTATAGATATGAAATAAAAAATCTTAAGGAGTTATAAATATTAAGTTATAAATTCCCTACGTCGGCATTATCCGTATCAGGTTAGGCGGTCGGGATACAATCCCCTCTCAGCAAACTGCTTGGCTCCCGCAACAATATAGAATTGTTGACTTCTTAACACTTAAGATGGCTTTTCTGCAACTATAAAGTTTGATGGCACAGATTTTATATGAATATCTTGCTGTGGAAATGCCATAACAATTCCCTTTTCCTTAAATGCTTTGCTTATCTTAAATCTTATATCAGTTTCAACTGTTATGCAATAATCTGTAAATGTCCAGAATCTTAACCCAAATATCAATGCACTGTCGCCAAAATCTTCAAAAAGAACATCAGGTTCAGGAAATTTTAAAACTCTTGGTGTTCTGCCAGCAACTTCAAGAAGCGTCTTTCTAACAAGCTCAACATCAGAGCTATACTCAACGCCAACCTTTACCTTTCTTCTTAATCTCCTATCTTTAAAACTCCAGTTGGTTACGCGATTACTTATAAGTTCAGAATTCGGAATAATAATTGTGGCGTTGTCGTAGGTTTGAACCAATGTTGAACGAACATTGGTTTTTTTGACTGTTGCCCATATTCCACCAACCTCAATGTCATCTCCAACTTGAATTGGACGCTCAAAAAGTAAAATTATCCCACTTATAAAGTTACTTACAACATTTTGAAGACCAAAACCAATACCAATACTCAATGCTCCAAAAGCTACTGTAAGCGTAGTGGTGTTAAGACCAAACACAATCAATGCTGTAAATATACCAATAATCCATATTGAATAGACTGTTATGGTGGTCATTGACTCTTGTAATCCCTGATCAAGACCGCTCTCTCCAAGTATATTTTTCTTAAAAAAGTTACGCCATATATTTGCAAAAAAATGGGTAATTATAATAATAACCATAGCTTCAAATATAGTAAAAATACTGAAACTCATTGAGCCTACGGTAAATTTAAAACTAAGGATAGTATAGAGCCATGCAAAGACAAAATCACTGCTTGCCCATGAGAGCATCAAAGCTATTGTTACACCAAAAAACATGACAATAAATGATAGTTTTCTGATTAGCCAGAGAATAGAGAATTCACTCTTAACCAGACCATGCGGGTGTGTTTGATGGCTATGAGTATGTGCAGCACTATCTTTTGCCTGATTAGCATCATCAGAAAGGTCTGAAATTATCCACTCCTTTGATGCCCCTATTATTAGAGCTGACCACATCAAAACAACAACTGTCTTTCCCCAAGATGTGTACCAATAGAATGCAAGAGTTCCATAACCGAGAAGCTCAAGAACAATTCCAACAATAGCTGCTAAAATAACTCCATTTTTATAGAATGTGGGTATCATCTGAATTGTTTTGTTTTGTCGTTCACAATATCTTGTCATCTCTGGCATAAGTTTTTTCAAAAAATAGATAAGCCAGCCATAAAACATTATCTCACATAAAAGTCTGTATCCAATAACAATTGTGCTATCGCTTTTTAAAGCAGTTCCAAACAAAATATAGATAATAGCGACTAAGTTTAGTGCTTTTAAAAAAAAGATAAGCTCTTTTACCGGAGTTTTTGGGTATCTTTTTTTGATATTTTCAAAAAAATATATAAGCCATAAAATAAAGATAAGAATCATCAATATCTCAACAATAAGATTTGCAACAATCGCATAGTTAAAAAAGAGTCTAAACTTTATGCAAAGATAAAAAAAAGCTGTAACTGCTGACAGAACAAGGTTGTTTGCAAAAGTTCCAAGAACCACTCTGCTCCAGTAGCGTTTCTCAAGATGTGGTGATGATGATGAGAATTTTTTTATTAGTATCTTGAACCTTATTGAAATTAGTGAGACTAAAAAAAGAATAATAATAAATGAAATTAGCTTATGTAACCCTGATAACCATAAAAAACTGAAGCTATTTTCCCAGCTTTTAAGGTCAAATATAGAATCTACGATAGATAGAAATTCGCTTATATCTTCGCCTATTTGTTTCCACCTACCTTGAGTCAGGGGGTTTGTCTTTCTTGTTAAAAGTTCAGCTTTTTTTGAATCACGGATACGAATCTCAAGCTCACTTGCAAGAGTTTTGTATTTAGACTGTATCTCTTCAAGTTCTGGTATCTCTCCACTTATGATTGAGATGATTGACTGCATTAAGAGCATCTTTTTGGTAAGAGCTGTTTGCAAAAATTTTAATTTAATTGTCAATTTATTAAGAGAATCTCTCTGCTCTTCTTCTGCTTTTTTCTCCTCTTCTAATTTTTTTTGGGCTAACAAATTTTGCTCTTGTTGAAGTTGTTCTTCAAGTTCGACTCTCTGCTTTAACGCTGCTCTCTGTTGCGGGTCTCCATATTTTCCTGATTCAAGCTGCTGTTCAGGTGAGAGTCTTTGTGGCTTATCAATAACTTGAATTTGCTTTTTATCTAAGGTCTCTTGTTGGTTATTTTTTGGGGAAATCTGTTTTTGTGAAGCGGCATCGGCTGTTGTTATCTCTTTAGCATGTGTGATCTCCTTATTAGAATATGTTTGGGCAGAGAATTGCAGTTCCATCAAAAATTTATCGTTATTTATCTTCTGCTCATAAGATATTTGCTGGCTCTGCTTTAACTGCTCACTTTTTTCTTTTAATCTTGCCACATCTTTAGTTAGCTTACCAACAGCAGCCTGCGAACTCATATATGCTTTTTCAAGCAATTTCGTCTCAACGTCAGGAAGGTGCAACTGGCTTCCAAATGTGGTCAGCTCTATTTTATAGACATTAGTTTGGGACTCAAATTCTCTCTTTTTACCTAATATATCTTCTAAGTATGCAAAAAGGTCTAAAATCTCTTTTCCTTCCATCTCAAAAGTTTTCTCAATTAGAGCGATCTGTTCTAAGATTTTTTTAGTCTTATCTACGTTGTCTGCGTCATTTTTACTTTCACTATTTACCTCTTGAGGAACTCCTATTTTTTCTTCGGCAATAGTAATATTGATAACTATAAATGAAGCGGTAATAATAAAAAATGGTAATATCAATTGCTTAATAAGACTCATCATATTTTTCTCGTTATTCCTTGACTTTATTATTATTGATTGGCTATATAAAAGGCAATTTTAATCATCTTGATTCTTTTGAAGGATATTTAGAAGTTATTGTAATGTGTTTGATTTCCATTTTTAGATATTACAGGAAAGATGAAAAAGAAAGATTAAAATTAAGGAAAAGGGAAAAAGAAAAATTAGAAGGAGAAAAACAACTAAAAGGAGAAAAAGATGAAAACTGAAGTGAAAAAGGGAGGAACTGAAAAAATGAAGTCTAAAATGGGAAAAATCAAAGTAAATTTTATTGGTCTTCTGGTTTGTATGATAACCTCTTTGCCTGTTTCAGCATTGGCAATTGAACTGACTGACTATCTTGATCCAAATTATAAATATCAAGATGCAGAACTTGGGTTGCAGTTTAATATGAGCGATGGAAATCAGGATCAGGTCAGCTATAATGGTATTGGTAGCCTTGTCTATGATATGGAATACAGCACACTTCCTCTTAAATGGGATGCAAATATTAAGGCTAATACCGATTTTAGTAGGGGTGGTGATGAGAATGATAGCTCTCGTAAAAACCTATATATTGATGGTGATACAACTGTTAAAAAATATCTTGGTGATTACACAGGTGCATTTGTTTATGGTGGGTTAATTCTTGGCGTTCGTGATCTTGAAGGTTCTGAAGATAATGATCCATATTCAAAGATTTCTGCTGGTCTTGGATACGGTAGAATAACAGTTGCGACTCCTCTTATGGAGGCTATTCGCTGCATTGAAGATTTGACCAAATATGGTCTTATTACTGGTGAGGTGAAAGATGAAGTTTATCTTAAATTTGCAGATATAATAGCAAAAGAGTCTGAATACAAGAGCCGTTATGGTAAGCGTGAATATGAAAAATATTGGTATGAAGATATGGAGATAGTTCTCAAAGAGGCTGGTATATTAAGAAATGAAACACTTGGAGCTTTGGGAATTATAAGAATTCAAGATATTCTTACTGACGAGAGAGTACTTAAACGCAAACATGGTTGGGAAGCAGGTGTTCAGTTAGATTATTTAATATCTGACTATTCAGGCAATGATGATGATCCGGGAATGGGAATATATTATGAATATGCAAAGCCATTCGGTCTTAAATGGCAACTTATTGATAAAGTTAGCTATTCAACAATTCTTGTAGATGGTGAATTTGGTGATGCTGCCCATAAAATTACAAACTCTTTTGAACTTAACTACGAAATCGGGGATAAAATAGACTGGGAAAATATTTGGAACCTTGACATTATATGGGAATCTGATTCTGACGCTGACGATACATATCTTAATTTTATTGATACTGGTTTGCGTTTTTATCTTTCAAATAGCATTGATGCTAAAGCAGGTCTTCAGTTTTCCCATAAAGATCAAGGAGATAATCCAGATGATAAAGTTGACAGCAAGCTTTATTTTGAGATTATCTATACGATATTCTAACTGTCTTAGATATTTTTATGGCTGCAATTTGAATTTTAGAACTATGTATCATAACATTTGAAATCTTCAATGCCCTGAAATCAATTTCAGGGCTAAAACCAGAAGTTGGCTAAAGCTGGCTATTCAAATATCATTGGCTAAATGAGATATGTTTTTCAAGCGTAAGTTTATTACCTCTTTCGTTATACCAATATCGTGAAAAATACTGCTCCATTATCACAAGCCCTCTTCCGTGATCCGAATCGTCATCTAAATCTTTAATATCTTTAGATTGCTCTTTTTTCCAATTAAATCCCTCTCCTTGATCCTCAATTTCCATGATAAGCATTTGATTTTGATCTATTTTCAAATAACATCTAACAATCTTTGCCACATTAAAAGAGTTTCCATGACGCACAGCATTGGTTAACCCTTCACGCATTACAAGCTGAATAGCAAAAAGGTTACTTCTTAGTTTTTCAGAATAGTCAACTTCTTGTTTTAAATATTTTTCTTCAAACTTAACGTTGTTAGAGTGAAAAAATTCAAATCTTTTAAATATTTCTACGAGAAATCTTGTTGTCTCTTCACAGGTTCTATCAATATTCTCCATTGTAGAGCTAAACATAATTGTAATACTGTCATCAGTTTCGCAGATATGGAATTGATTATTATTTGTTAGATTAGATATCTCTGCCATTACTTACACCCCCCATATAATAACTACACAAAGAAGATTTATCAGACTGTTAAAATAGATAAACATTTCATACCTCTACACATAAAATGACAATATCATCTTCAGGCATTGTTCTCAAATTGGTCTGAGATTTAACAACTTCTTGGCTACTTGCTTCGATAGAAAAAAGATTTTGAATCAACTTTTTAGGTGCATCTTCTACTGGTATATCACTAACCATTTTGAAATCATCAAGAAAGTTTTCTGCCCCGTTGACCCATGTGATATTATTTTGAGCAGACTCAACAAGACCATCGCTATATATAAAAAAACGATCTCCGCAAGAGACGTCAATCCTTGTAATGCCAAATTGTGCATCTTTAAACATTCCGAGCACATCGCCATCACTACTTAATAGAGAAGGTGTGCCATTAACAGGTAGATGAACAACTGGAGGATGTCCAGCATTTATAACGGTCATTTTTAAGGTCTCACGGTTGAGTAGAACATAACAAGATGTGAGATATTTACCCTCTGGAAGAATTTCCACTAATACGTCATTTATCATTTTCATACTCTCTGCTGGAGAGTAAACAGGAGTGCAGTTCTGAACAAGCAGAGCTTTAACAGATGCTGTCATGTAGCTCGTTTTTATATCGTGTCCAGAAAAATCAGCTACAAAATAGCCTTTAATGTGTTCAGAAAGGTCAATAATATCATAAAAATCTCCACCAGCTTCATGGAGAGCTTTGTAGTAAACTCCAAATTTTGCATCTGGATTATCATGGGGAAGTGGCAACATTGATTCTTGAGCTTCGGAAAGCTGCCTAAGTTTATGTGCCTGTTCAGCAATAAGAGAGTTGGTAGCAATAGATAGTTTAAGATGGATTCCAACCCTTGCAAGCACCTCAAGATTGTGAAATGGTTTTGTAATGTAATCTACAGCACCAAGATCAAATCCTTTTAGCTTGGAGTGGACTTCGCTTACACCAGTTAGAAATATTACAGGAATTGACGATGTTAAGGGATTATTCTTTAAGAATTGTATTACTTGAAATCCATCTTCACCCGGCATCTGAATATCAAGAAGAATTAAATCAGGTCTCTCTGAAACAGCTAATTTTCTCGCATTAGGTCCATTAGAGGCACTTAAAACCCTGTATCCCTCTTTTGATAGCGACTTTTCAATTAACTTAAGATTAACCAAATGATCATCAACAGCAAGAATAGTAAATGGCTGCTTTATCTCCATAATGTTGTCCTCAATATCATTAACTTAGTGCTAAACAGCATTTAACATATTAAATGCAATTCAACATTTTATTTTTTGTTTGATTCTTTCAAAGAATACGCAATATATAATACAGTGGTTATTAGATGAATTTTTATAGTAGCATTTTGCAATAAATTTGATAACATTGCCTTTATTGGTCAGATGAAAAAATAGGCAATTTAATATATCGCGGTTATAATTTTTAATAATGAATTTGAGAATATAGGAAATCTCTACTAATCTCAATATAATTCAAGATGTATCTCTAATTTTGCAAATATTGAATATTTTTACATATTGGAAGGAATATAAAAACAGTGACTGAATTTAATGATATGGATAACAATAAACTAAAAAACAATGTGAACGAAAAGGTTAGGGAGGCATTTAATCGTTATCATCAAGTTGCACAAGAGACATTCCAAAAGATATTGGCTGATAAGGAGAGCAAAAATCAAGAAGTTATCAATATTTTAACATCACAACTAATAGACTCAAAAACTGAAAGAGATAAATGCCTAAATAAATTAGGTGATATGAATGAGTTATTAGCTGCTAAAACTAAAGAGATAGAATCAAAAAAAATAGATGTAGATGCAAAACAAAAGGAAATAGAATCAAGAGACGCTAAGATTAAAGATATAAATAAAGAGATAAATGCAAAACAAAAGGAAATAGAATCAAGAGACGCTAAGATTCAAGATATAAATAAAGAGATAGATGCAAAACAAAAGGAAATAGAATCAAGAGACGCTAAGATTGAAAATGTAAATAGAGAGATAGAGAAACTATCCATAAACAAGAGTAGATTTACAGAGTTGGAATCAGAGGTTATAAGGCTTTCGGAATTAAATTCTAAAAAATCAATTTCATTAAATGAGGTTTATCAAGAGATAGAGAAGTTAAGAAATATCAACAGGATAGTAGAAGAGGAGAAACATAAACTATTTTTAGAAAAACTATCTATTGAAGCTAAACTCTCTGACATACAAGAAGCTAACAACAGGAAAATATCTGAGGTTGAGAAAAAATACGAGATTAAACTATCTGAACTACGAGATAGTTATGATAAGAGAATCTCTGAAGTTAAAAACCGTCTTGAAGGAGAAATTGCCCAACTTAAAAGTAATTACCAAAGAGATATTTATGGTATGCAACAATCCTCTGAGACAAAATCATCTGAATATAGAGTTAAGTTAGAGCATTTAGAGTTAGAGTTGCAAAATACTAAAATCTCTATTCGGGAGAGTGAAAAAGAATATTTAGCTCTTAAAGAAGAAAAAGAGAGCGTTGAAAAACAACATTTAGCTCTCAAATCAGAAAAAGAGAATGTTGAAAAACAACATTTCGCTCTTAAAGAAGAAAAAGAAAGTGTTGATAAAAAACATTTAGCTCTCAAAGCAGAAAAAGAGAATGTTGAAAAACAACATTTCGCTCTTAAAGAAGAAAAAGAGAGCGTTGATAAAGAATATTTGGCTCTCAAAGCAGAAAAAGAGAGCGTTGAAAAAGAATATTTGGCTCTCAAGTCAGAAAAAAATGAAATTATACAACAAAACCAGAAAGTTGTGTTTGATAGAGAGACTCTTGAGAAACAGCTATTTGAACTAAAATCTAAAAATGATGAACTTGAGAAGATTATAGAAATTATCCGTAAAGATACACAGGAGAGTGAAAAGAGTCTAAGAGATGAAATTACGAGCTTAAACAAAATGTTGGAAGAGTCAATAGAGCTTGCTGAAAGGCTTTTAAAAAATAAACATTAACTTTAAATTGAAGAAAGAAAAATAATGAATGCAAAATTACTAAGTTTTGATATTGCAAGGGACAGGATTGAAACATTGGATATAAAGGATAAAAGTAAAGTTTTAACTCAAATAGAGACTCAAACAGAAGAGGTTCTTAGTGAGTTTATTAATGAAATGAATGAATTTTCCAAGATAACTCTGGAAAATTCTTCTGCCCAGCAACAACATATTTTAAATCAATTGATTAATGAGTTAAATATTATTGATGTTAAAAAAGAGTTGCCTGACACCCCTATTGAGACAATTGAGAAGATAATTTTTAATATCACCCAAGAAAAAATAGTAGCTGAAAAGGAGAAAAAATTTGCACAAGAGAGAATTCAAGAGCTTTTAGATATAAAAAAGAGTCTTGAATCAGACTTTAAGAGAATTGAAATTGAAAAAACATCGGTTGAGAATGAGATAGCTCATGTTGAAAAATCAATAATAGAGTTGCAAAATGATAGAGAAATTGAGCGAAATAATAATGAAGCTGTAATTAACTCTTTTAAGGTTCAACTTGATGAATATATCAAAATAACAGAAGCTAAAAATAGTGAAAATGCTCTTCTCAGTAGCCAAAACACCCTTCTTAAAGAGAAACTTGAAAATCTAAAAAAGATCAATGCAGATATTGAAGAGCAAAAAAGAGTTATCTCTTCAGAGCTTAAAATTGCAAAAAAAGAGTTGGAGTTCATTGAAAAAAAATTTCTAAGCGAACAAACACAATTGCATGAGAAGATTAATGAACTACAAGAGAAACTTGAATTAGCACTAAGTGAAGCTGAAATCTTAAAAAAAGATAAGATAAAAGTGGAATTTGAGAGTGTTCAATCACAGAAAGCACTTGAAAGCTCAAATTTTATTAATCAATCTCTTAAACAAGAACTTGATAATAAAAACGAATATTTAAAAAATAGGGAATTAGAGATAAGCCGTAAAGAGGCAGAAATCAGAGATAAAGATAAGGAGATTAAAAACAAAGATTTAGATATAAGAAGAATCCAAGAAAAATCCTATCAAAATGATGCCATACAGATTAACAAAATTAATACTCTTGAAGAACGACTAAAGCAAAACAGTTATCATTCCTCTAATCAAATCAAGGAACTTGAAGGTAAGCTATCTGATTCATTAAATATTGCTAATACTATGGAGGTAGAAAAAAATAAGTCATTAGAGGCTGTAAGCAAAATTAAAAAAGAGATGTCTAATCTTGAAAGCCAGCTAAAGATGGCAAAAAACGAGTGCGTTAGCCTAAATGCTGAAATTGATGACCTTAAATTAAAACTGAGTGAATCACAAAAGCAAAAAGAGTTACTTATTGCAAACAAACTAAACAACACTCTTCAAATTAAAAGAGATAACTATATAGAAAAGAGACCAAATAAGATTGTCTTTATAAAGTTTGCATCTATAGCCGCTACTATAGCCATTATAGCCATTACAGGCTATTTAACATTTAGACACTATTACCACTCTCCAATGGTTCAAAAGCAAAAAGAGCTAACAGGAACAATCACAGGATTAAATACTCAGTTGGAGATTAAGAGAAAATATATAGACTCAATCACTATAGATAAAACTCGATTAACAGACAAAATTGACGCACTAACTAAGCAACTTAGCTTATTGCAGGAAAATCTAAAAAAGAGAGAGACAACCAATGCTAAGTCCCCGACTATCTTTACACCTGTCGTACCTGTAGATAATCAGTTAATTGAAAGTGTATATTTTAACTCTGGCAACAGCAATCTAAATGAAAAAGAGATATATAAAATAAAGTCAATAGCAGAGAGGTATAATGGAAATCCCTATATCTCTATACGTCTTGAAGGACACACAGATGATAAGATGTTCCGTTTTCCTCTGTTTCATCAATATAGTAATAACCTTGATCTCTCCGTTGCCCGGGCAGCAGAAGTATCAAGGATATTAGTTCAATATGGAATGGATACAAGCCAAATAAGTATTGTTGGACTCAGCGATATGTATCCTCTTGCTCCGAATGATAATCCAGAGAATAGAGAAAAAAATAGACGTGTTGAGATTAAAATAACAGACAATCGAAGAGATGATAAAATCAGTAAAAAAGACACAATTTACCAATAGATGGGAATTATATTTACAGGCTCGTCAGCTCAATATTTTCCAAACAAATATATTTTCAGCTATCTTTTCATCTATTGCAAGTTCTGTATTCTCATACTTGATGCAAAATGCTGGTTGTTTGCGGTGCAATTTAACAACTACCCCTGGATTTAGTCCAAAAGAGATAAGCTGGTGTAAATTTGAGTGGTTACCGGGTTTTATGTAGGTTATCTTCCCCTGCTCACCCGGTTTTAGCTCGCTTAAACTTACAACTGTATTGGCAACCTCTTTAAGACCGTTATGGCAACATCTTCCTTTAGGAATTGGTTTTCCGTCAGGGCAAATTTCAGGGTGTCCAAGCAAGGTGCAAATTGACTCTTCAACTTCTGGCACAAGATAATGCTCAACCTGACAAGCAACTCTCTCCATTTCGCTGTTTTTAAGTTTCAGAATACTTGACATAAGCACTTCTGCAAGTCTGTGTCTTCTCATTATGTTCTCTGCAAGCTTTTTGCCCTTGCTTGAAAAAAGAATCATATTTTTATTTCTTACAATTAAATCCATAGATTCCAATTCAGCAAGGTCTTCATCTACAAACTCTATCGCACACCGCTTTTTTATCTCATCAATTGAGAACTTTTTATTCTCTTCAGCAGTCCACATTGCTTCAAGTATTTCGTCGTGTTTCTCTTTTAACATGTCAAATATTAACCTCAAACTCTATTTGACCTCCTGAAAAACTTGGATTTGACCCTTGATTTATTTGGATAAAATATAGTTATGCAGGAAGTCTATTGTTGATTTATGAAAATGTAATGCCAAACGCCAAACAGGTATAATTAACAATGCTACCAATTATAAAGGCATACACAATAACAGTTCCAATAATAACAGTTCCTATCTTTATTCCACGCTCTTTAAAAAGAACGATAATTGCATTAATGCAAGGTGCTATAAATGTCATAACAAGAAGATTTACCACAAGTTGGAGATTTGTATAGGCATATCGTAAATGCTCTAACTCTGCTGCCCCGCTCTCTCTGCGTATCATTGTCTTAATAAATACCTGAATACTTTGTTCAGGAAGCCCCAATATTTGGTAAATAAGAGGACCCAAATACTTTTCAACCATCGTAAGCCCTCCTGCCCTTTGAAAGAGAAATATAGCAATTGAAGCATAAATAAACACAGGCACTGCCTCTTTCATAAAATGGTGAGATTTTCTTGCTGCCATCTTTATAACAGCCCATGGTTTGGGAATTCTCATAACAGGAATTTCCATTATAAAATAAGATCGACTACCTGATATAACTCTGTTTGCTAAATAACCCGCTATAAATATCTGCGAAAAGATGATTCCAAAAACAGTTATGGTGGCAGAAAATGGCATTCTTTCAAGTATAACCAACATAACAGCTATAAGAGGGGCACATGGCATACATAAAAAGATCAGAAAAGAGGCAATGTTTTTCTCTTTTTCACTGTTGAGCATTCTTGTTGTAAGAAGAGCCATAGTAATACATGAAAAACCCATCACTATAGGTATTACTCCTTTGCCATTTAGACCAATTTGCTTAAAAATTTTATCCAAAAGAATTGAAATACGTGGCAGATAACCTGAATCTTCAAGTATCCCAAATGCTATATAAAAACAGAATATAACTGGCAGAACAAGCCCTAATGCTAAAAAGACACCTGTAGGAAGAACTCCAAAGTCAGGGTCAATTATCATATCTCGGAGAAACTGACTTGGAATTAACTGAACATATTTTGTTATAAACGGAATTAAAATATTTTCAAACAAAAGGGTGTTTATCGAATCAACAAGAAAAGTTGCAGCAAATGTGCCGACAAAAAGATATAAAATAGCAGTAACGCAAAGTGCAATTGGAATACCTGTTGATAACTGAGTACACCAATCTCCAAATGTTAGAATAAATGAGTTTTTAGTAGGAGGTTCACTTTTAATTACCTGATTTACAATAAGTGCCGCCTCTTTATGGTATAAATTTTCAAGATATACCTCTATTGATGACGAACTATCTTCCCTATATTCATGGACAACGTGTTGTAGCTGTGCAAGAATTACATCTCCACACAATTGTGAAATATACGATTCAACACATTTATCTTCTGTAAGCAGCAAGAGAGCCAAAGCTCTGGGTGAAATATCTCCTACTGGAACAAGTTTTCCAACAAGTTCAATAAACTCTTCAATTTTATCTGAATATCTAAACCTTTGTTGAGAAGTTTTAGTTTTATCAATTTTTAGTTCAGCAGATTTTACAGTAGGCGTTCCAACTTCGGCAGAAGATCTGTGAAGAGGTTTTATTTGAGCTGGCTTAATATGTCTTAATAATGCTCTTAGCTTTTCAATCCCAATACCTTCTCTTGCAATAGTTGTGCAAACTTCAATACCAAGAATCTCAGATAGCTTTGCAATATCAACTTCAATTCCCCTTGAAGAAGCCTCATCAATCATATTTATATCAAGAATCATTGGCAGACCATATTCTGCAAATTGAAGAGCTATGGCTATTGATCTTTTCAGATTTTTGGCATCTGCAACAAGAAGAACTCCTTTGACCTTTTGTCTTGTTTTAGGTATCAATAAAATATCTCTTGATGCCCGTTCGTCCTCATTTGATGAAAAAATTGAATATATTCCTGGGGTATCATAGATTGTTCCACCTAATCCCTGTATATAACCACTCTTAATATCTACAGTTGTTCCTGCAATATTTGTAGCATGAGATTTCACATTAGTCAGATGTTCAAAGATAGTTGACTTTCCAGCGTTTATATTTCCTAAAATAACGTAGTCGGTTCTTACTTCTGATGTTATTTTACTCTCGTTAAGGTCATAAGTTATCTTATTATTTTCCATTTAATTTCCTAACCAGTCAAATTTAAGGTATTAAAATTGGTGCTGGGGTTATAATCCCATTATAATATCTTTTTCAATAGATAAGTTTTTAATATAAATTCTTCTTGATTTACTGTAAGTCTAATAAAGAGCTTTTGCTTTTTATATTCATAATATAAGATAATGCTCATAACATCTATATAACATAAATTAATGGAGGATGTAATGGGAAATATATTGAAAAAAATTTCAAAAAATGTGTCAAAAAATATATCAAAAGAGGAGGTTGGAGAATTTGTTTTTACGGCTGGGTTCTCTTTTATTAGAAACATTATAGCCAAAAGAGGTGTTAATAAAAATATACAGTTTCTTATTGAGTCCTATTTGTTAGATCAAGGTGAAAAGATAGATATTCCTGAAAAAGCGATGAAAGAAGCGGTTAAAATAAAAGATATTTTAACCAAAGAAGGTCTTTTTCCTAAACAAATTGCCATTGATGGTGTTCCTGGAAGTGGCAAGAGTTCATTGAGCCGCGCGCTTGGAAAAATTCTTGATATGAAACCAGTACCTCTTGACCACTATAACATGAATAAACCCATAAATTTCATATCAAAGCCAGCTATTTTTGAGCATCATCGACTATTAAGAACTCAAGAGATTGATAGTTTTGACGCAATAATCTATATTGATGAACCTGTTGAAAATTCAAAGGAAAAAATATTGCAAAGAAAAAGAGGCTCATACCTTGTGGATATAATGAATTTTGATCTTATGAAAAAAATTGGAAAAAGAGCCTTTCAACTTGCTGACGGTATTTTTTATCAAGTGCCTGACAGTTTTATTAAAGTTAAAATTAGAAAAGGTGAGAGTTATAATATGCTTAAACATATTTCAGATGAACTTAAACTATCTGAGGCTAAACCATTACAGCAATTACATAAAGGGGAGAATTTATCACAGAAAATCAACACTATGGCTAAAGAATCCTTAATTTTCATACTTGAAGAGGGAAAGGTAAGAAAAGGCTTTACAGCATACCTAAATACTGTTGCATATAAGCAGGAGTTTATTGGTGCTATTAAGGAGGCTATTTTTAAGAAAAAAAAAATTTAAAATATGATCTGGCAGGTTAAAACTTGAATGAACTTAGTAAAATTTATTAACTTAATACAAAACCTTTCTTGGATACGGCAGATACAAAAGGTTGACCATGAAATATCAGAAAAATTATCTCCCTTATATTTTATGAAACCAATTTCTGCTATTATGAATATTATAAGTTTGAGTTGTTCGTGGACAATATGTTTTCCTTTATATTTTTTGATTTTATTGATAACTATTTATAATAATTATGAGAAACAGTATTTTTTAATCTTTTACCACCTTGTTACAGCAGAAATTATCCAACTATCAATCATTATTCCATTAAGATATTTAGTTAGAAGACCAAGACCCATTCCTGATCTTCCGTTCACATTTCTTGAAAAATGGAAGTTATACCCTTTTTGGAAAATATATGCCTTTCTTGAAGGGTGGAATAGATACTCTTTTCCATCTCTTCACGCCTCAAGAGCATTCCTCCTTTGTATAATTATATATAATGGACTTGCTATTTATAACATGAATGGTATTATTTATCTCGTTATCCTGATCTTTGCATCAATAACCGTCTCTTTTAGCCGTTTAGTTCTTCAAAGACATTTTTTATCAGATGTGATTACAGGGGCAATGGTCGGGATAACATCTTCTTTTGCAGCACTTAAATATTGTTTTCTATAATGTTTTTTAGCGGATTCTATTACCGCAATAATTTATAAATATGGAGGTAAAGAGATAATGGCAACAGACAGAACAACTCTTCAGGAGCGTTTGGAGGCTCTTAAGAGGGCTGAAGCAGGCAGTGATGCCATGATGGAAAATGATAAAAAAGAGTTCAATATTGAAAGCAGAATGGCACAAGCTGAACAGGCTCTAAAAAAAGAGTTTCGCAGCAGAGAGAGAGAGGAGGGGGAAGTTGCAGAAGCACCGTCAGGACCTGTGGGACTTGATATTGGAACAAGCCATGTGATTGTTGCCCAAAATGAGCGGAGATATGTTAAAACAACTAAACAATTAAACGCCTTTTTCACAATTCCACATTCAAACTTTGCAAGAAATATCTTGATAAAAAATGATGTATTTTTCTTTGAACAAGATGGACTTTACTATATCGTTGGATATTCTGCTGAAAATTTTGCCAATATGTTTGATACTGATACAAGAAGATCAATCAAGCAGGGACTTCTCTGTTCAGATGAAAAAGAGGGTATCACTGTTATTCAGGCAATTATATTATCTCTGATTCAAAAACCCAAAAGACTTGGCGAAATCCTATGTTTTGGGATTCCGGGTGAGCCAATTGATGGTTTTGGTTCTGTAACATACCATGAGTCGATCATAAAGATGTTTATAAGTAGAATGGGGTTTACTCCAATATCTATTAACGAAGGTATGGCAGTTGTTCTCTCTGAGCTTGCTCAACATGACTACACAGGTATTGGAATCAGTATTGGTGGTGGAATGTGCAATGTATGTTTTTCATATTTATCTTTTCCTGTTCTTACCTATAGCATTCAGATAGGTGGAGATTATATTGACAGTTCCGCAGGTGCAGTTGTAGGAATCCCAGCAACTAAGGTAAAATTGATCAAAGAGAGAGAGTTCTCATTAGTTGCCAAACCCAAAGATCGTTTAACAACGGCCCTTAACATCTTTTATAACGAACTTATCCAGAAACTCCAAAAAAGTATGGAACGTCTCTTATCCGCTTCTAATCAAATTCCAATGATTTCAAAACCTATCCCTATTGTCTTAAGCGGAGGCACTGCAATGCCTGAAGGATTTACAGAGAAATTTCAAAAATCTCTGTCGCAAGTTCGTCTTCCAGTTGATATTTCATCTGTCCATCTTGCAGAAGACCCTTTAAATACAACTGCTAAAGGAGCTTTGATAATGGCTATGACTGAGGAGATTCAAGAATAGTAGCCTTTTTTGCTACCATCTATCTTATAGCCCTCACCTGAAAAGGGAGGGCTATGTTCATTATTTCCCGCCCTATTTTTACTCATTTAACCATATCAAGCTAATTGTCTTATCTACTCAAGATCGCTTGACAATACCTTTAGAAGCCGCAAAACTCTTCATAAACATGAATCTAATTAACTTATAAAACAATCAATATGATTTTATCAAACAGGCAATATAATTAAAGGGAGATGATTATGCTTAAGGCTATCAATCCAACAGAGACCAAAAGCTGGAAAAGGCTTACAGAACATTATCACATTATGAAAAATGTTAAGATGAAAGAGCTTTTTGCAAAAGAGCCAAATCGTTTTGAAAATTTTTCGATAAGATGGAATGATATTTTGGTCGATTTTTCAAAAAATATTATCACAGACGAGACGCTTACGCTTTTACGACAATTAGCAGTTGAAGTTGATCTTAATGATGCTATCAATAAAATGTATTCAGGAGAAAAGATAAATGGGACAGAGAATAGGGCTGTTCTTCATATTGCACTTAGAAACATCTCTAATACCCCGATAATATTTGAGGGAAGAGATGTAATGGCTGATGTGAACAGAGTTCTTAATCAGATGGAGAATTTCTCAGAAAAGGTTAGATCAGGAGAGTGGAAAGGCTACACAGGCAAACCAATCAAAAGCATTGTAAATATTGGAATTGGTGGATCAGATTTAGGACCGCTCATGGTTACAGAGTGCCTAAAACCATATATTAGTAGAGAGTTATCTATTTATTTTGTCTCCAATGTAGATGGAACGCACATTATTGAGACGCTACGCAAGGTCGATCCTGAGACAACGCTTTTTCTTATCGCCTCCAAAACTTTTACAACTCTTGAAACTATGACAAATGCCAATACGGCAAGAAGATGGTTTCTTGATTATGCAGGTGGTGATCATAAACATATTAAATACCACTTTGCGGCTATCTCCACAAATATAGATGCTGTTGAAAAATTTGGGATTTCTCCTGAAAATATGTTTGAATTTTGGGACTGGGTAGGTGGTCGATATTCTCTCTGGTCAGCTATAGGGCTTTCAATTGCTTGTGCAATTGGTTTTCATAACTTCAAAGAGCTTCTTAGCGGTGCAAATGAGATGGATACCCATTTTAGAACCACCCAATTTGATAAAAATATTCCTGTAATTCTTGGATTAATTGGTATTTGGTATATCAATTTTTTTGGAGCAAAAACAGAGGTAATTCTACCTTATGATCAATATATGCACAGATTCCCAGCCTATTTTCAACAAGGAAACATGGAGAGTAACGGTAAATCAGTTGATAGAGAAGGTAAAAAAATTAGTTATGCTACAGGTCCTGTTATGTGGGGAGAACAAGGCACAAACGGACAGCACGCATTTTATCAACTTATTCATCAGGGTAACCAAATTATTCCAGCAGATTTTCTTGCCCCAGCAATTAGCCATAATCCTGTAGGCAACCATCATAAAATTCTTTTATCAAATTTTTTTGCCCAGACAGAGGCTCTTTTAAATGGCAAAGATATTGGGAAAGTTATTCAAGAGATGAGGTTTAAAGGTAAAAGCGATGATGAAATTAATAAAGTTGCACCTCACAAAGTATTTGATGGAAACAAACCGACAAATTCAATCTTGTTTAAAAAGCTAACTCCAAGAACACTTGGAAGCCTTATTGCCATGTATGAGCATAAAATATTTGTTCAAGGAGTTATCTGGAATATTTTTAGCTTTGATCAGTGGGGCGTTGAGCTTGGAAAAGAGCTTGCCACAAAGATTCTTTCAGAATTAGAAAAAGATGAATTGCTAACATCTAATGAGAATTCTCATCTTCACAATTCAACAAATAATATTCCAATCAATAATGGGCTAAACGATCTCTGCCCAACTCATAATAATCCAACCCATGATAGTTCAACAAATGGACTTATAAACACCTTTAAGTCTATGTGTATCTGAAGAATCAGAGTTTTTTTGAAAAAAAATCAACTTAATAAAAAAAATGTTATGTTTGCTATTGCTTTTACATTTATCTTTTGCTATTTTTTACACAGTGATGTTATGAATGTACTTGTTTTATACTCGAACAAAAATGAGTAAAAATAATATCATATAAAATTGTAGATATTTAGCCTTCATTGTATATGATTTAGCAAGATAAAGGTGGAATATATAACAATTCAAACTCACATAAAAATTTTTTTTATGTATGTTAATATTTATGGTAAAAGGTCGTTCTTAATACTAATTAAACAGTGAATTATCAATTATCTATTGAACCACTAATAAAAAAACAAAGGAGCAGTAAAATGAGTAAAAATCCTGATATTCTAACAATTCCTCAAGCAGCAAAATATTGTGGTGTAACACGAATGAGTATGTGGCGTTGGGTTAAAGCTGGTAAAATTAACTCCTTCGTAACTCCAGGGGGACATCATAGAATAATTAAATCTGATCTTGAAAAATCTCTGAAAGCTCAAGGCATGAAGATGATGATAAGACAGATTGATGCACCTGCAAGAGTTTTGATTGTTGATGACAATGAGTTAGTTGTAAAAGGACTTGAGAAACTATTTATTGAAGAGACATTTGAAGTAGATATAGCAAAAGATGGTTTTGAGGCTGGTGTAAAGGCTAAACAGTTTAATCCAGATTTGATTATTCTTGATCTTATGATGCCTCACATGGACGGATTTGAAGCATGTAAATTTTTGAAAAATAATGATTCCACATCACATATCAAAATATTGATACTAACTGGTCATGCCTCTAAAGAGAACATGAATGCAATAATGGATGTTGGAGCAGATGACTACATGGAAAAACCAGTTGATAATGCAGAGTTGGTTGATAAATCAGAAGACCTCTTAAGAGATTTACACTGGATTAAAGAGCATATTAGAAGCAAACGTAGAAGATAAATTTTGTTATTATAAAATCTTTCAGCTAATGGGCTTAAAAGAACATTGGCTGAAAGATGTAAATCCTACCTACCTATTCTCCTCAGCAGCCTCTTTATGAAAATCTCCTAATTGTGAAGCCACTCCTTCTCTAACTTTAATTGATGAATTTACTCCACTTAATGCTTCAAAAAAATGTGGATAAACTGGCAGACATGCCTCAAAAATATCATCAAATGGGAGATCGGAAAAATGCCCATGGTCTTTCAAATATTGCATGTGTCGATTACCTTTAGTATCAAACTCATGGAAAAGCGAGTCATTGACCCCATCAAATTCTAAAGGCTTTACGTTAAAATTAGTGCATAGAGTCAAATTAAACGCGGGTGTTGCCTTAACCCATTTATCATTTAACAAAAACTCAACATATCCATGATACATGAAAACATCGGTTTTCATTAATGTTCTTAAACGGCTTGTTGAAAGATGATTTTTCACATCAGCAAAGCCAAGTCTTGTGTAAATTCCTTGAGAGCGTGCAACAGCAGCAAGCAAAACAGCTTTTGAGACGCAATATCCTGACATCTTTTTAAGTGTTGAGCTTGCTTTAAAATTTTCTTTATCATGTTTAAAATCGTAAGGGTCATAGCGAATTGCGTCCCTGACCGCATAGTAGAGTTTTACCGCCTTCTGCTGGTCATTGTCGCTATTTTTGCATCTATCTTCAGCAAACTTTGCAACTTCAGATGTATCGTAATCCATGAAATATGTGGGTTGAAGATAGATTTTAAGCTCTTCTTTATTTATTGTCATATCGTAATTTGTCCATAATTTAGCAATTCGAATTTGATAACGCCAGAAATTACTCATAACTAATGGATGATCTTAATTACCTGAAAAAACAGGCTTTCTCTTTTGAGCAAAGGCGGTAATCGCCTCCATCAGATCGTTAGATGGAATAATGTTGCTACTAATTGAAGCAACATATTTTAGCCCATCATCAACCGATTTTCCTACACCATAATTTAACACATCTTTAGAAGCCTG
>JADGBE010000199.1 GCA_015231615.1 Desulfamplus sp. | reverse complement strand
ACACGTTGGGCTGAATTTTTTGTTGATGATAATGTCGCTCTCCCTATTGTTGACCGTATAATTCATCACTCAAATATTTTTATGCTTGGAGGAGAAAGCTATCGACTGCAAGCAAAGCTAAATTTGTAATTTTATACTTTGATTACATTCTAAAAACTCAAAAAGTGGATCACTTTTAATGTCCGAAAATGGATCAATTCTGTTGTCCATTGACAAAAAAGGGTCTGCTGTATTGGCATACGGCTCAAGCACAACTGGATAGGATATAGTTTGATTTTGATAAATAAACTCAGAAAAAGAAATTTTGTAATCAGCAGAAAGGGTTATCGGGCTTGTAGTCTGTGCGGTGCTATCGCTTATCTATTTAAATTTCCAAACGATAAGACCAGCAGGGTTGTTATAAAATGCAAGAGTTACACTCTTATTCAATAACTGCCCATTGACAGATTAATAGACTGATTTGAGCATTGTGGCTATGTTATTGAATAAATCGGGAACCGTAATAATCCAACAGGTGCTGGCTGATCCTCTGGCTTGTTATCGAATTTATACATATCAATCCACAACTCAAACTTATCTTTGTTGCTCAATGTAATCTCGTAATGATCTAATGGTTTATCTTCGCCATTAACAAGCCTGCTGCCAAGTCGTT
Source organism: Desulfamplus sp. (assembly GCA_015231615.1). Lineage (GTDB taxonomy): Bacteria > Desulfobacterota > Desulfobacteria > Desulfobacterales > Desulfobacteraceae > Desulfamplus. The sequence goes on along the minus strand of JADGBE010000199.1, from coordinate 1,379 downwards.
GATACTTCACTGACTTGCCAGTTGAATCAACAAGAGAGTCAAGATAAGCACGCTCTGCTTTTGGCCCCTCATACTCGTCCCTGCCCCCAACCCTGATTGGATTCTTTTCAGAGTATCCGTAAGTTGGGTCTTCTGAGATTAGCTTAACATTGACACCCGCTCTATCTGATTTATTGGAATCCCCATTTTTTAAATTAACTCGGCTCTTCTGCTCTTTTTTCATATAAGACCTCCTGTTGTATAAAGTTAATAAACCACTTTTGAATAATTAAATAACGCTATCTAAAACCCCAACACCGTTAAATAGTGCAGTTATGAGCCATAATAAAAGAGAGGTATTCCATTAGGCGTAACGACAATGATGTTTTTTTGATTTTTTTTAAAATGTAGTTTAGAGGACAAGGAGGGGGTGTTGGTTTTGATTTAATTTTAACTTTAATATTGACTTGCCATATTCTTTATCTGGTCTATCATCTCATCCACAAGCCAATCTGGTTCAAGAACCTTTGCCTCACTGCCAAATGATAAAAGCCATGCAATAGTTTCTGGAACTGACGAGGCTGTAAATGTAAGTTCAATAGCATTAACTTCTTGATTATCAACCGTCTTGGTTGTTTTAATTATTGTTTGGTTATCACTCCAAATCCTTTCAGCAACATAAACAGATGCAAAGCCTGTAAACTCAGCTTTAACCTCAAAGGTCTCCTCTTTCATTACTCCAAAATTCTCATTAAAGATGGTTTCAAAGTCATAATCTCTTGGAAACTCAAATGGTATCTCTGTCAAATCAACCTTGTCAAATCTATGGATAGCAAGCAGAGGGTCATAATTTACTTTAGACATTTTAAATGTTTTTAATCTCTTAGCTGGATTTGGTGCTATTCTTGCATGAAGATACAGGGTCTCTTTATTGGAAAATAGCTTTAACGGCTTGATGTAAAAGGTTGAGCTTTTGGCTGCAAAGACCTTTTTATAGCTAATCTTGCAAATAAGGCTATTTTCCATTGCTGTTATAAGAGTTGAGATAATCTCTTTGTGGTGGGTGTAGTCAATTGTCCCTGGAATTATAGTTGCAAAATGGCGTGATGAGCCAGATGCGTTGTCAGCAAGCAACGCCCTATTTTTATCTAATGCTCTTGATGCCTCTTCAAATAGCTGTTCACCCATTAGATGTTCAGCAAACGCATGACACATCTTTAAAAGGTTATACTCTGATGTTGACAAATTCAAAGCTGGCAGCCGTTTATTTTGCTTTTCCAACCAAAAATATTTCTTTCTGTCTGATGCTATCTCCTCTTGGATAACCACATCATAGACTCTGGTAATGTCATCAACCATGCGTAAAACACTTTGCTTTGAACATTCAAGAATTTGGCTCA
>JADGBE010000198.1 GCA_015231615.1 Desulfamplus sp. | reverse complement strand
GATTAGGGGATTTCACGGATAAGTAATCAAAGGAATTGGTGTAATCAGGTTAATCGGTGGTTCAGAAATGTGAACGAGGGGAATTGGGGAATTGGGGACAGGTAGATAATGCATAACAAATGATTGACGATATAATACATTGATGATAATATTTCTATTATTATGGAAGCAAAACCTAAAGAAATACGACACTATATTACAGAAGATGGTAAAATTCCGTTTCAGGAATGGATAAATTCTCTAAAAGATATGGATGCTCAGAATAGAATAAATATCCGTCTTAACAGGCTGCGTTTAGGGTTGTTAGGTAACACAAATTGTATTGCTGAAGGTGTTCATGAGCTTAAAGTTGATTATGGACCAGGCTATAGAGTCTATTTTGCTAATGAGGGAGATAATATTGTTATTTTGCTTTGCGGCGGAGACAAACGAACTCAAAAACAAGATACCAAAACAGCTAAACTTTATTGGGCAGACTATAAAAAGAGGTGAACATGAAATCTGTTAGTCACGAAGATTGGTTAATTGAAAAGTTAAAAGACCCTCAATATGCTCTAAGTTATCTGATGGAAGCATTGAGAGATGGAAATCAGGATGTAATCCATCTTGCTCTCCAAGATGTTCTTAAAGCTAATGGGTATATAGTAATGAGAGAGAAAGAAGCCGCATAGGTTCAAACAGGGAAATTGGGAAGAATTGGGGATAGGTAGATAATGCCTGTTCCCTTTTTTGCTTTTTGGGGGGTGGGTGTGTTGTCTGAATCAGGATAGGCAGGATGTAAGGATTTTTTCAGGATTGGTTTATCCTGTTTTATCCTTTTATCTTGGGTATCCTGATTCTGAATGCGGTGATAAGTTAACGGAGGCGGGCGAGGTGAGGCTTGTGTGCGTTTTTTGCCTTGACTGGCTGGTTGGGGTTGGTTATTCTGGTGGTATTAATAATCTTTTAAAGGAGAGTTGAATTAAGCTGTTTCGATATACATTGACGGAACTTCAAAATGAGTTTAAAGTTTGAAAAGATGAGTGGAAAAAGAAAATATCCGTTTAAATAATCTCCATGACGGATTTTTTGGGGAGATAGATATAGAGCAATGAGGTGATCCCATGGGTCAGGCAGAATTAATATATGAAGTAAGCAAGCAGCTACCCGTGCCAGCACAGCGGGAATTGCTTGATTTCGCAGAATACCTGCGGATCAAAAAAGGGAAAGTATCGGCTCGGGTTGGCACGATGGAAATGCAGGGCAGTGCACCGCATCGAATACCACACCCTGATATTGCTGGAAAAACTCGCATATTGGGTGATATTATCAGTTGTGCAGCAGAGTCTGACTGGAATTTGCCCAAGTGATTATACTGGATACACACATATGGCTCTGGTGGGTGAACGGAGACGCCACCATGCTTGGCACTCGGCGTAAAGAGCTGATTGAGGCTGCCGAAACCGTTGCAGTTTCCGCCATTAGCTGCTTTGAGGTCTCTTGGCTGGATCGCCATAATCGTATTGAACTGCCCTACGTTCGGACTCTCTGGTTTGAAAAAGCGTTACAAGGATCGAATATTCTGCTCATACCTATTACGCCGGAAATTGCAAGTATGGCGGTGGATCTTCCCGAGCACCACAGAGAGGGAATTGGGGACAGGTAGATAATGCCTGTTCCCTTTTTTGCTTTTTGGGGGCGGTCGTTTTTAATTGTCTGAATCACGGATTGCCACTGATTGCCACTGATTAAGGGATTTCACGGATAAGTAATCAAAGGAATTGGTGTAATCAGGGTAATCGGTGATTCAGAAATGGGGTGGTTGTTTTTTGCTCTTGACTGGGTAGGTGGGGTTGGTTATTCTGGTGGTATTAAAAAATTGGGGGGGGAATTGGGGACAGGTAGATAATTGTCTGAATCACGGATTGCCACTGATTAGGGGATTTCACGGATAAGTAATCAAAGGAATTGGTGTAATCAGGTTAATCGGTGGTTCAGAAATGTGAACGAGGGGGAATTGGGGACAGGTAGATAATGCATAACAAATGATTGA
>JADGBE010000197.1 GCA_015231615.1 Desulfamplus sp. | reverse complement strand
ACGAAACTGACAAACCTTGCAAATCGCATCTGTTACCCAATCTTTTACCGATCCAGCATTATAAGCAAATGCAGTTATTTTTTCAGGATTATGGGAAGCTAAAATATCTTTAACAAAAAGCCCGACTGTGTGCTGACAAAAATCAGCAGAAACATACCCAACCCGCAATTGACGATTATTCAAAGGTCTAAGTTGTGGACGGGTTTTCAATCCCCCAGCTTTTGCAATTGCCCATTTCCCCCATGCTTTGGCATAATCTAACCGCTCCTTGTCAGAAACAGAAGGATCATATTCAAGGCTTGTTAAGAGATTGCGTCTAATAATTGGGTTATCAGGAAAGTGTTGAAGAAGAATGGAGTAGAGCCTGCGTGATTCAGAATGCTCTCCAGCATCACGGGCAAGATTGGCAAAGTTTACAATTGGGCGTGGGTCAGAAGGAAGAAGAGAACAAACACGTAAAAAGCAACTTTTTGCTCCAGTAAGAAAGCCAAAATTGAGAAGTAAAACACCAACACTTAAAACCGCTTCAGCATCAGAAGGGCAAGAGTCAACAATCTGCTGGCATAAGGCAAGAAATTGGTTGAAATCACCTTTTTGGGCAAAAGATTGTGCAGATTGTAGATTGTTTGACCATGTCATAAATTGAAAACATCTCCTCTCTTTTACATTTCTCATTTCTGAATCACCGATTACCCTGATTACACCAATTCCACTGATTACTTATCCGTGAAATCCCTTAATCCGTGGCAATCAGTGATTCAGACAATTAGAAACAACCACCCCCCAAAAAGCAAAAAAGGGAACACGCATTATCTACCTGTCCCCAATTCCCCCCTTATCATCAATGTATTATATCGTCAATCATTTGTTATGCATTATCTACCTGTCCCCAATTTCCCTCAAAACTAACAGCGGCTGATTAAAAAAGACCTGCTCGGATTCAGCCTGACCAACCTTATGTTTGTCAACATTTTTATAAGAATTGCCTGCATCCCAGTCAAAACCTGTTATTTGTGTCCAGTCAATCATAAATATTTCCATCAAAAATAATTTAGCTAAAATAAAAATTGCTGCAATTAATATTCAGTAGAATAACCAACCCCACCCAGCCAGTCAAGAGCAAAAAAAAACGGAAACAAGCCTCACCTCAGCCCTCTTTCTGAATCACCGATTACCCTGATTACACCAATTCCACTGATTACTTATCCGTGAAATCCCTTAATCAGTGGCAATCAGTGATTCAGACAATTAAACACAACCGCCCCAAAAGCAAAAAAGGGAACAGACATTATCTAATGTTCCCAATTCTCTGCTGATTCAGACAACCTACCACACCTTTGGCTCAAACTTCTCATCATTCAAAATAACCATATTATCCCCGCTCTGGCACAGCACAAAAAAACCCTTTTTATAAGCATACTTTCCAACATTTTCAGGAATCACCATTGCTGCAACTGCCCCCATTACCTTCATATCACGATAATGCGGAAACAACCTTTTTACCTTGCCAAGCCTCTCAAGATGCTCGTTCACATCATCAATGGACAGAGAACTTTTGCACTCAACAGCTATCATCTCACCGTCATTGACTACAAGTAAATCAATCTCTGTTGCTTCACCATCACGTTCTGCAGTAACATTTCTTGAAACCACATGAACATTGATTCCACGTTCCCTGAATAACCTGACAGCCCCTGGTCTTACCATCTCCTCTATAAATTCACCAAGACGGTTGCCCAGCTTCCCGATTTGTTTATCTGTCTCTTTAAATTTTCTGTCTGTTTCCTGAAACTTCCTGTCTGTCTCTTGTGATTGCTGCTTCATCAGACGCTCTGTCTCCTGAAATTTCCTGTCTGTCTCTTGCGACATCTCTTTAATTATCATGAGTAAACCTCCGGCTCTGCCGGAGGTTTACTCATGATAATTAATCGGTTAAATGCAGAAATTTATCAGTTGATTTTATATCCCAATTTTTCTCTCATTTTCCGAATCTCTTCTTCTATAATAGGTTCTAATTCTTTTTCTATATAAATCTGTTCTATTTTTGTA
>JADGBE010000196.1 GCA_015231615.1 Desulfamplus sp. | reverse complement strand
AGATACTGATGCTATTGCGTTTTTATATGACGATCAAAGACCAGAAAACTCACCAATAACAGCACAATTAGAGAGTTTACAGAATGACGACTTAGTATGTATCTCCATCTTGTCTTTATTTGAGTTTGAATACAGCTTTGCAAACACCACTGAGCCTGTAAAGAAGAGCCAAATACGTAATACAATTGATAATATACAATATAATTCATTCTTTAATATTTTATCTCTCAATACAGAAATAGCACGTATTTATGGTGAAGTGAAAAGTCTCTTGAAAAATAGAGAACAAATAAGCCGAAATAATATAAAAAAACACAACATAGACATTATGCTTGCATCTACTGCTTTACAAGAAGAGTGTATTATCATCAGTGGAGACAATATTTATCTGACAATCGCCAAATATAAACCCTCGCTACAAATTCAAACCTGGTGGTAAAATTGCCCCGATTAGAGGGGATTGAGACTTATTTTTCCGAAGCCACATTTCTATGGCCTCTTTGAGTCAGAAACACTGCCCCGATTAGAGGGGATTGAGATTGTTAAAAAATTTAATCTTGAAATAAATCCAAATAATCACTACATTTTTGTTATGAAAATTGAATATGACCCAGACAAAAACCAGTGGAACATTAATAACCGCAGTCTCTCTTTTGAGCAGGCTACAGACTTGGACTGGAATACCGCACAGATCATCGAGGACGTTCGTAAAGACTACCCTGAACCAAGATTTGTTGCTGTAGCCTCTCTTAATGGGAGATTACACATTCTCTGCTTCACGCCTGTTCATGGCGGAATAAGAGTCATTAGTTTTAGAAAAGCAAACACACGGGAGATAAAAAGATATGAGCAGGCAACCATTGAACGACAATGACGGTGAAGTCCGTGAGTTGACTTCCGAAGATTTTAAGCATATGCGTCCAGCATCGGAAGTCTTGCCAAAAGAACTATTGTCATTATTACCTAAAAAAGGGTGTCCAATAGAAAACAATCCTCAAAAACGACTCACCATCAGGCTAAATGGTGAAATTGTAGATTTCTTCAAGTCTCACGGTAAAGATTGGCAATCTGAAATCAATGATGTTCTCCAAAAATATGTTGATTCAAAGTGTTGACATAGATATTAAGTGCCAGAAACACCGCCCCGATTAGAGGGGATTGAGACTCTGCCAATTATCCGAATCAGGATTTCCAGGATTAAAGGATAAGGCAGGATGTTTTTATCCAAGGCATCCTTTAATCCTGCCATCCTGATTCAGACAACCACAAAAACATCAGTGAAATCAGTGCAATCAGGTTAATCCGTGATTCAGAAATATTCAAATTTACATCAGTATGGAATCCTGTGGTTAATGGCATGTAATATTTTAAGAACAGGCTGCCACGCTTCAGATATTTCGCCGGAAGCCGGATAGCAATCCCTCAAAGATTCACGTCTGCCTGACAGAGATTTTTGCAAAATTTTAATATCCTTATAAAAAAACTCTCTGATATTTTTCTGGACAGAGAGAGCATTGATAACCTTTTCAATTTCATCTACTATATTTTGATTGAATGGGGATTTCACATCACACCATGCGAATACTTTCTCAATACGAACCGTAACTCCAAGAAGTGCCATCATCGGGTCAATCTGTGCATCAAAATAGTCTTCAGCCTTGTTTAGAAGCTGTAATCCCGCCTCCGGTTCCTTGAATATTATCATTCCCAAGCCGCAGAATTTATTAGTCAATCCATGAGAAAAATGTGTAATATTCTCGTATTGTCTGCAAAGAGAGCTGAATCTGTCGTGATATTTACCTGGCTTGCGTTTAAGGCAGGCAACTCTTCTGTAGAGATATTCTGATTCAATCCAGTGGTAAAAATCAAGTTGCTTTGTTTTTGTTGAGATATCCTGAATCCTGTCAATCAGTTCCCTGGCATGTTCAAGAGACTCCTCTGCCTTGTCAAAAGCCCCCATTGCCGTATATATCTGGGCAAGATATCCGTAGTTACGATGCTGCTCAGCAATGTCTATCCATTTCAATGCCTGTTTTTGAAGAGTTAACGCCTGTT
>JADGBE010000195.1 GCA_015231615.1 Desulfamplus sp. | reverse complement strand
GAGCCAAACTGTTTGCTGAGAGGGGATTCTATCCCGACCGCTTAACCTGATACGGATAATGCCGACGTAGGGAATGATAAAAAAAATTAAAGCCACCCTCTATTTGTTATAATTATACTTGTATGAGAGGGTGGTTTTTTATTTGTAGAATGAAACCTTCGTGGCCGTTATGTGGCTACTCCTTACCATGAAAATCAGAAATCAGAATCTATTTTCATGGTAAATTGTTAACATTGCCGTGAACCCCTTGTGTTTTAAGGCGGACAAAGTGTTTTAAGGCGGACAAGTGTTTTAGGCGGACAAAGTTTTTTAAGGTGGATAAAGTGTTTTAAGGTGGATAAAATCCAACAATGACCATTAAAAATAGTATAGTTTTAAGGAGTACATTTTATGAAAAAAATGGGTTATCTGATTATAGCTTCTCTTTTAACAATTGTTGTTGCATCTTCTGCGATTTGTCAGGAGACAAAACAGGAAAAACAAAGTTCACTAATTTTGGAACAACAGAGTAATAATTCTGACCAATCTGTTGTAAAAAAGATCACGGTTATGACTCATGACAGCTTCAGTGTAAGCGAGCAGGTTGTTACAGTATTTGAAAAACAGAACAATGCAAAGATTATTTTTTTAAAGGCTGGCGATGCCGGAGAGGCATTAAACAAGGCAATACTTTCAAAAAACAATCCGCTTGCTGATATATTTTATGGTGTTGACAATACTTTCTTAAGCAGGGCTGTCAAGGCAGATATATTTCTTCCTTACTCCTCTCCAAATCTTAAAGATGTGGATGATACTTTGAAACTTGATTCTGAAAACAGGCTGCTTCCAGTTGATTTTGGTGATGTTTGCCTTAACTACGATAAAAAATGGTTTGCAGATCACAATTTATTGCCGCCTACCATGTTGGAGGATCTTATTAAGCCGGAGTATAAGGGGCTTCTTGTTATTCAAAATCCTGCTACATCCTCTCCAGGTCTTGCTTTTTTGCTTACAACAGTAAGTAGGTTTGGAGAATCTGGTGCCTTTGAGTTCTGGAAAAAACTTAAAAATAACGATATGTTTATAACAAATGGCTGGAAAGAGGCATATTGGGGCAAATTTTCGGCTGCATCAGATGGTGATCGCCCGATTGTTGTAAGTTATGCCTCAAGCCCTGCGGCTGAAGTTCACTTTGCTAAAGATAAATACCTATCTGAAAAAGGAAAAGATGCTTCGATCAAAGAGATTGCCATTGAAGCTCCGACCGGTGTTGTTACAGAAAACGGGTCTGCATTCAGGCAGATTGAATTTGCAGGTATTCTAAAAGGTTCTGCTAATGTAGTGCTTGCACAAAAGCTGATAGATTTTTTTCTTTCAGAGACTTTTCAGGAAGATATCCCTCTTCAGATGTTTGTATTTCCAGCAAATCGTAATGCCAAACTTCCTGAAGTGTTTCAAAAACATTCAACAATTACTGCTCTGCCTGCTACATTGCCATATGATCAAATCAGCGAAAAAAGAGAAATATGGATTGAAAAGTGGACAGAGTTGATATTGTGATGTTAAGGATTGTTCCACTTGCGGTAGGGGGAATTCCCGTTCTTTTTTTATCTGTTTTCTACTTTTATCCACTTGCCGGAATTTTTATAAAAAGTTTTTTTGACCAGACTTCTTTTTCATTTTTGAGTCTGCTTAAGATACTTCAATCTTCTCGTATGGCTGGTATTATCTGGTTTACATTCTGGCAGGCTTCTGTTTCAACCATTTTGACGCTGATTGTGGCATTGCCATGTGCATGGGTCATGGGAACCTTTGATTTCAAAGGTAAAAAAATAGTCATGACATTAGCCACACTCCCCTTTGTGCTTCCAACTATTGTCGTGGCATCTGCTTTCCAGAGTCTGGCATATTCAATCAAGGATATTCTATCCAACAGCGGATTGCTCAGAGTTACTCAAGATGGAGATAGTGCAGTCACTGATCTTCTAAATTGGCTGTTTAATTTTAAAAAAAAACCATCACATATTCATCATTGTAAACAAAAAAATGAGTCAGGAAGTAACAGGACAGAGAATTTGGCTATACTTCATCAAAA
>JADGBE010000194.1 GCA_015231615.1 Desulfamplus sp. | reverse complement strand
TATGTCTCGCTGGCTTGACAGCTCCCGATTCTTTCACGGACACTGGGCATCAGCGGAACGTTCCATACGTGCATGGGCATTGCTGCACAACTTTGGACATTATTGCCCACGTGCCGAAGTAAGTAACTCTTATTCCTCTCCGGCTCACAAATTGAACGGGTTTGTTTACCATCAAAATTGGTTGCATAATTTGCTAATTTCAACCTCTATGTCAGGTAACGTGGGCTAACCACAAAAAACATTAGAATCAGAAACTTTTAACAAAGGACGAAAAGTTACTGAAGGATTTAAGGAAAATATGACAATCAAATTTCACGACTTTTTGCCAAAATGGAATTATTCCGCTGTGCCTTCGCAATCATCAACTTTGGGATGTTATTAAATTTTCATTCCTTAGTGTCGGTTTTGGTGTCTTCTGAAACACCCTTTTCGTCTGTCTCAGAAGTCTCATCATATTTAGGTTTTTTTACATATTCTAAAAGGCTTTTTACAAGCTCTACAATCTCTTGTGTGTTTTTGCACCCAAACACCTTATTTATCACGTTTTTACCAAACATATTTTCAATTTCTGTTTGATAACTATCAGGAGTTTCGATTTTGTTGGCTTTCTTGCCCTCAGCAAATAACCAATGCAGAGGGTTTGTCTTGTCAAGTTTATATCCATAAACGCTATCAGTTGTATGTTTTGTCTTGCTCCAGGGTATTCAGCTATCATTTTACGTTCAATCCTGATGTCCTCAAGCGTATTGACTAACTTAAATGTAGCAGAAGATAAACCAAAAAACGCCTTAAAATCTGAATATTTGCAATGTCCTACTTCATGGTCTGTATAACCATGAAGAACTCTATTAAGAACTTCATCTCTGCCGATAAACTCATCAGAAATTGCTGGGAGCGTTATTGTTTTCCCATTTGTCATGGCTTCTGAACCCGCCATAACAACTTTGATTTTTCTTCCCGCCATCGCTTTTGCTAATTTCTCAAACATTGTCTTTACCCCTTATTATGTTGTTGCATTTTAATCCGCCAATCTAATTGTTAAGATGAATATATATCATTCCAACAATAAAGTAAAGGATTATTTTTTTATGATAAAAAATTAACTTTACATGACAAACATTTCTCTTGACGCTACAGATTTAAGGTGGTATTGGGTAGATAAGTTATACAACTATATAGAGAATAACTTATTGATTTTAATAAAAATTCAACACAAAAACTGTAATAAAAAAGGAGGATTTTAATGGCTTCAAGGTTAAGTATGATGCAGATTGCTACGGGGCATTTATTAAGGGTTTACAGAGAAAACGCTAAGTTATCTCAATCAGAGGTAATGGCACAATTAGGATACGCTAATTCTAATCTTTTGTCTGTAATAGAAAACGGCAGAACGAATATTCCGTTTAAAAGAATCACTGAGTTTCTTGAGGTTTATCAAGTGCCTAAAGAAATGTTGACTCCAATTGTTAGAATGATACAACCTGACACTTGGTTAATGCACTTACAGTTATTAGCTATAGAACAGGGACAGGAAAAAGCGGACGCTCTGGAAGCAGAAACAAAAGAGAAAATTAACAAGATATTGACTAAAAATAATATGCACGATTTTCTAAAGTTTGTTTAATATTTTTTTAAACCAACTCGGTTTTGCAGCATTTGAAAAAGCACTTATTAACTCGGATTTATCACATTCATCAGCATCTTTAAATTTTGGTAGTTCAACTATTCTTATATCAGCAATAATGTGCTTGAGTTTCAAAAAACAGTCATACATTTCAGGATAGCAGTTATAATCCCACGCAAGAAATAATACTTTTGGTTTTATCTTAAATAATAACGATGCTTGCGTGTCAGACAACTTTTTACCGTAAGAAGCAACAACACTTTTAAAGCCCCGCTTATACCATCCAAAACAATCAAAAATTCCCTCTGTCAAGAGCAAATAATCTGGGGTGTTAATAACGCCCCAGATATTAGACATTATATCGATTTTGGGGGCTTGCAACATTCTATTTTTGTTATTAATATAGCATTTTTAAAGGATTGAGTTGGGACGTCAAAATATTCAGCGTTTGCCCTCTTTCGGATCGTTGAAAAGTCC
>JADGBE010000193.1 GCA_015231615.1 Desulfamplus sp. | reverse complement strand
AAAACTCGTGATTCCCATTGGTCAGCCGGTGGGAGAGGGGATTATTGTGGTTTCAGAATCAGGCAGTGCCGAATTTCAGGATATCTCGAAATCTTTAGGAGTTTATGTCTATAATACCCTGATAAATCGAAATATTCCGGCAGAACGGATAAAATATCTTGGACTGTCCGAAGAATTAGCAATTGGGACGGAAAATATTGGCAGTGCCGTAAAACCAGTTAGTGCAAATAAAAGTAATCTGCATGATGCTCTTACCCGCTGGGCAGTCTCCATGATTTCTAATGACGATCCATACAAAACCCCTTTGAATCTCTATCTCATTGGTCAGATTAAAGACAATGTTTTCAGGCTGAATGACAGTGAAGTTCTGACAGCCGAAGAGCTTTCACAATATCTTGATGAAGCTGAAGCAGTAATTAACAGCAACAGACCGGATACAAGCAGCAAAGGCTTTCCTGTCACCATCATTCTTGAAGGCACGCAATCAGGCAAGTGGATTGAGACAATCGCGGGCAAAGGCCGGATTGTTCTCACATCGTCATCTGACAAGCCTCTTGATGAAGGAGGATATTCAGGGCTTGGTAATTTGGGTGAAACATCATTTTCACGCTATTTCTACCAGTTCATCAACTATGGAAACGATCTTGAAGGTTCGTTTGCCGAGGCAAATTACGAGATTTTAAGATATTACAAACATATCCAGCGACCCCAGATGGATTCAGACGGTGACGGAAGAGCGACAACTGAGTTTGACAGGTACGCGGCATCCGGTAAGTTCATCGAATACCGGCCTCTTGGAAATCTTAGGCCTGAGATCAGAGCCGTGAACATGACACAGATGATTAGAGGAGCCGTAAAAAACGACCTCTGGGCTCGTGCAGTTGATCCGGAAAATGACATTAAGGGAGTCTTCTGTTCAGTCACTGACCCTGCCGGTGAAACTACAACTGTAGAACTTGAGCACGCAACTGGTGAGATGTATAGAAGCAAATTTGACAGATATCTCAATAAGGGAATCTATCATCAGGTTTACTACGCACGGGACAAAGCCGGTAATGTTTCTCTGCCAAAAGAGGTGCTTGTTAATGTCATAAATCCTGTGACAGCATCAGATTCACTCCCTCAAACACCAGCGTTAACAATAACTGTGGAAGGAAATTTTGTTGTAATATCATGGGAGTCTGTACCGGAATCAACCGGATATACTTTGTTTTACGCTCCCTATCCTGATGCTGACTATATTGGCGAAATTGATATGGGCAATCAAAAAACAGTCTCTTTTGATGGTGCGGGCATGGCGTTTTATGTCGCGGTTCAGGCATACAATGGCAAGGGGCAAAGCGGTTTTTCAAATGTCGGGCATTTTGATCTAAGATAGATTGTTTGAAAAACATGGATGTTTGTATAGTGTATAGGAAGCTGACCAGCATAAATTTCTTCACCATTTTCAACTGAAACAATCAGTTTGGAAAATTGTATTTTTGCTTCATGAATGTTTATCTGCTTCATAAGGTTCTCACGTTATATGTCATTTAATAATCACTACAATTCATAATGTTTTTCAGGTGGAATATCTTTAACCTTTGACAATGCGTTCAAAAATTTCTTCCTATCCCCACGCTTTGCCCTATCTTCAATATATGAAGATGTAGTAAGTGCTGCAATTTTTTCAGCCAGTGCAGCTGTAATAAGCTGATTTATTGACATTTGCCCATTAGATGCAAGCTCTTCTGCCTTTTTATGTAAAGAATCAGGAAGGTTTATGCTTAATGTTGTCATTACAGTTCTCCCAATATTTCCAAAAATTCCTTTGGAGTTAGTCTTTCTATGCCAAAACTTATACTTTGCAGAAAATCCTTTTTGTTATAGGTCAGGATATAATCACTTTCTGATTCAACTGCAAGCTCAAGAACCATATCATCGTTCGGGTCTTTTAATATGGGTCTCCACAAATAGAAAATTTCTCTTTTATAAGAAGCCCCTCTTTTTGACCTCAAGGCACTTATAAAAACATTGGTATCTATAACTATTCTGTATTTTTTCATAATGTTAGTGTATTCAATACCCTGATATTTTTCAAATGGTATTTCAAATTCCGACCATCTT
>JADGBE010000192.1 GCA_015231615.1 Desulfamplus sp. | reverse complement strand
TAAACCACTTGGTTTTATATTTTTTCATTAAAGGAATATACCAGATTTAAAGAGATGATTACATAATCTGTCTAAAATACCCATAGATTGTAATCTGGAAAAGTTGACATAACACCCCTTCCAAGACCCTGCATAGTTAGTATGAAGTCTATTGCTGGCTGCTACACCCAAATACAGCCAGTATGCAGTAAATATGAGTTGAAAAATTGACCCTAAATAATGACACTGGTTAGGCGACTCTGATCTCACAATAGCTTAGTTTTTCTTCTATTTTTATATGGGTCTGAAAGCGGTATAATTAAATCATACTTTCCTGCAGAGTTGCCTGCTTGTCATTATTTATACCGCTCTTCTATCCTCTTTAATAATCCAGTTGCTTTAGCTTCTATTATAAACCGATCTAAATCTTCTTTCAGTTTTACCTTACTCTTATTTATCTGAAACTTTAACTCAAATGTGTATAGTGGTTTTTCTGAAAAATAAAAGTCTTCCAATCTGTATTGACTTAATTTTATTTCATAAGGTGTCGTATGAATATTTCCCAAAAAACAGTCCAGTCTTTTCATTTTTAACATGCCTATTAACTGTATTGCTTTATCAGTATTCCAAAATGTTATTTTACCTTCCTTAAAATACTGATCATATTCCCCATAACCATAACCTCTTATTTTACCTACTTTTTTACCAAACAGGTCTTCAGCTTTTTCAAATAGAAATTGGCTATCTTTTAACATCACAACACAATCTCTGGTTTCTGCAAAGGATTCAGACCATATAAAATTATTTGCTTTTTCACCCACAAATATAGGACTATCATATGTAATATCAGCAATTCCTTTATCCAGTTCAATTTCTGCTCTTGCAGTTGGAACTACCTTATTAAAGGCTATTTTATAATAAGGATATTGACCTTGAAATTCATTGAGTAAATCAATAACAATCCCTTTTATTACTTTATCTCCAATCTGCTCTGGCAGTATATGAAAGGGAGCATAACCTGAATTATTCAACCCTACATTTACCTTCTCATAAACAGTTCCTGCAAAAATCATATCACTATATAAAAATTCAAATAAAAAAAGTGCTATCAGAAATACTTTTTTCATTTTTGAAATCCCTTATCATTGACCCTATCCTTGAGATCCTTCCCACATTTAAAGAACGGCAACCTCTTAGTTGGTATCTCTACCTGCTCACCTGTCTTTGGATTCCTTCCAATGTATGATTCATATTCTTTAACATAAAAGGAACACAATCCTCTTATTTCAACTCTATCTCCATTTTCAAGTGCATCAACTATAGTCTCAAAGAAAAGGTTTACAACCTCAGCAGCTTCTTTCTCAGTCAGCTTGGTTTTTATTTTAAGTTCATGGGTAAGTTCAAGTTTGTTCAATGAGAAGGGTCTCCTTTTATATATTCACATCTTTTTTGGAAAACATACATGTGTTATCAGATATTTAAACCTATTATCATCTTGATTTAATTACATTTTAATATTAATATTTGATGGTAGTTTCAACCTGTTTAAACACTTACTATATAGGATAAAAAATATGTTTACTGTAGAAAAAATAGCAAAAGACACTGGGCTGACTATTTCTTTCATACGAAAGTGCTTCAAAAATATGGATGATATACTAAAACCTCATTATACTAAAGGTGATTGTAATCAGATATTATTGACTGAATCTGGCTATGTTCTTTTCGACCAGATTAAGCAGTTAAAGGCTCAGGGGCTTAATATCAATGTCATTAAAGAACGGCTTGAGAAACAGTTTACACAGGGGTATGAACAGGAAAAAACATCTGATATAGAAAACATATTCAATCCTATCACAACCAGTCTTAACATGTTTAATAGGCTGCTTGAAGAGAAAGAAGCCAGAATGAAAGAAATGGCAGAGTATCAGCAAAGAGTGTCTGAGCTTGAAAAGCTCTCTGAACACTTAAAAGGACAGTTGCTTTACATTACAGATGGTAAATCCCCAGAGGAATATAAGAACGCATTGCATCAGGAACAGATAGATAAACAACGTTTTGAAAACCTCTCTGACCATTTAAAATCTCAGCTTTTATATATCACTGATGGCAAGTCCCCTGAAGAATATAAAAGTGCATGGTATCAA
>JADGBE010000191.1 GCA_015231615.1 Desulfamplus sp. | reverse complement strand
TATCTGACAAAAAACAAAATTTATGCAATGACCATGAAAGAAGATACTATGGATTTGGTGAATTTTGAAGATTTGAATATTATGGAACATAAATAATAAAAATCGAGGTTATTTTCATGAAAATTAAAGAACAGACTATTTCAGCATTAAATGATTTAACAGCAGCAGAGCTTATGATAGTTAATGAATGGATCAATCAACTACGCCCAGCATCTCCCCTGCCTCAAAAAAAAAGATGGGCAATCAGTTATGAACAAATACATTCCGCAATGAGTAAATGTAAATCAAGTTTTTGTGATGATATCATTAATCAGAGAGAGGAGAGGTTTTGATTTTATTTTTTGACACTTCTGCATTAGTTAAGCTTTTTCAAGCTGAAGATGGTACAGCAACTATAATCGAATGGGTTGAAGCCGCTGAAAAACTTTATCTTCTTGATATTGCCAGATTAGAATTTACAAGCGTTTTGCAAAGGCGTTTAAGAAATAAAGAGTTGAATCCAGAAGGTTTATTGATTATCCAACAAGGCTTTTATGAAAGATGGACTGCATTTAATATCCAGCCTTTAAATCGAAAAGTTGTTGATGAAGCAGAAAATCTGCTTAATAAATATTGATAACCTTAATCCTCCTCCTGAAGATAAAGCAGAATAAATTATACAGATACAGTTATTAAAGAGGCAGATCACGGTAAAAAATATGTAATTGGTCATCAGATACAAAAAGTGAACACTATGAAAAGAATCTTAAAGGTTTCCGAAGAAGAAAGTAAGCGTTTTGCTTATAAAAGAAATTCTATCAGGTTGATGCTGAATTTAATGCTGCTTTGGCACAACTGAGACTTGAACGAGAAGAAACAAGAAACTTCTTAACTCAAAAAGAAAAAGAAAGAGATATTTTGAAAAATATGCTGGTGTTGTTGATAAAATATTCATCATCGGCATTGAATTTTCAAAAGTGCAGAGAAATATTTTAAGTTTTGAATGGGAACAAGAGATTAAATGAATGATAACACTCTGATTATTGAGCCGGGTCTTACAGAAAAAAATTACTGGAAAGACCTTTGGAGATATAGAGAACTTTTTATAATTTTAGCATGGCGGGATATATCAGTTCGCTACAAACAGACAATAATAGGAATCCTCTGGGCAGTTTTACGCCCGTTTCTTACAATGGTCGTTTTTACTATTATATTCGGGCGTGTAGCAAAACTCCCAAGTGACGGCAATGCACCTTATCCGCTTTTAGTGTTTGCAGCCATGCTGCCATGGTCTCTTTTTTCAAATTCGCTTAGTGAAGCATCTAATAGTTTAATTGGTAATGCAAATCTGATCAGTAAAGTCTATTTTCCAAGATTGATCGTTCCAGTATCAACCATGGTAACCGCTTTAATAGATTTTTTTATCAGCTTTGCAATATTAATCATAATGATGATCTACTATCAATTTATTCCAAGTTTTAATATTCTGCTTCTTCCCATTTTTATTATTATGGCTCTGTTGGCAAGTTTAGGACCAGGTTTGTGGATAACATCACTTAACGTAAAATATCGAGATTTCCGCTATATAATTCCATTTATTATCCAATTCGGGCTTTATATCTCACCAGTTGGTTTCAGTAGTAATGTTATTCCAGAACAATGGAGGCTCATTTATAATTTAAATCCAATGGCAGGTGTTATTGATGGTTTTAGATGGTGTATTTTAGGCGTTGGGAGTCCTATTTATATAGAAGGATTTTTATTGAGCATTGTCATTATCATATTGTTTCTATATATAGGAATAACTACTTTTAGAAAAATGGAAAAAACTTTTGCAGATATAATTTAAAAATAAACTTATAGAAAATTTAAAAATGAAGCATAAAATAGACCCAAAAGTTGACTGTGTGTTCAAAGCTCTTCTTGGTTCAGAAAAGAATAAAAATCTTTTGATTCACTTTCTAAATGCTGTAATCGGCTTTGAAGGTGGAAACAAAATCACTAATGTTAAAATTTTGAATCCATACAATGAGCGTAAATTTATAGATGATAAGCTCTCAATTGTGGATATAAAGGCATCGTGTCAGAATAATTTTCAATATCAGATAGAGATTCAGCTTGCAGTCTATCCATCTCTTCCATCAAGGATATTATAT
>JADGBE010000190.1 GCA_015231615.1 Desulfamplus sp. | reverse complement strand
CATACTCTGGCATTGACTCTCTCTTTTTTAGCATCTCTTCAAACTCTTCCCATGAATTTTGTTTTATAGATGATGGTATATCTAAATTGCCGTGAACAACAGCGTTGCTAATAGCTTCGCTAAGAGAAGTTATAATGTCGGCAATATTTATGCCATATAGGCGGCAGTAGGGTTTTGCAACTCTTTGGAGCAGTCCCAGAAGTCCTGGAATAAGCTCTGTTTTGCTTGGCATTGAGGCTTGAAAGGTGGAGTTAATAAAAGGTAGTGAGTGGTCAATTGACTGTTTTGTGTTGAGCATTGACTCTATTCGATTTAAAGCTACGGAAAGCTCTTTTGAGCTGTATGGCTTTGTTATAAAATCTGTTGCACCCTGTTTCAGTGCCTTTATGACCATCTCAGTATCGGTAAATCCTGTAGTAACGACAAATGGTATATCTGAGTCGTGTTGGCGTACTTTTGCCAAAAGCTCAAGCCCGTCCATTAATGGCATCATAACATCACTGATGATCATATCAAGGGTTGAAGTCTCATTTAGAAAAATATTCAACCCATCTTGCCCATTTTCAGCAGTAATAACCTTATGCCCACAATTTTGTATAAGTTTTGATACCAATTTAAGAATTTTTATATCATCATCAATAAGTAAAACATTCATAGTAAAACCCCATAGATTCTATTTCTACTCTACTGTTTGACACCAAAATTGCTCCTGTTTTCAATACTCTTAAAAAAATAATTTCTATACTGTTAAAATTTCAACAACTTTATGAACTACTTGGTCTAATTTTTCATTTTTAATCTTGCCAGCAATTTTAATGATAATTTTAGTATCTGCTGTAAATAGCCTATTTGCTCTGATATTACTTTCGACAGGGAGGTTTCCTGATTCAAAATCCTCATTTAATAGTGATATTGCGTAGCTATCACTTACATTTTTACTCGTTATCTGGCACATAATCACATCATCACCATATAAGTTAGCGATAATGAGGGCGGGACGTCTTTTGTTGGATTTTAAATCAGAAAAAGGAAAAGGGGTTACCACGACATCTCCTTTCACAAATTTTTCCATGATTCGTCCTCCTCTGGTAAATTCCAATCACGAGTCAAAACTTGCTCAGAAGCATACATACACTCTATGGCATCTGGAGTTGCTTCATCAAGTAAACTCTTATTAAGCTCACGATCTGCAAGGTAGGATATAAAATCAAATACAACAACAAGTTTTTCATCTGAAAGAGTTTTTAGCCTCTCATTAATTTTTAACATGGTTACAGTTTGCATAGAACCTCTCTATTTATGAAACAAAATTAATCGTTACAAAAGCAGATACCATACCAATAAAAGCCCCGATAACCACATCTGATAAAAAATGCTTTTGAAGAACTAAACGGCTAAATGAGATTGTCAAAGCTGCAAAGATTGGAAAAAAGATATAGATACTACTTAAACTACCACGATTATAGATATGAAATCCGTTGTAAATAATAATAGATAACATAAAAGAGCGTGAAGCGTGAAGCGATGGAAAAGAGTATTGATTCCAATAACCAAGAAGCTGATACAACTTAATACAATATGACTTCAAAAAAGAGATTGAGCATAGATTGCACTCATTTTTATCATGTAAAATAGATATAAGATTAGGAATAGGTCTTACCCTTTTAAAAAGATACTTTAAAGAGGCAATAATTGTCAATTGGATAAATTCTGCCACCATAATATGGTAAAAAATTTTAAAGCCCTGCTCCCCGAAACCACCCTCTACTGTTAAAAATAGAAATAGAAAATAGAGAGGAAAAGATACTGCCCCAGCACAGCTTAAGCTGACAATACTCATGGTTTTAGCAATTGGCTTATTAGAGTAATATGGTAGCATCTTCTTAGATATTGCCATATCAAACCTACCTATCCTTTTTACCCAACCAAACTGCTTTATCAACTGAACTTGATTCATTACGCAAATCTCTTTTATCAATTTCATAGACTTTTAAGAGGTTTTAAACATATGTTTTTTCAAGAGTTTCTACTACTTGATAGGTTAAATGGCAATTTAGTTTTACCGCCCACAGCATCTAAAATAGCATTTATCAAATCTTGCTTGTAGGCAATTGGATTTAAATATGCGGTAAAACCCTTTTTAAACCGCCCATC
>JADGBE010000018.1 GCA_015231615.1 Desulfamplus sp. | reverse complement strand
TTTTAAAGTTGAACAAATCTATATCAAATTTTACTAATAATTTAAGTGTTTTTTATAATCATAAACAAGTTGATGCCAATACCATCACAATAAGTGAGGATATTTTAGAATTTATTGTTCCTGAGGATGCAGAATCAGGAAATATCCATATAAAATCAGGCGAAAATGAAAGTAACACTATACCATTTGTCATACTATCTTCTGTTACAACACCTCTGATTTCCCAATCTGTAAGTCCATCTTCTACTGAACAGGTTATCAGTTATAAAGATGAGGTAGTCGTAACTATACCTCAGGGCATTCTTGACACCACTAGAAATATAAGTATTTCAACTGTAAGTAATGCTCCACCAAATCTATTGGAACCATTTGGTTCCAATGCTATTGATGTAACTATTGATGGGCTGGAACAACTTAACGATTTTATTGAAATCAGTGTTAAATATGATCCAAATAGGCTTAACTCTGACTATTCTGCTACAGAACAACTCCTTGCCATGAGATGGGATGATTCGCTAAAAATCTGGATACCTCTTTCCTATAATGTTGACGAGATAAATCATATGGTTAATATCACAACTGATCACCTGTGCGTTATTTCTGTTACAGGTCTTGCAGGTGCTGCAATATTCGCATCAGGAATTTCGACAACTGTTACATGGGCTGGAGAACAATTGCTAAATGATATTTATCCAGATGAATTGATGCGAGAAATTCTTGTAGATGGCGGTGATTTCAGAATTTTTTACAATAAATCAAATATACAAAATGCCATGTTTTCTGATGAGAAAAAGTTGAGCAATCAAGAGTGGATAAATTTTACCTATGCACCACCTGTATATCCAATAACATATAATGAAATTAAAGATAGCAAAACTGGCGAACCAAGATATCCCTATTTCATTCAAGATATGTATAATATTCTTGAAATTGCATTAAAAAGTTATATTGATACCAATAAATTTAAAGATCCAAGAAAGGGATTGATATGGGGTAATAATCCCATTAACGTTAAAATAGATTCATGGTATTTGCGTTATCGTCAGTACCAACCACTTAGAGATCCACTATTTGGGTATATTCATTATCCAACTGAAGCCTTAGTGGGAAATACATTCCTAAGTGGTTCATCAAGTTACGGAATAATAGGACATGAGCTTTTTCATACGATTCAAGGAGAATACTATTCCTTTGCTGAGATGATGGCCGGCTCCCACAAATGGTGGATTGAAGCTACTGCTAATTATGCTGGCTACAGAGCAGCCTGGCCAGACAAGAAATTAGATAGTATGCATGAGGTAACAGGAGCCGATTTTTTTCATTATCCAATCTCAACAACTGGAGAAATTGAAGGAGGAAAAAACTGGGGACCGGAAGCGGCATATGAATACGCAGCTTCAGCATTTATACAGTTTTTGGTTGAAAACAAGGGGCTTAACTTTAAGGATATGGTCGAATATGTTGCAAGTGGCAGTCCTTTATATACTCCTTTAGAAATGCTCAATGGGTACAATGGAATTAACCTTGCACAATATTATAGAGAGTTTGCAGCATGGGGTATTTTTCACAACGATTCATTTCTGGAAAAACATAGTATTTACACAATATCAGAACAGAATGACGAGATACTGGTTCCGAAAGATTCAAGTGGAAAGTTTTCTGTAAGTGTCAGCGGAGCCAACGAGGGCATTGTTGATATATATGTTGATTTTTCGTTTTCAGGTGCAGATCAAAATCAAAAATTATCAGAGATTCCAGTGCCTGATTATTCTATAGGTAATCAAGATAAATATGAAATCAATGCTGAGATTGGATATACTATATTTCTTTTGGCAAGCAACTCAGGAGGCAATGATGAAACTATTACTGTTTCCGTTAAGATGATTGGCGATCAGAACGAAGATGGAAAAAATCAGGATATTGAAAAAAAATATACTTTTATATTAAAAGGCGGCTATACGGCGAAGTTGTGGACTATTGAAGTTAAATCCAGTGATACTGTATTCATGATCACCCCTGAAGAAATTTCCAATGGCAAAGCAGATGAACCCTACACCTTTCAATTTACTGCAGAAAATATTCCGTCAACAACAAAGAAAGTATATTTTGAATTTGATTTCGGTGATTATCAAAGCCACAGTTCCGGTCTTAGCGAAGTGATTACGGTATCTAACGGCAAGGCGGAGCTTAGTTTATCACACACTTATATGTCTGGCAGGAGTCAATGCACTATAAAGGGAAGCGTCAAAGATTTTGCTACAGATAACAAACTGGCTGAAGCTGAAGCCAAGATTTATTTCAATACTGTTACAATCCAAGGCGAGAGAATCATCAATTATGAGCTAAGCAGCGGACAAAATATGCTCGAACATGATTTTGAAGCAATAGCAGCCCCTGATGGTATCTACCGCTTTGACTGGGATTTTGGCGACGGCAACACTTTCAGCGAAATAAAACAATCAGGGGAACGATCTAAATTAAGCCACATTTATACAGGTTTGAATAATGGAGATACATTCAACCCCCAAGTAAAAATCTACAATCAGGCTGGAGAATTTTTGGCAAACGATATTATTGCATTACATATAGAGCAAACTCAGGAATATGTATGTAACGGTAATGCAATAGATTATTCTAAATTAGAAAAACTTGAAGGACGCAATTCATTATACTACTGTTACCTTGATGATAATGGTTTGTGTATTCGTCACGGACTGTTTCAAGTCTGGGATGAAAATAACCTAACCCAACTTCTTGAACAGCTATTCTATTGTAATGGCAAGAAAGAGGGAACTTCGACAGTATGGTATGAGAATGGTAATAAAAAAGAAGAAGGTAGTTATACAAACGACAAAAAAAATGGGCTATGGACAACTTGGTATGATAATGGAAATAAAAACAAGGAAACGACATATCTTAATGATATAAAAGAAGGTCATTATGTAGAATATTATGAAGATGGCGATAAAAGGAAGGAAGGCAACTATACAAACAACTTTGAAAAAAATGGATTATGGACATACTGGCGTTATAATGGAACTAAAATAGAAGAGGGTAGTTATACAAACAACAAAAAAAATGGGCTATGGACAACTTGGTATGATAATGGAAATAAAAACAAGGAAACGACATATCTTAATGATATAAAAGAAGGCATGTATACAGCATGGCATGAGAATGGCAATGTGGATTATAAAGGTTATTACACGAATGGTAGGAAAACTGGGGTTTGGAGACACTGGGACGGTGATGGCAAGTGTGTAAGCATATATGATTATGATAGCGTAGACAACATCTATATCCCTTGTCCTGAATAGAAATAACTGAGGTACCCAACTTTCGATAGAGAAAGTTGGGTATTCAACTCAAGGTTCGCAATAAATAAGGACTATAAAGGTTAATTAAAAACAACTGGGGGCAACATGAAAACAAACCAAACAAAAAGACTCGTAATATGGCTCTATTTAGCCTTTACAATGCTGCTGCCATCTTTAGTATTTGGCAGTCAAACCAACATTGCACTTGGTAAAACAGTTACAGCAAGCACCAACTCTCAAGTTGGAAAACCATCTTTAATAGTAGATGGCTTATCCGATAGCGTATGGTATAGCTATCAAGGTAGTCCAACAGTTCAGGATTTTATACTTGATCTTGGAGAACTTTACACAATTGAAAAAGTAGATATGTATGTAGCTCAAATTTATGGAGTTTTAGTTAGCACCTCAACTGATGGCTCAACATATACAGAGAGATATAAAAAAGATGGCTCAAGTTATTCAGGGACACTCTCTTTTTCAGGTAGTGGTTATCAAGCCCGTTATATCAAATACCATGCTTATGCAAACTGGCCTCAGTATGTCGGGTTGTCTGAAATAGAAGTATGGTCAGGAGATTCTGGTCAATCTGTTGATGGGATTAACCCTCCAAGCGGCATTTCAACAGTTGAGGCAAATAACAATCCTAATACTGCCCCTGTTTATATGGGAAATATCGTCAAAAATGGCGGTGTTGCAACTCTAAGCGGAAATATGGAGTTATCTGTAAATTTTCCAGCTTACAATAAACCAGTTGATATTTGGATATTGATTTCCCTACCTGATGGTCGCTTCTATACCGCCAATGAATCTGGTAAATGTTCGTTATATTCATCAGGTTCTCTTGCTGCCATTGCCTCTGGAGTCTCTGGAACAAAGACGGAAAAGAAAATCTTGACACCATTTGCAATAGGGGCAGCAAACACGGCATTTGACCCATGGCCTGTTGACGGAACGTGGGCTGCATATTGGCTTGTTGCCCCTGACAGTAATGGCGATATTTTTCAGGCAATTGATAACGGAGATTATCAGCTTGGATTTTACTCTTTTGTGGTTAATAGTAGCAACAATCCTGATGATCCAAGTGATCCCAATCAGAATACAAAGGTTGTTCCTGACGTTTCAGGCAAAACTAAGTCTGACGCAATCTCTACGATAACTGCTGCAGGATTTATCCAGGGAACAATCACCGAGATATTTGACCTAAATGTACCAAAGGGCAGCGTTGTAAGCCAGTCACCAAAAGCCGGAGAAGATGCAGTTACTGGCAGCAAGGTAAATCTGGTTATTTCAAAAGGAGCTATACCGGTCTCTTCCTCTTTTTCAATAATCGACTATTTTCCACAAAGTGGCCCCGCAGGTTCTTATGTGTTTCTGAAACTTGGAAAAAATATTTCAGATATAACATCAAAAATAACGGTGTTGTATGATTATAAAGAGTTAGCTGAGAATACTGTCATCCAAACAGGAGAAGATATACTTCAAATTACTATTCCTAAAGATGCAGAATCAGGTGATATCCAGATAAAAGCAGGAAGCGAGACAAGCAATACCGTACAGTTTACTCTATTGGCTTCTGTTACCACGCCTCTCGTTTCCAAATCTGTAAGCCCATCTTCAACAGATCAGGTTATAAGCTATAACAACGAGATATTTATCACTATTCCGCCTGGGATTTTGGACACTACCAGAACATTAACAATTTCAAAAGTGGAGAACGGGCCTGCTAATTCCATCGATCCGTTTGCAGAAACATTTGCGTTTGATGTGAGCATTGACGGATTGGAGCAGCTTAACGACTATATTGAAATCAAGGTGAAATATAACCCTGAACTTCTCAATTCTGAATATTCCGCAGATAATCAGTTTATTCCAATGAGATGGGACGAAAAGGAGAATTTCTGGCTTCCACTGCCTTATCAGGTAGATACCACAAACAAGACCCTGAGTTTTTATACAAACCATCTGACCTTGATTGAATGGATTGTAATCGGTGGAGTTGCTGTGGCAACAATACCTGTAACATGGGCAGGTGAAAAATTGCTTAACGATGTCTATGTGACTCCTGAGGGAAACTTCCGACTGCTTTACAGCAAATCAGCTATACAGGCAGATGCTACTCTTGAGGATACTGCATGGGTTAGAACTACCTATAAAAGTCCACTTTACCCTATATCATCATATCAGACAGTCTATCCAAAGTTCATTCAAGATTTTGGACACCTTCTGGAAACCGCATTAAAAAACTATGTTGATGTCTATAAATTCAAGGATCCCATAACAAAACCTGGATGGTTGTGGGGAACATCAAAAAATCCTATTACAGTCAAGATAGATTCATGGTGGGTAGCTCTTGGAGGAAATCCAAACTATGAAAAAGTATGGGAAAATATCCATTTTCCGACAGAGGTTCTTAAAGATTTTAAAAAATTTGATAGCTATGCAACATCAGGACATGAGCTTTTTCACCGGCTTCAGGCAGAGTATTATGGAATAGTGGGTTTTAAAACACCTGACAATCTGTGGTGGATAGAAGCTGCTGCCGAATACGCAGGTAACAGGGCAGCATGGCCAAATAAAAAGTTTGATAACTTGCATAGCAAAACAGGATATGACTTTCTAAGTTATCCAATATCAACAACAGGGAAAATAGCAAACGGTAACGGCTGGAATCTGGATCAGAGCTATGAGTACGCGGCCTCAGCTTTCATACAGTTTCTTGTAGAAAAAAAAGGACTAAATTTTAAGGATATGATTAATCATGTTGCAGGAGGCAGTCCGTTGTATGCTCCGCTGGAGAAATTAAGCGGCTATAACAGTATAACTCTTGCATCCTGTTACAGGGATTTTGCTGCATGGGGAATATTTGCAAGTGATTCATTTCTCCAGAAACACGCTATATCCAATATATCTGAAAAGCATGACACACTCTCTCTTGGTGATACAGGAGATGAGGAGACTGCAAAAATCAAAATATCTTTCACAGGAGGAAACTACAGCACAATTAATATCTACAAATCTGATAAGGAGTATGAAAGAACATCCGCAATTCCGACTCCTGAACGAACAATTAGTAAGGGAGATACCCATGAACTTGATGTGAAAATGGGAAACTACCTTTATCTCATGGCAAGCAATTCAGGTAAAGATGATGAAACGCTGTATGTAACTATCTCAACTATAAAGAACGGAGAGGAAAAGCAGGGAGCAATACATACATTCGAACTTAAAGGCGGTTACTCTGCAAAGTTGTGGACTGTTTCAATGGCTTGCAGATATCAGGAAGTGGCGGGCACAAACGGAACCGTCATGAAAGACACTCAGACAGAACTTCAATGGCAGCGTTGCAGTTACGGTCAAACATGGAATAATACTTCAAAAACTTGTGATGGAACTGCAACTAAGTTTAGTCCAAATGATGCTTTTGATCTTACTATGGATGGTGGCTGGAGAACTCCTAACGTTCAAGAATTAGGAACTTTGGTATATTGCAGCGATGATACTTTTCCTGTAAATAAATCATGGTTCTGGACATCTTCATGGTGGAGTTTTTGTGTTGGTGAGCAATGTGATTACATTCCTTATGCCATGAGCTACGATGAAGGAGCTAAAACGGCAGCCGTTACTAATCTTCTTCCAGTTCGCCTTGTTAAATCGCCATATTAGAAGTATGTTAGGTCTTTATTATTAAATACATACTACTCTCGGTCATAAGTTGAGTTATCCTAAACTGTAGAGACGGACGGCCGTGCGTCTCTACTTAAATATATAAAGCTCAATTCATGCCGCTTAGAGTATAGCGTGGATTTTATATGAGTTTGCCAAATAAAGAATTAAAACATAAAGATGGGATACAAAAATATGAAATTTGATGTAATTATAGTTGGTGGAGGACCAGCAGGGCTTTTTTCTGCATATCATCTTGTTGAACACTCTAAACTTAATGTGCTTATGATTGAAAAGGGGAAAAAGCCTCTTGCCAGAAAATGCCCGAACCATAATCTTCAAAAGTGTGTAGGTTGTGAACCTTGCAACATACTTTCAGGTATTGGTGGGGCAGGACTCTACTCTGATGGTAAGCTCAACTTTATTCCACGCCTTGGCAAAACTGATCTAACTCAATTTATGCCAATCTCATCTGCACAGGCTTTGATTGATGAAACAGAGACCATATTTACCCGTTTTGGTATGGACGGTCCAGTCTATCCAACCAATATGGAACAAGCAAAAAATATTCGTAAAGATGCTAAACGATTTGGTATTGATCTATTGCTAATCAAACAAAAACATCTTGGCAGCGATAATCTCCCTAAATATATTGCAGATATGGCAGCCTATATCGAATCAAAAGGGATGCTGATTCACACATCTGAAGAGGTGCTTGATATAACATTAGAAACACTCTCTTCTGATACACCAAAGAGAAAAAAGGTTACTGGTGTAATTACAAATAAAGCTACATATCAGTCAGATAATGTTATACTTGCCCCGGGTAGAATTGGTGCAAATTGGGTAGGAAATTTAGCACAAAAACATGGAATCGGCGTATCTCAACGTGGAATTGAGGTTGGAGTAAGAGTTGAGGTTCACAATGATATAATAGACGATCTCTGTAACATCATCTATGACCCAACCTTTTTTATCCGCACCACCAAATATGACGACATAAACAGGACATTTTGCACAAATCAAGGTGGTTTTATCTCTCTTGAAAACTACAAAGATTTTGTATGTGTAAATGGTCATGCCTATACTGGAAAAAAATCATCAAACACAAATTTTGCATTTCTCTCTAAGGTTGTATTAACTGAGCCTGTTACAGACAATCAGGCTTATGGCGAATCTATTGGACGGCTCTCTGCAATTATTGGTGGCGGAAAGCCTATTTTACAAAGATTTGGAGATTTAAAACGGGGCAGACGCTCAACATGGAATCGAATCAGAAAAGGTTATATTGAACCTACTATGACAAATGTTGTTTGTGGAGATATTGCAATGGCTCTGCCTGAAAGGATTTTATCTAACCTGATTGAAGGGCTTGAGACTCTAAATCTTGTTGTTCCGGGTGTGTCTAATTACGAAACTTTGCTATACGCCCCAGAGATCAAATTTTTTGCAACTCAAATTGAGACAGATAATAACCTTGAAACTGCAATAAAAGGTATGTATGTTGCGGGTGATGGACCAGGTGTTGCTGGCAATATTGTCTCTGCTGCTGCAACTGGTCTGATTCCAGCAAAGAGAATTCTTGAGTCAATTTAAAAAACAATCAACATACAGGAAAAATTAAACCATGAACCTTCAAGAATACTGTCCTAAAAAACTTTTTACACCTGAAAAAGCGGTCAAAAAAATTTCCAATGGTAGCAGGGTCTTTATTGGCACAGGCTGCGGAGAGCCACAAAAACTTATCGAAGCAATGGTTGCAAATCCATCTATCCAAGATATTGTTGTATATCAGATGCTCTCTTCAACTCTTGCCAAATATGTTGATAATAAAGATTTTCTTAACAGGTTTAACTTAAAACTCTTTATTGTAAGTGTTGCTATGCGTCAAGCAGCTTTTGATGGCAAAATTGACTACATACCTGTATATCTATCCCAGATTCCAGAGATATTTAAGAGCCGTGAAATAGGGCTTGATGTTGCTCTTATTCAGGTAAGCCCTCCAGATAGATTTGGATTTTGCAGCCTTGGAATCTCAGTTGATATAACTCTTGCTGGTATGCAAGCTGCTGAAGTTGTAATTGCTCAAGTTAATCAAAATATGCCAAGAACTTGGGGAGATAGTTTGGTTCATGTTGATGAGATTGACTATTTTGTAGTTCACAATGAGCCTTTAGTTGAGGCTCTTCCAAAGGCAAAAGACCCAGCTATTGCAGAACGTATAGGTCATTATATTAATCAGCTTGTAGATGATGGGGCAACAATTCAAGTTGGATTTGGTCATCTCCCAAATGAGGTTGTCCGTTATCTTGATAATAAAAAAGATTTAGGGCTTCATACACAAGTAATTACCGATGGATTGCTACCCCTGTTTGAGAAAAAAGTTATCAATAATCGTCATAAATCATATTTGCCCGGCAGGGTTGTTGCTTCGCTTTGTATGGGGTCTCATAAATTATATGATTATGTTCATAACAATCCAATGTTCTATTTTCGCTCTTCTGAGTTTGTAAATGATCCCAATGTCATAGCAAAAAACGATAACTTCATCTCCATAAGTTCAGCACTTGAAGTTGATCTTACAGGGCAGATATGCACTGATTCTCAAGGTTATCTTTTTTATAGCGGCATTGGCGATCAAGTTGATTTTATACGTGGTAGTAGCATGTCAAAAGGGGGATTTTCTATTATTGTTATCCCTTCAACTGCTGAAGATGGCAAAGTTTCAAGAATTGTTCCACATTTAAGTGAAGGGGCTGGAGTTGCTACAACGAGAGGAGATATTGATATTGTTGTTACTGAATATGGAATTG
This sequence comes from Desulfamplus sp., assembly GCA_015231615.1. GTDB lineage: Bacteria > Desulfobacterota > Desulfobacteria > Desulfobacterales > Desulfobacteraceae > Desulfamplus. The sequence continues at coordinate 46,097 of JADGBE010000018.1, read as the reverse complement.
CAGAGTTAAGAAGAAAAAGCATTTATCAGAGAGTTATTGAGCTTGCCCAAATTGCACACCCAAAATTTAGACAAGAGCTAATTGATGCGGCAAAGAAGCGGAGATACATCTTCTCTGATCAAATGACCCCATCAAGCCAAGATTTGCTATTCTTAGATGATTATCAATATACAAAAATGCTTCCAATGGGTAAACATTTAGAGTTTAGACCGCTCCTGCCATCAGATGAATTTGAATCAAGAAATTTTTTCTATTCTCTTCAAGAAGATACTATTTATTATAGATTCTTTAATAAAAGAAAAGTCTTTTCAAGAGAGATGCTCCAAAAGCAGTGGGCAAGTGTAGATTATCGCCGCAACATGAGTATAATTGGACTTCGCCAGATAGGCAGAAGAAAACAGATAATTGCTATTGGCTCTTATGCTGAAGCTGAAGAGAGTGCTGCGGAAGTTGCATTTTTAGTAAAAGAGGACCTGCATGGGCTTGGCATTGGCTCTTATCTTCTTGAAATTTTAGAAGAAATAGCCAGAAAGAATGGCTATAACAAATTTGTGGCAACTGTTCTTGCAGAAAATAGAAAGATGATTCGAGTGTTTCAGAAACGGTATCCAAATTCAAAGGTTATTAGAACAGGAGGTGGGGAGGTTGAGGTTATTATGGATTTTCCGCCATTGCCTGAAGAGATTAATGAAACAGTAGCCGAGCGATAAATCGCACGGCTAAAGGATAACAAAGTCCACTAAAGTGGATTAATATTATAGTCGGCTTTAGCCGACTTCTGTTATGTTAGCCCTGAAATTTATTTCAGGGCTGTATAGATTATATATTGAGAATATTACCCAATAAACGCATCTTCAGGCATCTCCATAATAGCAGGGATACCAGCAGTCAAAGCGTCCATTTTGCCAAGTGTGGCTGGCAGAATATATGTTATGAAATACTCTGCTGTCTTGACCTGACCCACATAGAAAGCCTCATCTTTTTTCTTTGCAGTTGCAATTTTAGGAGCTGCAACAACTGCTCTCCAAAGCTCAAACCAAGCCATGCAAACATCGCCTGTAACATCAAGGAACGGGTGGGCAGTTGCAAAAGCATCAAGCACTTTTGGAGACATAGCTGTCATGCCCATGTGCATAGCAACTTCACCGAGACGGTTTACAGCTTTTTCAACTTTTGCTGCCATATCCTTTAATATATCGATCTCTTTTGCAGCAGCAATTGTTTTATTCATCTCACCAAGAAAATCCATGAAATGTTTGCCTTTGTTCATACCAAGTTTTCTTCCTAAGAGATCCATTGCCTGAATTCCATTTGTCCCCTCATAGATGCTTGTTACTTTGCAGTCCCTGAGCAGTCTCTCCTGTGGATATTCTTGAATGTAACCATATCCGCCATATACTTGAATACCCTGAACACACACTTCAAATGAGCGGTCTGTGCAGTATGCCTTTAATACAGGTGTCAGAAGTTCGATTAGACCCTGATATTTTGCCTTATCTTTCTCATTGTCAGCAGTTTTCACCTTGTCAAATAGATAACTCACGTAATAAAGCAGGGTTCTCATTCCATCTACGTATGCTTTCATTGAGATAAGCTGACGTTTAACATCAGGATGTTTGATAATTGGGACTGCTGGAGAATTTGCCTCAAAAGTCTTCATTAAATCACTTCCCTGCACTCTCTGTTTTGCATAATTGACAGCATTCATATATGATGCCGTAGCAAATCCAAACCCTTGGAGACCAGTTCCAAGACGGGCTTCATTCATCATAACAAACATTGCCTTCATGCCTTTGTTCTCTTCGCCAAGTAGTTCTCCGATGCAGTTGCCTTTTGAACCAAAAGCAAGTGATGCAGTGCTGTTACCATGAAGCCCCATTTTCTCTTCTATTCCAACGCACTCAACGTCATTTCTTTCACCAACAGAACCATCAGGATTTATTCTATACTTTGGCACGAGAAATAGAGAAATTCCCTTTGTTCCAGCTGGCGCCCCCTCAATTCTTGCAAGAACAGGATGAATTATATTTTCTGTTAAATCGTGATCTCCACCAGATATAAAAATTTTGTTGCCTGTAATTGAGTAGGTTCCATCAGGATTTTTCTTAGCTGAAGATGTCAAAGCTCCGACATCTGATCCTGCTTCTGGTTCAGTTAAGCACATTGTGCCTGTCCATTTGCCCGTGTAGAGATTTTTAAGATATTTTTTCTTCTGTTCATCTGTTCCAAACTCTTCAACAAGTTTTCCAGCCCCATGAGTTAATCCCGGATACATCAAGAATGAACAGTTAGCACCAGTAAACATCTCAGAAGCAACCATTGATAGAACTTTTGGCATACCTTGCCCACCATATTCAGGATCATCGCACATTGCAACCCACTCTCCTTCGCAAAAGAGTTTATAAGGTTTGCGGTATGATTCTGGTGGGCGAACCTGACCATTTTCTAAAACACACCCGTTTTTGTCTCCATCTTCTTGTGTCGGTAAAATCTCTTTGATAGCAAAATTACGTGCTTCATTTACAACCATGTCAATGGTCTTTTTATTGTAATCTTGATACACTTCATATTTTGATAAATCTGAAATATTCAAAACTTCATGAAGCAAAAAATCTTGATCTCTTCTATCTGCAACTGCTTGTGCCATTTTTTCTATTCTCCTGTTATTTGGGTTTTTATTTATATAACTCTCATTTATTTATAATACTTATTTATCTATTTATTAAAATTTTTTAATCTTTTAGGTGCATATCTATATAAAAACGGATATTATTCCTATAGACTTAGCAACTACTTATAAACTTATATTGCCTTAGATACACCATTCATAAACATATCAAAAATCATGTTAAGTCTTTGATTTAAGATTTCGTCATCATCTTTTATCTCATCTATACTTGGATTAACTACATTATCCTTTATACTTCGTTTATTGCTTCCATCTTTTATATTTGCGTTGCTGTTATTATCCTTTATATTTTGTTTGACGCCGTTATTCTTATCTACATTTACATTAGGGAACAGAGATGACCACGCTACAGAGTGGGCAATTTCAGTAAAAAGAGTTGCCATCTCTTTTGGAGGATATGGCTTAAATTCACCATTTTCCATTCCTTGTTCAAAAATTTTTTGAAACAGAGTTATCATCTTTTCGTGCATTCGATTTACCTTTTCATTCAATTTAGGTATCATCACAGCATCAAGATTGCTTCTCTCTGATATGTAAATACGAATAAAATCGCTGTTGCTTCTGTAAAATTTTGTCTTTGCAAATAGAGATTGTTTAAGTTTTTCTTTAGAAGTTATCTCTTGCCGATTAGTTATAGATAAAAGTATTTGACCTAACTGCTGAACTCTCTCCATAACAAGATCGTGGTATATCTGTTTTTTACTGGAGAAATATTTATAAATTGTTCCAAGTGGATATTGGGCTTCCTGACTTATCTGTGCCATAGTTGCACCATGAAAACCCTGAGTAGCAAATATTGAGAGAGCAGCATCAAGAATTTCATCTCGACGCCTTTGGTCATCTCTCTCTTTGCGTGATATATTCATTGTTATTCTCCATGCTAACTAAATTATAATTCTAAGCCTTAGAGTTTAGTTTCAATTTTAGAATTGATATTCTAATTAAATAAATTAAGATGTCAAGTATTTTTTTGAGTATGGCTAATAGCACGGAATTATTTACAGGAAAAAATTTATTGCAGAGCTGTAAACTTGGATATTTGGCATTAAACTTGCTAAATTTTATTGCAAACTCGGGTTTAATTGACATCCTGCAAAACCCATTTTTTATCCAGTAAAATCAAGGAGTCAATTCAAATTTTGCACGAAATATAATACACCACAGCTTTAGCGGTTCTAAAAATGAAGCATTTTTTATTATATGAGGTTTGCAATTATAACACAGGGGGCGGGTATGCCAAAGGAATATAGAATTATTGATTCAACTCTCAGAGAAGGAGAGCAAACTCCTGGGGTCTCATTCACTATTGTTCAAAAGAAAAATATTCTCAATAGATTAGCAAGAATTGGGGTTGCTGAGGCTGAAATTGGAATAGCATCGCCTCTTATTGGTAATCTGGACACTATTGTTGATTATTGTAGAACCAATTTGCCAAGCCTTAATATATCGCTGTGGAGTAGGTGCAAAGAAGGTGATATTAAATATGCAGCTAAACTCAAGCCTGATATTTTGTCGCTGTCTATTCCAGTATCAGATTTACACCTTAAAGCAAAATTCAATAAAACTCGCGAATGGGCAAAAAATAAATTATCTGATTCAATAAATTTTGCTCGTGAATTGGGTCTTAGAGTTTCTGTTGGCTTTGAAGATGCAACAAGAGCTGATATAGAATTTATCACTGAATTGGCAACTGTTGCATCGAAACATGGAGCTGAGAGGATACGATTAGCAGATACAGTTGGAATAAGTTCGCCTAAGAAAATGAGCAATCTTGTTAGATCGGTAAAAACGATTAGCTCAAAATGTGAAATAGCAGTTCATACTCATAACGATTTTGGTATGGCTACAGCCAATGCAGTTGCAGCTTTAGAATCAGGTGCTACATGGGCAGATGCAACTGTTCTTGGACTTGGAGAAAGATCAGGGTGTGCAAGACTTGAGGAACTTGCTGTATATCTTACTATGCAGACAAAATATTGTAAAATGTCAATCCAATACCTAAAAGAGCTATCAACTTACGTTGCTTCAATTGCTTTGCTCTCTATTGAAAGGGGAAGACCAATTGTAGGTAATGATATATTTACATGCGAAACTGGTCTTCACCTTCATGGATTAAAAAAAAATGTTAAAACCTACGAACCATATCCACCTGAAAGTGTTGGGGCAGAAAGAAGATTTATATTTGGAGCAAAAAGTGGGTGTCAGGCTATGAAATTCTAACACCTTTAGTGGACTTTTGTTAAATTTTAGCCGTTCGATTTATCGCTGGCTACAAGGAGTATTCGAGTTTTGTGAGTTTTGCAAAAAGAACTAATAAGCATCAAAACGAGAGAGTTTATGTTTTTTAATTTTGTACCCCATCTGGCGAGGAGTTATGCCAAGTTCCTTTGCAGCAAGAATTTGTACCCATCCATTACGCCGAAGGGCTGATTCCACCTCTGTTCGTTCAATATCTCGCAAAGAAAATTTTGTATTGTTTTTATGTTCTTTTTTTCTATTCCTCTCTTCAAAAGACGATATAGAGCTTGCACTCTTTTCAACTGCTCTTACATCTTCAACGTCTGAAAAATTTCGCACTTCATAAGGCAGATCGCCTAATGTCAAACGATCCTTTTCTGCAAGAATAACCATACGTTCAACCATATTTTGCATCTCTCTTACATTACCGGGCCACTTGTAATTTATAAGAAAATCAAGAAGCTCTGATGTAAGTTTGATATTCTTACCATTTCGCTGATTGCTTTTAAGCAAAAAGTGGTTAAATAAAATAGGAATATCTTCCTTGCGATCTCGCAGAGGAGGCAGAATTATAGGGACAACATTTAGCCTGTAGTAGAGATCAGCCCTGAATCTTCCAGCATTTACAGCCTGCTCTAAACTCACATTAGTAGCGGCAATTATACGCACATCAACATTAATTGTTTTTGTACCGCCAATCCTCTCAAACTGTCTTTCCTGAAGAACTCTTAGTATCTTAGATTGCAAAGTCAGTGGCATTTCGCCTAATTCATCAAGAAAGATTGTTCCGTTGTCAGCCAGCTCAAATCTGCCTTGACGTGCTGCATAAGCTCCTGTAAATGCACCTTTTTCGTGTCCGAATAGTTCGCTTTCCAGCAAGGTCTCAGGCAGGGCGGCACAATTTATTTTTATGAATGTTTTATCTTTTCGCATACTTGAATCGTGAATCGCCCTTGCAACAAGCTCTTTTCCTGTACCTGATTCTCCAAGTAAAAGGGCGGTAACATTGCTTTTTGCTATTTTTTCTATAATGCTAAAAACCTCTTGCATTGGCTTGGAGTGTCCAACAATAAAGTGTCCATCATGCAAATTATGAAGTTTTGCCTTTAATGAACGGTTCTCCTCTTTCAATCTTGCCTCTTTTCTACGAATCTCCTCATGTAACTGGAGAAATTGAGCGATAAGGGTTGAGAGAACTGTAAGAAACCTTATATCTTCCTCAAAAGAGATTTCAGGACCAAAAAGCCTGTCAACAGTAAGAACTCCTACTGGATTGCCTCTGACTAAAATCGGAACACCAAGAAATGAAAGTTTTGTCTTGCTAAACATTCTTCTGGCACCTGTGCGATTTAAAAACATTGGTTCGCTGTGAATATCTGGCACTACAAAAGGCGAACTCTTTTGGAAAATCTGTCCACAAATGCCTTCATCAGGTTTATACACTCCTCTTAGCTCCTCCTCTGCTGACAGACCGCAAGATGCACGTATTGTCAGAAGCTGAGTCTCTTCATCTATCAAGAGCAAAGTAGCTCTCTCCATCTTTAGAGTATCATTAAGCACTTTAAGAATATTAAAAAGTGTGGTCTCAAGATTGACAGCCGCACCTATAAGCTGCGTTATGCTGTGCAATGCCATCAACTCAAATCTCTCTGTTGATTCTTTAGTCTGTTCAAACTTAATTTTAATAGCTTCGGTAGATTGCATAATATTTTCAATTGTTCAATTGTTGTGAAGTTTTAATGTTATTTGTCGCCCCAAGCTAAAGCCATCGGCGAACATTTTGATAATAACGAAATTCATGACCGTTGGGAGTATATGTTTTAAATCCTACCCCTACAAAATACTTATACCTCTACATTTTTAATGTATTCTGCATTTTTCAGACCAACATCATTATTTGCAATAAAAAATAGCATAACATATTTATTTTAAAGCCTTATTAACAGATTTTAATTAACGTTATAAATAAATATACCTAATAAATAAAAGGCGTTGCAATTAATCAAATTACACTCATGTATATATAACCACATTGATATTACAATATTGTTCTAATCAAAGCCTCCTACCTTTTTTGTAGCTTAAATACATTTAAGTTGATTTATCTCAAAAAAGAATTGGAGATTTTTATTGGTGAAATGCGTAATTTTGGAACCAACAAAATATATCTTACCGTTTTTTAAGGATATAATAATCAATATTTATGCTTGGCACGTCATTTGCGATTAGTGTTTACAACGGCGAAAAAAGGAGCCGAGAAACTAACCACAAGGCTTAATGTTAAACAAGGAGAGCATAATGAGAAAAGTGGCAATCTATGGAAAAGGAGGAATCGGCAAATCAACAACTACGCAAAATACTGTTGCAGGGCTTGCTGAAATGGGTAGAAAAATCATGGTCGTAGGTTGCGATCCTAAGGCAGATTCAACACGTCTGCTTCTCGGGGGGCTTGCCCAAAAATCGGTTCTTGATACCCTCAGAGAAGAGGGAGAAGATGTGGAGCTTGATGACATCAGAAAGCCAGGATACGGCAAAACATGGTGTGTGGAATCAGGAGGACCAGAACCGGGTGTAGGGTGTGCGGGTCGGGGTATCATCACATCAATAAATATGCTGGAATCACTTGGTGCTTACGAACAATCAGAAGGGCTTGACTACGCATTTTACGATGTTCTTGGCGATGTTGTATGCGGAGGCTTTGCAATGCCGATTCGTGACGGCAAAGCAGAAGAGATATACATAGTCTGTTCGGGAGAGATGATGGCAATGTATGCTGCCAACAATATCTGTAAAGGTATCATGAAGTTTGCCCAGTCAGGTCGCGTTCGTCTCGGTGGATTGATCTGCAACTCCAGAAATGTTGATAACGAAAAGGAGATGATTCAGGAACTTGCAAAAAAGATAGGTACCCAGATGATTTATTTCGTACCTCGAGATAACGATGTTCAAAGGGCGGAGATTAACAGAAAGACCGTAATAGAATGGAAACCTGAAGCAAAACAGGCTGATGAATACAGAGGACTTGCTAAGGCTATTGACGAAAATAAGATGTTTGTTATCCCCAAGCCTCTTGAGATCGAAACGCTTGAACAGCTGCTTATGGAATATGGTCTAATGCAGGCAGCATAAAGCTAAATAGGAAGTTCAAAGTTATTGCAATCATTCTGAATCGTGGAAATTCAGTTTTCACGATAAATCGAGATAAGACAAATGAGGAGAAAATAATAATGATGATAATGATAAGAGCAATTATTCGTCCCGAAAAGTCTGATGCAGTTTTGGCAGCCCTTATGGACGCAGGTTTTCCAGCAGTAACCAAATACTCGGTTGCAGGACGCGGAAAACAGAGAGGCATCAAGATAGGTGAAGTAACCTATGACGAAATACCAAAGACAATGCTTATGAGTGTAGTCAACGCTGTTGATAAAGATTTTGTAATTGAAACCATAATGAAGACAGCAAGAACAAGCGGCAAGGGAGCATTTGGAGACGGCAAGATATTTGTATCTGAAGTGCGTGATGTCTATACAATCAGTTCTGGAGTAAAAGAGCCAGCATCCCAATTTTAAAGTTGATAAGGGGTTGAATATGAAAGAGATAGTTGCAGTGGTTCGCATGAATATGATGAACCAGACAAAAAAGGCTCTTACCGAAGCTGGAATTGACGCATTTTTTGTTCACGAAGCACAAGGCAGAGGTAAGGGGTTTATAAATCCAGTAGTCCTTGAAGGGGCTGGACTTGGTTACGAAGAGGCTGCATCTCTTCTTGGAGAAAAAGGAAAACTCTATCCCAAACGCATGGTTACTGTAGTCTCTAAAGATGAGTCGGTTGACGATGTTATTCAGGCTATCATTGAAGTTAATCAAACTGGAAAACCAGGTGATGGGAAAATATTTGTTCTTCCTATTGCTGATGCCGTAAGGGTGCGAACAGGGGAGATCGGCGAAAAATCTATTAGCTGATAATCTAATTGCCGACAATTCAAGGTTGGACTCTAAGAGTTATCAAAAACAGATTGCCGATAATTCAAAAGTTGAAACTCGAAGAGTTATTGAAAGAATATAGATATTTCCTTAGAACAAAAGAGTGGTGGAATAATTAAGGAGTAAAGTCATGCCAAAATCAAAAAAAGTGGTTGAATGGAAACCTGTGGATATAAAAACGGAGTTATTGAAACAATACCCGCCAAAGGTTGCCCGTAAACGTGCTAAACAGATACTTATCAATGAGGCTCAGGAGAACTCTGCACCTCCAGAAATTATGGCAAATGTAAGGACAATCCCGGGTATCATAACAATGCGTGGCTGCACTTACGCGGGCTGCAAAGGTGTTATTATGGGACCTACAAGCGATATTGTAAATCTTGTGCATGGTCCTATTGGGTGCAGTTTTTATGCTTGGCTGACACGGCGTAACCAGACAAGTGCATCAGGGGAGAAAAATGAGAACTTTATCACCTACTGCATGTCAACTGATATGCAGGACTCAGACATTATTTTCGGTGGAGAGAAAAAACTTGCTGCTGCCATTCAGGAGGCTTATGACCTCTTTCATCCAAAAAGCATTGCTGTTTTCGCAACATGTCCTGTTGGGTTGATAGGTGATGATATTCATGCAGTAGCTAAAAGAATGAAAGAAAAATTTGGAGATTGCAATGTCTTTGCATTTAGTTGCGAAGGCTACAAAGGTGTCTCCCAGTCAGCAGGACACCATATCGCAAACAATCAGGTTTTTACACATCTGGTTGGAACATCTACGACCGAGAAAACCGATAAATACAAGATCAATCTGCTTGGGGAATATAACATAGGTGGAGATGGCTTTGAAATTGACAGGATTTTGAAAAAATGCGGTATAACAAATATCGCTACATTTTCAGGAAATTCAACCTACGATCAGTTTGCCTCTGCAAATCAGGCAGATTTAAGCTGTGTAATGTGCCACCGTTCCATCAATTATGTTGCTGACATGCTTGAGGTAAAATACGGCATTCCTTGGATTAAGGTCAACTTTATCGGAGCTAATGCAACTGCAAAATCTCTAAGGAAAATAGCACAGTATTTTGGAGATGACTCTCTTTCAGAACGGGTCGAAAAGGTAATAACAGAAGAGATGCCCTCTGTAGAGGCTATCTGTAAAAATGTTTATCCAAGAACTGAAGGCAAAAAAGCGATGATGTTTGTTGGAGGCTCAAGAGCACATCACTATCAAGAACTTTTTAAAGAGATGGGTATGAAGGTTCTCTCTGCAGGATATGAGTTTGCCCATCGTGATGATTATGAGGGGCGTCAAGTTTTGCCAAATCTTAAAGTTGATGCTGATAGCAGAAATATTGAGGAGATTCATGTTGAACCAGACCCTTCACTATACAAGCCTCGTAAGAGCGAAGATGAGAAAAGTTCTCTGGAAGAAAAAGGTCTTAAGTTTAAACATTATGAAGGGCTCAATCCTGATATGGAGTCAGGAAGCATTGTAATTGATGATCTCAACCAGTATGAGGCTGAACGATTAGTGCAACTGATGAAACCAGATATTTTTTGTGCTGGCATAAAGGAGAAATTTTCAATTCAAAAGATGGGTATTCCTATGAAACAGCTTCACAGTTATGACTCAGGAGGTCCTTATGCAGGATTTAAAGGGGCGATTAATTTCTATCAAGAGATCGACAGGTTAGTAAACAGTAAAGTATGGAGTCTTATGAAAGCTCCGTGGGAAGAAAGTCCAGAACTTTCAGCAACTTATGTATGGGAATAAGAGTTGATTGTATTCACGATTTAATTTTGAAGCTATAACTAATATAAATAATAAAGCAAAATACAGGTATTGCCATGTTACTTAGACATACACCAAAAGAGGTAACAGAGCGAACGGCTCTGACGATAAATCCGGCAAAAACATGCCAACCAATAGGGGCGATGTATGCAGCTCTCGGCATTCACGGCTGTCTGCCCCACAGCCACGGTTCACAAGGGTGCTGTGCCTATCATCGAAGCACTTTAACAAGACATTATAAAGAGCCGATTTCTGCTGCAACAAGTTCATTTACAGAGGGTTCATCTGTCTTTGGAGGACAGGCAAATCTTCTTCAGGCGATAAGCACAATATTTAACGTCTATAACCCTGAAATTATAGCGGTTCATACTACATGTTTATCAGAGACTATTGGTGATGATCTTCCGCAGATTATGAAAAAATCAATAGATGAGGGAAACACTCCAGAAGGTAAAGTTGTTATAGGTGCTTCAACTCCAAGTTATGTGGGTTCTCATGTAACTGGTTTTTCAAACATGGTAAAGGCAATGGCTAATATTGCAGAGCCAACAGGCAAAAAAAACGGCAAAGTCAATATAATACCAGGCTGGGTTGAGCCTTGCGATATGGAAGAGATAAAACGAATTTCAGCTATGATAGGAGTTGATATAACATTATTTCCAGATACATCAGGGGTGTTAAATAGTCCTTTATCTGGCGAATATACAATGTTTCCAAAAGGAGGAACAACCATAGCAGAGCTTAAAGGGTGTGCAAATGCAATCGGAACTCTTGCCCTCGGGGAGTGGTGTTCAGCAGATGCGGCTCGATTTTTGGACACAAAACACAAAGTTCCATGCTCAATTTTAGATATGCCTTTTGGGCTTAAAGCCACAGATAGATTTATCAATGCCCTTCGGACAGTTGGAGGGACAACAGTTCCAGAAGAGATAACAGACGAAAGAGGACAACTTGTTGATTTTATTTCAGATATGCACCAATATTTTTATCACAAAAAGGTGGCTATCGTAGGAGACCCTGATCAACTTATCTCAATGGCTGAATTTCTTATGTCAATAGATATGTGTCCAGTTTATGTGATAACTGGAACACCGGGCAAGAGATTTGAGAAACGCATCAAGGAGATTACAAAAGAGTCCCCGTTCCCTGTAAATGTAAAAGCTCAAGGTGATATGTTTCTTCTTCATCAATGGATAAAAAACGATCCAGTTGATCTTATCATTGGCAACACCTACTGCAAGTATATTGCCCGTGATGAGGATATTCCATTAATACGGTGGGGTTTTCCGATTCTTGATCGTCAGGGACACCAATATTTCCCGACAGTGGGATACAAGGGTGGAATACGAATTTTAGAAAAAATACTATCGTCTCTTCTTGACAGAAATGATCGTGATGCACCTGAAGAAAAGTTTGAACTCGTATTCTAAGTAGCCAAAATGCTTTAAAGATGGTGTTAATTAAAATCGTTAAAATTTTATTTTAACGATAAAGTTATAATTAAATCTAAATGTAAAAGAGGAAGGTTAAAGATGGCTATTCCTGAAAAACAGATACTTGTATGCCAAAGCTTTAGAGTTAAAGGTGATCCAAAAGGGATCTGCCATAAACAGACAGATGGTTTTTTGCAATATATTGAGGAGGAAATTTTAGACAGAGGACTTGATATGCAGGTTGTGGCAACAGGCTGCCTAAAACAGTGTGAGGCTGGACCTGTCATGGTGGTGCAACCCAATAACTGGTGGTTCAAAGGTGTGGATAGCAAGAGTGTTATTGATGCTATTTTAGATTCTATTGAAGATGGAACTCCTGTAAAAACTCATCTTATATCGTAATATCTTTTTAAGATTTGACAACTTTTAAAAAGTTGTCAAATCCGTGCTACAATTTTCGCCAATACCCGTTAAATAAGGAAATATTAAAGATGAAAGCAGCAGCCGTTTTAAAAGAGAGAGAGAACCAAATACATCGTAAGGGAAAAGAACCGTTTAGCATTGAATGCAACAAGGAGAGCCTTGCAGGTGCAGTCAGTCAGCGTGCTTGTGTATTTTGCGGCTCAAGAGTTGTACTCTATCCAATAGCCGATGCTCTCCATTTAGTGCATGGACCAATTGGGTGTGCAGTCTATACATGGGATATACGCGGTGCCCTTTCATCAGGACCTGAGCTTCACAGGCTCTCATTTTCAACTGATCTTCAGGAGATGGACGTTATCTTTGGCGGCGAAAAAAAACTTTATAATGCTCTTGTTGAGCTTATTGACCGTCATTCACCAAAAGCTGCATTTGTCTATTCTACCTGTATTGTTGGAATTATTGGCGATGATATGGGGGCGGTCTGCAATCGAGTCAGCAAAGAAAAGGGAATACCTGTTCTTCCTGTAATGTCAGAGGGATTTAAGGGCAACAAGCGAGAAGGGTATCAGGCTGCTTGCGATGCAATGTTCAAATTAGTTGGAACAGGCGATACAACAGCCATTTCTCCTTACAGCATCAACATACTTGGAGATTTTAACCTTGCTGGCGAAATATGGCTCATTCAAGAATATTTTAACAAAATAGGAATTGAGGTTGTGGCTAAAATCACGGGAGACGGACGTGTTGACGATATTCGGCGTGCCCATGGTGCGTCTTTGAATGTTGTGCAATGTTCTGGTGCCACAATGGAGCTTGCCAATATGATGAAAAGAGATTTTGGTATCCCTTCTGTGCGAGTTTCCTATTTTGGTATTGAGGATATGGCTGACGCTCTTTACGATGTAGCAGAATTTTTCAAAGACCCTGTTATTATGGATAAAGCAAAATCTCTTGTAAGAAGCGAAATTGAGAAGATTATGCCAGAACTCAACAAATATAAGGCAGCATTAAAGGGTAAAAAAGCTGCAATATACGTTGGAGGAGCTTTTAAGGCGTTTTCTCTTGTAAAAGCCTTTAGGACAATAGGCATGGACGTTGTGATGGTTGGCTCTCAAACAGGTACAAAGGAAGATTACGAGGAGTTGCAGGAGATAACAGACCAAGGAACAATTATTGTAGATGACTCCAACCCTCTTGAACTTTCTTCTTTTCTTAAAGAAAAAGATGTTGATGTGTTTGTAGGGGGGGTAAAAGAGAGACCAATCGCCTATAAACTTGGAGTTGCCTTTTGCGACCACAACCATGAACGTAAAGAGATGTTGGCAGGATTTCAAGGAATGCTAAATTTTGCCAAAGAAGTTTACACCTCTGTAATGAGTCCTGTCTGGAAGTTTGTGCCAAGAAGAATAAAAAGAGAGTCTGAAGTTGGACTTGTGGAAAGAATTAATAAAGGAGAAAAGCCATGAGCAAAATGCCGCCATCATACACATCTACAACAAATGCGTGTAAATTGTGCAAACCACTTGGAGCAAGCCTTGCGTTTCGTGGTATTGAAGGGGCAGTTCCTTTTCTTCATGGTTCACAAGGGTGTGCTACATATATGCGCCGCTACATAATAAGCCACTTTAACGAGCCTATTGATATTGCATCTTCATCTCTTGGCGAAAAACATGCTGTTTACGGAGGTTCTGCAAACCTAAAACTTGGACTCAATAATGTTACAAAAAAGTATAACCCACAACTCATAGGTGTTGCTACAACCTGCCTTACAGAAACTATTGGCGATGATGTCAAGAGAATAATAAGCGAATATAAGGCAGAGTTCTACAACGGTGAAAAACCGTGTAAGGGTGAAAAATCATTTGAGTTGGGAAAATCATTTAAATTAGAAAAATCAGAGATAGATAAGGTCAGTAAACGAGATCCATATATTATCTCTGTCTCTACTCCAAGCTATTCAGGAACACATATTGAGGGTTTTCACGCAGCAATTAAAGCAGTAGTTGAACAGCTAACAGAACCTGCTGGTTTAATTAATGAAATTCACGCTTCACCAGATGATATTCATACCTTAGAAGATACGTTTCCAGTTACTGCGTTGACCCGTGAAAGTGTGAATTTTATGCCGGGGTTTGTTTCTGCTGCTGATCTCCGCTATTTAAAGGAGGTTTTAACTGATTTTGGAATATCTTTCACGCTATTTCCTGATTATTCAGAATCTCTTGATGGTGAGGCGTTAAACGATTATCCGCTGATTCCCTCTGGAGGCACGCCTATTGAAAATATAAAAAAGATGGGTTGGGCTAAAATCACAATTGAATGTGGCTCTACATTACCAAAGGAGTCTGCTGGAACAGCTCTTGCCCAAATGTATGGCACCCCTCTTTATCGGACATCTCTTCCAATAGGAATAAGAGAAACTGATAAACTTATGGATAAACTTGAAGAGATAAGCAAAAGAGAGATTCCAGCACGTTACAGGTCAGCAAGAGGCAGACTTGTTGATGCAATGGTTGATGGTCATAAATATTTATCAGGAAAACGTGCTATTGTCTATGGTGAGGAGGATTTGGTTGTGGGACTCACCTCTTTTCTTGCAGAAATTGGAATTAAGCCAATTATTTGTGCCTCTGGTGGTAAAAGCGGGCAGTTGAATCAGGCAATTGCAAATGTTGTTGAAGGGTTAGCTCCATTACCTCAAGTTTACGAAGATGTTGATTTTTACGACATTGAAGAGAGAGCTGAAAGTCTTGATATTGATATTTTGGTTGGACACAGCAAAGGATATGCTTTTTCAAGAAAAAAGGGGGTTCCGCTGATTAGGGTAGGTTTCCCTATCCATGACCGTATCGGAGGACAGAGAATACTCCATCTTGGTTATCACGGGGCACAGATGCTTTTTGATGCTATCACAAATACAATTATTGCAAAAAAACAGGACGATTCGCCAATAGGCTACAGTTATATGTGAAATACTCTCTTCTAACAGGATATTTAAAATGAATATAAACAGTTATAATATAAAAAATTATGAGAAACATCCATGTTTCAACCCTGACGCAAAAGGCAAATATGGAAGAGTGCATCTTCCTGTTGCCCCAAAATGCAATATAAAATGCAATTTTTGCGATAGGAAATATGACTGTGTAAACGAATCTCGACCCGGTGTTACAAGCACAATTTTGACTCCTGAACAGGCAAATATATACGTAGGTAAAATTCTTGAAAAAGAGCCACGCATATCGGTGGCTGGTATTGCAGGTACTGGCGACCCTTTTGCAAATCCAGAAGAGACTATGGCAACTCTTAGACTTATGTATAAAAATTATCCTGAGCTGCTGCTATGTGTCTCTTCAAACGGAATGGGTATAGCTCCTTATATTGATGAGCTTGCAGAAATTGCAGTCTCCCATGTTACGATTACAGTTTGTGCGGTTGAGCCTGAAATAGGACAAAAGATTTACAGCCGTATAAATGACAGAAATATAGTTTACAGAGGAGTTCAAGGGGCATCATTGCTTCTTGAAAGGCAAATAGAGGCAATAAAAAGGCTTAAAGAGGTTGGGATAACAGTTAAAATCAACTGCATCGTCATTCCCACCATAAATGATAACCATGTTGAGGCAGTTGCAGCAAAAATGGAGGAACTCGGGGCAGACCTTTTTAACTGTATGGCAATGTTTCCTAACGTGAATACTCCTTTTGCCCATATTTCCCAGCCAGATAAAGAGATGATGTCAATGGTTCAGAATATGGCAGAAAAATACCTTCCACAGATGAGACACTGCACAAGATGCAGGGCAGATGCTGTAGGTCTTCTTGAGAACGATAGAACAGAAGAGTTTAGAGGTTGCCTCTCTTCTTGCTCAACTATCAAGCCATCTTTAGGGGAGCAACGTCCTTATGTAGCTGTAGCTACTCAGGAGGGAATTTTGATTAATCTGCATCTTGGAGCTGTACAAGTCTTCCATATTTGGGAACAGCATGAAGGTTCTTACCGTTTTGTAGAAAAACGGAAAGCCCCTGAAAGTGGTGGTGGTATAACTCGCTGGCATCAGCTTGCAAAAATCCTTGGCGACTGTAGGGCAGTGCTTGTAAGTGGTATAGGTCAGAATCCTCTTGATGTGTTAATGAAATCAGGCATTGAACCGATAGAGGCTTCAGGTTTTATTGAAGATGCCTTGCCTTTTGTCTATGAAGAAAATTTAGATGAAAAAGATATTGCAAGATTAAAAGGAAGGCAAAAAAAATCGTGTAGTGGAGGTGGTTGTAGTGGTTTAGGTGGGGGGTGTGGTTGAGAAGGAATGGTATAGAATTAATAGAGTTCCTACAAAACTGGAATTTACCCATTGTTTATCCAGTAAAATGAAATACCAGCCGCGAGGCGGGTATCCCTTTAAGTTTCATCAGTTCACTACCTCGATAAATTCCCCCACCACATAAACTATTGCATTTTCAATTGACATTATATCAAAGTTATGGTTTGCCCATAACTTTGATATAAAGAATTTTAACTTTGAAAAAAGCAGATAATTTATGAAAACTTTTTTATTTTACGATATTGAAACTACAGGTCTAAACTCAGCATTTGATCAAATCCTTCAATTTGCAGCCATAAGAACAGATACCCAATTGAATGAGCTTGAAAGACACTCTATAACAGTAAAGATGCGACCTGATATTGTCCCTTCTCCTGGGGCATTTATAACTCACAGACTTATGCCTGAAGATTTATCTAATGGTATATGCGAATACGAAGCCGCATTAATAATACACTCTATTTTAAACAAATCCGAAACTATCTCAATTGGTTATAATAGCCTTGGATTTGATGATGAATTTTTAAGGTTCACCTTTTACAGAAATCTTCTTGATCCATATTCTCATCAATATGCAAATGGCTGTTACAGAGCTGATCTATTACCTATTACAACGATTTACAAAGTCTTTAAACCTGAAATTATAAAATGGGCAACAACTGATGAAGGCAAACCTACCCTTAAACTTGAATCAATAACAAAGGCAAACAATTTTATTACATCAGGAAAAGCTCATAATGCTATGGCAGATGTTGAAGCAACTGTTGAGTTAGCAAGATGCTTGATTAAAGAGGAAAAAAGCTGGAGTTACTCTCTTGAATTGTTTGATAAAAATAGTGAAAAAGTAAGAATAGATAAAATGTTTTCTAATTTGTCTAAAAAAAGTTATCCTGTTCATATCAAAGATTATCCTATTGCAATTATGGTATCGCATAAACTTGGTGCAGATTCGCTTTATATTGCCCCTGTTCTTGGTATTGGAAGGTCATATCACTATCTAAATCAAACTATATGGATTAGATTAGATAAGGAGTTAGATAAAGAGATTGCCCAAAACTCAAATAATCTAAACAAAGATGATTTAAACAAAAATAATTCAAATAAAGACGAGCGTCTAAAACCTTCTTCACTTTCAGGTGATAAACCAAGGGATAACGCTTATGTTATAAGAAAAAAAGATGGAGAGACAGGAATTATTCTTCCTAAGTTAGAAAGATTCTGGGATAGGCTTTCAGATAAACAGAGAGATTTGGCTGAAAAAAATATCTCTATAATAGCTGACAATAGTGAAAAGTATGCTATTTTTAATAAAATATTTGAGTATCATCGACAGTTTAAATATGAATTAGTTCCAGAGGCTGACCTTGACTCATTATTATATCAATCTCCATTTTTTAACAGCACAGAAAAAAGCGAGATAAAGAGATTTCATAAATGCTCTTTAATGGAAAAAATTGAGATGGTTCAAATAATGAAGCCATCACGAGTTAAATCTTTAGCAACTCGGATAATGTTTAGAAACTATCTAAATTGTGAAAATGAAAATAGACCTATAAAATTTATTGAACCCAAAATTGAAACCAATATTGAACCCAATATCGAAGAGAACAATAAATATTTACAAGAAAGTATTGTTTCCTTAATATCTAAAGAGTTCGCAAATTATATGGAGAGGGTTAGGTTGAATACTAATGATCCTGAATTTAATAAAAGGAAAATTATTGGTTTTAAGCAAGATGAAAAACTTATCCCACAAAAAGCACTTGAGGAGTTGAGAACTATACGTAATGATTACAATAAACTTATGGAATCAAATGGTTGTGATAGGATAAAACATGATTGTCAGACAGAAAATGGTGAGAAGATAGAAGATTTAGAGGATAAAAAAAGGGTGTTAGATTGGCTTGAAAGCTATATTCTCTCTTTTTGTAGATAATAATAATTAAGTTATAATTTAAGGAACAGTTTCATGTCCATTGATTTAAAAGAACATTTTGCAAAGTATGAAGCGTTACTATCAATGTTTGACGGCATATTCAACAAAGTAAGAGAAGAGTATCCAAAAGAGGTTTTTTGTAGAGAGAAGTGCAGCGACTGTTGTTATGCAATTTTTGATATTCCCATTATTGAAGCTATATACATAAATAAGAAATTTAATGAGACCTTTTCTGGAACAAAGAAGATGGAGCTTATTGATAATGCTTCCAAAGTTGACCGCTCTCTATTTAAGATGAAAAGAGATGCTTATATGGAAGTTCAGCAAGGTGGCAAAGAGGTTGATGTGCTTGCAAAGATGTCTATGGAGCGGGTAAGATGTCCTCTTTTGAGTGCTGATAATCTTTGCATTCTCTATGAAGCAAGACCTATCACATGCCGTTTGTATGGAATTCCAACATCAACAGAAGGTGCAAGCCATATATGTGGAAGAACTAACTTTAAACAAGGTGGTAAATATCCGACTGTAAATATGGATAAAGTATATTCACAGCTTCAGCTTATATCAGCAGAGATGGTAAAAGATATTAAAGCGAAAAATATAAAAATATGCGAAATGCTTATACCTGTCTCTATGGCACTAATAACTGATTTTAATGAAGAATTTTTTGGAATTTAGAACAATGGAACACTTCACACCAGAACAGATTGAAGCCAAAAAAAAGGCTATATTTGATGCTATGGGCAAACGTGGTCAAAAACAGATTATGAAGATTGGATATGAGAAGTGGGATCCAATACAAACACCAAAAGACCCGATTGATATTAGAAAAGATAAAACCAATAGAACCTCTCAAATGCTTATCCGTGAGTTTCTACAACAACGACCTCATGAGGATTATTCCAATTCATTTGCACAAGGGGCGTTTGAGATGTGTCTTGGAATTATAAATGAAAATGAAAAAATAGTTGGTATGTTTGAGTTTGCTAAGTGGTATGCAAAACTACTTGAAAAAGAGCAAAACTAAATAGAACTTTTGCGAAGGTCAAATAATAAAAAAAATATTAAAGTCAGTATCCCTATCTAAATTTTATACCTAAAATTTAGATAGGGATTTGGAGAATTTTATGAAAGTTGGAATTATAGGGTTACCCCAAACAGGAAAAAAGACCCTATTTCAGATATTAACTGGAAGTGAAGTTAAAGAGCAAGGCGGCTCACCAAAGCCTCTGCCCGGCACAGCAGAGATTCTTGATACAAGATTTGATAAAATGGTTGCAATGTATTCCCCAAAAAAAGAGGTAAGGGCAAGAGTTGATCTTGTATTACTTCCTAAAATTGAGCAGGAAAATATTTCAAAAGGGGATATTTTCAGGGATATTGCAGATATGGACGCAATTTGCCATGTTGTAAGAGCTTTTGAAGATGATGCAATATATCACTCTGCTGGCTCAATTGATCCATTGAGAGATGCCTCAATGGTGAATGGTGAACTTATAATGCACGACCAGATATTTGTAGAAAAGCGTATTGAGAGAATTGAACAGCTCATTAAGAAGAAAAAAGATGAAGATCAGCAAAAAGAGCTTGTGTTGATGAAAAAGATGCTTGAACATCTTGAGCAAGAGAAGCCTTTGCGTTTTTTTGAGCTTGTGCCAGAAGAGGAGCGTCTTATAAGAAGTTATCCGCTGATTACACGTAAAGAGATGATTATTGCCTTAAACGTAGCAGAAGATGATTTAACTCTTAAAGATGACTCTACTAATCAAAGCTATAGCTATAAACTTCTTGAGAAATTTAAAGATATTTGTGAATCAAACAAAATGGCTGCTATGGTTGTCTCTGCAAAGGTTGAATCTGAAATTGCCTTGCTTGAAAGCGAAGATGAAAAAACAGAATTTTTGAAAGATATTGGAATTGAAGAGTCAGCTTTAAAGGTTTTAACTCGCCTTTGCATTAACGCACTTGGACTTATATCTTTTCTCACAGTAGGAGCTGATGAGGTTCGCCAGTGGTTGGTAAGAAGAGGCTCTTTTGCACCTGTTGCTGCTGGAGTTATCCATTCAGACCTTCAACGTGGATTTATAAGGGCAGAGGTTATGAAGTACGATGAACTTATTGCCTACGGTTCTGAAGCTGAACTAAAAAAAGCTGGAAAGTTTTATGTTCAAGGGAAAGATTACATTGTTGAAGATGGTGATATTTTAAATATCAGGTTTAAAGTGTAGCAAATTAAACCTTGATCACTATATATTAAGCACTACCGTAACACTTTAATTTCTCCTGCAATTTCACAAAATAGACACGAGACATATCACGGTATATCTTCAAACTGCACAAATACTCTTTATAAGTTCATCTGGTTGCAATTCATAATTTCTCTCTTGAATATGGTGATTGGATAAATTCACTCTACATTGAGAAAGCATGGGGCAACCAGATGAAACATACACGAATCATTATTATACAGATGTTTTATCTGGATTATAACATATTCTACAACATCTTAAGCAACGGTTAGCCTCTGCAAGAGCCTCAACTTCAGGTAATACCAAATCAACCTCAACAAATGAGTCAAGTCTTCTGTTGACTGGAAGTTCTGGCATTTCTGCACGTTTAATAGGTTGTACCCCAGATATTGTTTTAAACACAGATTCTGGAATACGTTTTTTCTGAAGAGAATCTTTTACAGGTTCAACTTTTTCACCTTTGAGGAACAGATCAATTGATCTGGCAGCACGCCTTCCGCCACCAATAGCATCAACAACTAAGGCAGGACCAGTTGCAGCATCTCCAGCAGTAAAGATATATGGTATTGAAGATTGGAGAGTTGCAGCATTATTATCAATTGTACTCCAACGTGTAAGTGTAAGTTCCGAAATTCTTCTTGAAGTCTCTTCTTTAAAACTTGCGTCAGGTGCTTGACCAATTGCAGTTACTATGGTGTCAACAGCAAGCAGAGTTTCAGAGCCTTTTACAGGAACTGGTCTTCTTCTGCCGCTTGCATCTGGTTCACCAAGCTCCATTCTAAGATATTCAAGATGGGTAACCTCTCCATTTTCATTGCCAACAACTCTTGAAGGGGCTGCAAGAAATACAAATTCAATGCCTTCGTGTTCTGAAGCTACAATCTCAACCTCATTAGCTGGCATCTCTTTTCTGGTTCTTCTATAGACCATATAGACTTTTTCAAGTCCAAGCCTTAGCATGGTTCTGGCACAGTCAACAGCAGTGTTGCCACCGCCAACAACAGCAGCCCTTTTTCCAAGTTTCATCTTCTCTCTTATTGACGTGTCACCTTTAGAGATGCCAGAAGAGACAAGAGCAGATACTGTGGATAGAAATTTTATTCCATTAAGACAGCCTTTAATTTCTTCTCCTGGAACGCCGAGAGCATGATCCTTCCAAGCACCAATGCCAATAAATACAGCATCATAACCAGCAGCTACAAGAGAGCCTAAACCAAAATCAGTACCAAATTTTACGTTTGTGTGAGTTTCAATGCCGAGTTTGGTGATTCCTTCAATCTCCCAATCCAAAACTTTTTTAGGAAGTCTATATTCAGGAATACCATATCGAAGCATTCCGCCAAGCTCCGGCATAGCTTCAAATACAGCAGGATGATGACCAACTCTTCTTAGAAAGTATGCACAGCTTAATCCAGCAGGACCACCGCCGATAATTGCAACTTTTTTTCCTGTATCAGGGGCACATTTTATAGGGACTCGTGAGCCAGAGTTCATCTCATAATCTGCGGCAAATCTTTTAAGCTGATTTATAGATACTGGTTCATCTGCAATACCTCTTCTACAATCACTCTCACATGGGTGGGGACATACTCTTCCACATGATAAAAGAAGAGGGTTTCTCATGCGTATAGTCTGAACAGCAGGAAGATAATCACCATTTTTAATGTGGCTTATATATTGGGGAATATCTATTTCAGCAGGACAAGTTTGAGAACATGGGGCGAGCGGGTCATTTATCTGATTGAACTTTAAAAGTTTATCAGACATGCTTTTTACTTCAATAATATCTTTTGGACACGCTTTATTGCAAGCTCCGCAGCCAACACACTTATTTTCATCAACTACTGGAAAACCTTGTTTACCCATAGTTAATGCACCAAAGTTGCAAGACTTAACACAATCGCCAAGACCTAAACACCCGACATGGCAATCTCTTTGACCACCAAAAACTAAAGAGATTGCACCACACGAGGTTACGCCTAAGTAATGGTATTTATTTGCAGCACGAACACCGCCATCACACATATTGTATGCTTGGCGACTCTCTGCTGTTCCGGGATCCATACCCATCACTGCCGCAACTTTTGCTGCCCCTTCAGCACCAGATACAATACAGATACTTGGAAGGGCTTCGCCTTTAACAACTGCTTGGGCAGCAGCACTGCAACCTGCATAACCGCATCCTCCACAGTTTGCCCCTGCCATATTGCTCTCAACTAAGGAAACCCTTGGGTCCTCATAAACATAGAATATTTTTGACGCAAAGCTGAGCAGAATACCACAAACTCCGCCAATGCCCAGCATAAATAGAATTGCTTCTGTCATAATTACCTCATTAATGGTCTATTAATTATTTGATTTAAGGTGGATTGATGGTTCATAAGTTATCGTTATATGTTTGCCATACCTAACCATTTTTTAATTAATCAAACCATTCCCTTAAATGCAAAAAAGCAAATTGCAATCATTCCAGCAGTAACAAGACCAATGGAGGTATCCTGAAGAGGTTTAGGCACCCTTGCAATAATTATCCGTTCTCTGATGCCTGCAAAAAGTATAAGGGCAAGTCCAAATCCAACAGCATAACTAAAAGAAGATACCAAAGACTGCATAAAAGTATATTCTTCATTAATGTTGATAAGGCAGACACCCATAACAGCACAGTTTGTTGTAATTAAAGGCAGAAAAATACCTAAACCAGCATAAAGAGCCGGAATGCTTTTTTTGAGAAACATTTCAACAAACTGAACTAAAGATGCAATAACAAGAATAAACGAAAGTGTTCTTAAAAACTCTATATTAAGAGGTTTTAAGAGATAAGTGTCAGTTATCCATGTAATTATACCAGCTAAAACCAAAACAAAGATAACAGCCATTGCCATCCCAGTGGCTGTCTCCATTTTTTTTGAAGTTCCAAGAAATGGACAGTTGCCAAGAAACTGTGCCAAAAGAATATTGTTTACAAAAATACAGCTTATGGCAAGAACAAAATAGTCACCCATTTTAAGTTATCTCCTTTTTCTATTTCTTACCTATAAGGTTCATCAGACACAGCATTAAGCCAAGACAGACAAAGGCACCAGGAGCTTCAACCATAAAGGTAAACGGCTGAAAGCCAGGTCCAAAAACTGTATTGCCAAGAATTGTGCCGTTTCCTAAACACTCTCTTATAGCACCAAGAGCACCAAGAGATAGGGTAAAACCTATTCCCATTCCAAGTCCGTCTGCAATTGATAATGTTGGTGAGTTTTTAAAGGCAAATGCTTCTGCTCTACCCAATACAATGCAGTTTACAACTATCAGGGGAATAAATATGCCGAGTTTAAGGAATAGTGGATATGTATATGCCTGCATTACCAACTCAACGACAGTAACAAACGTGGCTATAATAACAATAAAACAGGCAATTCTTACTTTTACAGGTATTATATTTCTCAAAAGAGAAACAAGAAGGTTCGAGCATACCAATACAAATGTGGTTGCAACTCCCATTCCAATACCATTTTCAACGGATTTTGTTACAGCCAAGACAGGACAGAGACCCAACACCAATCTAAATGGTGGAAGCTCTGCCCAAAGGCCCTTGGTAAACTCTTTTACCATGGATTGTGCCATAAGATTAATCTCCTATTTTGCCATCTGAGCGGTCTGTTTTTGAATTTCTGGTTTAAGTCTTATATATATTTCTTGAGCTTTTTGTGCTGCAAGAGATACGCCGGCAGATGTTATAGTTGCTCCAGAGATGATGTCTATTTCACCGCCATTTTTCTTAATCGCAAGATTTTTGTCCATTGTCATACCAGCAAATTGAGAGGCAAACTTTGGATCATCTTTGGCTTTAGAACCAAGTCCAGGGGTCTCACTGTGGGTGGTTACACATACGCCAATAATCTCGTCAGACTCAATATTAATACCAACCATAAGCCCGATGTCACCACTAAAACCCTTTCCGCTTGTCTCAAATGTGATTGCATCAGCTTTTCCATCATGTTTTCCAACAAAAAAGGTAAGTTCTTGCTCGTTATCAATAATCTTAAATCTATCTTGAAGTGGATCATTAGAGACATCACTCAAAATCTGCTTAATTGCAGGTGCTTTCTGAAATTTTAGAATCTGCTGCTCAATTTGGTCTTTTGTACCTGTTCTGACCGCAGCAAGCAAACCTCCTGAAAAGGCACTCAAAAGAGTCAGAACAACAACCATATTTATCATTTCACGCATTGTTTACACCCTTTCCCAAAAGCTTTTGGTCTGATTTTGTCAATAAGTGGATTTATCAGATTTATCAACAAAATGGCATATACCGTGCCGTCAGGATATACACCAATATTTCTGATAAGGATTGTCATAAATCCTCCCATAACTCCATATATGAACATAGGAATCAGATTTATTGGAGATGAAGAGGAGTCATTAGCAAGAAAAAATGCCCCAAGCAGAGTATAACCTGTAAACAGGTGAAACATTGGGGTAGCATATTTCGCGGGGTCGGTTATATTAAATATCCACGCAGTAATAATGATACCAGCAATGTATGCTATGGAAATTTCCCACCTGATATATCCCCTTATAATAAGATAAATTCCGCCAAGTATGATACCAATACCAAACACTGAACCAATAGCACCTACCTGTGATCCCATTAACAAAGAAGATAGTGGAAACATTTCTACAACGCCAGGTCCTTGATGTTTAAGTGCTGCAAGAGGATCAAGGGCTGTAAAAGCTAACTGATAATTAACAAGAGCTGTATCAAAATCAAATAGATGTTTCCATGACAAAGTCAGAATAGCAATACCGATAACTGCGGGATTAAATGGATTAGCTCCTATACCTCCAAATATCTGCTGCCCCACAATGACGCAGACAAATGTGCCTGTAATAACAGCCCACCAAGGAATAGTAGCTGGAAGCATCATTCCAAATAGCATTCCAATAACTGCTGCATTGTAGTCATGTATTACAATCTGACGTTTAGCCGCCATGCAAAATAGTGCTTCCCATGCCATTGCACTTGCAATAGAGAGACACATCACACCTAAGGCCGCCATGCCAAACTGGATAACTCCAAACAGTATTGCAGGAAGGGCTGCTGCCATAATATTGAGGTTCATCTCTTTTATACTATCGCCATCATGCCAAAATGGGGCGTGAGATACTGTAAATTTGTTCTGTTTAAACATTCTCAGCCTCCTTTATCATATCCAATTCAATTTTATTCAATTCATGCTTGCCAAGTCTGATATATTGGAAAATTGGAATCTTTGCACTGCATACATAGCTGCAAAGCCCACACTCAATACATGAGAAGAGATCATAACTGTCAGCAGCATCTTGATAAAGGTTGGCTTCAAGATAACGCACCAGAACATTTACTGGAACATTAGCTGGACAAATTCTCACACATTTACCGCAGTTAATACATGGGTAATCAGAGATTGTAGGAATAATGCTGCTATCTTGAACCATCAAGGTATCCATATCTGGGGTAACAGGATAGTAGAGAGTGTAAGCAGCAACACCTTTTAATGGACCGCCAATTATAATTCTATCTTTTTCAGCGGTCTCAACTCCAATCTTTGTGAAAATACGATGAATAGGAGTTCCAATGGTAGCTGAAACTCTGCTCTTTTTTCCTTTTTTGTCTATGATTGTTATTATCTTCTCATAGACAGGCCTTTTTTCAGAGTATGATTTTACAAGTGAAAATAGAGCCTCAATAGAGATAAAGCAGACGCCAAGCTCTTCGCAGCTTTTGTTTGGGATAAATGGAATACCAAGATATTTATCCATAACCATTGGCGAGAGTGAATCTACATAGTCAGAAGATATTTTTACTATGTTCATACCATTAAAAGCTGAGAGTGTTGCTAAGGCATCAGGCATTACGATTGATATGTCGTTTATACCTGTAAGTTGTTTTAGAAATGCTACTGATTTTGACAGCTCATCTCTAAATCTTGTCAAAACAAATTGACGTGTGGTGCAGAGAATATCTTGGTCAATACCGCTTATAATTATCTTTTTGATATTGATGCCATTTGATTTTGCTCCATCTGCTGCCTCTGCAAGCAACTTTAGAGGCGGATTACCCGCAATACCCCTCAGATAGCTGTTTGCTGTCTGAATATCAGGGATAGAGATAGATTCTGTAAAACTTTTATCAATATCTTGTTTTGCGTTTGTTTCAACGACAAGATATGTTGCAAGTTCTCCAAAATCCCCTGTAAATGGGGCAACTGTTGTGATTGTGCCAGAAACAGGGGCTGAAACATACTCTTTACTCTCTTTATAGAGAAAGATACGTTCCCCTTTTTTGACCATATCTCCTTTTTTTACAAGGATCTCTTTTGTGCTGTCCAATGGTTCGTTCAGCAGAAGAATCAACCTTGGTGGTATGGGAATGGCTTCTGGCTCTTTGGGACCTGGCTCAACCAGATCACATTTAAGCTTTGGTTCAGTCAATCCGATAAACGATCTCTTAATCATAACAAACCTTTATCTTTTGAAATTGGTGATCCATACGTTTAACTTGAATTTTTATAATAAACTTTTATATGATTTAAACTATATCATATAATCTAAAATCCAAGTTACATTGCATGGCATGAATTACACTCCACAGTACCTGCCCCTTTCTCTTTGTGGCAGCCTATACATTGTGCGTGGAATGCGTCTGTTTTACTCAGCATACTTTCATCATCACTGGTAGTCTGATGACACTCTTTGCAACTATAAACTTCATCGTCTTCAATGTTATGATGACAATCAAGGCAAGAGATGTCATACTCCTGACTATGGACTGCATGGGTAAAAAGAACCTTACCAGCAGCATTCTGAAACATAAGCCTTACAGGCTCTTCAGGTGCATGTGGTGGAAATGCAGCATAACAGGTGATCCCAGTGATAAAAAGCACTAAAGCCAACAACGAAGCAATCTTTAAATCTTTGTTCGAGGTCATGGTTAGTTGCCCCATCTCTAAAATGTGTAAAAAATTTAAATACTGTTAATACGACCAATTAAAATATCTTAAAACATTAAAACAACAACTAAATTTTAAGTCCCAATCTAAAGAAAAACAAATAGTTACTATGGTCTTTTCAATATATTAGGAGTTAATATAAATCTTTGACTTATTATATCAGAACATCTTAATATTCAAGTAAAAATTGAAGTTCTATGGAATATTTTGGACTGTTGGAGAGGCTTGGTAGTGATGAGGTTTTAGTGATGGGAGGTTATTTATTGATATTAGTTTATTAGGTGGTTTTAAGAGAGGATTTAACAGAACATGGCTCAAGATGGCAAGAATCTCCTCTTTGCATCAAACGCATAAGAAATGGCTGATAATCTTTTTTTTCTGCTAAGAGATTATTAATAAATCGTATTATAAAAAAAGAGATTACAAAAAACAAAAATCCCCCTGCCATTGACGCAATAGATTTATCTATATTTAGCCTAATGGCACTTGACTCTCCAATTACTGCTCCAATAATCATAAGGATAATAGGAAATATATAGAGCATAAAAGCTATCTTTAGTAGCGGTGCTGTTTTAAATCCTACAACAACCCTATCTCCTTTTGAAGCATTCAAAGAGTTCTCTACTTGAATTGTCATTTGTTCTGTTTTTGAATGTTCTCCGCAGGAATCTTTTGATGCGCAAGAGTCGCAAGATTTTGAACGTGTAGTCTGAATCAACACGATTGAGCCTGTAGTTTGGGTTACAACTCCTTCTTTAGTAATCATAGGGCTATAAATTATTGTCTTTTTTATTATTTGTATTGTTTATAAATTCTTAAATCTATCACGCATAAAGATTTACACTCAAAGCTCTTTTTTTCATGCTGTATTCTTGTTCTATCTGACTTTGCTCTCTACTATATTGCATATCAAGCTGTTTTATCTTGTTTTCATGCTCCTGCTTGAGTGAAGTCTGTTTACCCGAATACTCCTGTTCAATTTTATTTTTTTCACCACTTAAGTTTACCTCATAGTCAGAGTTATTGCTTTTATTTTCAGATGAAGGTTTATCAGAAGATAAGAGCGGGGTAGTATCTTGGGCAATAACCTGCCTTTGATATTGCATATATGAACCTGTCATATTTATACCAGATATCATTGGATGCCCCCCTTTTTTAAACCTTTGAGTAAAAAATATCAGACCATAAGATCAATGCTGGCTCGTGATAAAGGAACTTGTCCATAAGGAGATTGATAAAACTGTGACTGCATTTGCTGACCTTGCTGCTCTTGTTGCATTTGCTGAGTTCTTTGAACCTCTTGTGTCTGTTGAGCTTGTTGAGTTTGCTGAGACTGTTGAGTTTCTAATGTCTGTTGGGTATCTTGCTGAGTTTGTTGAGTCGTTAATGCACTATCAATCTCTTGCTGATAAGAGTTTGTTGAGCTTGATTCTGAAGAGCTGTTCACTATTTTTGAAGCATCTAAACTTATTTGTCTTGCCTGTGGTGATATATTAACGTTAAAGTCATTAACAATATTTTGTGAAGATTGCGAAGAGACCTCTTTGAGTGTCTCTTGAGATGGTGATTGAGGTGATTGGATATTTTGTGTTCCACCAACTACCTGACTGTTGGATACAGAAGCGTACGGATTCAATAGTGAATTTGAATAGCTGGAATAACTGTTTATATTCATGATATCCTCCTTGTTTTTATTATTTTTAATACTTTAAAAACACTACCATATTTCAATTATAATGGTTTTTATATAAGATATATATTGTATTTATTAAAGTCAATTTTTTTATAGTAAATTAAATCCGTTACTGTTGAAAGTTAATAAAAAACTATTAATTATCCGACACACTTCAAATGAATGGTTGGGTTGGGTTCAATTGTTAGAAAGCAGGGAACATCTGAGTTAAAAAGCAAGAAGCACCTGAATGAACGTTAAAAATTGGCAGAGGAACAAAATTAACAATGGAATTTATAGCAGACCTTCATCTACACTCCCATTTTTCAAGGGCTACAGCAAGAAATCTTGATCTTGAGCATATTTGTCAAGCAGCTATGCTAAAAGGTATTACAGTTGTGGGGACAGGCGATTTTACTCACCCGAGATGGTTTAAAGAGCTTGAGGATAAACTTGAACCAGCAGAAGAGGGATTGTTTAAGCTAAAAGATGAAATACTAAAAGATGTATATGGCTTACCACTACTCCTTGATAATAGTCTGTTAATTAACAACAACAAAATCCCTGAAGTTTGTAAAAATAGTGTTCGTTTTATTCTCCAGTGTGAAATAAGCTCTATCTACAAAAAAGATGGGAGAGTTAGAAAAAACCACAACCTTATCTATTTTCCTGATATGGTAAGTGTCAAATCTTTTAATGAGAAGCTCGGTAAAATCGGCAATATCATCTCTGACGGTCGCCCAATTCTTGGTTTAGATTGTCAAAAACTTCTTGAAATTATGCTTGAAACCTCTGAAGATGCTTTTATGATTCCTGCCCATATATGGACACCATGGTTTTCAATGTTTGGCTCAAAATCGGGATTTGACTCTGTTGAAGAGTGTTTTGGTCCTCTTGCCCGCCATATTTTTGCGGTAGAGACTGGTCTTTCGTCAGATTTGCCAATGAATTGGAGAGTTGAAAATTTAGATAAAATGAGCTTTATATCTTCTTCTGACGCACACTCTCCAATGTTTATGGGAAGAAATGCCTCTGTTTTCAACACAGACCTTTCATATAAAAGTATGAAAGATGCTCTTAAAACACCTTATAAGCTAAATATTTGCGATAAAGATCACCACACCCAAAGGTCTGGCAATCAATGTCTTAACATCCAAAGAAGTTCTAACCCTGAACAATCTAATAAGATTAAAGCCCCTTATTTAGGCACAATTGATATGTATCCAGAAGAGGGAAAATACCATTATGATGGTCATAGAAAATGCAATATCTGTTTTAGCCCTTCTGAAACTTTGCATCATGGCGGTATCTGCCCAGAGTGCGGCAAACCTCTAACTATTGGTGTGCTTTACAGAGTTGAAGAGCTTGCCTCAAGCTCAAGACCAGACGGCTATACCCCTGAAAATCGGCATGGTTATCAGAATATAATTCCACTTGCAGAGATTCTTTCAGAGATATTTGACACTGGCACAAAAACAAAAAAAGTTGATAACTATTACACTAAAGCAGTTGCAACACTTGGGCCTGAGCTTGATATTTTGCTTAAAAAAGAGATTGAAGAGATTGATAAAATTGGCATTCCTCTGTTATCAGAGGCAATAAGAAGAATGAGAAACAGAGAGATTCATTTAAGTCAGGGTTACGATGGTGAGTTTGGTCATGTAACTGTTTTCACCACTGAAGAAAAAGAGAGGCTAAAGGGAGATGCCAATATATTTAAAGAGCGTAATGTTCCAAAACAAGATAAAATAAATCATATTACCACAGATAAATTAGATCATTCGTTTACGAAGAAATTAGATCATGCGTTTACAAAGAAATTAAAACAGACTCCCGCAAATAAGTTAAATCCTATCCCCCTTCTAAACATTGAACAACAAAAAGCTATAAATTCTAAAAATAGACCACTTTTAATGGAGGCGGGTCCTGGCACAGGAAAAACTCACACGCTTACAGAAAAGATAGCATCACTTATAGTCAACGACAATGTAAACCCTGAATCAATACTTGCCTTAACATTTACCACAAAAGCTGCCCAAGAGATGACGCAGAGGATAAACAAATTATCAGAGAAACATAGTAAAAAAAACGTGTTTGTCTCAACATTTCATGGATTCTGCCTTATGATGCTAAAAGAATATACAGATTTTAATTTTTCCATTGTAGATGAGACATTACGTAAGGCTTTGATTGAACACGCTATAAAATTAGTTTTTCCTGATAGTTTCAGAAAAATATCAACCTCTAAAGTTGAGCTTGATATAGCAATGATAAAGCAACACAACAGTATAAAAAATAGCCTTAGCATTACAAATAATTTTGAATATATACAAAAAGAGATATTGCCCGTTTTAGATAAATATCAAGAACTTTTGGCATCATATAACTTTGTTGATTTTGAAGATTTAATTGCTATGGTGTTGAAGCTTCTTCAAAACTCTAACAATCAAAATTTTAAACAAAGTAGTAGTAACCAGAATCTTGAGCAAAGTAATAATAACCAAAACCATAAAGTACAAAATAATATCAAAAACAGTGAAATACTATCCGAATTAAAGCAACGTTTTATCTACCTTTTTGTTGATGAGTATCAAGATATAAACCAAAGTCAGTATGAATTGATTAGGCTTCTTGCAGGTGATGGGAAAAATTTGTGTGTAATAGGAGACCCAGATCAAGCAATTTATGGATTCAGAGGAGCAGATAATAGATATTTTAAGAGATTTGAAGAAGATTACCCTAATACTGAAAAGATTGTTTTTAAGAGAAACTACAGATCAACCGAGACCATACTTGAAGTAGCATTTCAACTAATTAGCAATAAAGTTGAAATAAGTCCCAACAAAGAAAAAACTATAGATAACATTACACAGCTTCAAAATAGGCAACCAAATAGACAAATTGAGAATAGCCAACAAGCAATCAAACCAAAAGAGAGGCTATATTCAGGTATTGAAGGTGAGCAAAAAATAAATATACTTGAAGCAGCATCGGAAGAGGCAGAGGCAACTATTATCGGCAAAACAATTGAGCGTCTTGTAGGTGGAATCTCAATGTTTTCAATGGATTCTGGCAAAGCTGACGCTTCATTAAAAGACGAGTATTCATTTTCTGATATTGCAGTTCTCTACCGCACAAAAAAGCAGAGTGAAGTTTTATCCAAAATATTTGAAAAAGCTGGAATCCCATTTCAGACAGCAGATAGAGACAATATATTTTTACAAAAAGGCATTAAAGAACTTGTATCATGTTTACGGATACTTATAGGAATAGGCACAATTTATGATTTAGATATTGTGTCAGCTTATAATGAAAAATTGATGAGTGTTCTTTTCAGCATTAATAGAGAAAAAAAGAGTGCTGAGATTCTAAAAAAGATAATTTATGATTTAGAAATAGATAAAATTATAAATAAGAGTAAAAAGAGCATAGAAACAGCAGAACTCCTTATAAAAGAGGCTGAAAAATACCCTGATCCAACATTATTTTATGAACATATTGCCATGAAAAAAGATATAGATACTGTTGATTATAAGGCTGAAAAGGTCTCTCTTATGACAATGCACGCTTCAAAAGGTCTTGAGTTTAAGGTTGTTTTTATTGCTGGGTGCGAGAATGGCTTAATTCCATTTTTTAGTTATCGCGGTTCTAACCACACTAAATATAATAATGTTGAAAAACATAATAATAATGCTGAAGAACATAATAATAGTGCTGAATTAAAATCAGATAATAGAAAATTATATAGTGGTAAATGTGAAAATATTGATGAAGAGAGGCGACTTTTTTATGTTGCAATGACACGAGCTGAGGAGCTTTTATATCTTTGCCACGCCAAAAAAAGGTTGATATTTGGGAAAAGAATTGACGTTGAGAAATCGCCATTTTTAAATGATATTGAGGAGAGTTTGAAAAACTACAGCAAATTAAAGTTTAAAAAAATAGATAAACCAAATTGTGATGGGCAACTTGAGCTATTTTGATTCTTACTATTCCTACTATTCCTGCTTATCCACTACTGTTAGAGCCTCTTTCAAGGCTTTCATAATGCCTTGGTGGATGTATTTGTCTCTTTAATAATTTAGTTTAGTCTTCCTATTATTAAATATTTCAAACGGAGTATATTAAAATGTCCGATGATATACCAAATAGTATCCAAAATGACTTTGACATAGAGATAAAAAAGCTACGTAACCAAATAGATCAAATTGATGAGCAGATTCTCACATTGATCTCAAAAAGATTTGCAGAGGTGCAAAAGGTAGTTACTCTTAAAAAAAAGCACAATATGCCAGTATTTCACCCTGCAAGAGAAGAAGACCTTATATCAAAGCTAAGATCAGAAGCTCAACAAAGAGATATGGATCAAGACTTTATTGAAGAGCTATATCGAGTCATTTTAAGAAACTCAAGAATTCATCAAACTGTAGAGATGAAACAACAGGGAGTTAGAGTTGGGGCAAAGGTTTTAATTGTTGGTGGTTTTGGGCAGATGGGAAGCTATTTTGCGTGGTTTTTCACAACATCTGGTTATGAAGTAAGAATATTGTCTGAAAATAATTGGGATAAAGTTGAATCGCTCTGCACAGATATTGATCTTGTCCTTATATCTGTTCCTATTCATGTAACTCTTGAGACTATCCAACGTATCGCCCCCTATTTACCCAAAGAAGCCTTGCTTGCAGATTTAACAAGTATTAAAACAGCCCCTCTTAATGAGATGCTAAAAGTCCATAAAGGTCCTGTCTTAGGGTTACACCCTCTCTTTGGTCCTACATGTACAACTCTTGATAAACAGATTATAGCAATCACTCAGGGCAGAGAACCAGAAAAGTGTCAATGGCTTATTGATCAGTTGATTCTTTGGGGAGCTATAGTTGTAAGTTCAACTGCTAAAGAGCATGATGAGATAATGGATATTGTTCAGGCTTTACGGCACTTTGCAACTTTCTGTTTTGGGCAATTTCTCTCAAAAAGGGAAATTGAACTACACAGGACACTTGAGTTTTCAAGCCCTATTTACAGACTTGAGATGGGAATGG
The DNA here is from genome assembly GCA_015231615.1 of Desulfamplus sp. GTDB lineage: Bacteria > Desulfobacterota > Desulfobacteria > Desulfobacterales > Desulfobacteraceae > Desulfamplus. Next base: position 11,340 of record JADGBE010000018.1, on the reverse strand, counting down.
TAGGAAGGCTATTTGCTCAAGATAGCTCCCTATATTCTGAAATAGTATTTGCAACTCCTTTAAGACGAAAATTACTAAAAGATTTTGTATTATCTCTAAACGAGCAGCTTGATATGCTTGAAAACAACGATAAAGAGCTATTTGTTGAAAAATTTAATGAAACTGCAAAGTGGTTTGGACCTTTTAGCGAGCAGGCTTTAAGAGAAAGCACATTTATTATAAATAAATTAATTGAGAGATTTTAGGTTTTTTTTAAGGTAATGATTTCTGTTTATACTCAAAGTGGGAATAAATTGAGCTTTTTTTATTGTAGGGTTTAACCATGGTTAAACCCTACTACTACTACAATTACAACCTATCGTTTATGGTTTTGGTAATAGATTAAAACCTCAATTTATGACCTTTCAGAGTATAAATAGCGTTACAAGTTTAATAATACAAATTATAAAAAGGAGTAATAGCATGATCTCAACAGTATATTTCGCAGATTTTAAAGCAACATCAAGAGAAAATGTTCCTGATAAAATTCAAAGACTTATTGAAGCTGCTGGTATTATGGATATTTTATCAAAAGATGACCTTACCGCAGTAAAAATCCACTTTGGTGAAAGGGGAAATGTAGCATTTATAAGACCGCCATATATAAACAGGGTTATAAAAACAGTAAGAAAAAATAAAGCTATACCTTTTTTAACAGATGCCAACACTCTATATGCAGGCACAAGAAGCGATAGCCCATCTCATATAAAAACCGCTATTGAGAATGGTTTTGCTTACTCAAGCATGGACTCTACGCCAATTATAATTGCTGATGGATTGAGGGGCAAAAGCGAAGTTGCTGTAGAGGTTAATCAAAAACACTGCAAAGAGGTCTATATTGGTAGTGAGATTATCTCTGCTGATGCTTTGATTTCAGTTGCCCATGTAAAAGGGCATGAACTTTCAGGGTTTGGCGGGACATTGAAAAATTTAGGAATGGGTTGTGCATCAAGAAAAGGCAAACTTGATCAACATTCAAATGTAAGTCCAAAGGTAAAAAAGAAAACTTGTATAGGTTGTGGTAATTGTGCTGAACACTGTCCAGCTAATGCAATTTTGCTTGATTTTGCAGATTCATCTTCTGAGGATAGTTCACTTACACCTATATTAATTCACCCAACAGAGCAAGAGAGTAAAAAAACAGAAGGTAAAAAAAGAGTTAAAAAAGCAACAATTAACCAAAAACTTTGTATTGGTTGCGGTGAGTGTATTTTAAGATGTCCAACTTCATCTATAAATATACAGTGGAATCAAACAATCCCTGTATTTCTTGAGAAGATGATGGAATATACCCTTGGGGTTCTTAAAAACAAGAAAGACAAATCGTTTTTTATAAACTTTATTATGGATATATCGCCAGCATGTGACTGTATGCCATATAACGACACACCAATTGTAAGAGATATTGGTATTTTAGCATCTAAAGACCCTGTAGCAATTGATCAAGCATCTGTTGATTTAATTAATGCAGAAGCGGCTCTTACAAATTCGTGTCTGAAAAAAAATACTCTTCCCGGGGAAGATAAATTTAAAGGACTTTATCCAGAAGTCAACTGGGAGAGACAACTTGAATATGCGGAAGAGATAGGTCTTGGTAGCCGTAAGTATCACCTTGAAAATATCAAAACGCTTACATGGGGTTAGTTGTGCAGCAGCATTCAGATTATTTATAGCTTTGCCGTTGCCGTAGGAGAGAAACCTGTATGAGAGATATATTGATTGCCTTTGGATTGACGCTGTTCGCCGGAATGGCGACTTCGATTGGAAGTGTCATTGCGTTCACGGTGAAGAAAACAAACTATCGTTTTCTATCGGTTGCAACAGGGTTCTCGGCTGGGGTTATGCTCTATGTCTCTTTCGTGGAGATCTTTTTCAAGGGTGTCTATTCGTTAGTGGAACGCTTTGGAGAAACTGGGGCACACTGGGTCAACGCGGGTTCCTTCTTTGGCGGAATGCTTCTTATCGGGCTGATTGACAATTTGATTCCTGCTGCTGAGAATCCACACGAGATTCACTCGGAAGCGGAAACGCTACCATTGAGCGATCCTTTGGCACAGATGCCAAATTTCGATGCTTTGTCAAAGTTGGCAGTCGGTTCTGAAAGCACACACGATCACCATGCAAATAACAAGCTCATGCGCATGGGGTTGTTCACAGCATTAGCCATTGGAATTCACAACTTCCCTGAAGGGTTGGCTACTTTTCTTGCGGCGATTCAAGATCCCGGCCTTGGGGTGGCAATCGCCATTGCTATCGCCCTGCACAACATACCTGAAGGAATAAGCGTTTCTGTTCCCATATTCTATGCCACTGGAAGCCGAAAGAAGGCGTTCATCTACTCAACCCTTAGCGGTCTGGCTGAACCCATCGGGGCAATCATCGGCTATATCGCGATCCTTTTTTTATTCGGTGGCAACAGCGGAATGATTCCTTCGGAAATCATGGGGATTCTTTTCGGTGGCGTGGCGGGAATTATGGTCTATATAAGTCTTGATGAGTTACTGCCTACAAGCCGTGCCTACGGAAAAGGGCACGACAGTCTCTTTGGAGTTGTTGCAGGAATGATGGTGATGGCACTCAGTTTATTGTTGATGAAGTAAGACAAAATATTAAAAAAAATTTTATGCTATGAAACTGCCAGGAATGCCAATCCATCTTGGCAGAATTTAGATGAAAACTTGATGAAAGATTAAGCTCGGAGATAATGAAACATGGATAAAGATATTAAAACAATTATGAATGAAATTTTACAACAGGCTGTATCTTTACCCTTTATTAGCCTACGAGCAACAACTTCTTACCATATTAACAGCCCTGATATGATAAGATATGTCAATAACACACTTACAACAACACCAGATATATATACCATTATCGGTAATAATCCCCTTCGTATAATGTATGATAACCACAAGCATCATGCAGCATTTATGACTACGGTTTTCAACATAAACAACTATGAGTTACTCGCAAAAACAGTTCCTTGGGTTTATAGAACCTACTATTCTCATGGGTTTAAATTTGAGTATTTTATAATTGAATTAAAGGCTTGGATAGAAGCTAATGACATATATTTAGATAAAAAAGATGCTGACGATATTAATGTAATCTACGAATGGCTAATAAGCAGACACCCTGATATTATAAAAATTGCCTTATCAGAAATAGATTATTCACTTCCTATAAGTGAAAATTGGCTTGAGCTTAAAAATAATTTTCAATCAGCTCTTTTAGATGGAGATCATAGAAAAGCCCTTGAATTGGCTCAAGATTCAATTAAAAATGATTTAAAACTTCAAGATTTTTATCTCTATATTATACAACCATCTATGTATGAAATTGGTATTATGTGGGAGAAAGCTGAAATAACAGTTGCCCAAGAGCATTTAGCCTCTGCTATTGTTGGTAGGATAATGGCAAGCATAAATATGAATAAAAATAGTAATATGAATAAAGATGTTGGCAGGGTTATTGTTACAGCATCTCCTAATGAATTTCATGAAATAGGTGCTTGGATGATTGCAGACACCCTTGAACAAGATGGCTGGGATGTTCGCTATCTTGGTGCAAACATGCCAAAAGATGACCTTATCCTGTTTATAAAGTCTTTTATCCCTGACCTTCTTGCAATATCAGTAACTATGCCATTCAATATTAATTATGTAAAAGAGGTCATTGAAGAGATAAGAAATGATAATGAACTTCAAAATATAAAGGTTATGATTGGTGGGCGGGTGTTTAATGAGACACCTAAATTGTGGCAATCAACTGGTGCAGATGGATTTGCAGCAAATCTTGAAGATGCAAAGCATATTGCAAAAAAAATGGTAACACCAAATAGGTGATTTAAAATGAATGGCAACACCTTAATTAATAACTATAGTCTCCAGTTTGAAAAATATCTTGATAATACCGATAGTCTAATAATCTTGATGCTTGATTCAAATTTTGTGATTCAAGATTATAATAAACCATTTATAAAACTTATAACTTCCCGTGGTTCTTTTAGAAGAATAAAGGTCGGGGATATTCAGGGAGAGAGCATCCTCAATTTTCTTATGCCAGAAAGCCGTTCTGTTTTTAATGTTTGCGAAGATAGAGAAGCTGAGTTCATAAAAAACAAACTCAACTTCTCCGTAGCTGGTTCTCCATCTATGACTGTATCTTGTTATATCTTTAGGGTTGACCATTGCTATCTTATTATAGGTCAAGAGATAACCCTAACCGAGAGCCATTTTATGGATAAGATGAGCATTTTAAATAATGAAATGACAAATATGGTAAGAGAAATTCAGCAAAAAAACCGTGAGATTCAACATAAGAACATTGAACTTGAAAAAGCATATTCTCAGATAAAAATACTTAGCGGCATTATCCCAATATGTATGCACTGTAAAGGGATTCGTGATGATCAAGGGTATTGGAATAATGTTGAAAAGTATATTGCTCAACACCCAGACGCCCAGTTCAGTCATGGAATCTGCCCTAAGTGTATGGAAAAATACTATTCAGAGTATCTGTAAATAGCAAAATAGGTTACTGGAATAACAACCAAAGTAAAAACTGTAGATGCAATTAATCCAAATATCAACGCCCATGCAAGCCCTGAAAAGACAGGATCAAGCGTTATTGGCACAGCCCCTATTACAGTTGTCAAGGCTGTAAGCAAAATTGGACGCATTCTAATTGCACCGCTTTGCAAAATTGCATCTTTAAAAGGAGTTCCAGCTTTTACAGCATCTTGTATAAACTCAATTAATACTAACGAATTTCTAATAACAATCCCCCCAAGTGCAATCATTCCGATCATACTTGTTGCCGTGAAAAATATAGGGTTTGCAAAGCCTTCAGCACCTATAACTCCGCCAACTGGAGAAGTTCCAAATGTGTTTAAAAGCATAAATCCGGGCATAATTCCAAGCAGCGTTAGCGGAATTGCCATCATAATAAGAATTGGCATAAAAAATGAGCCAGATTGAATTATCAATAAGATATAAATTCCAACTAATGCAGCAGCAAAGGCAATACCCATATCTCTAAACACATCAATTGTGATTTTCCACTCACCTTCACCAGCCCAATCAACCCTTGTGCCATTTGGCATTGGATCGCTTTTCATACGAGATTGCATATCAAGAACAGCCTCAGCAGGTGCCCTTCCAGCAGTTTCTGCAAGAACATAAACAACCCTCTCAAGATTTTTATGAAAAATGGTCTTTTCATTTTTAAGAATTTTTACATCAACAAGCTCTGCAAGTGTAATCATGCGTCCACCCATTGCACCATTAGCACCTGCCCCATAACCTTTAACAGGTATTGCCTTTATATCTGCTATGCTTGATTTCATCTGCCTTGGAACTGTTACTCTAATTTTAAGAGGCTGCCTCTCCCTTGGCAGATGGACAAAAGCTGGAACAGCACCATTTAAGGCTCCGCTAAGGGTTGCGATTATAGTTTGGGTATCAATGCCGTGCAAAGCTGCCTTTTCTCTGTCAATCACAAACTCTACACGTTCAGTGTCAGCTTCGGTCATTGAATTTATATCAACCACAAAAGGCTCTTGTGCCATGATTTTTTTTAGATGGTCTGCTGATTTTATAAGCTGGCTGTATGGCATATCTAAAGATGCGTAAATTTCACCAACAATTGTTGATAGAACAGGCGGTCCGGGTGGCACTTCAACTAAGGTTATCTCTGCCCCATTTTGGCTGGCAATTGATTCAAGGTCAGTTCTCAATCGAAGCAAAATAGCGTGGCTTTGCTGATCTCGTTCATCTTTTGGAAGAAGATTGACTCGAATATCAGCGTAATGGCTTGCCCTTCTAAGGTAGTAATGACGAACCATTCCGTTAAAATCCATTGGTGATGACTCTCCGCTATATGAGATAATCGAGGTTACTTCAGGCACATTTTGCAAATAATCTTCAAATTGCTGAACTACTGAATCTGTTCTCTCAAGTGTTGTCCCCTCGTCCATATCAATTACAATTTGAAATTCATTTTTGTTGTCAAACGGTAAAAGTTTAAGCGGGACATATCTAAATATTGCAAGTGAGCAGGAGAAGATAAGAAGAACAATAACAGTTGAAAAGAGAAGAAACCGTTTAAAGCCGGAATTTAAAAAAGGTTCAAGAATAAAACGATAAATCTTAAAAAACCGTTTTGACTCTAATCCGCTTTTAGATATTGAATCCTCCTCATTTTTGCTGTTATTTTCATTATCAGCTATATTTTGACTTATCTTATTTTTTTCATAATTTGATGATGATTTAAGTAAAGTATAAGAGAGCCACGGAACAAAAGTAATTGCACATAAAGTTGAAAAAATTACTGTTAAAGGAACATTAGCTGCCATAGGTCCCATATATGGTCCCATCATTCCAGTTATGAAAAAAAGTGGGACAAAACAGGCAATAATTGCAAGGGTTGACATAATAACAGGCGGTAAAACCTCATCAACTGCCCTTAAAGTTGCCTTAAAAGGATCAAGAAGACCATCTACAATATGACGCTGAATATTTTCAACATTGGTTATTGGGTCATCAACAACAAGACCAAGCGATAAAATAAGGGCAAAAAGGGTTACTCTGTTAATTGTGTAGCCAAATAGATAGTTTACAAAAAGAGCAAGAGAAAAACTTATAGGAACTGCAACCGCAACAATAAAAGCCTCTTTCCAACCAAGTGTAAATGCAAGAAGCACAACTACAGAGGCAACAGCAAATAGAAGAGAATTTAAAAGTTCCCCAACCTTTTCTTTGGCAGTTTCACCGTAGTTTCGCGTTACTTCAGCATAGATGCCGTCAGGAATTATTTTGCTTTCTAACGCCTTAAACTCTTTGATAATATTTTCAGCAACAGCAACGGCATTTGTCCCTTTTTTCTTGGAGATTGCAAGAGTTACAGCACTATATTTTTTGTTAGAATCAGCATAACCCATCTTTTTTGCGTAAGCATGAGAAAAGAGCATTCTGGTATATGTATCTGCTTCATCAGGTCTATCCTCTATCTTTGCAATATCCCTTAAATAGACAGGTCTGCCTTGAGTTACCCCCACAATCAGCGATTTAATCTCATCAACTCCACTAATAAAAGAGCTTGCAGATACTAAATACTCTTTATCTTTTTTTAAGAAACTACCAGCTATTAAAGAGGCATCAGCACCTTGGAGAGCCTGTTGAACCTCCATAAATGAGATATTCATTGCCTGCATATTTTCAGGGAGAAGCTCTACCCTTATTTCACGCTCTCTGCCTCCATATATTGATGTTCTTGAGATATTTTCAAGTTTTCCAACTCTTGCAAGAACCTCTTCCCCAACCCTTCTTAGCTCAAAATCGCTGTATTTTTCAGAGTATAGAGTTAAATTGACAATAGGCACATCATCAATCTCAACAGGCTTGATAACCCAACCCTTTACAATCGGAGTTACTTTGTCAATGTTCATTGATATTCGGTTATGGAGCTTGATGAGAGAATCTTCGCGATCTTCACCAACATAAAACCTGACTGTTACAAGAGCCATATCTTTTTTTGACATTGAATAGACATATTCAACACCATCAATCTGCCACAAAAACTGCTCAAGAGGAGTTGCTACAAGCTGCTCAATTTCTTCTGGTGTAGCACCTGGGGCATTGACATAAATATCTGCCATCGGCACAACAATTTGAGGCTCTTCTTCTCTTGGGGTTACTAAAAGAGCCGCAACTCCGAGGCAAACAGATACAATAATGAGCATTATTGATAATTTCCCATCTAAAAATTTTTCTACAAATTTTGAGATAAGACCCTGATTAAATACGGCATTTTTATCATTATCATTATTATTTTGTTGGTTATAAGTGGTGGTCTTATCGTTCTGATTTAATAAATTTGGAGAGTTATTTTCCATAATCAATCAAAACCTCCAACACCAAGTATCTCATCTCCTCTAAGACCTGAAAGCACTTCAACCATATCGCCTGAATGCTTGCCTGTTTTTATATATCTAAGCTGCCAATCTTTAGAAGTTTGAACCATCACAAGCTCAAGCTGCCCTGTTGTGATAACTGCTTTTGCTGGAATAAGAACAACTTCTTGAATAGACTCTGGGATCAAGAGTTTTGCATACATTCCAGGATAGATTCCTTCAATTTTAGACTCTTTTGATGGTGATTTCGTTGAATCTAATTCTCTACTTTGCTGTGGTAAGTTTGATGATATAGTATTTGGCAATGCAGCTTTAATTAAAAATGTTCTTGTTTCAGGGTCAGCGTAAGGTATAATCTCTTCAACTTCAGCATCACAACTAACCCCTAAAGTCGTAATTTCAGCCTTAATTTTCATGCCAATTTTTACCTTACTTATTAACCCTTCACGAATATATGCCTCAATTCTAAAACCTGTTTCAGTTCTAAGCGAAATAAGAGGTTTCCCCGGCATGGCAAGATCACCCGGCTCAACCATGCGTTTGATTACCTCACCAGTTGTTGGGGCAGTGATTTTAGAAAACTCCAAACCAACATTAGTTTCTGACACAGCACCCATAGCTTGCCTTATACCTGCTTCTGCTCCAGCCAAAGCATCTTTTGCCCGTTTTAAAGCTGCCTTTGCCTGAACATAACCAGATTCAGCCATTTCAAGCTCCTGCTTTGTGGCAGCTTGAGATTTGTAATATCCGCTGACTCTATTATACTGAAGTTTTGCCTCTTTGTGGGCAGCTTCAGCAGCATTGACACCCTGCATTGCCTGCTCTCTGCCTGCTCTTGCAGCATTTAAGGCAGCATTTGCACCATCTCTGCGTGAAGATGCCTGTCTATCGTCAAGTGTTATCAAAATATCGCCCTTGTTTACTCTATCTCCAGCTTGAACATGAACCTTCTGCACTTGGGCATTTACCTGAGATTCAATCATAGTTTCGCTTTTGGGCTTTACTGTTCCAACTGCTGTGTAGGTCTCTTCAACTTTTTGAACCGAACTTTTGACAGTTTCTATAGGCGAATATGGTATTTTGCTATTCTTTAATCCCTCTGGCTCTTGTGCAAATGAAAAACTCAATAGTGTAGATTGAACAAAAATAACTGACAGCAACATTGCTATAGACACAATAATGTTTTGGTTGAAATTATGTTTTAAATTATACATGGTTTTCTCCAATCACTATATTTAATAGAGTTCCTGCAAAACTTGAATTGTCCCCTTGATTTTACTTGATAAAAAATGGGTTTGCAGGAGGTCAAATATTGATAAGTTTAGATATTGCATTAAAAAACTATTTTGTTCCAATAATCAAACCTGACTCCATAGGCCCTCTATATTTTGTACGAAAAATATCTTTAAATCCAGCCCCTTTAAGCATATCCATGAGTTCGCCTTCAGAGTAAGCTTGTCCACCATCTGTTCCAAGTAGCATATTTAGAGAAAATAGAGCTGGAAAAAGAGGTCCATCTTTCTCATTATTCATAATAAATTCATGGATAATTACCACCCCATTAGGTTCAAGCACAGATGCTGCCTTTTTAATAATTTGCTCGCAATCAGAAGGCGAATCACCGTGGAGAATATGGGAGAGCCACACAACGTCATATTTTCCCTGAATATCGTTTTTAAGAAAATCACCATCTTGAAAGGTTATTCGATTTTGCTGACCAAAACGCTGAATAGTCTTTTCTGCAAAAGGGCGAGTTGTAGGAAGGTCAAAGACAACCGCAGTAAGATCAGGATTGTTTAAGCAAAAATGGATTGCATAGGTTCCAGGACCTCCACCAAGATCAAGAAGATGTTTTTTGCCAGAGAGATCAATAGTTGGAACAAGCTCTGGTGCAGTTGCCATTGCAATGTTAAACATACCCATTAAGAAGCTCTCTCTACGCACTTCATCTTCCACAGAAGCAACTCTTGATCTTATAGGTTTTCCGCTAATAACTGACTCATCTAACCTTGACCAAGACTCAACAAGATGATGGTGGTGCATAATCATAAAACCGATATAGTCAGGAGACTCTTTTGAAAGAAACTTTGAAGAAATTTGGGTATTGCAATATCTCACACCATCTTTCTTTAGAAGTTCCATAGAACATAAGGCATCAAGCAACATGGCAACACTTCTAACAGGTGCTGACATTTTTGTTGCTACCTCCTCTGATGTGAGGCTATTTTTTTTAATGATTGTAAAAAAATCAAGTTTAACACTTGCATGAAGAGTACAGGTTTGCCAATAAGAGCCTGAAATTGAAAGTAATTTACCCGGGTGCAATGCTGTTGATTCCATGATTTTTCTCCTTGTTTGTTTAGTAATTTCGATTCATTGCTTATCAATATTACATTGTTTTTAAGGCTGTAAAACCTCATTATCCTTAAAATCAGCATTTTCAAATAGTTCATGTAGTTTTTGTTGAAGCTGTTTTTTATCAGGTAGTTTTAATGTGTAATCAGCTATTTTTGCAGGTGCAAGAGTTCTGCTGAGAGCATATTCAACAACTTCATCATCTTTGCCTTTGCATAAAAGCACGCCGATACTTGGTTTTTCATGTTTTTTACGAACATCTCTGTCAAGTGCTTCAAGATAAAAGTTGATTTTGCCTAAATATTCAGGCTTGAAATTTGTAATTTTTAATTCAAAAGCAACTAAACATTGAAGTTCTCGATGAAAAAAGAGCAGGTCTATAAAATAGTCGCTCATGCCGACCTGAACTTTATACTCTTCCCCAACAAATAAAAAATCTCTGCCAAGCTCAAGAATAAAGAGCTTTAGATTTTTAAGCAGCCCCTTTTTTAGTTCGCTCTCTGAATGGTCATCTGGAAGCCCTAAAAATTCAAATACATAGCTGTCTTTAATATATTGATTGACATTTTTACCATTTGCAGTAACAGGCAGTTGTTTTTTACCTGAAAGAATTGTTCTCTCATATATGGCTGAATCAAGCTGTCTTTCAAGCTCTCTTGAGGAATATTTCTCACGAATAGAGAGACGGATATAAAATTCTCGCTCTTCTGCTGTTTTTGTTTTAGAAAGAATAAGAAGATTATTTGTCCAGCTTAATTGTGTCAGCAGTGATGACACAATTTCATTGTCTGCGTATGCTTCATAAAATTGCTTCATTCTGTAAAGATTTCTACGGTTAAAACCTTTATAATCAGCTCCGCAGTTTTTTAAATAATCTGCCAACTGCTCAATCTTATTTTCACCCCAGTTTGCTTCTGCAAGTTTCAGGCTGATATATTGCCCTATTCTCCAGTAAAGCTCGATTAGCTGTCTATTAACGCTTTTAAAAGCATCAGCCCGAGCTTTATCAATCAACTCTTTAATTTCATTAAAAC
>JADGBE010000189.1 GCA_015231615.1 Desulfamplus sp. | reverse complement strand
CAAGATTAACGTCATCAAAGTTTATCGGCTCATCTTCTAATTTAGTTACAACAACCATATCAAGTAGCTGTGATTTTAAGGAGAGGTCAAACTCAACTGTTACTTCGCACTTAAGCCTCTCAAAAAGTGGGGCGACCATTAGCCCCCAAAGCCTGTGCCAGTTTGTTTTATTATCTTTGTCTGTTTTTTCTCTGTGCTTTTTCATGGTTGTAATGTAATCAGAGAGAGGGGATTTTGCAAGGGGAAATTTGGAGGCGATTTTTTTGTCTGAATCACGGATTAAGCTGATTGCACGGATTTCACTGATTTTTTTAATCTGTGTAATCTTTTAATCTGTGGTAATCAGTGATTCAGAAATGGGAAGGTTGTCTTTTTAGCTGTTCGTGGTTATAATGGGATTATCAAATAAACTAATCAATAATGGAGGCAGCTATGGAACAGCCATTGACATTAGATGCACTCTCTTTTTTCAAGGAAGTTAGAGATTTATATAAAGAGACGGACAGAAGAATTAAAGAGATGTCGCAGGAGACAGACAGGAAATTTCAGGAACCAAAAAAGAGCTAAGAGCTAAAAGCATTGAAGAGCTAAAAGCCATGCTTAAAGAGCTTGAAAAGCAGATTAAGTTATAACCACCAGATAATCAAAATCAAGATACCCAAGATAAAAAAAGGATAAAGCAAGATAAACCCAATCCTGCTTTATCCTTTAATCCTGACTGTTCTAATTCAGACAATTAAAAACAAACGCCGCCCCCGCCCCCAAAAAGCAAAAAAGGGAACAGGCATTATCTACCTGTCCCTAATTCCCTCTCATCGACAACTCACATTCAATATTGTAATCCCTATGATTTCATCGTTTTCATATCTAATAATTATATCATCTTCCGTTAACTCACTATCAGTAGCACGACTGGGTTTTTTGAAGTTCACATACAAAACATCTGCTTCAGCATCATAAGATGACCAAAGATATTGATATGGAGTCTTTTTTACTGTTGGAATCAAGTTTAAATAGTTTTGAAAAGCTAATTCGGCCATATTTTCTCCCTTCTGTTAAAATAAGACATTCTTCTTGTCAAAAAAGCTGTTATTACAAAACCATCATTATCAGTTGGACTTTCACGATAGACTGTTATCAAGAATTTTCCATCACTCAACTCTTTAACAGCTAAAAACTCACCATATTTTCCTACAAAAATTTTATCGGGACGCACAACAGTTTCTAATACTTCATCTCTCATTCCAGCAAGTTCACAATGTTCTTCAACAATATGTCCCCACCGCTCTGATGTAAGACGAATCTGTTTTCCACTAATCGAAGCTATCTGTTTCATAATAAACAAAGAGTAATACAACTGAATATTAAAGTCAAATAAACTGAATATGTAAACCAAACTTCATTCAACACCGCACTCTGATTCAGACAACCACACCACACAAACAACCACTCCATTTCTGAATCACTGATTACCACGATTAAAAGATTACACAGATTACACAGATTACACAGATTACACAGATTAAAAAATCAGTGCAATCCGTGCAATCAGGTTAATCCGTGATTCAGACAGCTTCAAACTTTCCCTTGCAAAATATCTCTCTGATTAAATTACACCCATGAAAAAGAAAACAGATAAAACAGAAAGAGATAATAAAACAAACTGGCACCGCCTCTGGGGCTTGATGGTTGCCCCGCTTTTTGAAAAGCTAAATTGTGAAGTAACAGTTGAAGTTGACCTTTCTCTAAAAGTGCAGCGGCTTGATATGGTTGTTGTAACCAAATTAGAAGATGAACCGATAAACTTTGATGACGTTAATATTGACTACTACCAAGGGTTTGAAAACTTAAATTTGCATAATCTCATATCGTTCAAGTCCTTTAACGAATCGTTTAACCAGACAGCAATTGAGGAGTTTTACGGACACTTTACCAACTACAAAAAGATGAGAAACCTTGAAGATACACCAGAAAAGATAAATCTTTATGCCGTAACACACCATCTACCAGAAAAGTTGTTTGGAAAATATAAAGGCACAGAGTTTCTTGAGTGTATTTCAGAAAACAGAATATATGATTTTAAGATACTTACACCAGTCAGGTTTATAGTTACAAATAACTTTGACCATCCGATTTTGGGATTATTTTCAAATAAAACAGAACAGATAATAAAAAGCACTGAAAGACTAAAAAAAGAT
>JADGBE010000188.1 GCA_015231615.1 Desulfamplus sp. | reverse complement strand
TATCTTGCCCCAGGTATGTTTTATTTTGAAGATGACTACGCTTATATAGATGAGAGATGGACATATTACCTTGGTATTGGCGGTGATGTTTATAGTTTCAAGTTTGATGATACTGAGATTTTTAAACTCTCTATGTTTGGTGCTTATGGTTATGAGACTAAGAAATATATTGACGAATACCATGAGACATACCTCTTAGTACAAGAATGGAGAATAGCTAATACTATTGGTAATTATCATCCAGATACAGAAAAATATGATATATTCTATTTTAATGAAAGCATTAAACTTCTTCCTTATTACGGAGTTATGGTTACACAAGATTTGATATATGTAGTAGATGCTAGCGATTCAGATATTTATCGTTGGGTATTTAGCGTTGGTGTGGATTTTAAGATTATGGAAAATCTGTTTGTGAGCTTATCATACAAAGAAGAGTATGATAATAATGCCAATCAATTACTTGGAATCCGTAAACGTGATCAAACCAATGGTGTTGGTATAAAAGTTGTATTTTAAATTATTATTCTCCCCCTCCATTGGGGAGGGGGACGGGGTGGGGCAATAGTAATTGCCAATTTATTTATCTGTTAAAGAATAAAGAAATAGTCTAACAATTAATTAGAAGGTAATTTTAAAGAAAGGAGAAAATGAGATGAATCACAAATCTGCTAATGAGTCTGATAAGACGGTCCATGCAACGGAGGAAGTTAAATCAGAAACAGTGAAAATGGAGCCACTTTCAGAATCAGAATTCAAAGATAGGCTTCAAAAAGCTGAACAAGCTACTCGTAAAAGAGTATATGCTTCTGTTGGAGCAGGATTAATTCCCTTACCAGTAATAGATTTTATAGCTCTTACTGGAATTCAGATGGAGTTAGTTCAATCGCTTTGCAAAATTTATGATGTTCCTTTTATAAAAAATATTGGTAAAACTCTTGTAACAACTTTAGTAGGCGGCGGACTACCTGTTTACGCAAGTCCATTTTTGGCTTCTCTTGTGAAAAATATTCCACTTATTGGAACAACTACAGGTGCTGTAACATTAAGTGTTGTAGGAGGTTCTTGCACCTATGCTATTGGCAAAGTATTTACCCAACATTTTGAATCTGGCGGTACCCTGCTTAATTTTGATCCTGAAGAGATGAGAGATTATTTTCAGAGCTACTATAAAGAGGGTGAGAAAGTCGCAACTGAGGTTACATCTAAATAATGCGTTTTGGTTTTAAAACACAATGTGCATTTGTTTATGCGGGAATCGGTACCCAATGGAAGACCATGGGTGCCGATCTGCTCAATGAACAACCCATTTTTAGGGATATAGTTGAGTGTTGTGATAAAGAGTTTGCAAAATTTTCAAATTGGTCAATAGTTGAAGAGATTAACCGTTCTGCTAATGACTCCCGCATTGACGATCTTTTGATTGCCCACCCTTGTAATGTTGCTATTCAGATTGGTTTGTCTGAGCTACTTAAATCGTGGGGAGTTACTCCTCATGGAGTTGTTGGACACTCTTCTGGCGAGGTTGCAGCAGCTAATATTGCTGGTATTCTCAGCTTAAAAGATGCTATGCACCTTGTTTGGCAACATTGCCAATTAATGTCTTATATTATTGGCAAAGGAGTTCTTGCCCATATTGGTTTGCCTAAAGAAGCTGTTAGAGAAATTTTAGACTCTGAAGAATCTGTTGTCTCCTCTTCCATTTGGATTTCCGCGATAAATAGTCCCACTGCAACTGTGGTAACAGGGGCAGCGGATATACTCACCCCTTTAATCAAACGATTAGAAGAAAAACGCATTTTTTGTCGAATACTTCGCATTAATATCCCTTATCATAGCCCTATTGTAGAGCCATTTACGCCTGATTTAGAAAATGCTGTCAGTGATATTATTATAAAAAATCCAGTTATGCCGATCTATTCATCACTTCGTGGTGGAAAGCCTCTTGACGATGACTTTGGAGCTAAATATTGGGCTGAACATATTAGCCAGCCTGTTCGTTTTGCAGAGACTATAAAAGCAATGTTGGCTGACGGGTACACAACTTTTATAGAAATAAGCCCTCACGGCGTTTTAAGCGGTGCTATAGATGAGTGTGCAAATAAACTTAATGCCGATGTTAGGCAAAATTTACCTGTTACTGCTATCTCAACATTAAAAAGATTTACAGATTCTAATGCTGCCTTGACTGATGCTTTAGCTCTATTAGTAGCAGGGGATAATTT
>JADGBE010000187.1 GCA_015231615.1 Desulfamplus sp. | reverse complement strand
TCTTTAAAGTTGGTAAAGGTAGGGATAATCAAAGATTACTCTTATGGTAATGATGAGCTTAATAAATATTTGCAACAAAGAGAAGCTCCCTTTGTTCAGGTAGTTCATGGAGATAACCCTTTGGAGTCAAATATAAAAAAGCTATTGCGGATAGAATTGATGTTGTAATTGAAGATAAATCTGTTTTTGAAGCAATGGCTCATAAAATGGGTGTTTTACGAGATGTAGAGATAGCGGGCACTCTTCCAACAGACGAATCTAATTATGTTTTTATAGCCTTTTCTCCAAATAACCCAAAGTCAAAAGAGTATGCCAACCTTATTACAGAAGGGGTAAGAGAGATGAGGGCAAATGGAAAACTAAAAGAGATTTTAAGCTCTTATGGTTTAGAGGATTGGAAATAATAAGGAGGTAAATAGTTATGGATTTAATAGAAGAGATTTTAAATGATAAAGATTTCACCTTTTTTCCAGAAGAGTTGCCAAATTATAAAACTGCTGGCTTGGAAGTTAAATTTATACTTGGAGGATTTATTCTGATTTGTATGCATTGCAAGAAAATCAGAGACGACAAAGGCTATTGGCATCAGCTTGAACAATTCATTACTGAACATTATGAAGCTAAATTTTCTCACGGAATCTGCCCAGACTGCATGAAAAACTTCTATTCTGAATTTTATGAAGAGTGTGTCTGATGCTTTAATAGATAATTTGCAAATATCCATTTTGGAGATACGAAGAAATTGAATCTTTAAATAAGGAATTAAACTGTTATGGATTTAATAGAAGAATGTTTAGATGATAAAGATTTCACCTTTTTTCCAGAAGAGTTGCCAAATGAAAACGGTGATGTTGGTTTGGACGTTGAATTTATATCTGGAAGTATAAATTTTAACTGGTTTGAGATAGCAAGTAAAATTCAGCCTTATATAAAAGAAGACGATATTGACTCATCTATAAACATTGTTGTTAACGAGTTAGAAAAAATACCAAACACACCTTTTCATAATGTAGTTAATTGCAAATTCAGGAATAGACCAGAAGAGATTGCTGATCACATCGCAGATTTTATACAAAAAGAGAGGGAACAGATTGATATAAAGTCTGTTTATATTGAGATGAACGATTTTGATATTAATCCTGATATTTGGTTTTTTGATATTTTTGCCTATAAAATACATGGAGGACATGATGATTACGATTGGCTCGCAAACTGGCATTCTGATAATTATTCAAGCATAGCGTTGACTGGTTTAGAGGAGCTTCAAAAGATATATGAAAACTATGAAGATGGTAGATATGAAGAGGAAGAAAATGAAGAAGATTATTCTAATGCAAGAGACTTAGCCTCTCTTTTCATTGTATTGTATTTTCAGAAACTCATTAAAGAAGCTGCTGCTTTAATAGATAATCTGCGAATCCCCATTTTAGCTACAGCACATGGGTATGATTTGATTTATGAGTATGGTGGAAATTGTTGAGATTCTTTGGTCAATTGAGATTTGTAGCAACAACTATATACTTACGGTAATAAAAGGAGAAAAATTATGAAAAAAATAATTATATTTACCATTTCTGTGTTGCTGTTTGTAACCCTATCTACAACCCTATTTAAAACCAATTGTTCAGCAGAAGAAAAAATTATTATAGCTGCGGCAGACCCATATCCACCTTTTGTTGATCCAACAGACCCGGAAGAGGGGCTTTCGCTTGTAATTATTCGGGCAGCATACAAGACTCAAGGATACACTGTTAAAATGGAGTATGTGCCTTGGGCAAGAGCAGAAGCCCTTACAATTAAGGGAAAATATGACATTCTTCCAGATGTATGGATGAATGATGTAAACAAAAAATCCATGTTGTTCAGCGAACCTTATGCTGTTAATACAGTAAAATTCATAAAAAGAGTTGATGACCCTTTTGAATATAATGGAATTGAAAGTCTTAAAGGGAGAAAGATTGGAACTGTAAGAGCTTATAACTACAGTGATGAGTTTCAAGCATCAAAAGATTTTATACGAGAAGATGTTGCCGATGTTATGACAAATATTAAAAAACTTGTCGCTAAACGAATAAGTCTTACATTAGAAGATGAAATCGTAGCCAAAGCAATCATTGCAAAAGCTGACCCATCTATGCTTCACAAAATCAGATTTACAGAAAACTCTATTACAAGCAATAATTTATATATCTCATCAGGCACTGCAAATCCTCGACATAAAGAGCTGATTGAAGCCTTTAACAA
>JADGBE010000186.1 GCA_015231615.1 Desulfamplus sp. | reverse complement strand
TTTTATATAATTTTATAGCCTACTATAAAAGCTCATTTTTAATATCTAATAAAGGATAAATATGGCAACCTACATTAAAATTCTCAACAACAATGACATCAAAATATTTGAAAATCCTCCACAATTTAAAGGGGAGGAAAGGAAACGATTTTTCTATTTACCAAACTGGGCAGAGGACTTGGTTAAGAGCTTAAGAACCCCGACTAACCAGGTGGGGTTTATCTTACAGCTCGGTTATTTCAAAGCATCTAATAAATTTTTTGCAGCTCGAAAATTTCATTCAAAAGATATTGAATTTATAGCAGGACTTTTTGGTTTTTGCCTCAGTGAGCTTGATTTTAACAAGTATAATGACAGAAGCTTTCTCAGACATCAGGAACTTATTCTTGCAAATACAGGTTTCCGGAAATTTGATGCATCAACTCAGGAGATTATGGAAAAAGAAGCTCTCTGTTTGGCTTGCAAACAAGTCAAACCCCGCTTCATGTTTATGTCTTTAGTGGATTTTCTAAGAACCCAAAAGATAGAAATTCCCAACTATTACACCTTTGCCCAAATCATTACCAATGCTCTCAGATGTTTTGAAAAATCCCTTATTGACCGCATTCATGAGAGGTCATCGATTGAGCATAGGAAACTGCTTGATAAGTTGCTTGAACCTGTAGAAGAAGGAGACAAACAGGAATCAAAGATTAAAAGATACAAAATAACTCTTCTCAAAAAAAGTCATCAATCTACTCAACCATCTAAAATTAGAGCCAATATTCATGACTTACAGTGCCTTGAAGGCTTGTTCAAAGAAATTGAACCAGTCATCACAAGCCTTAATCTGTCGTCAGATTTGATTCAATTTTATGCTCAGGTTGTTATCAAATCGCAAATTTTTCAAACCAGCAGGAGAGATGAGAGTAGATACTTGTTATTAATAGCTTTTGTGGCTTACCAGTATTACAGGCTTAATGATGTCTTAATCGAAATAATGATGCAGTCTGTTCAGCAGACATTAAATTCAACTGAACGGGAGCATAAAGAAGAGTTCTACAATCAGCGAAAAGCAAGGAGTCACAAATTTAACACTTTTTCTCAAAAAATAACGGAGCATCTTACCACCATTGGACAAGCTAAAATCATTCTGCAGGATGAAACCTTGTTGGCAGCCGAAAAGGTCAACCGCCTTAAAACTCTATTTTCTGAAAGTGTCGACAGTAATACAGTTGCAATTCAAGAACAGCTGACTCAACTTGGCAGCGAATCTAAAAAAATAACCAAAAATATAGATTATTATCATTTGCTTGAAACCAAATCAGTGAAATTACAGAACAGAGCATCTGAAATTGTTAAAAATATTAACTTTGATACCAGGACATCTAACGAATCTCTGCTCAAAGCCATTGATTATTACGAACAAAAAGAAGGTAATGCAGATGATAAATCTCCTGTTGATTTTTTAGATGCCGAAGAACAGGAACTTCTACTTGATTCTAATGGAAAATTCAGGGTTTCCTTGTATAAGGTTCTACTGTTTTCAAAGGTTGCAGAAGGTATTCATTCAGGTGCTTTGAATCTTAAATATTCCTATAAATACAGAACTTTTGAAGATTACCTGATTCCTCAGAATATATGGGAATCCAATAAACAGGAGTTATTGGAAAAAGCGGGTCTTACAGAATTGCAAGACTTTGCAAAACTTGAAATTCTTCTAAAGAAAGCGTTGGAGGAGCAATTCAGGAATACAAATACAAATATTATCAATGGCAGCAACAAATATGCAACAATCAGAGAGAATGGAGATCTGACGCTAAAAACACCAAAACAGGACAAAGAAATATTAGATACGAATATTGACCTTTTTCCTAAAAACCGTTTCATATCCCTTTTTGAAGTTCTTGCTACTGTTGCACAAATTTCCGGGTTTACTAATTGCTTTGAACACTTCCAGATTAAAAACAATAGGGATAAGCCCGCAGATAAAGTATTTTTTGCGGGAATAATTGGCTATGGATGCAATTTGGGAATCCGCAAAACTGCAAAAATATCCCGTAGTATCAATCAACAGGAGCTGGAAAACACAATTAACTGGTATTTTACTCATGAAAATATAATGAGGGCTAACCCCCTGTGTCAGGAAAGATGTCGCCTCAGATGAGGAATTAAATTTGGGGGTTGTGAATGTTGGAGGAGATAGTTATGGGGTACTCTTTTGAAATTAGAGAATCAGTGATAAAGAAAGTATTGGTTGGTAATAAAACGCGTGAGTCAATAGCACGGGAAGCAGGAAT
>JADGBE010000185.1 GCA_015231615.1 Desulfamplus sp. | reverse complement strand
ATCCCGATAAAAATTGCCAAGATGTTCTTTTTTCTTGGTATCCATACTGATAACCGGATTACCGGCCTTCAGGTACTCCGATTTGAGTTTCACAATATTATCGAATTGCACATTCCGATCCGGCACACTTTTTTTCAAGGATTGTCGTTTTTGTGCTTTTCGGAGGCGATAATCATGGCTTTTGAGCAGCTGACGGACAACATTTCGGCTCACCTCAATACCATACTCATTTTTCAGGGCTTCGACGATTTCCCATGCACGCAGGTTCGTCCATCGAATTTTCTCATCCATTGGGTCTCCTGCCGTATGATCACGCAATACGCACAAAAATTGCTCATCTATTTCCGGGTTGGAAATCCAATATGGTTTCCGTCCTCCCCCAGCATTACGTATTTTGGGGTGTTCATCCGGTACTTTGCCTATAAGTGCTTGTACTGTACGCATAGGCAACTTTGCTACTTCGGCTGCTCCTTTACGTACAGTTTTCCTGCTGCATCCCAGAAGTTTGGCAATATAATTTTGACCGCCATGTCCCAATATAAGGGCTTCCATACCAGCATATCTCCGGCGATCTCGTTCATTCAGGCTTTCATAATATCGGCGTATGAGATCTTCTGTCTCTTCAGGGTAATATTTCATAATCGCCGACTATTACAACATATTCTTGGATTTTCATACCTCAAAAATCAAAATGGGAACTTTATTTCGTGCTCATTCCTAAGTTCAAAAAGATGGTGTTTTTGGTGACAGCTCTGGATAAAGCATTATCTAAAATCTAAAGGCTCAAACTGATTTTTCACTTCCAGAATTATTGGAGCTGGAAGTGCTTTAAAATGGGAAGTGGATTTTTGGCGTAAAACCTTGGGTGTATTGACATTTGATAAAATCCTATGACAGATTTCGTCCCAATGTTTAATTACACCCAATTTGGTGGTTATGACTTCATCATCATTTATCTGATATATCCATTGTTTATGTCTTACTCATCACCAAGGGTCTGTAAATCCTGCATATCCACCAAATCGGTGGATATGCTTTTTCGTCTTCATCTAATCGTATAGTCATTTTTTCAGTAAGAGAATATTCCAAAATATCAGCAACATCTTTAGCAAATTTAGTTCCATCACTTTGCAATGTTGCACCCCCCACCAACAGTTAGTTTTGGCTATTACTAACTATTGGTAAAACGCTGGAACACAAGCCAGTAAAGGCTCTCAGCATTTATTCAAAAAAGTGTTGCTTTTAAATAGTTAGTTTGATAGTTGCAGCAGAAATAAACTAACTTTTAGGAGCTATTCCTTATCTATTGATTCTAAAATTAAGTGCCTGCGGAGATTTTGATAATAGTTCAAGTAAGACTTGAGTAGAGCCTGTAGGTTTTTGTGTGCCAGACTCCCATTTTCTAATAGAAGCGACACTTACATTTAGCAGTTGTGCAAATACCATCTGAGTAACATTTATACTTTTTCTGATATTTTTAATTTTATCAGGAGTTATATCTATATGAGAATTAATAACACCCAGCTCATTTAATTCATCTTTAGTAAATGTAGTGCTAATTCCTGTATCCATTAAGCCTTGAACAGTCTCTTTTAATGACTCCCGCATTGCTCTTCTCATTTTTATACCTCCACCAATTCCATTAGCTCACCTGCTGCAACTGCTTTATTAATATCAGCTATTGATAGGCTTAAAAACGTATCTGCTAATTGCTTATACATCTTCAACTCCTTGTCATTAATATTGTCCTGCTCACTTTTGTTAAAACCATATATGTAAATTGCAATATGCTCTTTTTTATATATCAGAAGAGTTCTATACCCACCACTTTTACCTTTACCTTGTAATGACAACCTGATTTTATAAAGTCCGCTGCCAAGACTAACACTACCAGTTCCAGACTCAACTAATTTAATTCCATCAAGTAAGGCTTTATCTTCAATAGCTTTTTTACCACTCCATTTTGTGAACCATTTAGTTTTATATTGTTTCATTAAAGGAATATACCAGATTTAAAAAGATGTAGGCAAATAGGGACTCTAAAGTTCTTTCATTAGCTTAAACGGATGTTCAGAACATTCATCACTTAAAATTGCAACAGACGTGGTAGAAATAACCTGCCTTCCTAAAAGAACCTGCTGTGCCTGAATAACAAACGGCTTTGTAACATCATTAAAAATAATAGTCTGCACTGAGGTCGTTGATGGTATTTTTACCACAGTTCCATCATTTCCCTGAAAAGTTACAGTTGCCCCAGAGCGATAAACTGTGAAGCTACTTGAATAAGCCTGAATTGTAATGATGTT
>JADGBE010000184.1 GCA_015231615.1 Desulfamplus sp. | reverse complement strand
AATTATTAGTAAAGTAGGTGTTCCATGATATAATGCACCTGTAAATAATGACAAGTTAGAGACAGGAGAATCAGTCATGAAACGAACCAAGTATAGTAGTGATTTAACAGACAGGCAATGGGAAATACTAAACAACCACCGACTAAAGTCGGTGGGTTTTGATTAAAGTGCTGAAAGCACGGATACGGGTCAAAAGACCCGTTATGATTCAGTTCTAAAATTGTCGTTTCTATTGGGTTCAAAATGATGCTCGAGGTAGTTTTTTATCATCTCTTTGCTAACTTCTCCTGATGTGGCACAGAAAAATCCTCTTGCCCAAAAATGACGTCCCCAATATCTCTTTTTGATTGATGGAAATTCTTCTAACAACTTTGAGGCTGTTCTCCCTTTGATTCTTCTCATTATCTCACTGGGAGCCATTGTCGGTGGTGCGGATACAAAAATATGAACATGCTCTTTACTTACAACACCGCTTATAATTCTTATTTCAAAAGCCTCACAAGTTTGACGGACGAGTTCTCTCACTCTTAAGGCTATATCTCCTTTTAGTATTTGATAACGATATTTGGTAACCCAAACAAAATGATACTCAATATTGAAAACGGTATGACTACCATAACGATAATCCATTTTATGACTCCTTATTCTTTTTTGCACTAAGGAGTAGCATATTTTGAATGATAAATCTATCCGTCTAAAGACGGAGGTTTTAACCTTTAATTAGGACTAATAAAACAAAAGGACTATAATATGTCAAAAAAAAAGAAGTTATTACAAGTCTCAGCATTCTATAAAAACAATCAACAGAATGGTTTAGGATTTATTATATTTAACGATGAGGACTCAACTTTCAATGAGCAAATAATAGAACTTGAAGACAAATATGAAGAAGCTTGGGCATCATCAGATAAAAATGAACAAAAAGAAATTATAAAGACATATTTTGCTCAATTGGAATATTTTTCTCAATTAAAATCAAGAGGAATATATGAAATAAGTTTTCCATCTAAGATGATTTGTTTAGTAAATCTATCGTTTTTAGAACGTCATGGATATTTAAAATCAGATGAATATAATGGTGTCGCTTTTTTTTACGAATATCAACGTGAAATATTACACTAAAATTGATAATCATATGGGGTTATTTGCCCAAACGTAGAAAAAACGTGGTAGGAATTACCAATATGACGATTTGCTTTTTTTAATATTTTTCTGACCAACAACTCATGATTAGAACTTTGGTAGTTCTAAGATGGCATTAAAAAAGTCGCAGCAATGTATGTAAAATTATGAATCAAATTGTTTTTAAAAAACATTAACGGAGGTTCTATGGCTGAAGATGAATTACAAAAAAAGATAATTTGCTTATCCGTATCAAAAGATTGGGAGTCCGCACAGTTTGAATGGTTATTATACGAAATATATGAATCGCAAACCCCTGAAAAATGCCTTTGTGGGCATTCTCCCATCACGGAAGTTTGTATGTTACAAAATAAATACAAAAAAATATTTGTCAAAGTTGGAGTAAGTTGCGTAAAAAAATTTTTACATTTACCATCAGAGTCAATTTTTCAAGCGGTCAAACGTATAAAAAAATACGAAAGTAACTCTTTGAATAGAGATGCAATAAACTATGCCTTAGAAAAGGGATTGATCAATACGTGGGAATACGATTTTTGCATTTCAACTATAAAAAAGAAAGATTTGTCACGCAAGCAATTTGAAACGCGCATTAAAGTCAATAAAAAGATACTTTTGAATATTATTCGCAATAACGTATAAACGGCTTGTGCATTATGATATATTATGAACATAACTTACCCATAAGACTTACATGATGCAAAAAACTGGTAGGAAAGCCTGTGTAAAGCATTCCTTACCAGTTTTTGGGTGTAATTGCACATTTAGGGTAAATCCGTCATAGGATTTCACTACAATGTGAATACTGACAATGGTTTAGACCAATAATTCACTTCCCATTTTAAGACTCCTGAAATTCAAAGTTTTCTGGAAGTGGAGTATTCTATTAAATCTGCTTCGTATTGATACCTTGATGGCATTTAAAACGGTCATTTTGATGAGTCAAAATTCGCATAGTGAAATCCACTAATATTTTATGTAGAAGCTATCTGAAATAATTAAATAAATGAGTTTCCCCCTGTGTCAGGAAAGATGTCGCCTCAGATGAGCAATTAAATTTGGGGGTTGTGAATGTTGGAGGAGATAGTTATGGGGTACTCTTTTGAAATTAGAGAATCAGTGATAAAGAAAGTATTGGTTGGTAATAAAACGCGTGAGTCAATAGCACGGGAAGCAG
>JADGBE010000183.1 GCA_015231615.1 Desulfamplus sp. | reverse complement strand
ACTTTTCAACGATCCGAAAGAGGGCAAACGCTGAATATTTTGACGTCCCAACTCAATCCTTTAAAAATGCTATATTAATAACAAAAATAGAATGTTGCAAGCCCCCAAAATCGATATAATGTCTATTTTATGAATATATCCTCTTTATAATGTTCAAGTCCAGTTGCGGGATTGTGTGATAAATATCCCCGTTGTTTAAACCAGTTAAACAATGTTCTTAACTCCCTCATCTCTCGATTGGACTTCTTGCCTCCCGTAGATTCATAAAGTAAATCCAAATAGCTCTCTAAATGAGTTTGGGTTAGTGTTAGAATATTGACATCAGTTCCAATAGATTTTAAAAAATCCTTAACCGTTTTTTTCTTATAATTAAAAGTATTCTTTGTAGCTCTCATTTCGTAATACTTTAGATACTCAGTTGCACACTGAGAGAAGGTTATAAGGGTCTCTTTCGGTTTCATAATCTCCTCTAAGGTTATCCTTTCCCACTCTTTGGCTGCTGATTTTGTCTGAAAGCCCCTCTTTTTTTTTCTTGGCAATCCTACTTTCTGAATTACACCTGTCCATGTTCCAGCTTCCTTGTATGGCATATTCCCCCTTTTTTAAATGTTCTATAACAGAATTGAAATCAAATCTTACAGATTTAGCCGTTTTACCTTTACCAATGAAGAAATGTGGATATTCCTTCCAACACTTAAACAGAGTATGTTTTGAACATAGAAGTAACTTAGCAAGTCCGTTTATGTCAACGATGTGATGATAAGATTCCAAAATATAACCTACCCTCTATATAGCTTCGTTCTTTGAATTACATTATCATAATTGAATTTGAGATAATTTCATTTTCCAGTCTTGGAAAAAATCTGATATAAAAAAATTAGAGTTCAGTGTTGAGCTATTGATGCCATTCAAGATAAGTCATTGAGAATGTTAGTGCAAATGGATATATATGGACATTATAGGGGATATTTATGGACAAATTTTTTTTTGCGAGGACAAAATGGGACAATCAAAATTATGTGGTAAAAAACTGAAAATCACTATGGAGCTAAGAGCTATTCGAGCAGATGACCTTTCAACACAATTAAACGTACAACCAGGGACTATTGAAAAATGGAAGGAGAGAGGAATTTCTAAGAGAAAAATCGTTGCAGCCGCCTTATATTTAATGGTAGATGAACAACTTCTCATAAATGATGAGATTGATGAGAAGACTTTTGAAACACTACTCAAAGAGAGAATAAGCATTGAAATATCTCATTCTAAGGAAAAGGATAAGAATCTTGACAATCCACCGCCTACTAAAGGAATTTTAAGCAGTGATTTTGACAAGGCTAGTGTTCTCTCAAGGTTTAAGTGTCGGATATAATCTCTTTAATTTTACTCTTGCATTTTTGGTAGTAAATTGCCAGTCAACTTTAGAGATATTTTTATTTCGAGCTTCGTACCAATTGGCAACTTTTTTAATCATTTCATCTTTGCTTGATGTCCGCCCATTCAATGCCTGACGAGTTAAGACACTTAGTTCACACTCAGCAATATTCAACCAAGAACCATGTTTTGGAGTATTAACAAATTCAATTCTTTCTATAATTACTCTGGCTCTTTCTGGTGTAAATATTTCATACAAAGCTGATTTTTTATGGGCACTCAAATTGTCCTGCACCAGCGTAATTTTTTCAGCAGATGGGTACATTTGCTCTGCAATATAAGCGATTACTGCAGCCCAATCAAGGCGAGTGTGCTTATCTTTAACTACTACTTCACGTCTTCCACCCAATGGTTCTGCTATCATATATAAATCAACCGTTCCTTCACGTTTATACTCATAGTCTGTATACTTTATCCCTTTAGAATCAATAAAAGGTGTACGACACTCACTTATCAGTTGTTTTGGTGATTCATCAAAGCATACCACAGGGTTATTGGGATTATATCGTCTGGCATAAACATCTAAAACCTCTTCCATTGCACATACAAAATCAGGACATGCTTCTGGAATTATCCATGACTTTACCTGCCATGGTTTAATTTCATTTTTTTTAAAATCTGACGCACACTTTCATAGCTTATCGCTTCCACATACTCCAACTCTACCATCTTATCTGCCAGCAGCTTCAGTGTCCATCTTTCATAACCCTCAGGAACTTTACTACACCTTAAAGCTATTAATTGAGCTTCCACTTTTCCATCAAAAATCTTCTCTTTAAAAACCTCACTTGGTTTGCCATATAATGCTATATTAAAACCATCTTCAATAAAATGCTGCCTAACTCTTTCAACAGTCCGTGTAGCAACATTGTAGGTCTTATGTATTTGTT
>JADGBE010000182.1:1829-2335 GCA_015231615.1 Desulfamplus sp. | reverse complement strand
TAGGTCTTATGGATTTGTTTATCCTGCCATCTTTTATCACCTTCCTCATCCGATGCAAGAAGAATATAGGCTCGTTTTACCACAATAGATTTACCACCTCGCTTGCTTATCATTCCAACTCTGCTCTCTCTTCATCTGTCAAATTTACTCTATATTTCTTTTTCATAGCCCCTTTACCTCATATGTCCTTGATAGTTGTTCATACTAAAATTAGCATTAGCAACTATCCTTCAAAAGCATAGGGTTTGGCAACTATTTTTAGAGTAGTCATATGAGACTATTTAACCTTGAAGGAACAATAGTCCCAGTTGCCAAATCGTGAGATTTTTTCAAAAAAAGGGAGGGGTAAGCCATAACGCCCAAACGAAAAAATGCTTGTCATAGCTTGACTGTTTATAATGTCGGGTGTTTGAGGTTTTGACTAATGCCATGACTGATATTGCCAGCGATAACATCGTATAGTTGACCATATATAGCCGATTGGCTACTCTTCTCTATTGGCTCAA
>JADGBE010000182.1:0-1819 GCA_015231615.1 Desulfamplus sp. | reverse complement strand
TACGGATAAAAAATTGAACAAAAAAACCCAACCAATGAAATCAAATCATCAGTTGGGTTTTTTTGTTGTCTCAACTCCTTGAGTTCTCAAGGTCATTTGAATGTTTTCGTTTGGATCATACTTTTGATTCAAGCTATGTCTCAACCCCTTGAGGTCTCAAGGTCATTTGAATGCAACTATCCTAAAAATTCTTATTGCTATTCCATAATATCTGATAATGGATTTATTATTTTTAAAAAATTAAACTCTTTAAAATCATCAACATTCCTTGTATATAAACCACTTATATCATTATCTTTTAAAGTTGCTGCCAAGGCTACGTCAAAAACCTTTTTTCTTGTAGTAACTGTATTTAACAAATTTATAAATGTCTGCACCTGAGTATCCTGCTGGGAGATAATCTTTACCCCTGCATCAAGATAATCCTCAACGGTCTGAATGGCGTTTTCAAGAGAAAGAGGGGACTCAAGGTTCTGCCATGTAATAACATGCACAAACTCCGTTAACACCTGTGTCGGAAGACAAATATTAAGCTCTCCATGTTGATTTCGCTCATTCATAAGCATTTCTACAAACTGCTTTGCCTTATTATAATGAGGCGATGCTGTATTGTGTGCATACACGAGTATATTGGTATCAATGGCAAATAACATTAAAAACCCCGCTCGGAATAAATAATATCTCTGTCAACATTAACATCACCACCTAAATTGAAGGGACGTGCAATAAACTTTTTTAACGGCTGATGTCTTATAGTTTCTGTATTTTTTATATCCCTCTTTAATGACTCCAAAATAATTTCCATAAGATAAATACGCTCTGTAACAGAAACTTTTTTAAGTTGTTTTATTGTTTCTTGAAGATCAAATTTTGAGGAAAGCACCTCAAATTCTTCTGTCTTTATAACACTGTCCATTCTCATTTTGCACCTTCCTTGTTTACACCTAAAATAAAAATCACCAATTACTACAGACTATTAATTACCACTATTTCATAATCAGTGGAATCTTTTAATCAGTGATAATCAGTGATTCTGATTACTTCCCCTCAATATATCAAGAACATTTGCGGAAAACGTAGGGAACAACGATCGTTGTTCCCTACTTCTCTCAACCCCTTGAGGTCTCAAGGTCATTTGAATGAGCCTACCTCTACCTCATAGAGCCTTTAATTGCAAGGCTTTAAAACACCATTTGCGTGAACCTCCTGCAAAATATAATTCGTATCTCAAAAAACACCAAAAATTGACCTTAAAATCATCATAACTTATTGAATTTATTGACATCGTGAACCTCCAAGCATCTTAAAAATTCATTATTAGCTCAATCTTTAATAAATTCAATTTGTTATCATCAAAATTTTCAAAGAGCAAAAAAAGCCAAAATAGGTTCACGCAAAAACTTTTTTTAAACCCCGCTGGAATAATCCAGCGGTCATTTTGCATCAATGATTAATCATAATGATTTTAAAAACTATCCACAACCATTATGACATTTTCTATTTTCAGCCTCTGCCGTGCTGTTTCTGCTAAATAACTTAAGGCAAATTGCCACAGAAAAACACCCTTTTTTAAGACCATCTCTGCATTTAAGGTATTTTTTATACATAAACCCATGCAATCTACTGGTAAAGGCAGCGAGCATCTGAAAGTGATGCGTTGAAGTTGCATAGCATAAAAAACATAGATAGAGCAATTTAAAAAATATAGAAATTATCCTTTTTCTGTGCAAGCTGAACAGCATTGTTTCTGCATCCAAGACACTGCCTTATCAAGATTACATCTCCTTTTGGACCTGTAATATCCTGAATGCCTTTAACA
>JADGBE010000181.1 GCA_015231615.1 Desulfamplus sp. | reverse complement strand
TTTTATCACTCACCCAGAAGCCCCTAAAAGAAAGAAATATCTCCCAGGCTGCTTTATTTGCAGAACTGTTGACATTTACAACCTATATGCCCTCAAATAACATCTGTACTATTGAGGAGGGAGAGAGTAATCTTTATGCACTCTATTATAAAACCGGTACAGCCTATTATGAAGAAACACTTTTAAAAGCGAACGGTGGACACACATCTACTGATGACGGAACAGGTAAGGAAATAATAGCTAAAACGCTTCCACTGGGTAAAGGACTTGCAGGAACTCCAAACATTCATGTAGGAGAAGACGATGGTACAAAAGCATTTATTCAAACCAGTACGGGAGATATTATTACCATAAAAGAGCTAAATCCCGGTAGAACAAAATCCGGTATTACATCATGGCAAAATAAAGATTAGCAATTTGGACTATCTGGATGAGTGATAAAAAAATATTTGAGGAGAAAATGAAAGACCCTAAATTATCGCAGATGATTCAAAAAGATGCACAAGATGCCCAAAAAGCTGATGTGAATAGTGTGCCGACAATATTTATTAATGGGAAATTGCAGGAAAATCGCTCTCTTCAAGCTCTTCAGATGAATATTGACAAGGAGCTTGCCAAGAAAAAAATAGCTATGAAGAAAAAATTGAAAATTGTAGAACAGTTTTAAGCCCAGTGCCAAGTTATATGAATTTGAGAAGGCAGGCAATTTTGTCTGCCTTCTCTTTTTGTTGAATTAGAATTGCTGATTGACACCTCACAATAAAATGGAGTAATTATACCAACTTTTAATAATGGTGATAATTTAAAGATGTATAACTAATCTAAATTTCTAATAATTAAGAAAGACATAAAAGACAATGGAAGATTCAAGCACACTTCTCAAAGCAAGAAAAGATAAAATGAACGAGCTAAAAGATGGCGGTATAACTCTCTATCCAAATGATTTTAAAATTTCAAACACCATTGGA
This sequence comes from Desulfamplus sp., assembly GCA_015231615.1. Classification (GTDB taxonomy): domain Bacteria; phylum Desulfobacterota; class Desulfobacteria; order Desulfobacterales; family Desulfobacteraceae; genus Desulfamplus. The sequence goes on along the minus strand of JADGBE010000181.1, from coordinate 1,381 downwards.
GATCTTCATCAGCTTACAAAGCTATCACCTGAAATTTTAGGAGAAAAGTCAATTACACTTGGAGAAAATGGGACAACTTTCTCAGTTGCTGGCAGAATGATGGCTGTCAATAATTTTGGTAAATCATCTTTTATAAGGTTTAAAGATAGAACAGGGCAGATACAGGCATATATCCAGAAAAATTTTGTTGGAACTGATGGTTATGCCATTTTTAAAAAACTTGATATTGGTGATTTTATCGGAATTGAAGGTCCTCTTTTTCAGACAAAGACTGGTGAATGGACTATTCTTGCAAAGAGCTTTAGGCTTCTTTCAAAATCAGTAAGACCTCTTCCTGAAAAGTATCACGGAATCAAAGACCCTGAAAAGAGATACCGTCAAAGATACCTTGACCTTATTATGAATGAAGAGGCAAGAGATATTTTTATTAAGCGTAGTAAAATTGTAAGCACCATGAGACGCTTTTTTGAAGCACGCGATTTTATGGAAGTTGAAACACCTATGATGCAGCCACTTCCCGGTGGTGCAGAAGCCACCCCATTTAAAACATGGCACAATGCCCTTGGAATGGAGCTATTTTTGCGTATTGCTCCAGAGCTATATCTAAAACGCCTTGTAGTTGGAGGATTTGAAAAGGTCTTTGAAATTAATAGAAATTTTAGAAATGAGGGTGTTTCAACGCGTCATAATCCAGAATTCACAATGGTTGAATTTTATCAGGCTTACGCAACTTATGAAGACCTGATGGATTTAACAGAAGAGATGTTTAGAACCATTGCAATGGAAGTAAACGGCACTCTTGAAATTGAATATCAAGGCAGAATATAGTATCACCACCATTTCCTTGGGCAGAAAGTAGAACTGATTTCCATGCAGTACCTGTATATATATCTGCAATGGCAGGAGAGGCATCCATGTAAGCCTGATCTTCGTCATTTAGGAAATTATTTTTAAATCGAGGCATTAGATTTGTTGGAATAAATGCCCACAATTCCTTACCAGTTCCGTAATTATTTCCTGCAAAATAACCTCTGTGTTCTACAAGTGGTAGTGGTGTAGCAGGATTATCTCCCCATCTGAATTCACCAGCATCAAAAGCATGGAGCATTCCACTTCTTGAACCTACAAAAATCACAGTTGGTCTTGCGTTCGCTACTGGTGTTCGTCCCTCTTTATAATTTTTTGACTCTGTAAATTGATCATAAAGTGCTTTTTCTTCCTCTGTAACTTCATCAGAAAAATACCAGAACGGAGTAGATGGTGGTGGAGTCAGTAATGCAGGAATAGAATGGTCTATCGCACCAAGCAGCCACTCTTTTTTTGTACTACCATCTTTATTATAACCTCTAACCCATTTTACGAGTCTATCTCCATCAGATTC
>JADGBE010000180.1:1899-2354 GCA_015231615.1 Desulfamplus sp. | reverse complement strand
AGCTCTCTTTCTTCCTGTGATTCGATGATACTTTTCATCAGGATAGCCAAGTGCAATAACAGAAAACACAAAACAAATGACAAATCATTTGTTTACAATATAGAAATATATATCTATTCGTCAAAAAGGAGAAATTTTTAGAAAAAATTGATAATTTTCCTCTGAAAAGTTAGCTTTATAATCATGCTCAAAAAATTACCCACTTTTATTGGTGCACTACTAAGTAAGTAAAAAATAACATAGGGAAATATTATGGAAAACACAAATTATATCAATGAAGTATCAATAATAAAATGTGATAAAGAAAACCATTATATCTATATTTCAGATAAATTTATTAAAGACATAGATTCAACAGGAATAGATAAAGATGTTGTGGATAAATTTATTGATAATCTAAAATCAATAACTGATCCATTTAAGTATGGTGAATCTATTAAACATTCAAATCTTTT
>JADGBE010000180.1:0-1885 GCA_015231615.1 Desulfamplus sp. | reverse complement strand
CAGAGTAAAAAGATTGAATACTTATCATTTTTTGTTTCAAAAAGAAATTTTAGATATATGTTCTTTTGTCGTTCTCAGAAGTATTTTACGCGGACATGCTCAAGATGAGCATGAGTATAGTTTTATTACAAAAAATCCAGATGATTTTATTAACAAATTTAATACCTCAAAAGACCTTCTTAGAATTATCTTTAGAGATTGGGAAAAAGAGCAACAAAATATTCAAAAACAATGCAACCTAAAAAAAGCTTCCGAAAATGAAATTAGATTGAATCAGACCCCCTGTGTCAGGAAAGATGTCGCCTCAGATGAGCAATGAAATTTGGGTGTTGTGAATGTTGGAGGAGATAGTTATGGGGTACTCTTTTGAAATTAGAGAATCAGTGATAAAGAAAGTATTGGTTGGTAATAAAACGCGTGAGTCAATAGCACGGGAAGCAGGATACCACGGTTCTCTGTAAACATCCTTTCCATGAATAGTACGGTTCTCAATCTTATATTTACGAGATCGAACAACAAGAATACGTTTATTGCGTAGGCTTGAAAAGGCTCAACGCGGTTTGCTGGGTGACGTAAACTCTGTTGGAGATGGTGTTTGTGAGATGCGTGAGTTTTTCGGTCCTGGCTGGCGGATGTATTATGTTCAACGTGGAGAAGCGATGATAATCATGTTGTTTGGTGGAGAAAAAAGCACGCAGTCAAAAGATATTGTATCTGCGAAAAATATAGCCTTAACTATAGAGGAGTGAATTCTCATGCACAGAGTAAATATTCATGATTTGCCAGAATTTGATATGGCACAGTATCTTAAAAGTGATGCAGACATAGTGGAATATTTGAATCAAGTCATTGAAGAAGGGGACGCAGGAGAGTTAGCAGCGGCATTAGGGCATATTGCCAAGGCATACGGGATGACAGAAATAGCTAAAGCCAGTGGTATCAAGCGAGAATCTTTATATAAAGCACTGAGTCCTAATAGTTATCCTCGATTTGACACTATACAGAGAGTATGTAAAGCTCTTGGTATTAAACTGACTGCTGTTCCTGCTGTTTGACAGAGGAATTGGGGACAGAGGAATTGGGGACAGTTAAATGCACGTTCCCTTTTTTGCTTTTTGGTGGATGTTTGAGTTGTCTGAATTAGGATGGTCAGGATTAAAGGATTTTCAGGATTGGGGTTTATCCTGCTTTATCCTTTTATCTTGGGTATCCTGATTCAGATTTTTTGGGGCTTGTTGTTTTTATGGTTGGAAGTGGTTATAATGGGATTATACATTTAACCATTGAATTGAGAGGTGGGTTATGGAAGAGACATTGACATTAGATGCGGTTGCATTTTTTAAGGAAGTTAGAGATTTATATAATATACTTGAGTTTTCGAAAAATAGTTTGTGTTAATTTGAGTATAATGGCATAAATATTGCTTTTTATAGTATTTATTCAATTATATCAGCCTGTTAATTACGTAATACAATTTGACCTTCAAAAAATAGTGAAGGTTAGATCGGTCTTTTACTGTTTTCGAAAATGATGAGAAAGAGATTTGAAGATACAGTGAGAATTCAAGCCATCAATAATAGAAGATGTAATATGTTGAATTATCAACATAAATAATATTTAAAGCAAATTTAGTGCCAATATGTCAATTTCAAGAAAAACTATTTTTCGAAAACTCAAGTATTTTGAATATCGACGCTTTTATTCCCAATATATGGATAAAATTTTACACTCAATGCATAGATCAAGATCTTGGTAAGATCTAAACTGGTGTGTCCAAATCCTGCTATTTTAAGCCATTTTTTTAGATCACGATTTGGGCCTGCTCTGATTAAAATTTAATATCTGGGCACATTGTTGGGATCATGAAAGGCAGAGTTAAAATCAT
>JADGBE010000017.1 GCA_015231615.1 Desulfamplus sp. | reverse complement strand
GAGGTCTTTTCAGAGGGCAGAGATTTTAAAATAATTGGTAAGATAGATAATTCTGGGGCAATGTCAAAACCAGAACCATCAAATAGTAACAGTGAACCATCAATAGAACGTTCAACAAAAGGTTCAAATTTCCATAAACAAAAAATTTTAGTTTTTGCAGCAACTGATAGAGTTGGTTTTGGTGATGATGATCTTGGTAAAAAACTTATGGTAAGTTTTATCAAGACGATTAAAGAGATGGGAGATGAGCTTTGGAGATTGGTATTTGTCAATAATGGAGTGAAACTCACAATTGAAGATTCTGCTGTTTTGGAAGATTTATTGGAATATGAAAAAACTGGCTTAAAAATTATGGTTTGCGGAACATGCCTTACACACTTTAATCTATTAGATGCAAAAAAAGTGGGAGAAACTACAAATATGCTTGATATTGTAACCGCAATGCAACTTGCGGATAAGGTAATCAATATTTAAGACGAGATTGATTTTACAATAAAACAGGATAGATTTGACAACTTTTAAAAAGTTGTCAAATCTTTATAAATTTTAAACACTTTATTTTATCAAAACCTAATATAAAAGTCCTACCTACCGCCATCTAACCTTCTGATAAATCTCTTTTAACTCAAATTTATATTCAAGAGTCTTAATATATATAGCCTCTTCAAGACCTTTAATTACGGTGTATAGCCAATTTCTTTCACTCTGTTTACAGTATGCCTCAATTTTTGGCTCTGACTGTGAGATCATCACATATTCTTGAATAGATGGAACACTTTGGTAATAGATAAATTTCTTTATCCTATCAATATGCTCAGTTGAGGGAGATAGAACTTCAATTACAAGCAGAGGATTTTGTAGTATAGTCTCTCTATCGTCTAAGAATTCGATCTTTGAGCAGGCAACCATTGCATCAGGATAGACAACAATGTTGTGCGTAGGAACATCTAATTTCATATTGCTGTCAAAGCCAACACAATCTTTATTAGAAATAGCCTCTCTAATGCTCCAATTTACATTAAGACAAATAGCACTATGGTTTCGAGTTCCGCCAGCCATCGCAAATATCTCACCATCGTAATATTCGCTTTTATATTCTGCTGACTCTTCTAAAAGCAGATACTCTTCTTTGGTGTAATAATTTTGTTGGGTAGCAAGCTGATTCATAGTGTTATCTCCCTGATAAAAAATTTAAAAAACTGCCGCTGTCTTTTCTCCATCAAATGGGTATGAGATTAATGTTCTATCCTGCAACACTCCCACTCTGCTATGAAAAGGAATTGACTCTTTTTGATAAAATATTCCAATTGGGATTTTTTCTCCCCACTCTAAAGATAACACGATAGCCTTTGCAAGATCAGAAGGGTCATGCCCAATTGATTGAATGTCATAGACACGATCTTTATACCACTGGTGAGTATTGATTTTATTAAATGATACGCAAGGCTGAAGAATATCAACTAATGCAAACCCTCTGTAGTTCATAGCCTGTTTAATAAGCTCTTTAAGCTGTTCAGGTTCGCCAGAAAAGCCTCTTGCTACAAAATTTGCACCAGAACCAAGTGCTGTTGCAAGAGGGTTGAACGGAGAAGATGTTACTCCATGTTTTTGAAGTTTTGTAACCATTCCAAGTGCAGACGTTGGTGAAGCCTGCCCTTTAGTCAAGCCATAAACCTGATTATTGTGAACAAGCAAGGTAATATCAATATTTCTTCTGATTGCTGCAAGAAAGTGGTTTCCCCCTTCACCGTAGCAGTCTCCATCTCCAGAATTGACCACAATGTTTAAATCGTGATTTGCAATCTTTGCCCCAGTTGCAACAGCTAATGCCCTTCCATGAAGGCAGTGGAACATATTTCCTTTCATAAAGTGCGGAGTTTTGCCAGCCTGTCCAATTCCAGATACAAATAAAATCTTTTCAGGTGGAATATTAAGTTCTGCAAATGTCTGTTTCATAGCTTTTTGAATAAGAAAATTGCCGCAACCCGGACACCATTTATTTTCAAAATCATTATCATAATCTTTAGGTTCAACCATTTTTGCTGTTCCTTATATATCTTATTTATTTAGAGATTGAAGTCATAAGATTTGAAAACTTTTCTAAAGTTGTCAAATCTTTAAACCGCATTTGAAAACCCTGTTTTTACAGCCCGATATTATATGAAGAAGAAAAATATGGGCGTTTAACTAATTATCTCAAGAGCCTTTTCTACAATATACTGAGCGTAAAATGGTCTGCCATCAATTTTAAGAATTGAGGCATTATAAACAATACCCGTCTCTTGAGTAATCAATTTGCCCATCTGGCAGTTTGAATTTTGCTCAACCATGATAAGTTTTTTATTTGCAATTAGCGGCTTTAACCTTTCTGCATCCATAGGCCATATATCTTTAAATATAATGTAGCCAAAATTTATCCCCTTTTCGTTTGCTCTTTTATCTGATTTTAAAATTTCGTAAGCCTCAATAATTGGACCTTTTGATGAACCCCAGCCAGTTAGAAAAAATTGATTATCAGTCCCTTTTGGACAGAAAATTTCAGGCAAATCCATCTCCTGTTTCATAGCAGCAAGTTTTGAGTTTCTTTTATTAGTCATATTGACTTTATTTGTTGCATCTTCGCTAATCTCACCCTTTTCATTATGTTCATTACCCGTTGCCCTAACCATTATATTTCCCATACATGGCAAAGCTCTTGGTGAAATTCCACTATCTGTAACAGCATAACGCTTATATTCAGAGGGTGGAGAGAGGGTTTTATTTATATCGATATTAGTAAAAATAAATCTCTCAACATCTTTATTCACTTTAAAAAAATTTTGCTGGGTAACCTGCGATGTTGCAAGAAACTGGTCTAACATAATAATTGCAGGGACTTGATACTTTTCAGAGAGATAAAATGCCTTTTTAACTGACTCAAAAGTTTCAGCAGGATTACCCGGGGCAAGAACAAATCTTGGGAAATCATCTTGTGAAGCATTTATAACAAACAAGAGATCAGGTTGGGCAGTTCTTGTAGGAAGTCCTGTTGCGGGTCCGGGTCTTTGGGAATTTACAATAACTAAAGGTGTTTCGGTCATTGCTGCAATTCCTAAACCTTCAGTCATTAAGCAAAATCCACCACCAGAAGTTGAGGTCATTGAACGAACACCAGCAAATGAAGCACCAATTGCCATGTTTACCGCTGCAATCTCATCTTCTGCCTGTTCAACAACAATAGGCAATTTACCTGAATATGGAACAACGCTTGCAATCACACCAGTTGCTGGACTCATAGGATAAAATGGAAAAAATCTGCAATCAGAGGCAAGGGCACCAAGTCCTGCTGCCTTTGCACCGCTTATAACAATTCTATCTGTTTTACATGGTTTCCAATCAAATTGTTTATGATAACGAACTGTTCCAGCAGCTTCATATCCCATTTTGGCAGCAGTGAGATTAAGGTCAATAATCTTGTCGCCTTTAGCTTTAAATTTTTTGACAAGAAGCTCTTTTAACATCTCAAATGGTGTGCCAAGAACCGCAAAAATACAACCCGCAGCAACTGTATTTGCTGTAATTAAACCACCCGCCTCTTTTGCAAGTCTGTTTAGTGAGATTTTAAGAATATTGTTGCTGCCGCACCCCTCTAAATCTGCCTCTGAACAGCTATTGTCATCAATATCTGCATCACTATCACTCTTATTTTCTGCGTTTAAGATAACAAGGCTATCAGAAAGAAGAGTTGCCTTATTTAGATTCATTGTTCTTTGATCAATTGCAACTAAAATGTCTGGTATATGACCAGGTGCTATTACCTGCTCATTGCTTATTCTAAGAAGGTTGAAGCTGTGTCCTCCCCGAATTCTTGACTCAAAATCATCAATGGAGAATGTAAAAAGCCCAGCACTGTGACAAACTTCAGCAAGCAGAGTGCCAATGGTCTGGATGCCTTGACCAGCTTCCCCCCCAATTTTTACTGTAATATCTGTTCTCATTATTTTATCGATCTCCTTAATTCTACTTTGTTCGTAGTTACAGCTAATATATCAATTAAATAAAAAATATACTCTTTAACCGCATAATCACTAAACCTTAGCCAGCACCGCATCAAACAACGCCGTCTGCTTTGCTGTTGCCTGATTTATCTGGTTTTCTAACTTGTCACAAAGTGCCATGAGTTCGTCTATTTTGGCAACAATGCGTTCTTGTTCGGCAAGAGGTGGGAGGGGAATGGTAACCTCTTTTAGCCGTGATGATTTAATTCCTTTAGCCGTCATACCAGTTGCGTTTATCAATAATTGTTCTTGAAAGACATCTGACATTATAAGATATCGAACAAAGTTAGCCATTTCAGCAATATGTAGTTGAAAACATATTGCTCTTTGGGCAAGAGCAAATCTTTCTTTCATGTCAATAATAGCAATATTTCCTAAAGGAGCCTCTGTTGTAAATAACAAATCACCAATTTTGGGAATACCACGCGTCATCCATGAACCATAATCTTCTTCTGTAATGTATTCATATGGTTCTCTATCAATATAGCCAAATCTTATGTTTTTTGCGGTGATTAATGGAACGCCAACAGATACCTTAATTGGAGTCTTTCCTCGATAATCAATAAATTTAGCAATATTTCCCAATCGAACGAACTCCCATTCAACAGGTGTTTTTAAATACTTCTCGTCTTCAGATATTATTGGGTTTGCTGTAGTTCTAAGACCTTCCTTTTTAATCAACCGCTCCTTCTCTGCCTGTATCTCTTTCAAAAGCTCACTTGCTGGCTGGTCTTTGGGGTCTTGTTTTACCAGTTTGCCCTGCATGGCAAGGGTGAGAATGGCTTTTTTCAGCTCTGCCACATTTTCTTTTACACTGTAGAGCGAATCAAAGTGATGTGCAATAAATTGCCAAGATATATCAAACTCTTTTTTGTCTGCGGCTGTCAGTAGGCGGTTGATGGCTGATGTGTGGAGTGCCAGCCGTTTTTCATTGCGGGCTTTATGCTGTGATTCCAGCTTGTCGCAGAGTGCCATGAGTTCATTGATTTTGGCGACAATGCGTTTTTGTTCAGCAAGAGGTGGGAGGGGGATTGGTAAATTTTCTATATTATCTTTGCCAATATTTGGCTGAGCATTTTGATTAATCTTAACTTTTACCAAATTTTGGAACAGATTTGACAGTAAGATTATTTCCAAAAAATTCATATCTAATACAATTTCATTAGAAATAAATTTTCCGACACGATAGTTTTGTACTACCATACCATAATCTTGCCTTACTCTTGTAACCTTACCAAGCGTTCCTCCTGTTAAAGCCATTAATAAATCACCTTTATGGATTAAAATGTCTTTAAACTCACTAACTCTCTTTGAATCAATAAAATCACATTTTCTCAAATCTAGTACACCATTGGGTTTACATTGCGTTATTTTAATAACGGGTATCCCATTTGGTATAAAATCATATTCTCTGAATTGATATCCATGTTGCAAAACCGCCACATCATCATATTTACACCAAACCCACCCCTTCGGCACTTCATACGGCACTTCTTCCGTTTTTATTGGTGGTAATTCTTTTTGCTTCTTAATCTTTCCTTCTTTAATCAACCGCTCTTTCTCTGCCTGTATCTCTTTCAAAAGCTCACTTGCTGGCTGGTCGTTTGGGTCTTGTTTTACCAGTTTGCCCTGCATGGCAAGGGTGAGAATCAGTTCGCGTAGTTTTTTAATGCCGTCAGGGCTTTCAAGGGCAGTATCGAAATGTTTTTGGAGTAGGTTAAACTGTTCAGTCATCTTTGCCCTCCAGCTCTTTTTCTATCTGTTCAATACTTGGCAGACTTGTTTTGAGTTCTTCCGGCAGAGAATTGACTATCTGGTATTCAGCTATACCAATAGGTTTGTTGCTGTCATGAAGAGCATACTCTGCGACAACCTTGTTTTTGCTTTTACACAGCAGCAAGCCGATGGTCGGTGCATCATGCTTATCTTTTATATCTTTATCTACGGCTGTCATATAGAATCCCAACTGTCCAAGGTGTTCCGGCTTGAACTTTGCAGCCTTGATTTCTATCACCACATAACAGCGTAACTTTAAATGATAAAATAGAAGATCAATAAAAAAGTCATCTCCGCCTATTTCAAGATGCACCTGCCGTCCGACATAAGCAAAGCCTGCACCTAATTCAATCAGAAACTGAGTGATGTGGGTAACCAAAGCAAGTTCCATTTCCCTCTCGACTGCATCCCCGCCTATACCGAGAAAATCAAATTTGTAAGGGTCTTTAAGAGACTCTCTTGCTAAATCAGACTGAGGTTTGGGTAGATTTTGTTCAAAATTGTTAATGGCTTTACCAGTTCGTTCAAGTAAACGGGATTCAATATGAATTGTCAATATGTTGCGGGACCAGCCATGTGCAAGTGTAGCTTCAGCATAGGCTAACCGTTCATCTGCTATTTTTAACTTGCTGAGCAATACCAGATTATGACCCCATGGTAATTGTCCAACAGCCTGTTGGACAATTTGCTCTTCGCTCCATGCATCGGCAAAGGCTCGCATATACATCAGATTTGCTCGTGAAAATCCTTTCATTTCGGGAAAAGCGTTTCGCAGATCATGAGCCAGCCGTTCAATGACCTTTGCTCCCCAGCCAAGTTTTTCCTGACGGGTCAAAATTTCTCGACCAATTTGCCAATACAGGAGTATCAACTCACGATTTACTGAAAGAGTAGTTCTCTGCTGTGCCGTATGAATCCGTAATTTTAGATCGTTTAGCCATTCGGCATAACCTTCGGGTGTCTGCGTGATGGAAACAGGCGGGTCATTTTGCTGTATGTTTTTTTTAAGTTTTCCCATTACTTGCCCCCCAATGCCAGCATAAGCTCATTTTTGAGGGCATCACGGGTGGAGTTCATCTCTTTTACAATCGCTTCATACTCCTGCATCAACTCCTCTGGGTTGCCGTGGTCGATGCTTACCTTATGAGGATTCTTGAAATCAAGATTGTAATTCCGTGCCTCAATCTCTTTAACAGAGACTTTCCATGCGTGTTCTGTTTCCTTGCGTTTATTCCACCATTTTTTTTCCAGATCAAACTCGCTGATAGTAAGGGGTTTTGAGCGGGAGTAGGATTTATAGCCATCTGGATAAGGATGCTCAAAAAACCAGACATCTTTAGTTTTATCACCTTTGGTAAAAAACAGTATGTTGGTATTAATGCTGGTATAGGGGCTGAATACTCCTTTGGGCAGACGAACAATGGTATGAAGATTAAACTCTTCAAGGAGTTCTTTTTTAAGATTGGTTTTTACCCCTTCTCCAAAGAGAAATCCATCAGGCAGAACCACTGCTGCCCGTCCTGTATCGTGCCGTAAAAGGTGCATGATCAATGCCATAAAAAGATCGGCAGTCTCGCGGGTTTGGTATTTTTTAGGAAAATTGTTTTCAATACCGTCCTCTTCCATACCGCCAAAAGGGGGATTTGTGATAACAACATCAACTCTCTCTTTTGGGCTGTAATCTTTTAAGGGGCGGCTTAAGGTATTGTCATGCTTTATATTTGTGGGAACATCAATGCCATGAAGCATCATGTTGGTAAGTGCCAACATGTGTGGAAGAGGCTTTTTTTCAACACCATGAATGGTATGCTGCAAAGTTTCTTTATCTTTGGCAGTCTTGAGCTGGTTCTCTAAATGCCCGATAGCACAGGTTAAAAAACCACCTGTACCACAGGCAGGGTCAAGTATTGTCTCTCCAAGCTGAGGATTGATAATATCCACCACAAATTGGGTAACTGAACGCGGTGTGTAATATTCGCCCGCATTTCCAGCAGATTGAAGATCAGATAATATTTTTTCATAAATATCATTAAACAGATGCCTGTCGCTCGATGAATTAAAGTCAACATCCTGTTGAATGGTGTTGATAACCTGACGAAGCAGGGTACCTGATTTCATATAGTTGTAGGCATCTTCAAAAACACTTCCCACCACTTTGCCTTGTGCATTTACTCCTGCTGTGGCAGCAAGTTTTTTTAATGCAGGAAACAGATCGTTATTTACAAAATTAATAAGCTCTTCACCTGTTATTCCTTCAGGGTCTGCTGCCCATGATGACCACTGGAATTTAGTTTGCAGAGGAGACTTGTACCCTTTTAAAGTGAGTTTCCATTCCTGCTCTTTGTCATCAAATATTTTTAAAAAGAGCAGCCAGACCACTTGGCTTATTCTCTGGGCATCACCATCAACACCCACATCTTTACGCATAATATCTTGAATTGTTTTAATTAGATTACCTATTGCCACTCTCTATCTCCTGTTTTTTTAAGCACAATAAAGCTGATATTCAAGCTCATTGAGAGCTTGTTGATATTTTTCTAAGCCGCCAAACTTTTTAATAATTTCCATTGGTGTACCAAATGAGCTGAAAGGATTTATAGTGAGTATCTGCGGCTCTTCTATGTGGATAACACCTTCATCAGCGTATTTATCTAAAAGGGCTTCTAACACTTTTCTTGCCTGTTCCACATATTTTTCAAAATAGTTTCTCTTTTTTACATTTTCTGCCCGCTCTTTGCGTGTAAGAGGCGGCTTATCCCATGCAACATGACAGATTAGATCAAAAGGATCAAGGTTACGCCCTACCTCTTCAGCCAATGCATCGAAAAATACGCCCTGTTCTGTAAGTTCTTCAATAACAGCCTGTTTTTTTTCTGCATGATTCCAACGCTTTAAAAAATCATCTAAAGAAGAAAATTCTTTATAAAGTGCCTTTCGTGTATAATCTTTAAGAGACTCGGTAATCAATTTACCGTTGGCATCAAAATATTGAACTCGTTCAGCAGCTACTGTTACCTGAACATCTGACACATAGTATTTCTTTACCCTTGTAGAGTCCTCAGAATTTCCAAATGATCCTGTGCCATTTTCATTTACAGTAAAAGTTTCGCTATTTTGATCATTCTGGCTGTATATTAGATTAGATATATCATGGTCTGTTTCAAAGTCATCTGGAGGAACAGGGGATTCATTCATGGTTTCAGGTTCGTAAATCTCTACTGGTTCGCCGTCAAAGTCTGTGTCAGCAAATAATTCAGTTGCTTTTTTAAAATCCATGATGGTGAAATAATACTTGCCGTAATCTTCGTTAATTCGGGTACCACGACCTATGATCTGCTTAAATTCAGTCATAGAGTTTATCTGTTGATCAAGAACAATCAATTTACAGGTTTGGGCATCCACACCTGTAGTCATAAGTTTTGAGGTTGTGGCAATAACAGGATATTTAGATTCAGGGAAGATAAAATTATCAAGCTCCATTTTTCCCTCTTCATTATCGCCTGTAATACGCATAACATATTTTGGGTTATCTGCTGCAATATCGGGATTTTCATTGACCAGTGCCTGCCTCATGCGTTCAGCGTGGTCTATGTTTTCGCAGAAAACAATGGTTTTATCATATCGGTTGGTCTGTCTCAGGAACTCGGAAACTTTTCGAGCTACCAGTTCGGTTCGCTTTTCAAGAACTAAGGAATGGTCAAAATCCTTTTGATTGTAAATACGATCTTCTATCTCATTCCCGTATTTATCAGTCATTCCTTTATCAGGACGCCAACCTGTAATATCCTTATCAAAATCGATTCTGACTACCTTGTACGGAGCTAAAAAGCCGTCATTTATTCCCTGCCGCAAAGAGTAAGTATAAATAGGGTCTCCAAAATAGTTGATATTTGAAATATCTTTTGTCTCTTTTGGAGTAGCTGTTAAACCAATTTGTGCTGCCGATGAAAAATATTCAAGTATTTTTCGCCAATTTGAATCCTCAGCAGCACTTCCACGATGACATTCATCAATTACTATTAAATCAAAAAAATTAGGGCTGAATTGTTTATAAATATTCTGTTCTTCTTCAGTTCCAGTTACTGCCTGATACAGTGATAAATATATTTCATAGGATTTATCAGCCTGACGTTTTTGTATCTTGGTCATGGCACTGCCAAAAGGTTTAAAATCATTGGTCATGGTTTGATCAATCAAAATATTGCGATCAGCTAAGAAAAGAACTCTTTTTTTTGTCTTAGATTTCCACAAACGCCAGATAATCTGAAAAGCTGTAAAAGTTTTACCAGTACCTGTTGCCATTACTAATAAAATTCTTTTTTGTCCTTTAGCTATTGCCTCAATTGTTTTATTGATAGCAAGTAGCTGATAATATCGAGGGGTTTTATTACTGCCGCCACTGTAGTAATCCTGTGTTACAATAGCAGATTGTTCAGTATTAATTCCTTTGTATGCTGCCCACATCTGCCATAATTGTTCAGGTGAGGGAAAATCTTCCATAGTGATTTCATTTTCAACTTGCCCAGCAGTTTTCAGTTTATTGTGAAAAAGAAACCCATCACCGTTTGAGCTGAATATAAATGGAACTTGAATCATTTCAGCATAATTCAATGCCTGCTGCATACCGTCAGCAATCGAGTGGTTGTTGTCTTTTGCTTCAACAACTGCAATAGGTATTCCCGGTTTATAAAAGAGAATGTAATCTGCCCGCTTATTAGCAGCTCTTGTATGAAGCTTACCCCGCACAATGATCCTGCCGTTAGTTAAAGGAAATTCTTCGCGTATCTGAGTTGCAATATCCCACCCAGCCCGCTCTATAGCAGGAGTAATAAATTTGGTGCAGATATCGCGTTCTGACAAGCCTTTTTTATTCATACTTTTTCCTCAACAATATCTTCCTATTTTTAACGCTCGGCTTCTTGTGTGGCTCGTTCGATTATATCATTCTCTTTATTCTTAGTTTAGCTTTGCGCAAGTAGCGTCCACCCAACCATATAATTGTCATGTAGTAGTGTCCTGATAATACCTTAAAATTAACGTTATCAAGGATAATTTGCCATGACAACCCCTTAAATCACCACTTATCATCAAGTAAGGATTCCCACGATAAGCATTATCATGGGAATCTAACAAACAGGATTGTTTGAATTGATGATGAAATTCATTATGTTATGCGTATAAACCATCACTCAATTCATACAGAATGCCATACTGTGATTGGGTTACACGATATATTATATTTCATAAAATTAGTTAGATTTTCCATTATTGTTCTCAAAATTTTGGATCATGATCTTTCCAAGTTCCATAGAGCGGTTGGTTGCAGATTCAATGGCATTTATAATTGTTGTTCTAAGCCCCCCAGCTTCAAGAGTATGAATACCAGCAATTGCTGTTCCTCCGGGTGATGTAACTCTATCTTTAAGCTGTCCCGGATGCTCTTTAGATTCTAAAAGCATTTTTGCGGCTCCTAAAATAGTCTGGCTTGAAAGCAGAAGTGAATCTTTTCTTGAAAGCCCCATTTTAACGCCAGCATCAGCCATAGCGTCAACAATCATAAAAATATATGCAGGACCGCTGCCGCTAAGTCCAGTAAAAGCATCCATTAAAATATTTTCCTCTATAAAGACACTTATACCAACAGAATCAAAAATTGCCTTTGCAAGTTCAATGTCTCCCTCTTCAACATATTGCCCAGCAGCAATTGCAGTTGCACTTGCCTTAACAAAAGCACATATATTTGGCATCACTCGAATAAGCCTTAGCTCTTTATGAAGACCTGACGCAATTGCGGCTAATGGAACTCCAGCAGCAATGGAGATTATAAGTTTTGATCGATCTAAAGCACTTGCGGTCTGTTTTAAAACTTTGCCAAGAATCTGAGGTTTTGTTGCATATATAATTATGTCTGATCGTTGGGCAACTTCCATATTGCTTGTTGTAGTCAGAACGCCATATTTTTCACGTATCTCCTTTAAAGGCTCTTTACGAACATCTGAACAGATGATATTTTCACGATTAGTTGCCTCTGACATGACAAGACCACTTATTAGTGCCTCTCCCATGTTTCCACTTCCAATAAAACCGATTTTTTTGTCTTTTAGCATGATTAATGCACTCCTTAAGAATTGTGGGACGCCTATTTAGAATAACCCTACTTTTATATACAAACTAAATCATATTAAATATTGACACTCTTTTAAGTCAAGATAAATTGTCATCTATTTAAGAGGAATTACAACTTACAAAATCAAAATAAAATCAAATATAAGGACAATGTAACTTTTATGGATTGTGATAAAAAAAACTATGATAAAGATAAACTCTGTAAACAGTTAGAATATATTTATTTAACTTACAATAAAAAAGAGTATATCCACCCTGATCCACTTGAATTCCTTTATAATTATCCTAACCCAAAAGATCGTGAAATAGCAGCTCTTATTGCTTCATCATTAGCCTATGGTAGAGTAGAGCAGATTCTTAAACATGTTGGCTTAGTATTTGAAATAATGGGTAAATCTCTTTATGAATATTTAATGCAAAACGATGAGCAAAGTATTATTGAGTCTTTTAAAGAGTTTAGATATAGATTCACTAACTCTGAACATATCTCATCTTTTTTAATTGGCATTAAGTCTATTATTAAAGATAGCGGTTCATTGAAAAAATTCTTTTTAAGTGCGATAAGAGAGCAAGATGAAAACATTATTCCAGCATTGACACGATTTGTTAAAAAAATTACTGAGAACGGCAATTGTGGAAACCTTGCTCCAAATCCTGAAAAAGGGAGTGCATGTAAAAGAAACAATCTATTTTTGAGGTGGATGATAAGAAAAGATGATGTTGATCCCGGAGGTTGGGACGAAATTCCATCTTCAATGCTTATTGTTCCTTTGGATACCCACATGCACCACGCAGGAAAGATTCTTGGATTTACAAAAAGAGGGGCAGCAGATATGAAAACAGCACTTGAGATTACAGCAGGTTTTAGGCAAATCTGCCCAGACGATCCTATAAAGTATGATTTTTCTCTGACACGATTTGGTATTCACCCTGATATGGACTTTAGTGAGCTTGAAGTTATAGTAGGTTCAAAGATTTAATAGTTCTAACTATTTTACATTAAAAAACGTTTAGCCTGTTAAATAACAAAAGGAATAGATTATGGAACAAACAATTTGGCTATCTTATGATTTAGGAATTAAAGGGGATTATGAGGGACTCTATGCATGGCTTGACAACCATGAAGCTATTGAATGCGGTGATAGTATCGCTTTTTTTAGATTTAATGTAATAAATACAGAAAATTTAATTGATGAGCTGAAAAGTGATTTGTCTGAAAATGTGCAATTTTCTAAAAGAGATAGAGTCTATGTGATTTGGAAAATCAAAAATAAGATCAAAGGGGAATTCATTTTTGGTAAACGAAAAGCATCGCCATGGGAAGGATATGGCTCGAAAGAAAGTGGCGTTGACGAGATAGATTAATATGGGAAAAAATATAATATTGGATTCCGGCTATTGGTTTGCTCTCTATGACAAAAGAGATCAACATCATGAAGAAGCAGCGATTATTTCAGAATATCTCCATCCCCATACTTTGGTTATTCCTTGGCCTTCATTATACGAAACTTTAAATACAAGGTTTGTTAAAAGAGATAATTGGGTTGCATCTTTGGAGGCAATTATAAGAGATAAAAATACCTTACAACTAAATGATGATAAGTATAAAAGTAGTGCTATTTCTTCCATTTTCATTCAAACAAAAGGTCATAAAAAATTCAGCCTTGTTGATTTGGTTATAAGAGAAATGTTGTTAGATGTTAAAATAAATATTAATGCTATAGTTACTTTTAATTCATTTGACTTTGAAGATATATGCTGGAAAAAGAATATTGAAATATTCAATGGCTAACCAGTTACTCAAGTTGTTATGCTGGATAAAACTTATAAACGTCTCAAAAAATATGAGGAGGAGTTGTTATGAAACACGATGTAACTATTTTTAGAGCGTATCCATTCAAATTAGGGCATAAGATCAGAATAGAAGGTTCTGGAAGAAACGGAGATTGGGAGGTTATAAAACTTAGCCCTAACAAGATGGTTATAGAGTGTCCTATATCTCATGCACAAATTTCATGCGACAGATTCTGCTTTTTTGTTGAGGAAAAGAGTAACGAAGAGTGGCCTAAAATTGATGATTCTAAGCAAGAAGAAAAAATTGAAATTAAATGATCGCACAAAAAAATGAAGATGCAAAGCAAAAGAGGGTATAATCAAACATGGAAAATCTTGAGAGCAATAGAAAGGTTAAAGTAATTTTGATAATGGCAATGACTCTTGATGGAAAGATTGCAAGACACTCAATGGAGCCTGTAGATTGGACAGGAAGTGCTGATAAGAAAAAATTTGTTGAGATAACAAAAAAAGCTGGTGCTGTTATTATGGGTTCAACCACCTTTGAGACAATTGGTAAGCACCTTAAAGGTAGAAAAAATATTGTTATGACAAGATTTCCCTCCCGTATGATTAACAAGATTTCAGGCGATAAATCTATTGACTGTAATGCTATTGAATTTACAGATAAAACTCCAAGTCAGATTCTTAACTCACTTCAAAGTGAAGGGTTTGATTCTGTAGCTTTGATAGGTGGCTCAACTATAAACACACTATTTGCAGTGGAAAATCTTATTGATGAAATTTATATCACCTTTGTGCCAAAACTCTTTGGTAATGGGCTTCCTCTTTTGTCAGGTGAACTTGATATTAATCTTGAGCTTTCACAAGTTGATAAACTTGATAACAATTCAATTTTATTGAAATATAATGTTATAAAACAATAGATTACCTTCTAATTCTATAAATTGAGGATTTTTGTAAATAATTGATATTGGGCATTTAATCCTTAAAAAGAGATGTTATAAATTTAAAATTTCAGGATACCGATGTAACGCTATGAAAACATTAAAAGATGATTTTGATTTTCAAGAAAGAGCTTTTCAGAAAAAAACATCTTTTCTTAATTTTTTGAAAAAAAAGAAAAATGAGAAAACAAATTTTAATGAGTTAAATGAGGAGTTATTTGATGAATTAGAGGAAGACTCTTTAAATAAATTAATGGAAGAGCAGTTTGCTGAAGCTAAACCACCAAATAAGAAATTGAAAATAGAAAATAGTTCAATATTTAACAAGTTAAATAGAGGAAGGTCTTTTAATAAGGAGCTTAACCAAGAAGATAATGAAGAATATTTTAACAAGGAGCTTAATCAAGAAGATAATGAAGAATATTTTGAAAAGAGAGTTTCTCATAATCTAAGAGTTAAACCGCTTAAAAAAAGTCTTTTTCCAACTCTTCTTAAATGGGCATTTGGATTAGTTTTTTTTTGCATAGCAGGAGTTTTAACAGCTTTAACCTTATTATATCTTCATATTAACAGCGATCTGCCTAAAATCAACAAGTTAGCCGACTACAGACCCCCAACTGTTACCAATATTTTTTCAGATAATGGCACAAAGATCGGAGAGTTTTACAAAGAGAGGCGTATAGTTTTACCAATTACTGCAATGCCACCAGCTCTTATCAACGCTTTTGTAGCTGCTGAAGATTCAAGATTTAGAGAGCATGTAGGAATTGATTTAATAGGCATTATCAGAGCTTTTATCAAAAATATGCAAGCTGGTTCTATAGTTCAAGGGGGAAGCACAATTACTCAACAAGTTACAAAATCATTTCTACTTACACCAGAGAGGACATATAAAAGAAAAATCAAAGAGGCGATATTAGCGTATCGCATTGATAAGACATTTTCAAAAGATGATATTCTCTTTCTCTACCTAAACCAAATTTATCTTGGACATGGAGCTTATGGAGTTGAGGCTGCTGCCCAAAACTATTTTGGTAAACATGCAAATGAGTTAAACCTTGCTGAATGTGCAATGTTAGCTGGTCTTCCACAAGCACCAAGCCGTTACTCTCCATTTAAAAACCCAGAGCTTGCAAAAGAGAGGCAATTATATGTTTTAAAGCGAATGCAAGAAGAGGGCTATATATCAACTGATGAGATGAATCAGGCAATAGCTGTAAATCTTGATATTCATCCAAGAAAAAACTTTTTTAGCGAAACAGTGCCTTGGTACACAGAGTATATAAGGCGATATGCAATTGAAAAATATGGCGAAGATACGATCTACAATCAAGGAATTAATATCTATACTGCTGTAAATATAGAGTTCCAAAAAATGGCTGAAAATGCTGTAGAGCGTGGTCTTCAAGAACTTGAAAAGCGTCATGGATATGGAGGTACTCTTAAAAATGTCTCATCTCTTGGTATTGACTCATTTAGTCGCAAAATAGCAGCATCTCTACCTAATGGTGGTATTCTTGAAGATGGCAAAATTTATAAAGGTGTTATCACTGATATTGATATTGAAAAAGATTCTGCTGGTGTAAAGGTTGGGAAAAATAGCGGAATTATTAACCTTAAAGGGACAGCGTGGTCAAATATTGGAAATCTAAGTAAAGTTAAGGAAGATTCTGAGCAAGTTGAAGATTCTGAATCAAGCTCTAAAATGGAAATCCCTAATAAATCTCTAAAGATAGGTGATGTTGTATTAGTAAAGGCTTTAAATGTAGTTGATAAGGGCAAGAATAAAGATGTTGTTGTTAATTCTGGTAAGATAGATAAAGTTGATAATTTTAAAAAAGTAAATTGGCAATTTGCATTAGAACTTGAGCCAGAAGTTGAAGGGGCTTTAATAAGTATTGAGGCAGATACAGGATATGTAAAGGCTATGGTTGGAGGAAGAAACTACCATACAAGCCAATTTAATAGAGCAGTGCAATCAAGACGTCAGCCAGGGTCAGCATTTAAACCTATAATATATGCTGCGGCACTTGATAAAGGATATACAACATCTTCAATAATAATCGACTCTCCAATTGCTTTTAAAGATGGTAGCAAAAAGGTGTGGAAACCACAAAATTATAGCGAAACATTTTATGGACCAACAAGATTGCGTGAGGCTTTAGTTAAGTCTCGAAATGTGGTTACAGTTAAGATTGTTCAAGATATTGGTGTTGATTATGTTATTGAATATGCAAGAAAACTTGGTATTACATCTCCTATGGAAAAGAACCTATCACTTGCACTTGGATCGGGCGGAATCTCTCTTTTAGAACTTGTAAGGGCTTATACAGTCTTTTCTAATCTTGGTTATTTAGTGGAACCTGTATTTATTACAAAAATAGTTGACAGGGATAATAATGTAATTGAGGAGGCTCGACCTAAAAAAGAGAATGTTATTGATATGGCTACAGCCTATATAATGACCAGCATGATGGAGAGTGTTGTTCAGTCAGGCACTGCAACTAAAGCAAAAGAGCTTGGTCGTCCAGCAGCCTGCAAAACAGGAACTACAAATGACATGAATGATGCCTTATTTGTAGGTTACACTCCGCAATATACAACTGGCGTATGGGTAGGGTTTGATAAGAAAAAATCTCTTGGAAAGGGTGAAAGCGGTGCAAGGTCTGCTATTCCTATATGGTTAGAGTATATGAAGAACGCATTAGAAGGTACACCTGTTATGGAGTTTAATGTGCCAGAAGGTGTTGTATTTCACAATGTTGATCCCCATAGTGGTCTTTTGTCTGACAGTGAATATGGTGTTATAAATGAGTGCTTTAAGGAAGGTGTGCTTCCAACAAGACGGGTCATAGAATCAGCAGGTGAAATTGAGGAGCAAGATATTCCAGTTACAGAGCAAGAAGATTTTTTTAAGTCTGATATATGATTTCCAGAAATATTTTAAAGAAACTCTTTAAAATTAAGATTTTTTCCTTATATTTGCCAAGATGTTATACCTATTCGGGCTTAGCTTAGGGCAAATAACTTATTAAAATTATAAACAAAACAACTTACAACAAACAAAATTTAAAGGAGGAATCGTGATAGAGGTCAAAAATCTGACCAAATACTACAACAATTTTTGTGCAGTTGACGGAATTAACCTTGAGATAAAAAAAGGTGAAATTCTTGGACTTCTTGGTCCAAACGGTGCTGGAAAAACAACAACGCTTAGAATGCTTACTGGTTTTTTCAAGCCAACTGCTGGTGATGTTATGGTCAAAGGTATATCAATTTCAGATAACACTCTTGGGGTGAAAGAGTTAATGGGCTATCTGCCTGAATCAGCCCCGCTTTACCACAACATGCTGGTTTATGATTATCTTTGCTATGTGGCAAAAATAAGAGGAATTACAGGCGATAAGATTGACTTACGGCTTAAAGCATTGTCAGAACTGTGTGGGCTTTCAAACATAATGCACCAGTCAATTAATGAGCTGTCAAAAGGTTTGAAGCAGAGAGTTGGTCTTGCCCATGCAATGATGAATGATCCTGAAATTCTAATTTTAGATGAGCCAACATCAGGACTTGATCCTAACCAAATTGCTGAGATCAGAGAAATTATAAAGAGAATTGGAAAAGAGAAGACCATAATCTTTTCTACCCATATTTTAAGCGAAGCAGAGGCAACTTGCGATAGAATTGTTATCATAAATAAGGGTAAAATTGTTGCTGATGACTCAACCCAAAAGCTCAAAAATCGTGCTGCATCAGGCGATAGTCTATTTTTATCTCTTTATAACTTAAATGGAGATAACTCTTTTGCAGATGAAGTTTTGAAGGTTCTTAAAAATGTTGGGTCTAATATTGAGATAGTTAAAAAAGAGCCTCTTGAAAAGGGTCTTGTCTCTTTTGAGATACATACAAACTCCCATGATAGTAAATATAGTGGTGATTCAGGCAGTTTTATAAAAGATTTAAGAAGAGAGATTTATCTTAAAATTAAAGAGACAGATTGGATTATTGCTGAATTTAAAAGAGAATCCAAAACTCTTGAGAGCATATTCCATGAGCTTACTAAAGGAAATTAATTTTGTTATCGTGGTATCTAAATACAAATACCTAAATTATTGATGGACTCTGGTTATTAGATAACCGTTTATAACTAAACCTTAGGGATTGAACAATGAAACAGATTATTAATATAGCAGCTAAAGAGTTTAAAGATTACTTTATCTCACCCATTGCATACATTGTGATTTCAATATTTCTTGTTGTAACTGGGTGGTTTTTCTTTTCCACATTTTTTCTTTTTGACACAGCAGATATGAGAAATTTTTTCTCTATGTTGCCGATCATATTTTCTTTTGTCATACCAGCAGTAACAATGCGTCTATTTTCCGAAGAGATGAATATTGGCTCTTATGAAATTCTATTAACCATGCCTGTCTCATTTACCGACATTGCAGTTGGAAAATTTTTGGCAGCAACCCTTTTTTCAGCCTGTATGCTACTTCCAACCCTATCTTACCCAATATTTATATCATTTATAGGAGAAGTCGATCCAGGTCCTGTTATTGGAGGATATATCGGGTCAATCCTTCTTTCAGGAGCATTTTGTGCGGTTGGCATATTTGCATCATCTTTAACCCGCAACCAAATAGTTGCCTTTATAATTGGTTCGGCAATCTGCTTTACCTTAACTATACTTGATCAGCTTCTCTTTTTTGTTCCATCATCTATAACAGAAATTATGGCTTTCCTTGGTGCTAATGCCCATTTTCAAAGCATCTCTAAAGGGATTATAGATTCAAGAGATATACTCTATTTTTTAAGTGTAATCTTTATTGGGCTTTTTGGAACTTATATTGTGATGCAAGAGAGAAATTAAGGGTAAAAGAAGTCCGTATCAAAATTTAAGGAGAAGCTTGTATGAATGATTTAAAGTATAATCAAGAGTTTAAAGATAAAGGAGGCGTCAATAGCGTGAAAGGTTCTAATAAAAAAAGTGCTTTTAAAAATAAAAGTGTCTGGTTTAAATTTCTGGTTTATATGGTTGTGGTGGTTCTTGTAAATATTGCGGGAATAACTCTATTTTTTAGGGCAGATCTCACTTCAAACAAGATATATTCCATTTCTGAAGCAAGCCATAAGGTGGTTTCAACTCTTTCTGAACCTCTGACAATTAAGGTGTTCTTTACAAAAAATCTGCCAGCCCCCCACAACAACACTGAGCGTTATCTCCATGATCTTTTGGAAGAGTATGCAGCTCAAGGAGGTAAGCTGTTTAATTACAGATTTTATGATGTTACAGCAACTGAAGCTGGCGTTACAGAGCAGACAAACGTAAACCGTGATATGGCAGAAGATTATGGAATATCTCCTGTGCAGATTAGGGTAATTGAAAATGATGAGGTTAAATTTCAGCAAGCATACATGGGGCTTGTTATTATTCATGGTGATATGATTGAAAAAATTCCAGCAATCACATCTACAGATGGTCTTGAATACACCTTAACCTCAACAATCCAGAAGCTAAACAACAAGGTAAGTGCTTTACTTGCTCTTGATGAAAAGGTGAAAATTACACTTTACCTATCTTCATCACTTGAAAAGGTTGCACCACTTATGGGTATTGATGAGCTTTCAACAATGCCCAAACGAATTGAGGGTGTAGTTGGAAAACTAAACACCAGAAGCCTTGACAAAATTGAGTATAAATATGTTGATCCAAGTAGCACTTTTAATACTTCTTCAAATAACGGAGGAGCTACTGTATCTAACAATAATAGCACTCAGTCGCCAAACAGCCTTGATGAGTTGTCTAAGAAATACAATATAATGGCAATGAAGTGGCCTGAAATTCCCCAAAAAGGAATCCCTGCAGGAGCTGGCTGTGCAGGAGTTGTAATGGAATATAAAGAAAAGGTTAAGACAACCCAGCTTATTAGCAGTATCAACCTACCAATTATTGGCACAACATATCAGATGGTTGAACCAGAAGCACTTGAAGAGCTTTTTATCCAGACAATGGAGACCATGATTGGGATTAACGAAACTATTGGATACCTTGCAGATCACGGCACACACACACTTATGGATAGAAACATGGCAATGATGATGCAAGGACAGCAGCAAAGTTCAATGACAGCATTTAACCAGCTTGTTTCAGAAAGATATTCAATACAAAATGTTAATCTAAAAGATTCTGCTGATTCGCAAGACAAATCAGCATCAACTCCCACCCCATCTAATCTATCACCAATTCCAGAAGGGCTTAAAACCTTGATTATTGCAAGACCAACTGAGCCTTTCTCAGATTATGAACTTTTTCAAATTGATCAAGCACTTATGAAAGGGACAAATATCGCATTTTTTATGGATACCTTTAATGAAGTGATGTCTCAACAGATGTCGTTTGGTGGTGGTCCTCAATATATTCCAATTGACACGGGACTTGAGAAACTTCTTAACCATTATGGTGTAAAGATTGATAAATCTTATATCCTTGACGATAACTGCTACAAACAGCAAAAGCCAGCAAATCAGGGTGGCGGTGAGCAAAAGATTTATTTTGCCCCAATTATAAAAGATGCAAATATAAACAATACTCCGCCTTACATGAATAACATTAAAGGCATTATTGCCATGAAAATATCGCCTTTAGAGTTAGATGAAAAACAGCTTGAGCAAAATGGAATTAAAGCCTCAAAGTTATTTTCATCATCAGAAAAGTCGTGGCTTATGCAGGGAAACATCAATCTAAATCCAATGTTTATGAACCCACCACAAGAACCATCAAAGATGAAATCATATCCTCTTGCCTATATGTTAAACGGTGAATTTACAAGCTATTTTGCAGGTAAACCAATTCCACAAAAAGAGGTTAAAGATGATGCTAAAGATAAAGATGGGAAAGATTTAGAAAATAAAGATGATGCTGACAGTAATGGCTTAGACCCTTCTGGCAATCCAATTAAAGCACCTGAAAATGCTGGCGAGATTGCTGAGACAAATACCGATGACATGAAGAAGAAAATTATTACTGAAAATAAAGATGAAATTGCAAAAATTGAGGTTCAAAACACCCTAATCACAAAGGGGAAACCTGCTAAAATTTTTGTAATGGCATGTTCTTCAATGCTTCAAGATAATATGCTTGATCCAGAAGGTAGAACCACCAATGCAACTTTTCTTTTGAATGTAATTGATCACCTAAATGATAGAGATGATGTTGCTTCTATGCGTAGCAAAAATCAGACATTAAATCCTCTTGAAGAGACCTCTCCAGTTGCAAGAACTTTTATAAAACTGTTTAACATTGCAGGGCTTCCTATTTTTGTGATTTTGTTTGGTTTTGTGGTTTGGGCAAAAAGGTCATCTAAAAGAAAGACGATTAAATTTATGTTTCAGAAATAGTATTTTATCTTGATAGGGCTTTGATGATTTAGCTCATAGATTTAATGTTAGAACACAAGTAGAGACGCACGGCCGTGCGTCTCTACAATACAGAATATGGAGGATAATAAAAAAATAATGAAAAAAGAGTATATTATACTTGGACTGATAATTATTGCATTATCAGCCTATCTTATAACAAATAAAACAGATAGAGATAATTATAGCCTGCCCTCAATTGCTGAAATTAATGTTGCGGATATAGTTGAAATCAATCTTGAAAAAGATGGTAAAAATATTGTGCTTTCAAAAAAAGATAGCACATGGTCAGTTGGCTCTTCTGCTGACAAAAACTATCCTGCTGATCAAGAGAGCATTACAAAGATGCTTGATATAGTAAAGGCGTTAAAACTATCTGCGTTAGTTTCTGAAAGCGGAAATCTAACACCTTATGAATTAGATGCAAAAAATAAAATCAATGTTACTGTAAAATCTAAAACAGAGACTATTAGAAAATTTGAAATAGGCAAAACTGCACCATCTTTTCGCCATACCTTTGTAAAGTTAGATGGTAGTAAAAGTGTTTATCATGCTGAAAAGAGTTTTAGGAATGATTTTGAGAAAACTCTTGATGGTTTAAGAGATAAAAAGGTGCTTTCATTTGATAAAAATAAAATAACAAACATTACCCTTAAAAAAGGTGATATTGTTAAAGAAGTTGCTATTAAAGATGGAAAACCTGTAGAGAAAAAAGATGAGAAAGCTCAAGATAGCAATAAAGATGGAAAAAACGCTGATAATAAAGTTGAAGCTATTGAAGGCATTTTAACAACTTTATCAGATTTAAAGTGCCACAGCTTCACCGATACAGAGGACAAAAATGAGTTCCAAGATAAAGGAGCTGAAGAGATAGCCAAAGTTACTTTAAGAGCAGATGCAAATAAAGAGCTTTCCTTTGTTATCTACAAAAAAGACGCAAAAGAGAACTATCCAGCAATATCTTCAGAAAATGTTTATCCATTTTTGCTAACTACCTATGAGGGTAATGATATAATTATCAAAATAGATGACGCAATGGGGTTAAAACAAGAGGATAACCAAATAGATGACGCAATGGGGTTAAAAAAAGAGGATAACCAAATAGACGATGCAATGGGGTTAAAACAAGAGGATAATCCATAACCAGACGTTAACGATAATTCTGAAACAAATCTTGATTCTAAAACTCAAAAGAGATAAATTACCCCCAAAATTAACTTTTATTGCGGTCTATTTTTGTTTAATAATTTTTATTGCTGCCATTATTTTTATAAAAATAAACCATATTAATAGTAATATTTTAACTACTTATTCAAAAAAAGGATAGATAATTATGGAATTTCTTAAAATCATACTTGCTGTTCTACTTCCACCCTTAGGGGTTTTTATTCAAGCAGGACTTGGCAAACAGTTTTTGATAAACATTCTACTTACATTTCTTGGCTATCTGCCAGGCGTTGTTCATGCAGTATGGATCATTGCAAAGTCAAATACTCCGCAGAGCTAACCCCTTAACCTTCTTTAACCATGAGAATTCATAATAGATTCTCATGGTTAATAATCTCTTAATCATTCTTCTTTTAGCTATTCTTCTTAAATTTAAAACCTATTTGTAAAATGGAGGCGATAAAATGTGTTCTAAATGTTTGGCAATAGATATTAAACGAGTTGTTTTTGTAATTGTTGGGATTAGCATACTATTTTTGTTTTCTGGTTGTAGTAATAGCCTTTTTTCAGGTTCTGGCAAAAAGCAGACCGTAAGTTCTAAGGTCTCACAACAGACAAACGCTGTATATTATGATTTTGAAGATATTCTTGTACCAAGAGATATGAAAATTGATGATGGTTCAACAGTTGTGGTAAGCACCCCCGGACACACTTCAGGAATCATTACATTAAAGGGTAGAATAAGTAAGGATTCTTTATTAAAATTCTTTAATAACAACATGCAAAAAGATAATTGGAACATAATAAGCCAGATAAGATCACCAACTGCTATTATTCTTATTTTTCAAAAAGCATCAAGATGGGCAGTTATTACTCTTCGTGATAGAGAATACTACACTTATGCAGAGATAGGAGTTGCCCCATCATTTGGAGAGACATCTTCAAATAATGTAAATATGCCTTCAGAATCAAGCTATAATTCAGATTCTGGCTCTGGATTTAATTCAGGTTCTGGAACTAATACGGGCGGGAAAATAGAGAGCCAAAATCTATTTGAATAGGGGCATCAATTAATTTGATTGCATCCGCAGTGCAAACCTTCGGAGGATAATTTGAAAGGTTGAATAGAGAGATAATTTGACAGATTAAATAAAGAGACAATTTAACCGTTGAATAGGCGTAACAGATAAAAGGTTTGTTTTATGTTAAAAGGTAAGAGAATAATTCTTGGTGTTTGTGGTGGTATTGCTGCATATAAATCAGTTGAACTTTTGCGACTTTTAAAAAAAGCTGGTGCTAACGTAAAAGTAGCTACTACCAAATCTGCTTTAGAGTTCGTAGGGGAGATGACATTTCGTGTGCTTTCTGAAAATGATGTTATGACCGATCTCTTTGGTGATAATTCATCTAACTCAGCAACTTCTAATAACTCTAAAGATTTTTCAGTTAGACATATTGAGTGGGCAAAAGAGGCTGATGCAGTTGTTATTGCCCCCGCTACAGCCAATATAATAGGAAAGCTTGCTAACGGCATAGCAGACGATGCTCTATCTACAATGATGATGGCTGTAACTGCTCCTATAATACTTTGCCCCTCAATGAACACACAAATGTATGAGAACAGAGCTGTTCAGCGTAATCTTGATATTTTAGAGCAAGATGGAATCTTTATTCTTGAACCCGGCACTGGTGAGCTTGCCTGTAAGACAAGTGGTGCTGGACGTCTTCCTGAACCAGAGATAATTTTTGATAGAGTCATAAAACTTTTTTGTCCAAAAGATTTAAAAGATAAAAAAATACTTATATCAGCAGGACCAACAAGAGAGGCAATTGATCCTGTTCGGTATATAAGCAATCACTCTTCTGGCAAGATGGGGTATGCAGTTGCAGAAGCTGCGGAAAAACGAGGAGCTTTAGTAACCTTAGTTTCTGGACCAGTCTCTATTTCACCTCCTTTTGGCGTAAATTTAATAAACGTTGAAAGTGCAAAGGAGATGGCAGATGCAATGATAAAAGAGTTAAATGATTCCGATATAATCATAAAAGTTGCTGCTGTTGCTGATTATAGACCATTAATGACTCAGGAAAATAAGATTAAAAAGTGTGAAAGAGAGATTTGCTCTATTTCAATTGATTTGGTGGAGAATCCAGATATTCTGCAAATTATAGGAAAAATGAAAAGAGAAGATCAGTTTCTTGCAGGGTTTGCAGCAGAGACTCAAAACCTTGATAATTACGCTCTTGCAAAGATCGAAAAGAAAAATTTAGATATGATTGTTGGCAATATTGTGGGAATACAAGGTTCTGGATTTCAATCAGATACTAATAAAGTTAAATTTTTTTTAAAAGATGGATCAACCTACGATATTCCTTTAATGGATAAACTTAAGATCGCCCATAAACTCCTTGATCACATTATTCCACGAATTACAAAGGAGTAATATTAATGAGAAAAAAATATTTTTAATAGCTGTTGTAATTTAGGGGTTAAAAAGATAATTCAAGATTGGATAAAATTGTTGTGAAAACCGATTTTTTTCAGATAGTGCAACAGACCTCTGAACTACTTTCATGGTATAAAGATATAGGAATCCAATACCTTGATCTATCTGAAGAATCTATTAATACAATAAATAGATGGTGTAATAAAAACTCTACACAATATGCTAATATAAAATCAAAGAGTTCTCCAATATCTTACCAACAAATTGGCAGAAATTTAACAGAACATAGTACTCAGTCAAATCAAAATCACCCCCATTTAACAGAACAACGCACCCATCTAACAGAGCAAAATATCCATCTAACAGAACAACATACCCATCTAACAAAACATAATATTGATCTAAAAAATGGTAGTAACCCTCTGATTAAAGATCAAAATATAGTTAGTTCAGAAGCTAAGTTTATAAATTTTGATGGAGTTCTAAATTCAAAAATCTTCTTTTTAAGTGAAACTTTTAGCTATAATGAGCCAACTGGAGAGCTTTTTTTAAATATACTAAAAGCTATGCACTTAAGAGTTGAAAACATCTGTTTATGCACTTTTAAACCACTTGATTATAGAATCCCTATTCCCAAAGTGCGGCAAAATATAGCTACTATTCGTGGAAAGGTAGAAGAGAGTATAAGCGATATAAAAGTTAAAAGTAATGGATTATATCCTCAAATAATCTGTTCTCTTGGGGACTCTGCATTGAAAATTTTAATGGGAATAGAGTATATGCTTACATCTTCAAGGGGAAGATTTCACAATTACAGTGGAGTCCGTCTTATGCCTACATATCACCCTTCACAGATATTAAACGACAAAAATTTAAAGCGTTTAGTTTGGGAAGATATGAAGCAGATTATGGCAATGTTTGATATAAACATTTAAAATTCTTTTAAAATAATTGACCTCCTGCAAAACTGGAATTTTACCCTTGATTTTACTGGATATAAATTTAGTTCTGCAGGAAATATAATAAATAGGAAAAAATGAAGTTAGAAATAATCACGCAAGAACAGATCGATAGCAGAAAGTACTGGATTGATGAAATTAGAAGGTTGAGTGGTGATTTTGGTGTTGATGCAGAAAAAGTCGAGGCTGAAATTGGAAAAGAGATTAGTGATAACGGCATAGAGGCATTGCTTTGTCATTTAAGGTTATGTGGTGCAATACCTGAAAGATATGGTCATGATACAAGTGAAGAAAAGCTATACTCTAAATATACTGATGTCGTCATTCATCAATCATATCTGTTAATGGGGTTTAATAGCATCGTTCTAAAAGGACGGGCAGATGTTGCTGATGTTGAATGCGTGAATAATAACTATAGCTTTGTTGCTGATGCAAAAGCATTTAGGCTTAGCCGAACCGCAAAAAATCAGAAAGACTTTAAAATTCAAGCAATGGATAGCTGGAAACACGGAAAGCCTTATGCAATGGTCGTCTGTCCAGTTTATCAGTTGCCGTTACGTAGAAGTCAGATATATCAGCAGGCGGGAGCAAGGTCAGTTTGCATTGGTACTTATACACATCTTGCTATGTTTGCACGTTACGCAGAAGCCAAAAGTAAAAATAAAGCAATGGAATTAGTGCATGAAGTATTCAAAACTGTTGAAGCAATGAATTCTTCAAAAGATGCTAATACCTATTGGCAACTTTTGAATCGAACAATATTGAATTTTGACGCAAGCATTAGCAAAATTTGGCAAGAAGAAAAAAAGGCTTCTGTAGAGTCAATCCATATTTCAAGAGAAGAAGCTCTTGGTTTTCTTGCTTCAGAAAGAGAGCGGATTATGAGGCTTTCTAAAGAAGAGGCAATAAAGGAAGTTCTAAAATCAAGTAAAATAGAAAATAAAATCAGAGCTATTAAGTCCGTAGTTGATAACGGTCTTTTAGGTCTGGAGTGATATAAAATGAATGAAGAATTTTTAAATAAAATTACTCAAGGTGATTGCTTGGTGCATATACCTAAGCTAACGAACAGCAGTATTGATCTATTTTTGTCTGATATTCCTTATGGCATAAGTCTTGATGATTGGGATGTTTTACATAGCAATACAAATTCAGCATTGTTAGGAAGTTCGCCAGCACAAGAAGGAAAATCTGGATTTAAACGCAGAGGGAAACCAATCAATGGCTGGGCACAATCTGATAGAAATATCGGATTAGAGTATCAAGAATGGTGTAAAGAGTGGGCGGCAAAAGTTTATCCAAAAATGAAAAATGGCTCATTCTTATTTGTTTTTGGGGCAAGAAGAACTATTCATAGAGTTATCAATGCTTTTGAAGAAAGCGGATTTTTATTAAAAGATACTTTGGCTTGGAAAAAGCCATCTGCCCATCATAGAGCACAGAGAGTAAGCATTGTTTTTGAGCGTAGAGGTCTTATTGAGGATGCTAAAAAATGGGAAGGTTGGAGGCTTGGTAATTTAGCACCGATATGGGAGCCAATAGCGTGGTTTATGAAACCTTATACTATCGGAGGAACTATTACAGATAACATTCTTGAAAATGAAGTCGGTGCAATGAATATTGATGCTTGTAAGTTTAATGGTTCTTGTCCAACAAACATGCTTGAATTTGGTTTTGATAAAAATGAAACAAGAATCCACGAAGCACAAAAGCCATTGGCATTGATTGAATATCTTATAAAACTTACAACACAAGAAAATCATTTGGTGCTTGATCCTTTTATGGGGAGTGGAACAACTGCTGTTGCGGCAAAAAAATTGAACCGAAATTTTATTGGTTTTGAGGTTAATCCAGAGTTTCATAGCAAATCATTAGAAAGAATTTCAGAATTAGCCCCCTACAGTAATATCGTAGAATTACCATTGGTTCAGCAGACGTTGTTTGAGAAAAATGGATAATCAGCATTCCAGCGGACAGCCCTACAGCGTGTTTGTTTTATGACTAAACACAGTGTGTAGTAGCTGTAGTTCGCCATTAAATTTGTAGTTAGCAAGAATTAGTAAAGGGTAAACTTTGATAACACTTTTAAAATCTTTTCTTGACGTTCTTGGGGCTGAAAAGGGATATTCACCACATACGATTACTGCATATAGAAATGACCTAACTGATTATATCAACTATCTTGAAAAAAAGTATAAAACAGAAAATCTTGATAAAGATAGCAAATCAGAAAGAGTTGAGAAAAAATGTGAGTCTGAAAAAGATTCTCAAGCAGAGTTAGAAGAATGTGATGCAAAATTCCTAACTGACGAAACTTTCCTGCAAATTGTAAGGCAAGATTACAAAACAGTTGTCAGAGATTATATAGCTCATCTTGCTGGCACTAAAATTAAAAGAAGCTCAATTGCAAGAAAACTGTCAGCATTGAAATCATTTTTCAATAATCTAATCAGAAGCGGATTAATTGAGATAAACCCAGCAGATATGGTTCCAATGCCAAAGTTAGGTCGTAAAATACCAAATTTTTTAACCGTAGATGATATTTTTTTTCTGCTTGACTCTATAGAGCCAGATTCTCTATTTGGAAAAAGAGACCTTGCCATTATGGAGACATTTTACTCAACTGGTGTTCGTGTATCTGAAATGGCAGCTCTTAACTTTGAGGATATTGATTTTGAGAGACAATTTATTAAAATCTCATCTGGTAAAGGTGGCAAAGATAGGATTGTGCCTGTAGGAGAGAGAGCATTACAGGCTATTTTGCAATATCGACACACACTTGGGCATCGGTTTACCCCTCTTTTTTTGAACAAAAACTTAACACGTCTCACAGCTCGGTCTATGGGACGTATTTTAGAGAAAATAGTTAATGATTGCAGCTTAAAAATACACGTATCTCCGCACACTATCCGCCACTCGTTTGCAACACACATGCTTGATGCTGGGGCTGATCTTCGTGCTATACAGGAGATTTTGGGACACACTAATCTATCTACAACACAGATATACACTCATGTAACCATAGATAAGTTGATGGAGGTTTATGATAAAGCACATCCAAGGCATTAGTGATATTTCAAACATGAATAAAAAAATACGTTATATTCTGGATATGAACAAACAAGATGAGGCAAATAATGAATGAAACAAAATTTTATCCTGAGGTAAAATTCCCACGCAACATCTGGCTGGTGTTGGCTATTCTGGCTACAGGACTGATTATCACGGCAGTTACATCTTTTTATGTTAAAAAAGACGTGGAAGCCGATGCAATGAATGAGTTTGACGGTTCATGTAATGAAATCGAGCTAAAAATAGAAGCCCGACTACAAGCCCATGCCAGAATATTAAGAAGCGAGGCTGCTTTTTTTGATGCATCCGAAGATGTTACGCGGGCTGCGTGGTATATGTTCACCCGTCGTCAACGAGTAGAACAGCAGCTTCCCGGAATAGAGGGTATAGGCTTTTCGCTTGTGATTCCACCAGAACGGTTAGCACAGCATGAACAGGAAATCCGCAGTCAGGGGTTTCCTCAGTATCATGTAAAACCCAAAGGCGGGCGGAAGATTTACACTTCAATAATTTATCTTGAACCTTTTGAAGGAAGAAATCTTCGGGCTTTTGGTTACGATATGTTTTCAGAGCCAGTGAGTCGTGATGCAATGGAACGGGCGAGAGATACAGAGGAGGTAACACTTTCCGGCAAGGTGATTCTGGTTCAGGAGACAGATAAAGACGTTCAGGCTGAAACTCTCATGTATATGCCTGTTTATCGTAAGGGAATGCCCACAGATAAAGTCGAACAGCGACGGGCTGCCATTTACGGATGGGCTTACAGCTCATACCGCATGAATGATCTTATGCAGGGAATTTTGAGAGATTGGCATAGACGGAAAGGAATCCACTTTCAGATATTTGACGGTGAAGAGTTATCTTTGGATAAACTTCTTTACGACAGTCAGACCCTTTCTGATGGTAAGGATACAGAATCAGGTTCCGCATGGTTGCTCACTCTGAATAGTCAGATTGTTTCTGCGGGTCGAACATGGACACTGAGCTTTAGAACAGATGGGAAGAGAGAATGGACTAATTTTTCCAGAGTCTGGATTGTAATATATTGTGGCATAATCATCAGCATTCTTATTTCCATTCTTGCATGGTCACTTCTTAACACAAGTTTCAGGGCGCGTCAGATAGCGGAAACGTTGACCTTTGATTTAGGGGAGAGTGAAAAAAGATATCGTAATCTGTTTGAGTCTATGCGTGATGCTCTTGCCTATTGTGAGCTTGTCTTTGACCAGAATAATAAGCCTATAGATTTTATATACCTTGAAGTTAATAAAGCCTTTGAAATAATCACAGGAATAAAACAAGAGGCTGCTATAGGTAAAAAAGCTACCGAACTATTACCTTGTTTCATTGAGTCTTACAGTCATCTATTTAATATTTGCAGTGATGTAGCATTGACGGGCAGACAGGCTAAATTAGAGGTTTTTTTTGAACCTAAGGGACAGTGGCTTACTATATCTGTTTATAGTCCGAAAAATGGTTATTTTGTTGCTATTTTTGATGACATAACTGACCGTAAACAGGCGGAAGAAAATCTTGTTCAAAGTAACCGCCAGCTTGAAGATGCAATACTCAGAGCCAATGAAATGGCAAAAAAGGCACAGATGGCTGATATTGCGAAAAGTCAATTTCTTGCAACCATGAGCCATGAAATCCGCACACCTATGAATGCCATTGTAAATATGACCCGTCTGCTTTTAGATACACGGTTAGATGAGGAGCAGCAAGATTATGTTGAAATAGCCATGATCTCTTCCGAGCTTCTGCTATCCCTGATTAACGACATTCTCGATTTTTCAAAAATTGAAGCCGGAAAACTTGAACTTGAGAACATCAATTTTGATTTGCGGTATGTTGTCCAATCAGTTGCAAAAATCATTAAAAGCGGAGCTGACGAAAAAGGACTTTCTATTACATACACCATCGACTCTGCTGTGCATAACTATCTGGTGGGGGACTCCATGCGGATACGGCAGATTCTTCTTAATTTCCTGAATAATGCAGTAAAGTTCACCAATAAAGGCGGTATAATAGTTCGTGTCTCTTCCGAAGATGAAAGTATCAACCACCAGCCCCACCCCCTTTCCCTCCTCCCCGAAGGAGAGGAGGAGACAATAACTCCCTCCCATTTGGGGAGGGTTGGGGTGGGGCAAAATATCCATTCTACTGTGAAATTTGAGATTACAGATACTGGCATCGGGATTCCAAATGACCGCTTGAATCTGCTGTTTAAACCTTTTTCTCAGGTAGATGCCTCAACTTCCAGAAAATACGGAGGCACAGGCTTAGGACTTAGAATATCAAAACAGCTTGCAGAACTTATGGGTGGAGAAGTCGGGGTTGAAAGTGAAGAGGGTCAAGGCAGCACGTTCTGGTTCACTGCTTTACTGAAAAAATGCACAGAGGCAGATGTCATGGATTCAGAAGATGATTCAGTGAGCAGTAGTAAGGTGTCAGGAACAAATGATAAAATACCTTTTAGCTCTTTAAACATTCTTGTCGCAGAAGACAATATCCCCAATCAGAAGGTGGCATTGGCGATTTTAAAAAAGTTCGGTCTTGCCGCTGATATTGCAAATAACGGTAGAGAGACTGTGGAAGCTCTTCGCCTAAAGGATTATCATCTCGTGCTTATGGATATGCAGATGCCTGAAATGGATGGTGTTGAAGCTACACAAATTATCCGTAATCCTGATTCAGGCGTTGTCAATTCACAAATTCCGATTATTGCAATGACAGCCAATACCACAAAAGAAGACCATCAGAAGTGCCTTGATGCCGGAATGAATGATTTTATCTCAAAGCCGATTGAGCCTGATAAACTTGTTTTAGTTATAAGAAAACATGTTGATGTCCAGAAACCGGAAGTCAGGGAGGCGATGACATCAAAGGTGAAAGATGAAGGGTCAGACGTGATAAAAAAAGTCTTCGACCGTCAGAATTTTCTGAACCGGATAGACGGTAATGAAAAACTCCTGAAAGAACTCGTCAAAACTTTCCCTGGTTTTCTCTTTAAAGAAATATCAAAGTTGAAAAATGCTTTGGAAAGAAAAGATGCTGGAGATATAAGACTGTACGCCCATACAATCAATGGAATGTGTGGCAGTTTTTCAGCAGAGAGACTCCGTGATATTGCATACCGTATTGAGAAGTTTGCAAAAAAGGGACTAACAGATATTGACGCTTCCATGATGGAGAGAATGGAGCAGGAAGCTGTGGCATTAAAGTTGGTTCTGTCAGAAATGTTCCCTGAAATTTTCAACACCAACATCACGAATGAACTGGAAATATTGTCTGACCATTCACCTGAAATTGAAATTATTTTTCCACCTGATGCAGAATTGAAAACACTGTATGAACTGGCTATGTTCGGCAGGGTATTACAAATCGAAAACTTTACTGCACAATTAAAGGCTATGGATGCACGCTACTCTGCCTTTGCAGACAAGGTGCAGAGCATGGCAGCAGCTTGTAAAGATGATGAGATTGTAAGGTTAATACAGTCACAGTTAGATATGGATAAGGCATAATTGATGGTCAACATATTCGCTATGATTGGCAAAAATAAGAGGGGATAAAATTGATGAAAAACAAACAGACCATTTTGATAATAGACGATAATTCTGCCAATCTTGTTTTTCTTGGCGAGTATATGAAATTGTGGGGTTTTGATTTCATGGTTGCAGATAACGGTGAAAGCGGACTCCGCAAGGCAGGCAAAGGAGGAGACCCTGACCTTATCCTGCTTGATGTGTTTATGCCGGTCATGGATGGTTTTGAGGTCTGCCGACTACTGAAAAACAATCCCTCTACTGCTGACATTCCGGTAATTTTTTTGACGGCAAATAATGATGAATCAGATAAAGTAAGAGGATTTGAAACCGGTGCTGTTGATTATATTACCAAGCCGTTTCATCCCAAAGAGGTGCTTGCCCGCATCAACCGGCATTTAGAACTCCGTGCCTTGCAAAAACAACTTGAAATCCAAAATGCTAAAATGGCAATGCAGAACGCCCAACTTGAAAATGAAATTATAGAACGTAAGAAACTTGAAATAAAAAACCTGCAACTTCAAAAAGCTGACAGTCTTGGTCAGATGGCAGGAGGGATTGCACATCTTTTCAATAACTATCTTTATACTGTTAGCGGTAATTTAGAGTTAGCTTTGGAAGAATTGCCTGATGATTCGTTAATACGTGATAATTTGACAGAAGCAATGAAAGCCGCCCGTAGATGTTCTGATGTCAGCGGGGCGATGCTCACATATCTTGGACAGAGTTTTATTAAAACTGAATCTCTTGATATTGCAGACTTTTGTCGAAAGCATCTGCCTGACTTTCAATCATCAGTTCACAAAAACATCGCCATAGAGACAGACCTGAGTGATACAGAACTGATTGTCAGTGCCAATGCAAATCAGATGCAGCAGGTTCTTAACCATCTGATTACCAATGCCAGTGAAAGCATTGGTGAGAATAAAGGCAAAATCAGTCTCAGTCTGACTACAAGAACCATACCAGCATCTGACATTTCAAAATTACATATTTTTCCTGCTGGTTCTAACCCTTCGTCAAATAACTATGCCTGTCTCCAAATTAATGATACTGGCTGCGGAATCTCCTCAGAAGAGATTCATAAACTGTTTGACCCATTTTTCACGACCAAATTTACAGGACGAGGTTTGGGGCTGGCAATTGTATCTGGAATAGTTAAATCATGGGGCGGCTGTATTGGTGTGAGAAGTAAAGTCGGTCATGGAAGCACTTTTATGGTTTTTATTCCTCTGTCTGAGGACAATTCAATTCGACAATCACAAAAGGTCGGTCAGGTGTTGGAACAGTTAAAGTCGTGTTCCACTGTATTGCTGGTGGACGATAATGCAGCAGTGCTTAAAATGACAACAATCATGCTGAAAAAAATGGGTTTTGAAGTTATATCGGCTGTAAACGGAGTTGAAGCTGTAGAACTTTTCAGGCAGCATAAAGAGTCCGTTAGTTGTCTTATTACTGACCTGTCCATGCCAGAACTTGATGGCTGGGGAACTTTAGCAGAAATCAGAAAGATGAAACCCGATATTCCTGTAATTCTTGCAAGCGGATATGATGAGGCATTTGCAATGTCCCGCATTGATTCCGAGAAACCACAGGCTTTTTTGCACAAACCATACACAATGAATGATTTGAAGAATGTTTTAAGTCAATTAGTATCCTTGAAATAGGTGGAGATAATTCATGGAAAAACAAAATAATATTTTACTTGAACAAGTAATAGGATTTCCAGATGATATTAATTCTTTACAAAATTGGGAAAGCCGTTATCGTGGTTTATTAACACATCTTGGTGCTGGCGTTGTTGTTCATGCCCCTGATACCTCTTTTGTTATGTGTAATGATAAAGCGTCAGAATTGTTGGGGTTAAACGAAGAGAAGATGAAAGGAAAGCTCGCAATTGACCTGCAATGGAAGTTTTTAAATGAAAATAATACGCCATTACCAATTAAAGAGTATCCTGTAAATCAAATCATCAGGAACAAACAGGCAATCAAAGATTTTATTTTGGGTATTAACCGACCTGCAACCAATGATGTTGTTTGGGTTTCGGTCAATGGTTTCCCTTTGTTGGATAACGAAGGCGAAGTGTCAGAAATAGTAATAAGTTTTATTAACATCACTGAACGCAAAAAGATGTATGACCAGTTGAACCAAGCCCAGAAAATGGAGGCTATTGGAGTGCTTGCTGGTGGAATTGCCCATGATTTCAATAATATTCTTGTTCCTATTATTGGTCATACAGAGATGCTGTCAGACGATATTCCCAAAGATAGCCCACTTCGTTCCAGCCTTGATGAGATTTATGCGGCTTCTATGCGGGCAAAAGATATGGTAAGGCAGATTCTTACATTTGCCCGTCAGGAAAAAAGCGAAGTGATGCTGATAAAGATGCAGCACATTGTAAAAGAGGCATTAAAACTTATTCGCTCTACAATCCCCGCAACCATTGGCATTAAGGATAATATTAGCAAAAAGTGCGGAGTAATAAACGCTGATCCAACA
The DNA here is from genome assembly GCA_015231615.1 of Desulfamplus sp. Classification (GTDB taxonomy): domain Bacteria; phylum Desulfobacterota; class Desulfobacteria; order Desulfobacterales; family Desulfobacteraceae; genus Desulfamplus. Next base: position 21,192 of record JADGBE010000017.1, on the reverse strand, counting down.
CAGATTCATCAGATTGTAATGAACCTTGCAATCAATGCTTATCATGCTATGGAAGAGACAGGCGGGACAATGACAATCTCCCTCAAAGAGGTTGAGTTAAATCCCGAATTAAATGAAGATGATTTAATCAATAATAATATTCAGAAAGGGATTTATGCCTGTTTGACAGTAGCCGATACAGGAACGGGGATACCTGAAAATATAAAAGACAAAATATTTGACCCGTTCTTTACAACAAAGAAGCAGGGTAAAGGGACTGGTCTCGGGCTTTCATCTGTTCATGGAATTGTAATTGGCTGCGGCGGAACTATTCGTGTAAATAGTGAGATAGGAAAAGGGACAGAATTTAATATCTATCTACCTGTTGCTGAGAGTTATTTGAAAAAAGATGATGTTATTCAAGTAAACATACCAACGCAAGGAGGCAATGAACGGATACTTATTGTAGATGATGAAGTTGTGTTGATTACATTGCAAAAAGGTCTGCTGGAACGGTTAGGTTATCAGGTTACTTCACGCAGCAGCAGTATTGAAGCTCTTGAAGCATTTCGTTCCAACCCCGATAAATTTGATGTAGTAATTACTGATATGGCAATGCCGTCTATGTCAGGAGATAAACTTGCCGTTGAGTTGATTAAAATACGCCCTGATATTCCAATACTTTTATGCACAGGATTCAGCACGATAATGTCAGAAGAGAAAGCTCTTTCTATGGGTATCAAAGGCTTTTTAATGAAGCCGATTACGATAACTGATCTTGATAAGAAGATACGTGAAGTGCTTAAACCAAACAAATTAAGAGAGTAATTTATGGAAAAAAATATAGATGATTTTATGGAAGCACTTTTATCTTTAAACAGAGTAGCTGCAAGACGCATATTAGAAGATGCTGCCTCTATTGATAAAATCAGTTTTATTGAAAATGTAGTTATTGCAGCTCTTGAGCGTATAGGAGAAGGGTGGAAGAGTGGCATATTTGCTTTGTCTCAAGTTTACATGGCTGGGCGTATTTGTGAAGAGCTTATTGACGAGATATTACCTCCTGGCGATCCAGACAGAAAAGATCAACCTAAAATGGCAATCTGTGTGCTTTCAGATCATCACAAACTTGGAAAAACAATTGTATATTCACTTTTAAGAGCAAGTGGATTTGATCTTTTAGATTACGGAACAATGGAAGTTGAAGAGTTGGTTCAACGTATTAAAGACGATAAAATAAAGATCATACTCGTATCTGTTCTGATGCTTCATTCGGCACTTAAGGTGAAACATCTTAAAGAAAAACTTGATTCTTTAAATCTTGATGTAAAAATAGTGGTTGGCGGGGCACCTTTTAGATTCGATAAACAACTGTGGCAGGAGGTTGGAGCTGATGCTATGTGCAGCACTGCTTCAGAGGCTGTATTAGTCATAAAAAGTGTTATGGAAGGCAGCTTATGATTAAAGATAATATGACATCTTTACAAAGAGTTTTAACAACACTCGGGCATAAAGAGCCAGATCGAGTTCCTTTTTTCCTGCTTCTGACCATGCACGGAGCTAAAGAGTTGGGACTTTCCATAGAACAATATTTTTCCAAATCCGAAAACGTAGCCGAAGGACAGTTAAGATTACGTGCCAAATACCGCCATGACTCTATTTATAATTTTTTCTATGCACCGATTGAAATAGAGGCATTTGGCGGTGAGGTAATATATCATGATGATGGACCTGCTAATTCAGGTGAACCTTTTATTAAAAATTTTCAAGATATTAAGAATCTGAAAATTCCTGATATAAAAAAGAGTGCGTGCCTAAACAAAGTATTAAAATCAGCACATATACTTAAAGAAAAAGTTGGAGACCAAGTTCCGATTATTGGAGTTGTAATGTCTCCATTCTCATTGCCTGTTATGCAGATGGGATTTGATAAATATATTGAGCTGATTTATGAGAGACCTGATTTGTTCAGCCATCTGATGAAAATAAATGAAGAATTTTGTGTAAACTGGGCTAATGCACAGTTAGATGCTGGAACTACTGCAATATGCTATTTCGATCCTTTATCTTCAACAACAATTACGACTAAAGAGATGTATCTTAAAACAGGATTTGAAGTTGCTAAACGAACCATAGCCAAAATTAAAGGACCAACCGCAACACACATGGCTTCTGGTCGCTGTCTATCTATTATTGAAGAGATAGCTGATACTGGTACAGCTATAGTTGGAGTCAGTGTAGAAGAGAACATTCAGGAGTTAAAAAATAGTTGTAAAAACAGACTTACAGTTATGGGTAATCTGAATGGAATAGAGATGAGACGTTGGACACCTAAACAAACAGAGGATAATGTAAAGAGAGTTATTTCACAGGCAGGTGCAGGAGGTGGATTTATTTTGTCTGATAATCATGGCGAAATTCCATTTCAGGTTCCTGATGAGGTATTAATGGCAATATCTGACGCTGTTCATAAATGGGGTAATTATCCGTTAATTTATTAATATTACTTCGCCTCACCCCTAACCCCTATCCTTGGGAGAGGGGGATAATATAACTCCATCCCCTTGGGGATGGTTGGGGAGGGGCTATCAGGCATTATTAAAATTTTAAGACAATTGGATTTAGGGGATTAATTTGTTAATTGACGATAAAGGGATAACAACACCGAATATTGAGCTTGAAATTGCCAGAAGGCAAGTTTCTGAATATGCCATGACATTTGACCTTCTGGCACAGATCATACATTCAGAGACAGAGAAAGAGGCAGTTGAAAGTATCCTTAATGTATTTCAAACTCTTTTTTCACCAGCAAAAGCATTTTATATCTCCTTACAAAAGGATAAGCCTGAAAAACTATACTCTTTAATACCTTCAATGGAAGAAGAGGACGATGCAATTAAAAGCCGTCTTTCAAATTTTAACAAAAAATATGAATGGACAGAATCTAATAAAGGCTTCAGGGTATCGTTAAATTATAAAGATAACAAACTTGGAGTTATTGAAATTGATGAGATAAGTTTTCCTGAATATAAGGAGCATTATCTTAATCTTACAATGTCAATAATTGAAGTTTGTGCCCTTGCAATAGAAAACGCAAGAAGACACCAGAGAATCAAGGATACAGAAAGCCAGCTTAGAAAGGAAAAAGAAAATCTTGAACATGCTCTTGCCGAGATAAAAACATTAAGCGGTTTATTACCTATATGTATGCACTGTAAAAGCATACGAGATGACAAGGGATATTGGCAGCAGATGGAGGAGTATATTCAAAGACATTCAGAAGCACAATTTAGCCATAGTATCTGTAAAAGCTGTGCAAAAAAATACTATCCAGATTATGACATATATTCTGAATAGGCATCCTATTCTTGAATGAACATTCGTGAACTTAAATTTTTTAAACATCTATCTAAAATAGAGTAACCAAACAAATATTAAAGATTAATATGGCTTTATTTGAAAGAGATTGGAGTCATGCTGATGCTAATCAGCAGCTTGAGTGGCTATCTAATGCCCTTGATATACCTATTGCTGATGGAATAAAAGCCGTGATGGCTGGCCTTACCTCATTTCATCTTTCAGTTAGGAACAAAGCGAAATCTGTTCTTAACAAATTACAAGAAGATATAAAATATGGACTTGAATCTGGTGATAAACAAAAAGGGCTTCTTGCATCTGCTTTGTTATCAGTCCATGTTTATAGAAATATCCATGATAATATTCCATCAGCCGAGTTAAAACTATATCTTCAAATTCTTCTTGAATCTGGTGGAAGAGGTCCTTTTTATGCTTGGAAACTTTGTCAAAGCAAAGTGTTTCCAATACAGACAATCATTGGTATTGTTAATTCGCTTGATGAACAATGTCGTTTAACATTAGTAAATCAATACCTTGCCTCACCTCCTTCGGTTAGACGAGAATATGCAGAGCAGTTTGTAAAAATTATTAAAGATATTACAAATCAAAGGGCTGTTTTAAAATTTTACGCTGATCTTTTTGACATGGAGATTCCAGCAGATATTTTTCTTGAAAACATAAAGCCATCTCTTAGAAATTGCTATAATACTAAAGAGCCAGATGATCCTGAAACCATTATTGGAAAATATCTAAATAACGAAGAAAATTCTGATAATGAAAGAACAGATGCCCTAAAAGCATTGGCAATGCTTTTGCCTGTTATTAACCCTTCAAGACTTTTAAGAATAGTTAAAAGTGATAGATCGATTAAGGTTCGACGAACAGCATTCAAAATTATTGAACGATCTGCTGAAGGAACTTATGCTGTTTTGACAGACACTCTTATGGATATTCTATGTAGCCCATCATTAGCTCTTACTGACTCAATTGATATATTTAAGGCTGCTGTTATATCTCGAGCTGCTGTTATATCTCGTAGTAGTAACTCACCTTACCCTTCCAATAGAACATCTGATAAGCAATCTATTTTTGAGAAAAGATCAATTTTGAATGAATTGATCGGGCGAGTTAATAGAGATATACCTCAATTAATGCCACTCATCCTTGATGAGATAGCCTTTTTTTCAAGGTTTTCTTTCTGCTTTATTCAAGATATGGCAGAAGAGCTAACTGGATCGCTTTTTCAAAATAGTGATATTGAAAAAGCATTGATCTGCGGCATGATCCGTAAAAGACCAGAAAGAGTACTTAAAATATTTGAAACTTATATAAACCACCCTGACCCAAATATAAAAAATGCACTTACAAACCTTATTGAAAAGATAAACAACTCTCTTGCAGAAGAAAAAAATGAACTGAAGCGTCAATTTGATCAACTTATCTCCTCATCGACACCTGTTAAAATAAAAAAAGAGAAAGGAGGTTTTTTTAAAAATCTCTTTACAACAACTCTTGAGAAAAAAATAGCTCGATTAAAAGATGCGTCATCACCTGAAGGAGTTGATCTTAGGGAGGAGGTTATTGAAGATGTTGATCTCTCTTCATCTATATTTTTATCTCCCGGAATATTTACAAACTCTATAATAAAAGAGGTTGATCTCTCTCTTTCGACATTTGAAAACTGTTCATTTAACAAGACCTTTTTTTATAATGTTAAGATGAGTGGCACTTCATTTATCAATACATCTTTTGAAAATTCAGTCTTTATTGATGTTGTAGCTACTGGGGCTAACTTTAGTGGATGCAACTTTACAGGGGCATCTTTTCTAAACAGTAGCTTTAAGTTATCTGATATGAGCGAAGCTATCTTTGCTAACTCTACCATTGTTAAAACATCTTTTTCAGAAACTGATCTCTCTGGGGCAACATTTGTCTGTTCTCAAATTTCTATGGTAACATTTTCTGATACAAAGCTCGAGAAGACAGATTTTTCAGGTGCAGTAGGCAAATTTTGTCGATTCTCTCTCCATACACTTTCACGGGCAGAAATTGAACTCTCAGAGCTATTTCACAGAATTATTGAGCTATCTATCAACGATATAAATAATGAGTTGGTTGCTATATCTCAAGATAAGTCGCTTATGAATGAGATTAGAATGCTTATTTTTACAGAGCTTATTCAGCGTGGAAAGAATATGTTTGTGCTAAAAAACAGATATTCAGTTATCTCTGCATTTGATCTATTTTTACCAGAGCAAGCTGATCTGTTTGAGCTTATCCCACTTCTTATCCATGAAAATATAGACCTTTACACCCCGTCAGCAAGAAATCCAGCACTTGCAAAACTTATTGAAGTTGATGGGATTGTTAGATTAGATGGCAAACCCGCTGGTATTCAGAATTTAGATATACCTCATGGTATATCTGGTTATCTTCCTAATAGTGAAACTCAAAAAATCTGTAAAAAATATTTTGATAAGAGATATATTTATAAAGATGGAATTGTGTTTATTGAGAGACCATTCTGCTACATTGATGCCCTATTTACTATGGGAAGCATTGGTTCAATTGCCCATACTGCTGGTTCTGACATTGACTATTGGGTCTGTATTAGGGAGGAGCTTTTTGATCATGATAAGCTCAACATGCTACGAAAAAAACTTGATGCAATTGAAAAATGGGCTAAAGATGAATTTAGAACAGAGATTCACTTTTTTATTGTAGATATTGAGAAGGCAAAAAGGTCAGATTTTGGAGGTTCTGACAGTGAAAGTTCAGGCTCTGCACAGGGAAGACTCCTTAAAGAGGAGTTCTACAGAACTATGATCCATTTAGCTGGTAAACTTCCATTTTGGGCAACCCTTCCAGTTGAGGTTAGTAAAAATTACTATTACGATCTATTTATTCGAGTATGCCCTAATCCAACAAAAGGGAGGTTTATTGATTTTGGAGATATTCATGATATTCCTACTGGGGAGTATTTTGGTGCTTCAGTCTGGCAAATGTTTAAATATCTAAAAAGCCCTTTTAAGTCTGTATTGAAAATGGGTTTACTTGAAAAGTATATCTATGGAAACAAGAGAGAGAGAATGCTTTTGTGCAATGAATTTAAAAAAGAGTGGATGAATCCAAGTTTAGCATTTAATTTTCCTAAATCTGATCCATACTATCTTTTACTTAATAGCCTTGTTGCATACTATAAAAAAATTGATGAAAAACATCCTTTTGCTAAATTTGTTCAATCGTGTTTCTTTTCAAAGGTTGGTATTACAGACGAAAAAGAGTTTAAAAAAAGTGCATTTGGATTAAAAGAGATTCTTATAAAAAGATGTATGGACGAGTGGGGCTGGATAACTGAAGAGGTCTTTGATGCGGGTGATTTTAAAAATTGGTCATATCAAAAAATTGCGAGTGAAAGTGTTAAAATCAGGCAATATATGGTGCAAACATATAAGCAGTGCAGAAGGCTATGGACAACTTCTGACTCATCTTATGAAAAAGAATCTCTTTTAACACCAAGAGATAGAACTATCTTAGGGCGTAAGATGGTAGTGCAGTTCAGTATGGATGAGAAGAGTAAGGTTGAGACGCTTCTTTTAGTCTCAAAAAGCGGTCTTTCAAGCGGCTTGAGTTTGGCATACAGTGATGATACAAAGAATAATCAAAAATGGCTTTTAATGCACAAATGGCGAGACAAAAAAAGCGGTAGTGAGCAAAATGAGATGTTAAAAAGAGCAGCAAGCATTGAAGAGCTTGGGGCGTGGCTTATTCACAATCAACTTTATGTAAAAGATAATCACATTAAACTTGCCCCAAATCCAACATTTGTTAAGTCCAACGATATTAGGCTACTTCTTCACTCAATGTACGATTGCTTTACCGATGATCTTAAAAGAGAGATAACAAATGATGAACTATGTTCTAAGAGCATAATTACTTCAATGTTTATATCTCTTAACTTCACTGTTCCAAGAGATGCAAAGACAATAACAGAGTGGAGCGTTATTTACAGAAATAGCTGGGGAGAGATGTTTTGCAACCTATTTAATGACGGTGTTGGCTTAAAGACAGCCGTTGATGTTGAAAAGAGAGTCCAAAACAATCTTCAACTTTCGTCCATGCCTACAAAACTTAAAATATTATCGTATTCATAAATTAGCGATTATCTAAAAAGGTGTCTAATAAAATTATGAAATCTCTTTTTAAACCACTTACAAATATGTTTAGCAAAAAAAACGATGAGTCCGAGAGTTCTCCACAGGGACAAAATTCGTCAGCTTTAACAGAACAATCTAATTCTATGGTTCAAATTGATGTCTATGGTTTATCAAAAAAGTATTGCGACACATTCTTAGCTATTCAAACAGTACAAACAAAACTTGATAAGCTATTAGAGACCAAAGAGCATATTGCAGAGGATAGATTTGCCTCTTTACATGAGCAATATAGATCATTTTTAGACAAACATACTCCGGGTCTAAAGAAACTATCAGATGAGATTGACAGAAGAATAGAATCTTATATTGAAGATAAAAAGGAGGCTGCAGAAAAGTTTACTGAAATAAAGAAAAATATTCAGCAAGAGGCAAAACTTCTTGAGGTAGGTGTAATTTCAAAAGATGAGTATATGGAGAGAATTCAATCATTCAAACCGCAAGAAAAAGAGTATAAAGATAAATATAAAATCTCCCAAGAGCTTATTACAGTTTTAAAAGATGCAAAGAATAATAAATATACTCCACCACCTGAAAATTTTATCTCAAAGGAAGAAGATGGTGGTAATAAAGTTGATGAAACTCCATCTGGTGAAAAAGACTCTTTAGAGAAAGGGAAAAGCAAAGATAAAAACTATAGTATGAGTCAAGTCTATTCTGACAAAGATGTAGATATAAATATTGAGAGCGGTACAAACTTAAATTTGAAAATAGAAGGAATTGCAATACCTATTACTGCAAACTTTGTTGGAACACAAAAATATGAGTATCTTATTATCACCCACCCAGCCCCTTATACAACAATAAAACCTAAACTCTTTACTGGAAATAAAATCTCTATTGAATCTGTTTTTAATGGTCAAATCTTCTCTTTTTCATCTGCTATAATTGAAAATCTTACTAAACCTATCAGGGCAGTTGTGCTTGAATACCCAAAATCTGTTAGTATAAAGGGACTAAGAACAAACATAAGAGTAACATGCAAACTACCTTCAACTTTTCATTTCAAAGGGGCGGGTAAAGAGTCTATTATCTGTGATATAAATCCACAAGGTTGCGGAATTGAAATTGTATATCAACCTACAGAAAGGAACTACATTGCAAGAGCAGATGATAATGTTAAAATTGAATTCTCTCTCCCCGGAGATGTTGATATTTATAGTATTTCAGGTCTCATTAAAAATGTTAAGAAAAAGGAACTTACTGTTTTATATGGCATTCAGTTTACTGAAGTGTCAGAAGCCACCCAAAAAGCTATTCTAAAATATCTATCAACTATTAAGCCTTAAAATATTTTTATAATTCAAACGGGAACAAATTTAACTTTTCTATATGTAAAACTCAACTTATAAACGAGCATGGTATAATCTTAATTGTAAAATATTATTTCATACCTATAAGACAACCTTCTTTTTTGCTATAAATCCCGCCTAATATTACAATTCATTGACATTTTACACATGAAAAGCTATTGTGTTTGGCTAAAAATAAGATAGAGAAAAAGATTAAGAGTCAATAACATTTCATAATCTAAAATTCATAGCCAAAATAATCTAAATTGAATAATAATAGAATTCGTAAAGTTATAGTTAAAAACAGTCTTGGGCTTCATGCAAGACCTGCCTCAATGATTGCAAAGATTATCAGAAATGCACAAAGCAATGTATGGATAATTGATGGCAATAACAGAGCTGATGCCTCAAGTGTCATTGATATTTTGACGATCAACGGCAAAAAAGGAAAAACTCTTATTTTAGAGGCTGATTCACAGAACGATATTCAGTTGCTTGATACTATAGCAGAGTTTTTTCAATCTGGTTTTGGAGAAGATACCAATGAGTAAATCTCAAAAAGAACTGATTCAAAAAGAGAATATTATGATAAAAAAAAATGGTGGTGTCTCTTCTGGTTTATCTCCAAAAGAGGAGATCGTTATAAAAGGCATTGGTGGTTCTCCCGGTATATGTATTGGAAAGGCATATATAGTTGATCGTGAAGGTGTTGATCTTGTTAAGAGATACCCTGTCTTAGAAGATGATGTTCCAGCAGAGATTAACCGTTTTAAAAATGCTGTTAAGCGGGCAAGCGATGACTACTCTTCAGTAATAAATTCTCTAAATAGTGATTTTAGCCATCAGATTGACATTCTTGAGGCTCATTTAGCTCTTTTTAAAGATAAGATGCTTTATGGAAAAACTATTGATACCATAAAAGTAGAAAAGATAAATGCAGAATGGGCATTAAAAAAAGTATTACGTCATGTAAAGCATATGTTTATGAAGTTAAGCGACCCTTACCTTAAATCAAGAGTAACCGACATTGTTCAGGTATCAGAACAGGTTATGCGTCATCTTATTGGTGCCCAAGATATTAAAATCTCAGATATAAATAAAAGGGTGATTTTGGTTGCCCATGATCTCTCTCCAGCCGATACAAGTCAAATTCAACTTGAATTAATTAAAGGTTTTGTTACAGATCGTGGTGGTAAAGATTCACATACAGGGATTATAGCAAAAGCACTTGGCATTCCAGCAGTTATGGGGCTTGGAAATGCAACCCATAAAGTTGAGAACGATGATATTGTTATAGTTGATGGTATATCTGGCATATTGATTGTAAATCCAGAAGAGGATACACTCTTTGCTTATGAAGAACGTAGGGCAATCTATGAAGAGCGTCAAGCAATTAGAGCAAGAGAGAGCCATCTTCCAGCAGTTACTTTAGATGGTCATAAATTTGAACTCACGGCTAACATTGAGCTTGTAGAAGAAGTGGTATCTGTAAGAGATAATGCAGCAAAAGGTGTTGGGCTTTTTAGAACAGAGTTTCTCTATATTGATCTTAAAAGATTTCCGTCAGAAGATGAGCTTTTTGATAAATATAAAGAGGTTGTTGATCTTTTATCTCCCATGTCAATAACCTTTAGAACTCTTGATATTAATGGCGATAAAGTTCTTCCATATATGAAAAATAACATAGATGAGGAGAATCCCGCACTTGGATTGAGAGCTGTAAGATTTTGCCTTAAAAGGCCAGAAATTTTTATTACACAGATAAAGGCAATATTTAGAGCTGCTGCTTTTGGCAATATCAAGCTATTAATTCCTATGATCTCCTGTGTTGAAGAGATTATTCAGGTAAAAGAGATTATTGCCCGTTCCATTATTGAGCTTAAACAAGAAGAGAAGGTGTTTAATAGCGATATTCCTCTTGGAATAATGATTGAGGTTCCTTCTGCTGTAATTATTGCAGAAGACCTTGCAGAATATGTAGATTTTTTTAGCATTGGAACAAACGATCTTATTCAATATTCAATGGCAATTGATAGGCGTAATAGACAGGTTGCCCACCTGTATAATCCAATGAATCCTGCTATTATCAGAATGGTTCAAATGGTTGTTAATGCTGCAAGGAAGAAAAATATTGATGTTGTTATGTGTGGTGAGATGGCTGGAGAGCCATTTAATCTACCTGTATTGATGGGTCTTGGTTTGACCAAACTCTCTATGAACCCAATGTCGATTCCTGTTATAAGACAGATGGTTACAAGACTTAATGTAGATGAATCTAAAGAGTTTGTTGATAGAGTTATAAAAATGGGGCGGGTATCAGATATTGTAAATCTTGTAAAAGAAAAGTATGGCAAAATTCTTTCTGATTAAGAAATAACTTTGCAAAACTAAAATAGCTTATGCCGAAAGTCGTGGATATACTAACAAGTGGGAATTTTCTCTGGTAGGGGTTAAGCATGCTTAATCCCTACAACCTTTAAGGTGAACGTAATATTTGTAGGAGCATAAATAAAGATGGAGTCAGACAAGATAAAAATTGTGGCAACCAATAAAAAGGCAAGGCATGATTTTGATATATCTGGTGAAATAGAGGCTGGTATTGTGCTTGTTGGAACAGAGGTTAAGTCAATACGTCAAGGCAAAATCAACCTTAAAGATTCCTATGCAGATGTTAAAAATGGTGAGGTCTTTTTAAAACAGATGCACATATCTCCATATCAGAACGCCTATTACGATAACCACGATCCTTTAAGGAGCAGAAAATTACTTCTTCACAACAAAGAGATAAAAAAGTTAATTGGTAAAGTTGCAGAACGTGGCTTTACCATTGTCCCTTTAAAGGTCTATTTCAAAAATGGTAAAATCAAAGTTCAGATAGGACTTGCCAAAGGTAAAAAACTTTATGATAAGCGAGATACCATAAAGAAAAAAGATATTCAGCGAGAGATGGATAGAGACTACAAAAACCTCCGTTAATATTCCAGTTAGTTTATTTCGTAAAAAGAAATTGGATTCAAAAATGAGAACTATTTATAAACTTTTCAAAGTTGATAAAAGCAGAATAGGATTTTTAAAATTTATCTTTGAAGCCTATGATGGAATTGCAGTAATCACAACTCTTGATACTAAAGAGGGACTTGTGAGGTTTGCAATTGCCCCAAACTCTATTGATGAAGTTTATGCTGTTCTTACAGATTTGAAAAAGGATATTTATATTAATGAGTTATAGAATCAATACGAATAGTGAAAATATTGGGAAAAATAATAAAAATAAAATAAATTATATAGGTTATTCGTATATCTATACAATTGGCTGTCAGATGAACAGCTATGACTCTGAAAAGATAGCCTCAATTCTTGACAACATTGGATATTTAAAAACAGAGAAATTAGAACAAGCTGATATTGTTGTCTGCAACACATGCTCAATCAGAGAAAAAGCCCAAGAAAAAGCATTTAGCTTTCTTGGAACCCTTGCAAATAAAAAACGTAAAAACCCAAATCTTATATCTATAATGTCAGGTTGTGTTGCCCAGCAAGAGGGGGCTAAAGTTTTTAAAAGGATACCTCATCTTGATATTGTAATGGGAACTCAAGCATTTGCAAGGCTTCCAAATCTTATAGAGAAAATTTTGTATAATAGAAAAAAGTGTAATGAGAAGCTGCACATTACAGATATTGAAGATAGTGCAGCAATCTTTGAATCAATGCCATATTTTTCAAAGCCAGATTTTTCTGAATCATACTCTAAAGTTTCAAGATTTATAACCATTATGCAGGGTTGTAATAATTTTTGCACTTACTGTATTGTTCCTTATGTTAGAGGACGTGAGAGAAGCAGAACACCCCAAAGCATTGTGCAAGAGATAAAAATTCTTGCAGATTCTGGAGTGAAAGAGGTTACATTGCTTGGACAAAATGTGAACTCTTATGGAAACCATAACTTGGAACAATCTTTTGAAAAAGATGATAGCCTTAATCAAAATGGAAGAGTGCTTGAGCCAAAAAATTGCACATTTCCTGAAATACTTGCAAAGATTAATGAAATTAATGGAATTGAGCGTATCCGTTTTGCAACTTCACATCCTAAAGATATTTCAGACGAGTTAATCTTTGCTATCAGAGATTTAAAAAAAGTGTGTAATCAGCTCCATCTTCCTGTTCAATCTGGTTCCAACGCAATTTTAAAGAAGATGAACAGGGGCTACACAAGAGAGCAATATCTTGAAAGAATATCAACACTTAGAAACCACTGTCCAAATGTTGGGCTGTCGTCTGATATGATTGTTGGATTTCCATCTGAAAGTCGTGAAGATTTTGAACAAACTCTTGATCTTATAAAGAGAGTTGAATTTGATGGACTATTTGCGTTTGCATATTCAGATCGACCAAATGCACCAGCAGCAAAATTTTCTGGGGCTGTTGACGAAGATGAGAAGATGGTAAGGCTAAATGAACTTCTTGCACTTCAAGAGTATTATACTCAAAAGAAGAATCAAGCATTAGTTGGAACTGTTCAAGCTGTTTTAGTAGAGGGAAAGAGCCTTAAGAGTCGTCATATAGAAGAGCATACAGAAGCAGATAAAAAAGAAAATGATTCTTGCGAAATTAGCAAGCAGTCAGATAAAATTTCAACAAGCCATAGCATCATACAAAACCATAACCTTAAGCTATCACAGATGACAGGACGCACAGAATCTGGAAAAATTGTTCACTTTTATGCAGATAATATAAATCAAGGGCAGATCGTTGATGTTTATATAGAAAATGCCTATCCACACTCTTTGTGGGGTAGGTTAGAGCCTGTTTAAATATTGAGGGTCTTAATGTAGTAAATCTAAAAATTAGGAGGAACTGCAAATGTCGATAAACAAGAGCGTATTAGTAATCAACAAAAAAATAATCAGAATCGCTACAATTATAGATAAATTTCTAAGAGATAAAAATAAATTATTAAGTATAACAGCAATATTCGTTGTTACTATAATGTGCTTAACTGTAAATGCTGGGCAAACAAATATTGTCCTCACATCAGAGTCCCCTGACACCACTACTGATTATATTCTCAAGTCAAGACCAACTAAACCACAGCTTGGGGTAAATTTTATCCGTTTTTATATGGACAATCTTCCAATAGGAGACCCAAACCTTACTACATCTTATTTACAACCAGAATGGATTTTTAGTGATTTTAAAAATATGGGTATTCATACTTATCGTCAGTTTGTAAAAGCTGATCTTTTATGGGATATTATTGAACCAGAAGATGACCAATGGCATTTTGATGAAGCAGATGCAGTTATTCCAAATCTTGATTTTGAACCTATAGTTACTCTTTTTGCTATGCAGTATGCTTCTGGAACTCCTCCTTGGGAGACAGATTCAGCAGATTTTCAAAAAACATTAGGAGATGAAGCAAAAGAGTATTTAGAAAAAGTGATAGAGCGTTACGGCAGATATGTAAGATATTGGGAACTTGGAAATGAGATGGATCATTGGAGGGCTTATGATCCAGATCAACCGCCTGTAACAGTGCCTTATCCCAATTTAGTAGTTCCGCCGTCAGGCGGTTTTTCTCCTCGAGAGCAGGGATTATTTTTATCTCAAGCAGCAGCTTTTATTAAAGAGCGGGATCCTGATGCAGTTATAGTTCTGCCGGGAATGAGTGGATTAAACGGTTATATTATAAATGAATGGTTAAAAGGGGTAATTGAAGGGGGCAATGGTTCTGATTGGTTTGATGTTATAAATTACCACTACTATCCTGAATGGCAGAGTTATATTAATGCAAGAGTGTCATTAGAAACATTTATAGATGAGAACAATTTAGAAAACAAAGCTGTGTGGCTCACAGAAACTGGCTCAACTGCAAGTGAAACCCTTACAATTCGTACAGATTACCCAAACAGTTATGAATCTCAAGCCGCTGATATATTCCGCCGTATTATTCCAGCTTATGCAATGGGTGATGATTTGGTAATGTGGCACACTTACATTGATTCAATAGATTCACCTACTAATAATTGGCGTTTGTATGGAGTAAGAAGCGATCAAGGGGTGGCTCATCTATCTTATTATGCCTTGCAGCTATTCACAAAAGAGCTTCTGCCTTTTGATAAAGTAGAAACTATCTCTTCTAATCCAAAAGGAATCAATGCTTATAAAATAACAACTGATGCAGGGGCTGTCCGTTACGTTGTCTGGGGAGAAGGAGATTATCAAATTCCAAATGGAATAACACAAATAACGAGCGTTATACCAAATTCTAATGGAGCTTATATATGGGAAAACATACAAAGTAACAGTATTTCTCTAACAACAGAACCATTTTTGCTTAAACCTGGGCAAGAAGAAGATATAAATAACCCAGATGATGCTTTGTGCAAATCACTTTCAACATCTGAAGTAATTATTCCTCAGACTCCCGATGATTTTGACAATATACCTGTAAAAGTCAGTTCGGGTAGTAATACCCCAGTTTTTCCATTTTTTGTTAAAAACTCATTTATGAATATGGAAATTACATTCCCCTGTTACACTCAGCCTGTAGATACCTATATTGCAGTAGTTTTCCCAGATGGAACCCCTTATTTTCTTTCCAAAGATGGAAAGTTGACTTTAGAGTTTGAACCTTTGTCAACTAATACAACAGAAGCAAAAAATATGTCTGTCAAATTTACCTCCTTACATAAAGGTGATTATGTGATTTATTGGGCATCTGTGCCAACCAATGGAGGAGATATATTTTCTGTAAATTGGGGAGGCTATAGCGAGCTTGGCTATTGGATACACTCAATTAAATAATTCCATAGAGATAATATATCCCAAAAGTTAAACAGGAATCAAATAAAATGAAACAGGAGTCAAGAAATATAACAATAGGCAGAAACACTCTATGTCCATGCGGAAGTGGCAAAAAATATAAATTTTGCTGCATGAAGGAGACTAAAAGCACTATCTCAAATTTAATGCAAAATCCAATTTCCACAAAGCAAACTACAAGCATCTTTGAGACAATTGCTGGAAAACTACCTATTAAATTGCCCCCTAAAACTCCAACACTTAAAGAACAGTATAAAAAGAAATTTGATATTACTCTCAAAGAGCCTCATCAGATAGAAGGGATACGAAAATCTGGTGTTATTCTTATTGAAATAATGGATAAAGTTGAAAAGATGATTCAACCCGGACTTAAAACAGAAGATATTAACACATTTGTCCATGAAGAGACCATAAAAGCTGGAGCAATTCCAGCTACTTTGAATTATCGGGGGTTTCCAAAAAGCGTTTGTGTTTCAGTAAATGAGGTTATCTGCCACGGCATTCCGGGTAGGCGTATTTTAAAAGACGGAGATATTGTAAATGTTGACATTACTACAATATTGAATGGCTATTATGCTGATGCAAGCAAAACTTTTTTTGTGGGAACGCCCTCTGATGATGCAGTCAAAATAGTTTCTGTTGCAAGAGAGTGCTTAAAAAGGGCAATTGATACTGTTCGACCAGGTGCAAGGCTTGGAGATATTGGATGGGCAATCCAAAGTTATGCAGAGGCACAAGGCTGCTCAGTTGTAAGGGAGTTTGTAGGTCATGGGGTAGGGCTTAGTTTTCACGAACATCCACAGATTCTACATTTTGGGAAAAAGGGGAAAGGATTAATGTTAGTTCAGGGCATGGTCTTTACAATTGAGCCTATGATTAACCTTGGAACAAGAAAACTCCATATTCTTGAGGATAAATGGACAGCAGTAACTGATGATGGTGCTTTATCCGCCCAATTTGAACAGACAATATTGGTTACAAAGACAGGTTATGAGAGCCTAACTCCTTATGAACTTTAGATATTTTTAATATTTAGTATTAATATGTTTGGATAAAAAAATGAGCCTTAAAGATATTAAATTTGAACTTTATACAACAGACCCGACAGGTGCAAGAAGAGGCTCTTTTACTACTGAGCATGGAAAAGTCCAGACCCCAGCCTTTATGCCTGTAGGAACAGCTGGTTTTGTTCGCTCAACTTTGCCACGAGATGTAGAGGCATCAGGAGCTGAGGTGCTTTTGGCGAACACCTACCATTTAGGTTTAGAAGAGCGGCTTACTACAGTTAAAAGAATGGGTGGACTCCACAGATTCATGGGGTGGAATAAAACTATTTTAACAGACTCAGGCGGATTTCAAGTATTCTCTCTGCCTGATAAAGAGATTACAGACCAAGGAGTGTGGTTCTCATATAATGATAAAGATAAAAAAGATAATGATAGTGATAGTGTAAAGGTTAGTAAAAAAAGAGAGCGGCTATTTTTAAGCCCTGAACGCTCAATGGAGATTCAACGAGACCTTGGAGCTGATATTGTAATGGCATTTGATGAGTGTGTCGAATATCCAGCTACAAAGGAGTATGTTGCAAAATCATTAATTAGAACCACAGCTTGGGCAAAGCGATGTCGTGAATTTGAACTTCAAGAACATCAGTTTTTATTTGGAATAGTTCAAGGTGGCGTTTATCCTGATCTACGCCGTAAAAGTGCAGAAGAGATAACAGCCATACCATTTGACGGCTTTGCAATTGGAGGTGTAAGCGTTGGAGAGGGGTATGAGCTTATGAAAAACATTACTAAAAACACCACCCATTTTTTGCCATTTGATAAGCCACGTTATCTTATGGGAGTTGGGCTTCCAGAAGATATTTTAGAAGCTGTGGGCAGTGGTATTGATATGTTTGACTGTGTTATTCCTACACGTTATGCTCGTCAGGGTACGCTGTTTACAAGGCTTGGGAAGTTGAGAATAATGGATAAAGCATCTCGAAAGGAGAAATATCCTATTGATACCCATTGTAGTTGCTACACCTGTCAAACTTACTCTCAGATGGTGCTTAGGTATCTCTTTTTCACACGCGATCCATTGGCAGAGACTTTAGCAACAATTCATAATCTTACGTTTTATCAAGATTTAATGAAAGATATACGCGATTCCATTGAAAAGGGTATCTATCAATCTTTTAAGAAAGATTGGCTTGATAGATACCGTAAACAGAGTAGAATTTAGGCTAATATTGGGTTTCAATGTCTTTTTACAAGTAACTCAATCAGGGAGTGGAGCAGTGCTTTACCACGTTACCTTACTTTATCGCCAACAATCATAACGACAGGAGCAAAAGAATGATTGAGGATACAAGAGGATTACGCAAACAAGCAGAGGAAAAAGCAGTTCTTTTGAAACAAACTCCTGATAAGTTATCTTTTCAGGAAACAAGAGATGCAATCCATGAGTTAAGAGTTCACCAAATTGAACTTGAGATGCAGAACGAAGAGCTTCGCCGTACACAAGTAGAGCTTGATTCTGCAAAATCACGCTATTTTGATCTATATAATTTGGCTCCAGTGGGCTATTGTACGGTCAATAAACACGGGATTATTTTAGAAGCTAATCTTACTGCCTCAACAATGTTTGGTAATTCTCGGGAGACGCTTATTAAAAAGCCCCTATCCAACTTTATCTTCAAAGATGACCAAGATATTTACTACATCTATTTAAGATTACTCTTTAAACAAGAGCATGAAGCATTATTTGAAGCCAGAAAACCAGAGCCTTGTGAACTTAGAATGCAAACAAAAGATGGAATACCATTTTGGGCACACCTTAATGCTGTCTCTATTCAGGATGCTTACGATGAGTTGATTTGCTGTGTAATAATCAGCGACATCACCATATACAAGAAGGCGGAAGAGATAGAAAAGAAGATAAGAGAGACAGAAAAGAAGGCGGAAGAGATAGAAAAGAAGGTAAGAGAGACAGAAAAGAAGGCGGAAGAGATAGAAAAGAAGGCAAGAGAGGCGGAAAAGAAGGCAGAAGATACGGAGAAGAAGAGGCAACAAGCAGAAGACGATCTTGTTGAAGTAAAAAGATTGGCAGACCTGCTGATAGCGGAAAAAGAGCACCTGCAAGACGAGATCAAGTTGGAATTCCACCATGATGAGATCATTGGTCAGAGTAATGCTCTTAAATATGTACTATATAAAGTTGAGCAGATTGCAGAACTTGATACCATAGTGTTGATTATGGGAGAGACAGGAACAGGAAAAGAGTTGGTTGCCAGGGCAATTCACGGCTTGAGCCCACGCAAAGAGAGGGCTATGGTAAAAGTAAATTGTGCTGCACTCTCCGCAACTGTTATTGAAAGCGAACTGTTCGGTCATGAGAAAGGTTCTTTCACAGGCTCATATTTTAAACATCTCGGACGATTTGAGGTGGCACACGGCTCTACCCTTTTTTTAGACGAGATTGGCGAGCTTTCTTTAGAACTACAGTCAAAGCTCCTCAGAGTGCTACAAGATGGTGAGTTTGAACGGTTGGGCAGCTCACGTACCATCAAGGTTGATACACGGATTGTTGTTGCCACAAATCGTAGGTTGGAAGAGGAGGTCAAACAAGGTCGTTTTAGAGAAGACCTCTGGTACAGGATAAATGTTTTTCCGATAACCACACCTCCTCTAAGGGCTCGCAAGGAGGATATCCCGCTTCTTGTGGACTTTTACATAAAAAAAATTGCAAGAAGGCTTGGCAGGGATATTTCAACTATTCCTCAAGAGGTAATGGATGCCTTACAGAACTATGATTGGCCCGGAAACATCAGAGAGCTACAAAATGTCCTTGAGCGAGGGGCTATCAACTCATCAAAGCAGACATTGTGTCTGGTTGATACATTAGGAAAATTAGAGGGGACACTTACCAGACGACGCTCTGATAAAGAGATAAAAACTTTAGAAGATGTTGAGCGGGAATATATTGTTCAGATACTTGATCAAACCGAATGGAAAGTAAGCGGAAAAAATAGTGCCACTGAAATACTTGGACTGAACCGCAGCACCTTGCGTGCGCGTATGCGTAAACTTGGCATTGAAAAAACACAACCCTTACAGTAACAACGAACGATGAAATTGTAGAGACGCACGGCCGTGCGTCTCTACTTTAATATAAAAACATCAGCAAAAATAAAATATAAAAAAGGTCATATATGGGCAAACACCATATATGACCTTTTTTTATGGAGTTTGCTCTCATCTCTGTAAATGGTTATCTGTCTGATTCTTCTTAAAAATCAGGCAGATAAATCAAAATCTCCTTAGTTTAGAAATGTGGCACAAAAATTGAACTTTAATAAAAAAGTTGAATAAATATCACATTTTCTAAAGGCTTTTATAAAGGAGAGGATTTAATGGGCAATACCCGCATTGAGATGGCGAAAAATAACAGCATAAAGATAGTAAACAAAAAATATATCAAGAGAATGAATCAAAGTATCAAGCAGGGTATCAAGCAAAATATCAGGCAGGGTATCAAGCAAAATATCAGGCAGGGTATCAGGCAAAATATCAGGATAATGATAATATCGGGTTTACTTTTCCTTTTAGCTTCAAATGGTTATAGTCAGGATAATGAGTCCAATCGCTACAATCAAGGGGGTTCCGCTCTCTTCCCTCAGGGACAGCTTTTTTTTCCATCTATGGCAAGCCCCAAAGAACCCCGCACCCATATAACCTATCTTAAGCTGATACTGCCTGATGAGAATCTTGATACTATAAACGGTGTTAAACCCGATCACACCATAAACATCGGATCAGTCGGTTTTGGTGACAGTTTTGGACTTGCACGCTGGTCAGGCTGGGGAAATAATGACGCATGGCAGCTCAATATCAGCGGTACAGTCCTTGCCCAGTTCAATATGGATGCAGATTCAATGGATCTTATCAATGCTGACTATATTATCGGTTTTCCGTTAAGCTATCGAAATGGTTTCTTTTCAGCACGGGCACGTTTTTTTCATCAGTCTTCTCATCTTGGTGATGAGTTTCTCCTGCTTCCTCAAATTGAGCCGCTGAAAGTAAGGCGTATCAACTTGAGCTTTGAGACCATTGAACTACTCGCTGCCTTGGATTGGAACGGAATACAGTTATCCGCAGGACCCTCATACATTGTCCACACAGATTCTGACCTTAAACGCAACAGTTTTCAGGCAAGCATTGATTATCAGAGCAGAAAACCTGTATTCAAACCAACGATGAGATTCTTCACCAGCGTAATGTGGCATAGCTGGGAGGAGACTGATTGGGACTCTGACTTTAATGCTAAAGTCGGCATAAATATCCGCAGCCCATATACAGAAAAACGAGCAATCCAGATTTTTGGCGAATATTACAACGGTAATCTACCCTTTGGTCAGTTCCCCTCAACCTGTTGGTGGGGTATTAGTTCAGGTTTCCATTGACGTCCTTCCCAACGCTTTCTCCTATATTCACCTCTCCAGTTTGTGGGAATCTCTCTATAAAAAGATGGAACGTCTGAAT
>JADGBE010000179.1 GCA_015231615.1 Desulfamplus sp. | reverse complement strand
TTAACGGAAGCGGGCTGAGGTGAGGCTTGTTTCCGTTTTTGTTTTTGTGGTGATTTGTGGTTATAATGGGATTATACATTTAACCATTTAATTGGAGGTGGGTTATGGAACAGGCATTGACATTAGATGCACTCTCTTTTTTCAAGGAAGTTAGAGAGATGCAAAAAGAGACTGAGAGAAGGTTTCAGGAGACTGAGCGTCTGATGAAGGAACGCTCTGCTGAAACAGCAATCACAGGATACAGACAGGAAGTTTCAGGATACAGACAGGAAGTTTCAAGAGACTGACAAGAAATTTCAAGAGACTGAACTTTTGATAGGCAGGCTTGGAAATCGTTTAGGAGATTTTGTTGAAGGAATGGTAAAACCGTCAGCGGTAAGGATATTTCAGGAGCGTGGAATCAAAGTTCATCAGGTATTTCGAGGTGTTGAAGCTGAGCGTGATAAAAAAAAGATTCAGATAGATCTGCTGGTTGTAAATGATATTGAATTAGTAGCTGTTGAGTGTAAGAGTTCGCTTTCAATAGATGATGTGAACGACCATCTTGAGAGGCTTACAAAAGTAAAAATATTGCTTCCGCAATATAGAGGTATGAAGGTAATGGGAGCAGTTGCTGCAATGGTTATTCCTGAAAATGTTGGAAAGTATGCTTATAAAAAGGGGCTGTTTGTGCTGTGCCAAAAAGGGGATAGTATGGTTATTTTGAATGATGATAAGTTCAAGCCTGCTTTGTGGTAGAAAAAAGGGATAAAAAAAAGCTGCCTTTCCGTGAGAATCGGGGAGGCGGTTTTTTTTGTTTGGTTGTTGACTCGTCTTTTTATCTGTATAATAATGTGTAGTATAACAACATGGAGGGAGAGATGAATCAAGTCAGAGTCAATTTGGTTTTAGAGAAAGATGTTTGGAATACATTTCGACAAATAGTTCCTAAACGTGAAAAAAGCAGGGTAATCAATCAATTGTTGAAAGAAGAGATTAAAAAAATAGCTTATAACCGTGAACAAGAGGTGTTGGCATCAGCTTTTCAAGAAGCCTCTAAAGATACGAACAGGCTTACGGTTATTCGTGAATGGGAAAGTCTCGACGTGGATGGTTGGGAAGAGACAATATTATGAATCAGGGAGATATATGGTTAATCAATCTTGACCCTATTGTTTATTCAGAAACAGGCAAGACCCGCCCGGGTCTTATTGTTTCGATTAATGCGATGAATCGTTATTCTCCGAGGATTATTATAGCTCCTATAACCTCCAGCGTGGGAAAAATCTACCCGTTTGAAGTGTTTCTTTCCAAGGGTATTGGCGGATTGGATAAAGATTCCAAGATAATGGTGGATCAAATACGGAGTATTGATAAAAGACGATTAACCAAAAAAATCGGCGAAGTTGATCTCAAAACTTTAAGCAACGTATGTACCATTGCATGTAAGCTGATATGTATAGAGTAAGAGGAATTGGGGACAGGTAGATAATTGTCTGAATCAGGATAGGCAGGATGTAAGGATTTTCAGGATTGGTTTATCCTGCTTTATCCTTTTATCTTGGGTATCCTGATTCTGATTTCATGTTGTCTTTCTGGTTGGTCGTGGTTATAATGAGATTATACATTTAACCGATTAATTGGGGGTGGGTTATGGAACAGGTATTGACATTAGATGCGGTCTCTTTTTTTAAGGAAGTTAGAGAGATGCAAAAAGAGACAGAGAGAAGGTTTCAAGAGACAGAGAGAAGGTTTCAGGAGACAGAGAGAAGGTTTCAGGAGACAGAGCGTTTGATGAAGGAACGTTCTGAGGAAACTGAACGTCTGATGAAGCAGCAATCACAAGAGACAGATAAAAGGATTGGCAAGCTGGGCAACCGTCTTGGTGAATTTATAGAAGAGATGGTAAGACCCGGGGCTATCAGGCTGTTCAGGGAACGTGGAATCAATGTTCATGTGGTTTCCCGCAATGTTACTGCAGAACGTGATGGTGAAGCAGCAGAGATTGATTTACTTGTAGTCAATGACGGTGAGATGATAGTTGTTGAGTGCAAAAGTTCTCTTTCAATTGATGATGTGAACGAGCATCTTGAAAGGCTTGGCAAGATAAAAAGGTTGTTTCCGCATTATCGTGATATGAAGGTAATGGGGGCAGTTGCCGCGATGGTTATTCCTGAAAATGTTGGAAAGTATGCTTATAAAAAGGTTTTTTTTGTGCTGTGTCAGAGTGGGGATAATATGGTTATCCCCCTGTGTCAGGAAAGATGTCGCCTCAGATGAGGAATTAAATTTGGGGGTTGTGAATGTTGGAGGAGATAGTTATGGGGTACTCTTTTGAAATTAAAGAATCAGTGATAAAGAAAGTATTGGTTG
>JADGBE010000178.1 GCA_015231615.1 Desulfamplus sp. | reverse complement strand
TTTGTGCCATATCTATCGCCTCACCGGGTCTGTTTGCCGCTAAGACTGTGTAGCCCTGTTTTTCAAGTATCATTTTAGTTAGTCTAAGTATTGACGGCTCATCTTCCACAAGTAGTATCGTCTCACGTCCAATGCTTGTAGATTCCTCTCCTTTTAGGAGCTTGTTTTGTATCTGTTGATTTTTTTCTATATATCGGGGTAGGTATATCTTGAATGTTGACCCTTCTCCTAATGTGCTTTCAACATCTATCATACCGTTATTTTGCTTTACAATACCATAAATAGTGGAAAGTCCAAGACCAGTTCCTTTTCCAACCTCCTTTGTTGTAAAGAAAGGTTCAAAGATATTCTCTATGAGTTTTTTATCCATACCAGAGCCATTATCGGTTACAGAGAGCAATACATATTCTCCAGAAAAAGATTCAGTATGGTTTGAACAAAATGTTTGATCTACAAAAATATTTTCTGTTTTTATGGTTAAAGTGCCTACATTTTTGATGGCATCGCGGGCATTAACACAAAGGTTTGCTAATATCTGGTCAATTTGAGATGGATCAATCTTTATTGTCCACAGATCATTTTGTGGTTGCCATCTAAGTTCTATATCTTCGCCAATAATACGCTCAAGCATTTTTAGCATATCTTTTACGATTCTGTTAAGGTCAATAACTTGGGGAGAAACAATCTGTTTACGGGCAAATGCAAGTAGTTGGCGGGTAAGATTTGCGGATCGTTGGGCAGCTTTATAAATCTCTTCAAGGTCTTCATAAACCGCGTTAGAGTGGTCAATAATATCCATAGCAAGCTCTGTATGCCCAATGATTACACCAAGCATGTTATTAAGATCGTGGGCAACACCGCCAGCAAGGCGACCTATTGATTCCATCTTCTGGGACTGATTAAACTGGGCTTGAAGTTTTTCTTGTGCTGCGGTGCGTTCCGCTACAATCTGCTCTAAAGAGTCCCTCTCTTTTCGTAAGGCATCTTCAGCTTTCTTGATACGCAGGGCAACTTTTATCTGGGAAATAAGTTCATACTCATCAATTGGTTTTGCTAAAAAGGTATTTGCACCAACTTCTAATCCTTTAATCCTGCTTTGTGAATCTGTTTTTATAGCTGTAATCATTATAACTGGAATGCGGTTAATACTTTCATCAGCCATGAGTCGTTGGCAGGTTTCAAAGCCATCCATATCAGGCATCTTGACATCTAACAAAATGGCATCAGGATTTTCAGCTTTAGCCTTTATTATACCTTCCATTCCAGATTTTGCAGTAATAACAGTAATGTCAGGCATCAGATTTTTCAGCAAAGCAGAGATAGTTATTAAATTGTCGATCTTGTCGTCAATAGCAAGTATTTTTTGCATAAAATCTCCGTTATTTTTCCATCAATTGAGTAATTTTTTTCAAGAAACTTTCAGGTTCTATAGGCTTGGAAATATAATCGTCGCATCCTGCATCTAAAATTTGTTCGCGATCCCCTTTCATAGATTTGGCAGTTAAAGCAATCACAGGAATAAGACTCAACTTTGGGTTCTCTTTAAGATGTTTCACTACTGTCATGCCGTCCATCTTTGGCATAGCCATATCAAGCAGTATAAGTTTAATTTCTGATCTTGATTCAGTTGCTATTTTAAGCCCCTCTTCTCCGTCTCTTGCCTCTAAAATAGGATAACGATTTTGCAAAATAGCCTTAATGGTTACCATGTTGTCTGGATTGTCTTCAACAATCAAGATAGTTGAAGGTTTTGAAACTGTTTCTAAATTTTTGGTCTCTGGTTGAGATTCTTCATTCTTCATGGGATTCAATTCAACGCTAATTTCAGCAGAGGTAACTGGAATATTCTCTTTTACAATCCCATCTTTTGAAAGATGATCTTTTAGAATGTTGTCTTTTGTAAAGTCGTCCTTACGTATGTTGTCAACCATTAATCTTACTTTCATCAGCAAATTTTCCCTATCCACATCACCTTTTTGAACAAGCTGCTGAACATGGTTGGCACTTAATCTTTTGAAATCCTCAGGGGTCAAATCTTTTGCAGTAAGAATCAAAACTGGTATTTCTGCCGTCTCTGACTTGCCTCTTATCTTTTCTAACACGGCAAAACCATCAATTTCTGGCATCATCAAATCAAGAATAATGCCGTCAGGGATTGTATGTGAGACATATTCAAAGGCTTCTTTTCCACCACGGGCTACATCTACAAAATAACCAGCACTCTCTAAAACAGATCTAACCTGTATTATTGCTGCATCATTGTCCTCAACGAGCAGAATACGTGGTAGCTTGTTCAATATGGAACGGGTATCAGGGTTGCCGATCTTGCTAATTTCTGCAAGGAGAGAGTTTTTAGAAACTGGTTTGGTAGCATAACCAAC
>JADGBE010000177.1 GCA_015231615.1 Desulfamplus sp. | reverse complement strand
AGATTAAAACTATTCGTGATGATTGGAACTAACTGTTATTATTAGAGTTCATAATTTTTATGAAAATATATCTTATAGATACCAACATTATTATTTATTATGCCAATGGTTCTTTACCGATAGAGGTAAAAAAGATAGTGAACAATATTCTTGAGACATCATTTAATATATCTGTAATTACTAAAGTTGAATTCTTAGGTTGGAAAAGGCATACAGATAAAACCTTTAAAGAGGCAAAACGGTTTTTAAGTTATGGGCATGTATTTCGTATTACAAATAAAATTGCTGAACATGCTATTAACCTTAAACGTGAAATAAACATAAAGACACCTGATGCACTTATTGCAGCTACAGCTATTCAACACGAAACAATATTAGTTACACGTAATGGTGATGATTTCAAAAATATAAAGAAATTGGATATTTTAAATCCATTTGAGAATATAAAATAAAAATACCTAAATACTTCAAAAAATAGAGGTCTTATATATGATAATAGCAAGTAAAAAGCCCATTGAAGAGATTATACAAGAGGTTAAAGATTACAAGAGACTTCTCATACTTGGTTGTAATGAATGCGTTACAGTATGCGAAGCAGGCGGCAAAAAAGAGGTTGAGGTTCTTGCATCAACTTTAAGAATGCACTTTATAAAAGAGGGTAATGAAAAGAAGATTGAAGAAAGAACTTTAGAGCGTCAATGCGACCACGAGTATTTAGAAGAAATTCGTGGTATAGTTGACAATTATGATGCCATTCTTTCCCTTGCCTGCGGAGTTGGGGTTCAGTTTACAGCAGAAAAATACCACTCAACGCCGCTGCTTCCGGGAGTAAACACCTGTTTTCTTGGTGCAAATGAACAAAGGGGTATGTGGACAGAGCGTTGTCAGGCTTGTGGTTCATGTATTCTTGCAAGAACTGGCGGAATCTGCCCAATCTCAAGATGTGCAAAACGGGTTATGAATGGACCTTGCGGAGGCTCAAGCAAAGGCAAATGCGAAATAAATAAAGAGCTTGACTGTGCATGGCAGCTTATTATTGACAGATTAAGAGACCTTGGAAGACTCGACGATTATGAAATTGTAGCACCTATCAAGGACTGGTCAACAGAACGGGCAGGCGGACCAAGAAAGGTTGTAAGGGAGGATGTGCAGGTATGAGCTTAAGAACATTGGAAGAATTAAAAGCATCAGGCGAACTCAGAACATCAAGTAAATTAGAAGCAATTTTAAAGATGGGGCATCTTGCTGTAACTTCTGAATGCGGTCCACCAAGAGGCAGTGATCCTAAAGCTGTAACAGAAAAGGCAGAGCTTATTAAAAATCATGTAGATGCCATAAATACTACGGATAATCAGACTGCTGTAACAAGAATGTGCTCTCTTGCTGCCTGTATCCATGTAAAACAGATGGGACTTGAGCCAGTTCTCCAGATGGTTACAAGGGACAGAAACAGAATAGCACTTCAAAGCGATCTGCTTGGTGCTGCATCTTTTAATATAAACACAATGCTATGCTTAAGCGGAGATCATCAAAGTTTTGGAGATTGCAAGCAGGGGCAGAATGTCCATGATCTTGACTCAATGCAGCTTATCCAGACAGTCAGAAGAATGAGAGATGAGGGTAAATTTCTTGGCGGAGACGACATCAAGCGTCCGCCAAGTATTTTTGTTGGTGCTGCTGCCAACCCTTTTGCTGATCCATTTGAAATCCGCGTTCCTCGTCTTGCTAAAAAAATTGCCTGCGGTGCCGAGTTTATCCAGACCCAGTGTATCTACAATCTTGATAAATTTGAGGAGTGGATGAGAAGAGTCAGAGAAAGGGGACTCCATGAAAAGGTATTTATCATGGCTGGAATGACCCCGATGAAATCTGCTGGCATGGCAAAATATATGAAAAACCGCGTTCCGGGCATGGACGTTCCTGATGAGCTTATTAAGCGTATTGCAGGAGTGCCAAAAGAGAAACAGGCACAAGAGGGAATTGACATCTGTGTGGAGTCAATTCAGCGACTTAAAGAGGTTGAAGGGGTAGCGGGTTTTCATATCATGGCAATTGAATGGGAAGAAAAAGTTCCTGAAATTGTGGAAAGAAGTGGACTTTATCCAAGACCGCAGATATAGGATAAATTTCAGTTGCTATAATTGATTTTATATTTGGTTTTTATAGCTGGCTTTATGTTCATTTTAATGGATTAATAAAGCCAGCTTTTTTATTATGCAGACTTGAAAAAGCTGAAAAGCTATTTAATGGCTGTATCTATATCTTTTTCAAGATTTTTTAGTAAGTTTTCTAAATCACTCACCTCTTTTTCTAAAAGAGACTCTTTCTCAGAAACAGGTTTTTTCAATATCTGCTGAAGAAGCTGAATCCTTCCTATCAAATCGCCTTTTTCTAAACCTTCTTTTATTC
>JADGBE010000176.1:1535-2437 GCA_015231615.1 Desulfamplus sp. | reverse complement strand
CGGTGAGAATGTGCTTGTCTCCCAGCGGGCATATTTGCAGAATGCGTGGCTTGGCAAAGGGGCAAATGCTCAGGAGAACTGTTATATTATCAACTCCCGCCTGGAAGGTTACAATGTCACAGCCCATGGTGCTAAAATCATTGGAGCAGAGCTTGGAACAAATGTGTTTGTAGGATTTAACAGCTTTCTTCGGGGGGCAGCAGGCAAAGGGCTCACCATTGGAAAAGACTCAATTATCATGCCACATACCATAATTGATATAAGAACTCCTCTGACTATTCCTGAAGGCCATCTAGTTTGGGGAATGATAAAATGCAAAGATGACCTTGACAGACACAGCATTCCAATTGAAGATTTTTCTAAAGTTAACTCCAGCCTCACAATGGGCAATATGTTTTTTGAAGGTGATGGAGGAAGTTTTGTTGGTGCGTTTCAAGATAGAATTCATCATATACTTGAAGCAAACGGAGCATTTTTCAATGGCAGCGAAAAAAAGGGACATGCCCAGAAGAATCAGTATATCTCGTTTAACACTTTGCAACCCTACCCTGAAGGTAAAAACAAAGGGTTATATCCTACAATAGTTATCAAGCCTTAGACGGTGATGCATGAAAGGTTTTGTAATTGCCGGCACAGGCAGCGGATCAGGAAAAACAACCCTCTGTCTTGGCATCCTGGCATATCTGTCAAAAATTGGGTACAAGGTGGCACCATTCAAGGTGGGACCTGATTTTATTGACCCCGGGCACCATACTGCACTGACAGGAAGAGTCAGCCGCAACCTTGATTCATGGATGCTTTCACGAGAAGTCAATGAAAAGATCTTTGTTAAAGGGTGCGTTGAAGCGAATAACGCAAGATTTGGGGACAATAACAGAGAAACTCAAAATATGGTTGTCGCT
>JADGBE010000176.1:474-1468 GCA_015231615.1 Desulfamplus sp. | reverse complement strand
TCAGAAGCGGGCTCCACAGCACAGATGGCAAAATGGCTGGGGTTGCCCGTAATTCTGGTAGTCGATGCAAGAAGCATGGCAAGAAGTGCGGCAGCCATTGTTCAAGGATTTGAAAATTTTGATCATGAACTTGAGTTTGCAGGTGTAATATTCAGCAAAACCGGCAGTCCACGTCATTATTCCTACCTCAAGGAGGCTGTTGAGGCAAATTGCCGCATGAAATGTCTGGGCCATCTGCCACGCAACCCGGACATTATCATGCCGGAACGTCATCTGGGTCTTGTTACTTCAGATGAACACAAGATTACTGCCAATACAGTTGAATTACTGATTAGTATGCTTGATAAAAACACATCTCTTCGCGAAATGGTTGAAAATCTGCATGAAACTATGCCTCGTGATTTTCTTCCCCTGTCTCATGATTTTTCTCCTTTGGCCGCAAAAAAAGATATGCAATTACAGCAAGATATTCGCATTGCAGTGGCAAGGGACAAGGCTTTTTGTTTTTATTATCAGGAAAATATCGAGGCTCTTCAGAGGCATGGAGCCAGTATTGTTGAATTTTCTCCCATTAAATCAAGTTTTCTGCCTCCTGATATTCATGGCATATACTTGGGTGGTGGATACCCTGAACTTTTTGCACAAGAACTTTCAAGCAATACAACATTGATGGAGCAAATAAGAGAGAGAAGTTTGCAGGGAATGCCTATCTATGGAGAGTGCGGTGGATTCATGTATCTGTGCAAAGATATTACAGGGATAGATGAGATTCAGGAGACTGCAAAAAAATATCCCATGACCGGATGTTTCCCTTTTTCTGCTGTTATGTCAAAAAAAATGAGATCTCTTGGATATCGCCAGGTAACTTTGACACAAGATAGCATTATTGGAAAAAAAGGTGACATTTTAAGAGGACATGAGTTCCATTACTCATCACTCGAACATGTAAATAATATGGAAGAAGATGCACTTAAGCAGAATGGATTGAGTCAGA
>JADGBE010000176.1:0-445 GCA_015231615.1 Desulfamplus sp. | reverse complement strand
AGAAGGTCGCGATGGTCAGGAAATTTCACTTAACGGGTATCAGATAGACAACACCCTTGGAAGTTATCTGCACGTCCATTTTGAAAGCATGGCTGGCGTATCAGCAAGAACTTTTGTTGATGCCTGCCGATCTTTTGCTTCACAAAAGAGCATTGATTCTAAAAATAGAGCACTATAAATAGTCCCTTTAAATGCTCGTCAACTACTACTCCTGAATGACCGACCTTGCTTCGGCACCGCTCAGGCATAAGGAGTTACAAGTGTCAACTACTTTTGGGGTGATATGAGGGATGCCAACTTAAAGGAGAAAAATTATGAGTTTACAAGAAATCACACTTAATGTTGAGGGGATGAGCTGTTCACACTGCTCCGGTACGGTTCAAAAAGCTCTGGAGAGTATTAATGGCCTTTCTGGCATAAATGTGGATCTTAAAGGGAAAAAAGC
>JADGBE010000175.1 GCA_015231615.1 Desulfamplus sp. | reverse complement strand
ATGTTTAATGATCCAATAATCGAAGAAATTCAAAAAATTCGTGATGAATATGCTAAAAGTTTCAAATATGATCTTGATGCTATTTGTCAAGACCTCATTAATAAGCAAAATATGCAGGAAAAGAAGCTGATTTCATTTCCGCCGAAACTGGTTGAACCGATTAAAAAATCAGCTTAACAGCTTATCAATCAGCTTCATGCAAAATGGACAGACCTAAAAAGCGAAATTGTCAAACGCATGAACAGCTTTGCTGAAAAAAGCCCTGATATATTAAAGCCGATTTTGGAGAGTTGTTAATTAATTCAAAATATTATTCAAAGATGTTAGAGCAAATTATAACAAATGAGATAATCCCATGAAACAAAAAATATACATTGAAACTTCAATTTTTAGCTATTTAACAGCCAGACCAAGTAACGATCTAAGGGCAGCGGCTAACCAAAATACAACAAATGAATGGTGGGAAAACAGAAAGCCTGAATTTGAAATTTATATTTCAGAATTTGTTGCGGCTGAGGCATCGCAAGGTAATGCGGAAGCATCAGCACGCCGTATGGCAGTAATATCAAATATTCCAATGCTTGAAGCAACAGAAGCGGTACGAAAATTAGGCAAGGCATTCGTGGAAGAAGGACCCATTCCAACTGGTTCGGAAATTGACGCTTACCATATTGCGATTGCGGCTGTTAATGGAATTGATTACCTTCTAACATGGAATTGTAAACATATTGCAAATGCTGTAATGCGTCCAAAAATAGAGGAGATATGCCGTTACTATGGCTATGAACCACCTATTATATGCACACCTCAAGAATTAATGGAGGGCTAAACAATGTGGCAAGACCCAATTATTAAAGAAACCAGAGAATTAAGGGAAGATTACGCATCTAAATTTAAAAATGATCCAGATGCTATATTTGAAGATATTCTTAAACGTCAAAAAACGTCAAAGACAAAATATGTTATTTTTCTACCACGTAAACCTAAAGCAGAAAAAAAAGTTGCTTAACGACTCAGAGCATCAACATTTTATCAAACGCATGAACAGCTTTGCTTAAAAAAAGCCCTGATATATTAAAGCCGATTTTGGAGGTCTCAATATGAGCAATATATCAAATAATGAACTTAATGATGAGCTTCGCCCTGAATATGATTTGTCAAAATTAAAAGGCGGGATAAAAGGTAAGTATGCGGCAAAATACAGCGAGGGAACTAATATTGTATTGTTAGCACCTGATGTAGCTGAAGTTTTTAAAGATAATGAATCTGTAAACGAAGCATTAAGGTTATTAATCAAAATTGCAGAAAGAAAAGTTGCTTAACAACTCAGACGAACGATGTAAAGAAATCTTAAAAAATACAAAGGAACTTCAGGAATGGATCAAGCAGAGATTATAAAAATTCTCAAGCAATATAAACAGCTTATACAAAAACAGATACCTCTTGATAAAATGATACTTTTCGGTTCTTATGCAAAGGGCGGGCAGCATAAAGACAGTGATTTTGATGTGGCAATTGTTGTTGATGAGTTAGCTGGCGACTATTTATTGACAAGATCATTGTTGTGGAAAATAAGACGGGAAATTGACGATAGAATTGAGCCTTTTGTAATAGAGACAAAATACGATAAAAGCGGTTTTTTAGATGAAGTTATGAAAGAAGGTATTTTAATATAAATTAACAGAAGAAAAGATTGCGATTGTTGAAGGGGCATAAATCAGCATTTGAGCCGTTGAGCTAAAGCTCTCGGCTACAGCATAAAAAACCCTGATATATTAAAGCCGATTTTGGAGAGTTGTTAAAATAATAGGTTTTGAATTTTTAATTATAAATAGCATAGAAAAATATTTATCATGAATACTAATGTTTATATTGAGACAACAGTTATTAGTTATTTAACAGCTTGGAGGAGTCCTCATCTGATTATGGCTGCTCATCAAGAAGCTACTCGTCAATGGTGGGACGAAGAGCGTCATCATTTTGATCTATTTGTCTCTGAAGCAGTTATTCAGGAGGCTTCTTCTGGAGATGTTAAAGCTGCTGAGAGAAGGCTTCAAGTGTTAGAAAATATTCCTGAATTAAAAATCACACATGAAGTAAGTGAATTAGCCAAAAAATTAATTTATGAAGCTAATCTGCCTGTTAAAGCAAGTATGGATGCTATTCATATTGCAGTTGCAACCGCAAATGGAATGGATTATCTGCTTACATGGAATTGCAAACACATTGCTAATGCAACTCTTCAAAGAAGTATGCGTTTGATTTTTGAAAATATGGGTTATTTGCTACCAACAATTTGTACTCCACTTCAACTTATTGAGGAGAAAAGATATGTTTAATGATCCAATAATCGAAGAAATTCAAAAAATTCGTGATGAATATGCTAAAAGTTTCAAATATGATCTTGATGCTATTTGTCAAGACCTCATTAATAAGCAAAATATGCAGGAAAAGAAGC
>JADGBE010000174.1 GCA_015231615.1 Desulfamplus sp. | reverse complement strand
CTGGGTCAGAGGTTTTAGAGATCTGGTTATGGAGATTGCTTGTGGGCTTCACAACTTGAGATTAAAATTCCGCCCTTGGAAGGAAGTCACAATTCAAGATTTTTAAAATCGGTATAATGTCTAATATATAAACAGTATATCGTCATAACAAAATGACACAAGGGCAATATTAAAAAAGTAAGGGCATTTAACTATAATAATTAAATGCCTTAAATGGTGCTTATATTTTAAGTAAAGGTTGAAGTTTTAAGAATTTAAGGTGTCATTTGATATGTTTTTTGAATGGGATATAAACAAAGCCAAAGCAAATAAACGTAAACATGGAGTTACTTTTGAAGAAGGATCAAGTTCATTACGTGATCCCTTGTCAGCTACAGCTTATGATCCTGACCATTCAGAAGATGAGGAACGCTATATTACCTTTGGTGTTTCTTCTAAAGGTAGGTTACTGACTGTATCGCACACTGAAAACAACAATGTGATCCGTATTATATCCGCAAGGCTGGCAACAAAAACAGAGAGGTTAATCTATGAAGAAGGTTAAAACAGAAATGTCAGATGAGTTAAGACCTGAATATAAAAGGTCTGATTTCGGTAAAATTGTACGTGGTAAATACGCTGACAGAGTGATAGAAGCAACAAATATCATACTGCTTGAGCCTGATATTGCCCAAGCATTTCCTAATGACGCTGCTGTAAATAAGGCTCTTAGATATTTGTTAGATGTGGCAAAAACATCAACACGCTTAATTAATCATTCAGAAGAAATTGTTTAAGGATTTTTGGCTAAAAATTCACCATTTAATACACCCCATTATCTTTAATAAACCTCTTAAACCTTTTTAGAATCAGCGTCAACAATTAAGAAAACCACGTTTATAACGCTGTTTTTGGAGGTGTTAGAAAGGTTTACCTTGATGACATATCAAGACTCCGAAATCCAGCAAGAACCAAAAAGTTTTATTAAACTAACTTTTTTAGCCTGAACCACTTGACTTAATATTTTTTAATACATAGATTATTTTCAAATGAGAGCACTAAACAGGTTATGATAAGATTATAACCTGATTTGAAATGATTATAATGGCTATCTTACTTTAGGGTATAATTAAACATTTAGGGTAAATCCGTCATAGGATTTTATCAAATGTCAATCCAGCCAAAGCTTGACAACGATATTCGACTTCCCGTTTTAAAGCACTTTCAGCTCCAGTATTTCTGGAAGTGAAAATTCAATGGAATTCTTCAAGACCTCCTCAGAAAAATCATATTCACCCTGCAGGTTGATATGTCGCCAGACTACTACAGAGCCATTTTTAATCGTGTTTATCAAGTTGGTCTTTTGAGTTTCAGATTCAGCCTCATTGATGAGTTTTGAAAGATAGAGGTAATTCCAGCAGATAATCGCATTCTCAATAAGCCGTTTACATCCATCCGCAATCAACTGTTCTTCTTTAGTTGCCAGTTGAAATTCCTGATTGTTTCCATAAAATACTGCCTTTCCAAACTTGTTGGAACTCTCCAGTTTATTGAGCAATTTTTCAATCATCTGTCGTAATTCAACATCGTCAATATATTTGAGGAGAAAAAGGGTCTTAATAATTCGCCCAAACTGTTTTAAAGCTCTATAAAGAGGGTGCTGTCGGGAGTAGGAGCTGAGACGTTTGAACAGCTGTGAAGCAGTAGCTTCCTTGAGCTTGATTGTGGTAATAAACCTGAGAATATAGTCCCATTGTTCTTGAATGACTTTAGTATGAATCTGCTTTTTGGGTAAAACCTTATAATCAAGAGATTTGAGAGTTGCCGGAGTGTCAAAGCTGTATAAATGCTGTTTTTTAAAGCTCTTGATTCTTGGAGCAAACGAAATACCCAAAAGATGTGTTACTGCAAAAATCATCTCACTATATCCATGGGTATCTGTTGAGTGAATATTGCTTTGCACCACATCATTGTGCATAAGCCCGTCAATTACATAAGCCGCCTCTCTTTCCGCAGGATTGATTACTGTAGAATAAAAGAGTCGGTGGCATTCATCAATGAAACTGTAGATGCTGACACCTTGATTTTGACCGAAATATTTGTAGGAATAACCGGCATTCAGAGAATCAACGCCGATACCGAATTTTTGTCCATCACTACTGGTATGAGTGGTCTCCTGATTGTGTCTGAACAGTTTTGGAAGTTGTAACTGCTCAAGAAAATTTACGATTTTATCGTTAGCGGTGAATGTCAATGAAGTTGTCGCCTGTCCCTAAAAAAATGATGTTTTTGCTGCCCTTTTTTTCATGTTATTTTTAAAACAATTTGCGATACTTTTATTTGCAATATATGACTATCCATACAAAATGTTTAGGCTGCTTTTTTTCTACACGATTCATATAATTTTAGAATGTTTCGCTTGTTTAAAGCCACCTCTTGAACAGGATTCCAGTTTCTTGTTTTTCCAGCCCAACGCTGAGGATTTTTAGCTTTAGCATCAATAT
>JADGBE010000173.1 GCA_015231615.1 Desulfamplus sp. | reverse complement strand
TGTTTCTAAGATAATAGAAAATTTTTTTGAATATATTGGTATGGAACTCAATCCAGAATTGGCACACGATATAGCTCTACCTATAGCTTTCACGACTATTACGGTTTTACATATTGTTTTTGGCGAGCTTGCACCAAAGTCAATTGCCATACAGCGTTCAGAATCAACAACTCTATTAATAGCTTATCCACTTCAATTCTTTTTTTGGGTGTTTAGACCATTTATCTGGGTATTAAATGGCATAGCTAATTTTTTACTTAAACTGGTTGGTCTTACTTCAATACATGGTTCTGAAGTGCATAGCAGCGAAGAACTCAAATATTTAGTTGAGCAGGGTAAAGAAAGTGGTGTCATTGAGCCGTCTGATTATAAAATAATAAAAAATGCTTTTGATTTTTCAGAGCAGACTGCCAAACAAATAATGATTCCGAGAATGAAGGTTTTTACTATAGATGTAAATAATTTTACTGAAATAGTTTTTGAAAAAGCAATTAATGAGAGCTACACAAGAATACCTTGTTATGAAGATAATTTAGATAATATTATAGGTGTGGTTTATCTCAAGGATATTTTGTTAAAATCAAGGAGAAGTGAGCCATTTAACATACGTGATATAATGCGTGATATGATGTTTGTACCTGAGACAAAACGAATTGGTCAACTACTAAATGAATTTCAATTATATCATCAACAGATAGCGGGTGTTATAAATGAATATGGTGGTTTTGAAGGTATAATTACTATGGAGGATATTTTAGAGGAGTTAGTTGGAGAGATACAAGATGAATATGATAATGAGATGCCTGTTGTAGAGAAGACAGGAAACAAAACATATACTGTAGTTGCTTCTGCTACGCTTGACGATATAAACGAATTATTGCCTCACCCAATAATTGAAGATGAGAAGCAAGATGACCAATATGAAACTCTTGCGGGGTATCTTATTCTAAAATTAGGAAGAATACCCAATATGAAAGATAAAATTACTTTTAGTAATTATGAATGCTCTATTTTAAAGAAAAATAAACGTTCTGTCATCTTGGTTCAACTTACTGATTTGATGTCATCTTAATGACATTTTTATTTGCGGGTCATAGCATAGTAGATTAGATGTGCTGTTGACATTTCAGGTTTTATTCCAACAAAGCATAGCTGGGAGTCAAGGATGGTAGTTTATTCCAAAGCCTACATAGAACAGTATGGCGGTTATGATGAGTCCAACTGAAATTGAACCCGCTGACTTGATTGGGGGTTCAGATACATCCTTTATACTTGTATGTTTGAGCCATTTAGAAAAACTGATAGCAATAATAAGCCACATTGCTCCTACCAGATAACCGCCAAACACGTCACTTAAATAATGGACTCCAAGGTAAATTCTGCTGAAACCAATAGCCAGAATTATAAGGATTCCTGCAAGAAATAAACTCACCTTTGTTATCCAGCTTTGAGCAACGCAAATGAGGAGATAGGAGAGTAACCCATAAAATGCAACTGCGATAGAGGCATGACCGCTTGGAAAGGAAAAAGAGTTTTCGACATAAACTGCCATTTCCGGACGTGGGCGTTCAAAAAACAGTTTTCCTGAATAAGTGAAAATTGAACTGCCGACCACGGCGATAAAAAGGGGAAGGATATAATAGTATCTACGCCATAGCCAGAGGATCACGACCGACACAGCAATCAAACTTGAGATAACCTGACTTTTCCCAAGTAAAGTTATCCAACTGAAAACATTTATCAGGGTATCAGTGCGAAAGCCAACAAGAAAATTTGCGATGCCAATGTCTGAGGTAATGATATGATCCGCCATTAATTGATTCTGTAAAAAATACAAAATGGGTTAAAGAGG
This sequence comes from Desulfamplus sp., assembly GCA_015231615.1. Taxonomy (GTDB): domain Bacteria; phylum Desulfobacterota; class Desulfobacteria; order Desulfobacterales; family Desulfobacteraceae; genus Desulfamplus. The sequence goes on along the minus strand of JADGBE010000173.1, from coordinate 631 downwards.
AGTTTATTTAGATATGTATTGGTTTAAATTATCACTAAACTCGAATTTAATATCGAGTTTAGTGATGAACTAATGCTTATAACTATTTAGATTATCTAAATATTAACTCCATAATCCTTACATGCTGCCGCAAGCCCTCCTGCATAACCTTGACCGTCACTGCTGGAATGAACGGTATCTTCCTTGATATTATAGTGCTTAAATATCGGTAACTCTGCCATTTTGTCAATGATGTAGTCATTGGCTTCTTTTAAAGTTTCAGGACGTAGAAAATTGTTAGAAATATTGGTTAATTCAGCATAGCTCATGTTAGAATTTTCAGACATAAGACCTATGCCAAGATTTAATCCATGAGCCATAATTCCGGCAAAAAATCCGTTGGGACTTCCTTGGCTTCTTACATCTTTTCCAAGAATATGAGTAAATGCTTCTACAAACGCACATTTGTCATTTACAAAATTCATCACATCTCCAATACTCACCTGTCGTAATTGATCATAAAATACTTACTGTAAATAATTCCGTGCTGTATTATGTTAAAATTTAGTAACTATCTGGCAGACAAATAAACAAATGGAGATTTATAGATGGCAAGCATAGAAATAATAGTTCGTGATGATGAAGGTAATAT
>JADGBE010000172.1 GCA_015231615.1 Desulfamplus sp. | reverse complement strand
TGGAAAGTATTACTTCGCTCTCATTTAAAGAGACAACATAAAGGCTTAACTTATCGCCAACTTTATAAAGAAACTCTCCATTTTCATTAATAAGCTCTGCTTTTTCAACAACACCATCACTCTTTGAGCCTGTGCTAACATAGACATTACTCTTGCCGATAGATATAATCGTGCCTTCGATTTTATCTCCCTGGCTTATATCGTTACTATCTCCTACATCATAGGAATCTAAAAGGTCTGCAAAGTTCTCTTCTTTTTCGCTAATCTCTTGATTCTCTTCAAACATCTCTACCATTTTTAATTCTCCTGAACTAATTTATTTTGCAGCTATTTTGCAGCAACTTGGCAATGGCTGTTTTGTTGGCTGCATCTAAGTAAAGTTTACAATTCATATCTTAACTCTTTAACTCTTTAAAGAAGATTCTGCAACGATTTTACAGCAGCAAATGCAGTTGCAATAGCAACTCCTGATCCGCATTTCATTCGTGTCCAATCACTGTGGGCAAGAATTGAGCCTGCCGCAAACAAATTTTGGGCAAACGGTTTTAAATTTTCCGCAAATGGTTCTCCAAGATTAGATAAAGGACGCATCATATTGTCAATTTCAATACCCGCCTTATTTATAGGGTGTCCTTGTGGATTAAACAAATCTTTATGATGCCAATTTTCTCTCTCTTCTGGCTGGTTAACTGGAAGATTTAATAAAGACTCTTTAATACCAGTTCTCTTTGCTGTAAGACCTTTTCCCATAAAACGACCAGTAGCAAGAATAATAGCACTTGTGTATATTATCTTTTTGCTGTTTTTAGAGGCATCTTTTATGGTGCTATCTTTGTTTTCATTTGAGTTGAAATGGTGGGAACTCTCATCTTCTGCCATGCTGTTTGCGATTTTAATTCTAAAAGTTCCATCTTCAAGATGCTCAACGCTTTCAACCATCTCTGGCTCATAAATTAGGTTGCTATTTTTTAAAAGTCCCTGTGTAAGTGCTTCATGCAACCTTATTCCGGGAACAGAGACTGGAGGTGTTGGAATCTCAAAAATTGAAATTCCAAGCAGTTCCTCTAAATGTTTGATAGCTTCATCAGCTCTATAGATACCAATTAGGGCTGGAAATCCTATATACTTAAATTTATTCTCTCCATAGTTATTACTACTACCATTATTAAAAGAGTTCTTGCAATTAGAAGATTGAGTTGATTGATCATAAGGTGATTCTACATTTATGAATCCTCTCTCAAGAATAGGTTTTACAATATTTGCAAGTTTTATCCTATTAGCTTCAATATCTAAAGCTCTTGCAATATGCTCTGGATAGACCTCTTCAAGTTTTTCCATACCCGGAAAATCTATTCTAACAGATTGAAGTTTATTCCAACTACCAGAAAGGGTAGAGACAATCTGTTTTGCACTGTAAATCTTCATTCCAGCAAAATCTATAATTAGCGATGGGGCTTTTTGTTCAAACGCTGCTACACCTTTCCACATTGATTCAGGTATTAAATAGCTTTTTTTTACAGTGCCAAGAGAGGTTATGACATTGACATTATTCTCTCCATTAGTTCTGTAGAAAAGACCTTGAGCTTTTAAAAATTGAACCATCTCTAAAAGGCTCTCTTTTATATATTCATCTTTTACAAAAGAGTATGGATGCTTTGGAATATCGTTTCTTATTTCCTCAATAGCTTTCCAAGGGTTATCCCTCTCAACACCTGAAGGGTGAACACCCATTAAATCCATAAGACCTGTAGCAAAATTCATGGAGCTTCTTTTGCCTGTAATGACTGTTGAAATACCTCGATTAGTTGCAAAAAGAGCGGCTGATAATCCAGCCATTCCAGCACCGATAATGGTCAGATCAGCTTTAGTAGCTTTTATATTAGAGTTTATGTCCCTTATCTCTTTTAAATCTGATTTAATGGTTGTTAAAGTTTTATTATTGTCCATAATTGCACCCCGATATTGTTATACAATATAACCCTTGATTTCTGCCTATAGTATTCCAGATAAATAAATTGGTAATTCCTATTGCCTCACCCCTGACCCCTCCCCAATGGAGAGGGGAATAAATACTCCCTCCCCTTGGGGAGGGCGGGGAGGGGCAAAATAATTATCTGGAAAGCTATATCTATATTTTGGTCAAAATTTAAAAAAAATCCCGTTACAGAAACATAGTCTGTAACGGGATTTTTGTAAATCAATAAAAATTAGATAATATCTAAGCTATTTGTTTATTCTTAGATATTACTCATCTGCCATTTCAGGGTGGAAAACATTTACATCTTTTAGATCATCGCCAAGATATTCTCTCTCTTTTGGTCCGAGAATACCCAGTGAGAGACACAACAGTGTCCAGAGATGAACTGTCTGCCACGCATGATGATGAACATCACTTAAATCATGCACCTGTGCATGACAATTATGACAAGGAGTGATGCAGTATTCCGCTTTTGTTGCAAGTATCTGATTTGCCTTTGTCTGTCCAT
>JADGBE010000171.1 GCA_015231615.1 Desulfamplus sp. | reverse complement strand
CCCAAATCATAGCTTTTCTGTGTCTTATGATTAATTATATTACCTTCATCATCACGAACTATTATTTCTATGCTTGCCATCTATAAATCTCCATTTGTTTATTTGTCTGCCAGATAGTTACTAAATTTTAACATAATACAGCACGGAATTATTTACAGTAAGAATTTAATTCAAATTCTTGTAAAGAAGATACAGTTGGTGGCTACAAATACAGTTGCAATTCCAATTATATAAACTCTTGTGTGAATCAGGAGCAATACAGCCGTAGAAGATGGATTTCTGTATCTATTAATACCTAACCTATTGACAATGCAAGTACACCAGTTTATTCCCGTTCTAATAAGATAAGGTAAGATATATTCAATAACCCATAATAAATACTGCTGTAAAATTCAATTCCAGTCGATTCCTTTTTACCCCTTAATAGACCACCCATTAACAGTTAAGATTACAATGCCAACTGAAGAGATTATACAAGTTCAAGTATATTTTAACAGATAATATAATTCCAGTTATTAATAAAAAGATGTTTTCTATATCAGTCTATCTGATACTATTACTAATCCTTTATCTGAGCCTATCTTATACATGAAGGTCTGAGAAAAAGATTTTTATTATCATTTTGATCTTGAAATGCTGCGTTCTTTCAAGCTCTTTAGTTTTTGTCCATGGGTATATTAAATCTGATTTGCTATATCTCGACACAAAGGCGGTTTATGTGAGTATCAATCTTTAACGGCAGAGTTTTATGTTTCCCATTCTGGAACCTCCAGAAGTATAGCACATGCTTATACTTAAAATGGGAAACTCCGCCTTGATTCATAGCAAATTTATATCTTTAATAACAATCTCTTGAGTGGATGTCGGATGTTTTTAATAACCTTTAGATTCAACATCTCCCTTAAAAGATTTAATTTTAAGTGGACACCTTCTCTATCCCATCTCCAGACCCAGCCGTTAAATTAAGAAATAATAGATAATCACCAGCTATATCACTATAACTGGTGAATTTTGTCCCATGGGACAATTTTGGTATTTTTGCACAACGCCTCTATACTGTCAGCAAGGTAGGTTTTTGTAGATAAATTTATAAATATTTTAGAACTGCCCAAGCTCAACAGTTAAGGACTCTTTCACTCAGCAAGTAAATCAAAACCTGAAAATCTGAAATGCCTGTCAAAACCAAACACCTTTTGAATATTAAGTCTTTCCATAATGGCAAATGAAATACAGTCAGTAAAACTTATTTTTTGGTCAGCATATTTTTTAAAAAGAGCCAAAGCTCTCAGTTCATCAGTATGATTGCTTCTTTCTATATGAATTTCAGAATCAGTATATATTTCATACATCTGTAATGCAGAAAACTCATATCCTATTTTTCGAGCAAGTAAAGTTGCTAACTCATCTAATATATGGTTACTGGTGATAAGTCCTATATTGGTATTTTCTAATTTGTCCCATATTTCAAGAGAACGTTTATGGTTTTGATCTCTTGTATCCAAGCCTGCATAAAAAGCACCTGTATCTATAAAGCAGCTATTTTGATTCATCGTTAAAGGTCATATCATAAAGATATTTGTCATGGTTTTCTGAGACATCGGTTTCACCTGTTTTATTGTGCATTTTAGCATTATGCAAAAATTTAATTCTTCTTTTTTTAGTCTCTAACGGCAGTGTTACAAAATTGTCTGTTTCTGTTTTAATGGTAATGCTAATGATCTGCTCAGGTCTAATATTAAACTGATGAAGCAAATCAGGAGATAGGTCTTTGCCCTTTATATGAGGTATTGTAGCAATCATTTTCCGTACTCCAATATTTTGATGTTGTTTAGTTCAAAAAGTTATCAGGCTTTTGGGAGGAGCTTCTTGTGAAATATATCAGCTTTCTACAAATTGAGGCCTGCTCAATGTCGGTTATATCTTTATGAAAAATTTATAGTGCAGCTAAGGTTCAATGATCTTCATATTGTTGTTATCTATAATTGGTATAGTCTTTGCTGATTAGTTTATATTCAGAAAGATGGGTTTAAAGCCCAGATTACACCAGAAAATATGTCATTACAGCCTGTAATAGATTTTTGTACGTTTTTATCGTTTTGTAATTACAAGCATTAAACAGGCTGTAACGGAGACACGGGTAGGAGTGACCCCAAAACTGATTGTTGCTATGTTGTTTGTTTTTGAGATTTTACTATTGTAGGATCATACCTATAATCTATACCGATTTTTACACACTAATTCCAAAATAAACATAGATGCCCACCATAAGAATTAAAATGTTGAAAGTCCCCAAATGACGGGGAATTTATAATAGAAAAGTTTAAGGCTTCACGAGCCTTTGCTGGTAAGTTCTCACAGACTCTTTATTCTTTTTTTACTCTTTATTAACTTTTTATCTTTACTGGGATTCTCTTTGAACTCAATGACGGTCTTAACATCAGTCAATATATCAAGATAACTTTGAACATATGCATTATATTTATACTCAGCATTCCAATGAGCTATTATCC
>JADGBE010000170.1 GCA_015231615.1 Desulfamplus sp. | reverse complement strand
ATACTTTTTCTCTTAAATCGTTTGAATATACTTTCATAATCTCTCTCCTAAATATCGTTAGTAAGGAAGGAGATAATAGTATATATTAGTCATCTAATCAATTGAGAGACGCTATATGTTAAAGAATATGGTTCATACATTGGTAGGAATCCAAAGACAGGTAAGCAGGTTAAGATACCAGCTAAGAGGTTGCCGTTCTTTAAATGTGGTAAAGATTTGAGGGATAGAGTTGATGTGTCGAGTTTATGACCAATTGCAAATTATAAAGGAGCAGAAGTCATGGTAGAGGTGATTAAACGTAAGAAATCAACACCAGCAGAACCAGTCATTGAGATTAAGGGGGATTCCACCAAATCAGCAGAAGTTGAGACTAAACCTACTAATCCAGAAGTAAAGCCACCACCACAGCCCAAACCACCTAAACAGCCTAAGCCACAGCAACCACAGCAAGTAAAAGAAGACTCTTCTAAGAAACAGTTTTTTTTCCTACGTATTGGAACTGGAACAGATGAAGAAAGTGGCGAAAGACTTATGTTTAGAATGAGATCGGGAGAGATAGTAGAGGGTGTAATAGTAGATGAAAAGTCAGGTTTTGTAAAACTTGCTGATGTTGTAATTATTGACAAAGAGTTAGGAACAATATCTAAAGTTAGATGGATTCGTATGGAGAGAACACAAATAGCTCATTTTAGTCCTTTACCAACAGAGATTAAGAAGATTGAGCCAAAAGGTGAATAATAGAGTCAGCATTAGATTTTACTTACCTTTACAGGAGAACCTCCTAAGGATAAAAAATTGCAATTTGAGATTATAGGACAGATAACAGATATAGAAATCATTGCTGTTGACAACACAATCAGAGATTTAGAGAAAATTAACAGACTCTATGGTAAAGGCAGATGGAGAAAACTAAAAGGTATTGCTGTTGTGATGACAGCGGATTATACAGGAAAGGCAGAGTTACACTGGTATGAATCACATGGAATTGGCAGAAGAGGAATCAAGATAAAGAGGTTTATATGAAAAAATTTGTGCTTTGTCTCAACAATGATGGCTATGATGATATTCAGAAGTGGAAAATATATATGATTGTTGAACCTGATGATAAGACAGATAGAGGCTGGTTAAGGCTTATTGATGATTCAGGTGAAGATTATCTATATCCTCCTGAATATTTTGAAGCTATTGAGATACCCGTTAAGATTCAGGAAGCTATGGCTGCATAATTGGTTTTAGTCCAGCCACTATAAATATAATGTTGCTGGCATTATTCCTTTTAGATCGCCCCCAGATCCATATAAAAATAAATGATTGAGACCTTTCGGATGTCGGTTTAACCAGCATCCGAAAATTGAATGTCAAAAACATTGCCCCATAAAAATAGAAGAAAAACCCCAAGATTGTGAGATAAGAGGTAGCTCATTCAATGTCATTATTTGAGTTAAATTCCTCGCCTCTAATTTACTCCTGATTGGTTGCATCTGGGTATAACAGCTGAAAATCACCCGCATCCTAAGCTGTTTGGGTCTTAGAAGGGGTGTTATGTCAACTTTTACACTTAGGATATTTTGACTTTATAAGAAAGATTCAAGTTATAGATTTTAGCTTATTTGTCCATTTTGACTTGATAAGTGTGGATTTAGGGTGTTATCAATGAAGGGAATTTAAGGTAAAATCAGGTAAGAATGACCTGATAATCAATGGTTATACGTAAAGAGTTATGAATAGATTTCTGGTAAAGATATTTATTTGGCTATCTGATTTTGCCTTGGGGTTGGCTTGTATATTTTTCGGAATAATGGCTTTGACAGTACTATTTTTTACACCGTTTTATCAGAGAAGTAACAATATTCCTGAGGATGATGTTTGGTTGCTTATTGCTAAGTCGGCCTTATGTGCGTTTGTTGCAATATTGTGTCAGCTTGCCAGATTACGAAATATATATGCCCCTTCAGTCCTAAGTGTTCTTGTGCTATGCGTGATTTTTATACAAGGTTTTTATTGGCTCGGAATAATGGTTGTAATGATGTGGCTGCCTATTTTTTTATGCAAACCTGACGTCAAATAAAGGTATTGAGATTGATGAAAACGTATAACAAGAATATGAGTATTTTTACACAACGCCTCGAAAAGGTAAAATAGTACTTTCATGGAGTTATTTGCCCATGACTGACCAGAGTCGTCATATCCCAGCTCCTCCATTACAGAAATCATCTTCATCAGATTCCATTTGTATCAATCTTCCAGATGGTGCAAAATTATTAACAAAATTGTGTAGTATGCCAGTTGGAGAAGCGATTATTAAACGCCAAGCATACGTAAATACACGAATGATGCTTTAACCTTGGAGGAACTCTCAGCACTTCTTTGGGCAACACAAGGGGTTCGTAATCTCTTGCATTCTGCTTGTGCATTGAGAAGTGTTCCATCTGCTGGGGCACGTCATGCTTTTGAGACATATATAGCGGTCAAATCTGTAGATGGGTTGGTCTCTGGTCTTTATCGCTATTTACCA
>JADGBE010000016.1 GCA_015231615.1 Desulfamplus sp. | reverse complement strand
TGAATGAGAGTAGGAAAAGGTAAGCATTGCCTGCTTTACCTGCCATCTTTCAGGAATTGACAGTTTGAACTCATACTTGTCTGTACTATCCTTTATCCCTTCTAAACGGATATTTTCAACTTGAAGAATATCTTTTAACTGTACCCTTATGGTTTCAGCAAAAGCTGCCTCAGGAAATGAAAACAATATTCCTAAAGATATAAAGATTAGGCCCAACACACGCATTCTCAATGGTGATTTAACAATGCGATTCGATTTTGATGTAATAATTAGATTCATAATACTATTCCTGTTATTTTATTATTCAGAAATTTTAATCAAACAATAATTGCAGCGAAGCTGCTCATGTTTTGAAATTTCCGTTAGTGCTATAAAAATTTTGGTTATGCAATTTCACCCCAAATCCGCTCAAATCCTAAACTGACAACCGCAAAAGTTCTCAATCGAAGACTCTTGTATTTTTTTTCAAGCTCTGCTGAATAGCGTCTTGCCTGTTCTTTAGCTTCAACCATTCTGCTTTGCATAATCGGCAATCCCTTTATTTCATCATGGCTTAAGTCTCTTGCGTCATTGCCTGTAATTCCTGCTTCGGATAGTTTCACATATTTAAACTCAATAAGCACATCTAAAAGAGCATATTTACGCATATCCGGTCTTATGATCATGGTTAAATCAGCATATCCTCTGCCGACTTCATGTTCCGAGTCCATAATGTAGCGGATATCATCATAAAGCAGGGTTAAAAATGCTGTTTTTACTGTAAGCTCATTTGCCCATTTGTAATCAGCATTACGAAATACCTTAAAATATCTCTGCTCCACAAAATTACACAAAGGGGCAATATCTCCTTTTGTAAAAACAGGTTCGGCAGCAGCTTTTCCAGCATCTCTATCTAAAGGGTTAGGCAGAAGAAACTTTGCTGTCTGATTTACATAAAGCCCGCGAGTAACAAGATTTGGCACACGCATCTCAATTTGACCAGATTCTGTAAGTTTAGATATACTCAACACACCAAAATAGTAGAGAAAAGAGATCAAAAAATCTTTATTTTTTTCCACATCATCTATCATTGCAGATATGCCGAACCTGCTTGATATTCCAGTAACAACCACAGGTTCTGACTCTCTTACTATCTCAAGCAGCAACTGCCTGCCTCCGGGAAGAGCCGCGATAAATTCAAGTTTTGCCTCATCACTTGCAAGATTGGCATCAAGCATTTCACGGGGATAGAGAGCATCTTCCTGAAATGCTTTTATAAAATAAAGTGCAAGCGTAGGATTATAAATTTTACAGATATCAGCTGGTGCAAATGAATAACCGTTATAATATGTCCGCATTAAAGAGAGAGCATCATCTTTTTTACTCTCTGGATTTTCTAAACTGCATTTGAAAGCAACTTCTTCAAAGATTTTTTCAACTTCAGCTTCTGTAAAACCGCAAAGATCATTGAACATTGGTTTAAGATAGATATTCTCCGCAATATTAAACCCCGATGTTATATCGCTCAAAACTACTGGCGAGACTCCAGTAATAAACATTCTTTCAATAGCACCTTCTCCTGCTGATGACTTCAATGACTTGAACAGAGTCTTCAAGGGACCTTTTTCATGCACCATTAACTTATAGTTTTCATCACTGTTTCTGATTCCTGACATCAGTTCATTGGCAAAGTTGTCATATTCATCTATAAAAAGATAAAAAGGGAGGGCAAGCTGCTGTGCTATACTTAGCAACTCCCCAAAAGAGTCAAGGGCGTTTTGAGGATTGATTGAAATATCCTTTCCAATAATCTCTTTGTAATAACGAGCAAATCCTCTGATACGCATATTTATATGGTCATGCAGTGCTTGACGCATCGCATCAACAGAACCTGTCGGATCAACACATGAAAAATCCCACTGAAGCACAAGGTATTTATTGTGAAGCAGCGTGGGATTTTTGCCGATTGCCAGCTCTCCGAAAAGAGTTTGAAACCTCTCCTTCATTGCAATGTCATAGTAATGCCGAAGAGTTGAGAGCCAAAGGCTTTTGCCAAACCTTCGAGGACGGATAAACAGCAGATACTTTCCCGCCTCTTCCATTTTGGGGATACGGTCTGTCCTGTCGCAGTAATAATACCCTTCTATTCTAATTGAAGCAAAATGGCTGATACCGTAAGGAAATTTCATAATTTTTCCTCATCTCTTTTAAAATGAAAAATGGTTCTCGTTTTTATATTTGCAGGCGTTTAATACCCAATCATGCCCCTTTATTTTGAATCATATAATTTTTAATATTATCAAAAACAATATAGCTTACACCCCTGAAATTGGTCAATGTTCCTATTATACCAGTTTTAATAAGAAGCAGAAAACCTGACACATAACCAACTGGTGCGGTTTTACCTCTCTGGCTGAAAAATTTCCATCTGCTGCTGTCTCCATACACAAAATTTATAATGTCAGTCATATCTGCTTGATTTGTTGCAGTAAATAGACACCCAAGGATTGAATGGTCTCCTTTATCTCTGTGTTGTTTAACCTCAACTGGAAGGGAGTATCTGTTGCCATAACTGTCCTTGGCATGAATGATAATATGTTCTCCTGTAAGCCCAAGCCCCCTTATACCTCCTACAGTCGTGTTATTTTCCGCCATTTTCATTGAGTTGTTTTTCTCTATTTCAGGCATGGTTGAGTTTATCCTGATACCTGCTCCTGAAAGGGATAGATCAAATAAAGTGGCGGAAACCATAACTCCGCTATCTTTATCTTTACTATTCCCATCTTTACTCTTTCCGCCTTTAAGGTCAAGAAACACATTTTCATCTGTTGCGAATCTGTGCATTGCACGCATTTGACGTTTTTCCCACACAACGCCAAGACACGAAAGCACCATCACAACATTAAATGTATTCCAGAGCATACAGAGAATAATAGAATCAAATACTCCGGGAATTGTTAGCAATCTGTAAACTCCTGCAATATAGGCAGCAATAGCAAGAAAGAGCATGATATAAAATGGGGCAGCAAGATGACTTATGAAGTCCTTTTTAAGCGATACTGCTTTCGGAGTTACTACAAACACAGGCGATCTTGGTTTAAGAATTGCTGAAATAATCGCGGGTAGAAGATAGAAGCTCTGTATTGTTTCATAAAGTTCAGAGAAAAAAGGGTGGCGGTATCGTCCAAAAAGATAATTGGAAAGAAGGTAGGCAGCAGCAAGATGAGGAACAGCAAATCCTAAAACCTGCATCAGTGAAGCGTTATAAATTTTAAGACCAAAAAAAAGCAGCACTAAAGGCGAAATAAAGAAAACCGATCTGGCAATACCAAAAAACCAGAAAAAACTTGAGTTGAAGTAACATATTTTCTGAAAGATTGTAAGCCCTTTCTGGAACAGCGGATTTTTTAAGAGAAAAATCTGAATCATGCCTTGTGCCCAGCGGCTTCGCTGGACAATAAAATCATCAAATGTTTCAGGAGTAAGCCCGATAATCAGTGGTTTAAGAAGATATGCACTGTTGTATCCTCTTGCATGAAGACCAAGTGCAGTCTCTGCATCTTCTGTTATGGTCTGTCCTGCAATACCTCCAACCTCAAGAAGAAATTTGCGGCGTAAAATTGCAGCAGAACCGCAGAAAAATGAGGCATTCCAAAAATCAAGACCTGGGTGAATGGCTGCGTAAAACATCTCGTTTTCACTCGGACTTTTGCGAAAGGTTTCAAGATTTTTCTCCACAGGGTCGGGATTAATGAAAAAATGGGGAGTTTGAAGTAAGAAAAGATTAGGATCTTGAAGAAAAAAACCAACTGTGTGCTGAAGAAAATCCCTTGCTGGAACATGGTCGCAGTCAAGAATCAGAATTACCTCTCCACAGCCCTGATGTATCCCTTCATTAATACAGGACATTTTATCAAAAGCATCTTCATCAAGACGACATTCGCAGCTCATAAGGGATTCATTGAGGTTACCAGCTTTGGCACTCACATTTCTCTCCCGTGTTGCATAGTTAATGGAAAGTTCTTTAGCAACCTTCTTGAGACTATCAGCCCTCTGTTTCGCCTTTGCAGCTCTTGATAAATCTGGGTCATTAAGTTTTTGACTGGTTCCACCATCATCAAGAATATAGATATTGAGCTTCTATTTAGGATAAAATAGTTGAGTGCAGGCAATGGCTGTTATTTTTACCATCTCTGCCGACTCATTGTAAGTAGGAATATAGACATCAACAGTTGGGAGTTTATCAATATCTGACGGCAACTTCGGAGATACCCTTTTCATTGGTGATGAATTTACAAACATACCCATGAAATAGATTATAATTCCGTAAGTTTCCGCAAAATAGAGAAGAAGGGAAAAGCAGAACTCAAGACCGCTCGTAAAACTTATCGTTACTGTTGTCCTGAAAAACCAGTATCTGAGCGTAAGAAAACCGCAGGTAGCCATAATGAAAATCCTGCCAAGTTGATTCTCTGGAACTGTCTTCACAGCTGCATAAGCTGCAAGAAAAATAGAAGCTCCCATCAGCATCTGATAATCGAGCTTAAGAAAAGCAGAACTGGCAGCAAGATAAAGAATCAGTAAAAGAACGGCAGATGTCTGAAAAAGATGCAATGGTGAAAAAGATGAATCATGCCCGATCTGTGTCATTCAATCCCCTTCATAAATGCTCCTACAATTAAGGAAAGAGCAATAATTGTGAAAAACAGTATCCAGCCTGATGATGTTTTATTGCCATTGCTGCCAAATCCACTGCTATCCAGACCAATGATAGTAGAAATAAAGCAGCCCTGTCCAGATGAACCTCCTCCAATACTTACCGCTGCCTCATCAGATAAAGATTTCTGTGAAACTGTAATCACAACTTGAGCAATATTTCTGCTTTCAAGCCCTTCTCTATCCTTTACAACCAGATCATATCTATAAATACCCTCTTCAGAAGAGGAAAAGATAGGAGAAGAGATAGCAGCATCTGAAAGTTTTTCTATAGCCTCACTATTTTCAGTATTTGATAAGTTATTTGAACTAATCCACATGTAAGACTCAATCTCTCCTTCCTGATCAGGATCATAGCTTTGAGAAGCATTTAAGGTAACATTCTCTTCAGGTTTTATAAGTATGCTCTTTTTCTCAATAACTGCAACGGGAAAATGGTTGTTTTCTCCATCTGCTTTGGTTAAACGCAGGTTATCTAACCATATACCTCCTTTTTTAGCTGCATCTCCTGACCAAGGAACAAACTCGATCTGGCTTATGTTTGCAAAATCCATTACAGTTTCAGAGCCATTTTGACCCTGTGGATAACGCCAGTCAAAAAAACGTCCTTTCAAAGGAATGGTTATGGTCTGCCAGTGTCCATCTTCAACCTTCATAATATCTGTATGGTTGGTCAAATTAGTTGTGAGATTGCTGTTAGTAGTTGAGATATTGCCGTTGGTAGAAATATTATCGATGCCTGTGATGTTTATTGCTGGTTTCCCCTTGTTTCCTGATTTATCACTTAATATCATCAACAAATCGGTGTGTGTTGAGTCAATAGTATCTGTCTTTATATCAAACTCAAAAGCATCATATCCTTCCCAGTTGCTTGTTGAATTATTATGCCCATAAGTGCCAAAACTTTGATAGAGCCTGCCGTTTTCTGTATCTCCATTACTCCTGTCAAACTCTATTTTCATGCAGTATTTACCACCAAGACGGTTTATTTGAGTAACATCTCTTGTTACTACTATGGCATTATCTTTGATGGCAACTGTGTAGTCAGAGGTATCGGAGATGTATTGGTCTATCTTTTCTATAGAAAAATCGTAAAGATAGGGCAGGTTTCTGTCATTTGGCATACCATGCCCGTCCCACCAACCGACTGAATATGGAGGCTTAATATTAAGAGTATGGGCTAACGAGCCTGTTTCAAAATCAGCAATCCGTTTTTCTCCATTCTCTTCCATTGGAATAATATCCATAATGACCTTTACCGCACTTTGCTCTGCTTCTCCGGACCCTGTATTTACAAAAATTTCAGTCTCATACGTGCCTGAAGTAAGTCCTGTTCGGTCAACAGTCAGATAGACAGAGTCAGTTACAGCAGTCTCACCGTTTAGATTGTAAGTCCCGCCCCCGCCTGAATTACCATGAATAATACCTGAACCCGCATCAATACTGTTTGATAGACCTTGAATCGTGAGCCATGAAGGTCTGTTTGGGTCTGTTTTTATAGACCATTTTGATGGATTATAGGATTTTTTGTTTGTAATTTTTATTGCATGGGTGAAACTTGTGCTGTCTCCATTTATAATCTGTCCTGTTTCGTAAGCACTAAAATGTATTATAGAAGGAGTTGCTAAAATAGATTGACTATCAAGATTATCATTAGGAAGGATATTGTTATCAGACTGTTTTTGATTGTTTGAAAATATAAAAGCATAAATGGCAAGTGGTTCAAAATCAAATGTAAAACTCTTATAATCTCCTGTAGAAGTTTCAGAACTATTCTGAACACCTTTTGTATCCATTTCAACAACATAAGGGTCATCAAGCCCATATCTAAAAAGACGTTTTAAACTCAAATTTGAGGTTAAAGGATTTGAAGCGACAGGAACAGTTACGGATTGATCAACTATGGAGGAAAAATCAATAACAGCACTAACTGGAGGCTGATTTGGAATATAATCTCCTGTTGCCTTATCATAACTTCCCTTGTTGACTGCAAATACAACATAGTCGCCATTTTCATTCTCGCAAGCATGAACAGAAAAACGTTCCCAATCATTAGATTCAGCTTTAACAGAGGTTCCCCGAAAGAAATTGCTCATCATATAAAATGCCCAGTATTTGGGGTTGGGGTTGCCAGATTCATCAAACATAGCCTGCTTTGCACTATCTTGCTGGGCATGGGTTAAATCCTCACCTGATTGATTTGGTTCTCCAACATACCAGTTGCAGGCAAGATTAACTCCTCCACGGGCAAAGAATCCAAGAAAATCTATCTGGGTGGTTGCTGAAATCTGGGGAATTGAGGGGTATCCGTCCCAATAAAAATATCCATATTCAGAAAATGATAGAAGTGTTTCAGGGTAATAAGAATCAATTGCCCAATTGAGCCTGTTTAGAAGATTGGTTTTAAGACCTGAAAAAAGAGTCTCCATATCCCAGCTTGCAAAATCTTCCTGAAAAAGCCCGCGAGGCTCTTGAACAGCATCATATTCTGTAATACATCTGATATAACGGTGAACATCCATGTAGTCTGCAATACGCTTTTTGCTTTCAGTTTCATGTTGACGCATTCGTTGAAGATACTGTGGCAGACTCTTCTGTGGATCGGTTTCCCAGCCTGCAATTTCAGGGTCGCCTCCCCTGTCTGGAAAAACTGATTTATTGTATGTGGAGTCAGGATTTGCCATCACCTGCCACCCTGTATCGTCTATTCCTGCATCTGCACCAGCCTCTTTTACAGGGCATAGTGGTGAATAGTCATTAAACCAGTAAAGCCACCAGTTTGCAGGAGTAGGACCCAAAGTACCAGCAGCGGGATTGACTGTTTTAATGGCTTCTGCAACTGTAGTAAATCGGTTAAAGTAGTAATCATAGGAAATATGGGCATTCAGCACTTGATCCCCATGTGCGGCATCTGCATAAAGTGAAGGATAATCACTTCGTTTCCATGCAATCCACGGTTCATTTCCAATCCCCCAGAATCGCACATCGTCACCCGCAGATTGAACCCACTCCATCACCTCTTCAGATGTTTGATGATGAGAGTAACTATCTCCATCTGTGATACCGTCCGTTGCTGCACTATCCTGATTCACCTCAGAATCTGATGCCACATTGCCGAAAATAGATGCCTGAAGAAACGGCTCGGCATTAAGATCATTGAGTGTCCACTCAACAAAACTTTCCCAGCTTAAAGAGAGATATTCGTTTTGTTTCGTGATGACATTATACATCATATTATTTTTAAAATTATAACGCTCCATGTTGGTTGCACCAAGACGGACAACCTCAACTTTAGCATCTCGAAGCCTCTGTTCAACGCTATGGGTGTAATACGATGGGCACCAGTTGGCGATATTTATTCCATAGAGATATGGTGAGATTGGTTTCCGTTCAGAAGCAGGGTCAATGGTGAGGGTTATTGATTGGGTAGAGCCAGATAGTTTGGCTGATGTTGGGTCAGCAATAAAACATATTCCCACTGATAATATAAGAGCAGGAATTAACAGATAAAAAAAACGGTTAAAATTAGATGAGAATATCATTATGGACAAATCTCCTTTAAATTATTTACAGGCTTAATACCTCCCCAGAACATCCTCATCCCTCAAGAGAGATATTCAGGGTATTGGCAATCTTCCGTAAAGGTATCAGTGCATTTACAAAATCAAAAGCTCCTATGCAGTTTTCAAGATCAACAATCTCCTCTCTGAAGGATGACTCGCCAATATTTTCCTTAAGATATTCCAAAGAGGTCTCAACCTCTATATTGTTTTGTTTGATGAGTTCTACCATTTGTACCAGAATTAGAGCGATTCTTGTAGGATCAAGCAGCGTATCTTCCCGTAATTTTTTTTCCTTACGCTCTGGCGGAATACCCTTTATTGATTCCAGAACCGGTTGCAATTCACGGTCAAGATTATTTAACAGCCTCTCATAAGCCCCCGCATTTTTTACTGCAATACTTTTTTCCAACTCACCAGCTGCCGCATATACGCCATTTACAGCAAGATTACCGGCACTTCCTTTTACTGTATGGGCAATACGTTCAGCAGTTTGAAGCTCATCCGTTCCTATTAGATTCCTGATTTCTTCCGTTACGGATGAATAGTTCCTCGCAAAATCCAGAAGAAGTTGTCTGTATAATCGCCTGTTACCAATAACCCGACTCAAACCTGATTTCATATCAATCCCGGGAAGTCTTTCAGGAAGATCGACATCAATCTGCTTACGGGATTCATCAGGCTTTGTTATCCCTTCATTTTTATCTCTTGCGTCCTCATAATTTACACTTTTATTCCTTACTACAGGCTTTATCCACTGTCTGAGGACAAATAATAACTGTCCAGGGTCAATGGGTTTGCTGACATAGTCGCTCATACCGACCTCAATACACTCATCGCGTATCCCATTCATGGCATGGGCAGTCATGGCAATTATTGGCAAATTGGCAAAACGTTCATCTTTCCTGATCAACTGTGTTGCCTCATAGCCTCCCATGACAGGCATCTGAACATCCATGAGGATAAGGTCATAAGTATTTTTATCTATCGCGTATATCGCCTCTTGTCCGTTTTCAGCTATATCCACAATCAACTCTGCATCTGCAAGTATCTCCATTGCGACCTGCTGATTCAGGGAGTTGTCCTCAACAAGAAGAATCCTTGACCCCTTGATTGACTCCCTGATTGCCAACTCCTCTTCATAAGGTGAATTTGACCGGATTGCTGTCGTTGACTCTTCTCCTGACATAATATCGGGAAATACCGGAACACTTTCCTTAAATACGCTGATAAATTCAGCGGTAAAAGAGAAAATACTTCCTTTGCCAGGTTCGCTTTCTACCGATATTTCTCCGCCCATCATCTTTACCAGACTTTGGGAAATAGTTAAACCAAGTCCTGTTCCGCCAAATTTACGGGTAATTGAGCTATCTGCCTGAGAAAATGCAAGGAATAGCCTTGACATCTGCTCAGTTGTTATCCCGATTCCAGTATCCTTGACAGAGAATCTTACAATACAACGAAAATCGTCCCTGTTTACCAATTCCACATTAATCCGGATATGACCAGCTTCCGTAAATTTAATCGCATTGTTGGCAAGGTTAATCAATACCTGTCTCAGCCGTAATGGATCGCCAACAAGAAAAGCCGGAACGATATCCTCAACCATACAGGTTAATTGAATACCCTTTTTCGCAGTTTGAACGGATAAAGTATTAACAATATTATTCATGACATCATTAAGATCAAATTTGATCGCATTCATCTCTAATTTACCCGCTTCGATTTTAGAGAAGTCGAGAATGTCATTGATAAGACCAAGTAGAGACTTTGCTGAAAATTCTATCTTTGTTAAATAATCCCTCAATTTTGTTGAGAGTTCGGTTTTCAATGCCAGATTGGTAAAACCAATAATAGCGTTCATCGGAGTGCGTATTTCATGACTCATATTGGCAAGGAATTCACTCTTGGCTTTATTTGACGATTCAGCGGACTGTTTGGCAATTAACAAGGCAACGGCCTGTTTTTTATCAGAAATATCTGCTATTATACCTTCATAATAGCGAATAACCTGATTGTTATCATAAACAGCCCGAATGCTTATGGAAGCGTCAATTGCAATTCCATCTTTTCGATATAACCGGGCTTCAAAATTGTTAACAACTCCCTCATTTTTTAGTAACTCAACAAAATCATCTCTTTCCCCATCATCAGCATATAACTGCCATACAAAATTAACAGTCCCGACAGTTATCTCCGCAGATTCTCTAAATCCAAGAATCCTTGCCAACGAAGGATTTGCTGTGAAGATTTGTCCTTCAGGATTTGCCTGAAAAATTCCGTCTGTGGCATTTTCAAACATACCACGATATTTTTCTTCCGCTTTTTTAAGTTCAATGTAGGATTTTTCCTGAATTTTTATGGTCTCTTGCTGTGCCAGATCTTTTTCGCTTTTAATAATGTTGATTCGGTCTGCAAGTGCTAATGAAAGTAAAACGACTTCCATGGCAGAACCGAATTGCATACCGTAAGACGTTACAAAATTATTCGGTAAAATCCCGAAACCTCTTAATATACTTATAATAATTCCTATCAGGAAGGTTGACCACGCCAACAGGAAAAAACGTGCCGGTCGGTAATTTTGTTGAAAACATAACACACCCGCAATAATTACTGAAGAGAGTGCTACCAGAGCAATTGCAGTGCTTATTTTAACGCAAATCGAATATGCAATGTTTAAAGATAAAATAGCGGTAATAAGGATCAAACCTACCAGCAAAATTAAAAATTTATCGAGTTTAGGTGTAAAATGAGCTGTATTTAAAAATGATTTGGAAAAAACAATAACCCATAGCAATGACATACTTACAGAAAACGGCACTACCCGATTAGCCCACCAGGGAGAGTCTGACCATAAATATTGGTAAGCCATACCATTCATAGTGAGTTGAAAGATGCCGTAACTTGTAATATACAAAACATAAAACAGATAGTTGCGGTCTGAAAGTACGTAAAAAATAAAAAGGTTATAAAGTATCATTACGATCATTATGCCGTAATATATTCCCAAAGCATATTGTCCATCAGTATTTTTCTCTGTAAATGTTTTCCATGACCAGAGCATCAAAGGAAATGTCATGGTACTTTCTGATTGAAATCGCATATAATAAGTTGTTGAATCAGCAGAAGGGACGGTCAGATAAAAGATGAAATTTCGATCTTTTATCTCGCGGGCATGAAACGGTAAAGTATCGCCCGCCTCTTTGAAGCTGAAGGAACCTTTTTTTTCAGGAATAAAGAGGGTAATTTTATCAAGCAGTGGATAACCTACCTCAAGAAGCCACTCTAAAGTTTGTGGCATGGAATTGGTAAGTTGAAAGCGAACCCAGTAAACAGAAGATGTATAGCCATAATTCGGGTTTATCTCCTTATTTACAACAAATTGTCGTGAATATTGCTCTGATATAACGTCATTTATGCCAAGTTTATTTGATTTATCTTCCAGTATCTCCAGATTAGGTCCTAAATGATAGATTTCAATACCTTCTTTCAATATTAGCGACTGAATGCCCCAGACATTGGTGGTAGAAAACGCTATAAATATATACACAGACAAAAAAAGGAGTGCTGGAACAAATGCTATAAGGTAATCGCGTATAAAACTTCGGCTTAAAGATTCAGAACTATTGTCTTTGTTATCCATAATATTTTTACTGATTAGTCAATAATATCTGTTCTTGATTAGGTTCCTGCAAAACTTAAATTGACCCTTTGATTTTACTATATAGAAAATGGGTTTTGCAGGAGGTTAATTGGACATTACATTATATTTTTATCAAGATGTTAGGGGGGGAATACATCATCGACGGTGGGATTGTTCATTTTAATAGAGGTTTTAATTTATATAGAGAAACCTTTTTCTCTTTTCCTTTTAACTTTACATCATCAAGGCGAATAACACTTTCAAAGTTTTCAAGTGTATTAAGATTGTTGCACATCTCGTCATAAACGCTACCTGATATAAAAATCTCATTGCTTCCAGCAAGAGATTGAATTCTTTGGGCAGAATTTACAACATCGCCAACTACAGTATAATTAAGATGCTGTTCTGACCCCATAAATCCTGCAACTAACTCTCCATAATTAATACCAATTGACATAGAGAGTCCGTTTTCTACCTCAACACATCTTCTCATCTCAATGCCTCCACTATTTTTACCAATGGAGCTAACATCTTCAAGCTCTTGATTTATCTCAACATTGCCGTCATCTTTTATATTGTCTATATTAGAGTTGTTATCCAACATGCGAAGAGTCTCTCTTATCTCTATTCCACTTTCTATAGTTATAGAATCTATATTTGGAACACCATTTTCACATTTTTTTAGCTCTTTATTTAAAGTATTTAGAACCGTGAACATCTCAAGAGCCGCCTTAACAGAATTTAAACAACTCTCATTATCATCTATAGGGCTTCCAAAAACAGCCATAATTCCATCTCCAATAAGTTTGTCTAATGTCCCTTTATATCTGAAAATAATTGGGATCATGTATGAAAAAAAACGATTAAGAAGAATAACAACATCTTCTGGCTCCATCTCTTCTGAAAAACTTGTAAATCCCTTTAGATCAACAAACATAACAGCAACCCGCTTCTTCTCCCCACCTAACTTTAACTTACCTTTTTTAAAAATTTCTCCTATTACATTTTTAGAGAAAAATCGACTTAACTGAATCATCTGCTTCTCTTCATCTAATTTTCCATAATATAGTCGTAAAAATACCATGTTGTTATACAAGTTATCACAGACAATGCTGTAAAAAAAACGGTTTGCCTGCTCAAATGCCGTTCTTTGTCTTGAAAAGAGCATCAAGACCGCAATAACTTTTCCGCTAAATAAAATAGGTTGTCCATAAAATGAGTAGTTAAGTTCGCTAAAAAGATAGGGTTCATCAAGGTTCTCCATAATTACAGTAGTTTTCTCAGACAGTATCTTTTTAAAAAATGAGATATTTTTGAAAGATGTGCAGTCAAAAGGCTCTTCAAAATCAGTATAGAAAAAGTGATCTCTTTTAATGACGTTGTTGTTGGAGAAATATAGGACAGCAGCAGCAAGATTTTTATATTTTTTAATGCACTCTAAATGGCGTATCCATATAAGGTCTTGATCAATATGGTCAATCTGCTGCATGGTTACATTCATCTCTTTGATTATTGACAGCTCTCTTATCTTCTCCTCATATTTTGTCTGGACAGATAGATAATTTTTTCTAAATATTTCAAATTGAGTAGTTGTGATATTTTGTGCATTCATAGATAGTTTATCTCTCTCCTTACAGCTAACTTCACCCAATTTTTTTAAAGAGTTCAGCACTCTCATCAAGAATTCTTAAAGTATTTTCAAAGGCATTTTCAATAAATTTAGTGCCAAAGTCATTAAAGAGCTTTTTCATCATAATCATGTGGTCAACTTTAAAAAGCTGCTTGAGCTTTGACTGCTTTAGCTCCTGTTCAGCAGACGCCATATTTACCAAATAGTCTGCAAAACCTATTATTGCTGCAAATGTGGAATAATCAGGTGCGCCAGACGGTTGGTGGTGAAATCCGATTGCCTGAACGAGCGGGTTTGGAAGATTCCAATATTCACCAATCATACGTCCAATTGAACCGTGATCCATGCCAAGAAGCTCCTGCTCAACAGAACTTGCCAAGATACCGTGATCTTCTGCCCTATCAATAACTAAAGCATAAAGATGTGAAAAGTTTTCTATTAAATATACTTTGCCAAGATCATGCAAAAGCCCTGCTGTAAAAGCTCCAAAATTTTTAAATTCAGCAATATTTTCACATAAATATTTTGCAATAAAAGCTGTCTCCATTGAATGCTTCCAAAGTATCTCAGGGTTTATCAGCCCTTTTAGGTTTGCATCCAAAAACGATTTTGAAAGAGATAGCCCAAAAGCCATATTAACAATCTCATCTCTACCAAGTATCAAGACAGCATCTTTTATTGAATTCATCTGCCCAGCTCTTCTATAAAATGGAGAGTTGACGATTTTGAGTATCTTCATGCTAAGGGAGGGATCAAGCAAGATATTTGCAGATATAGTATCAATATCAGATTCTGGGTCTGACGCAACCTTATAAACCTGTAATGCAATCGTTGGAATGTTAAAAATAGAATCTATTTGCTGGAGGTTGCCAACTATCTGTTTTTGGTGTTCACTTCTCTCTTTTAGATTCTCGACAAGCTGCATTTCGCTTATGACTCTACGGACTTTTTTTCTTGCAGTTTCAACATCAGCTTGATCAGATTGATTTTTTATCTTTTCAGCTAAAAACGGTGTAAGTGATGAGTCATGGGGAAGTTTTAAAAAAAATTTCTTTTGATCTGATATTGATATACGGCTCAAAGCACCCCATAAAACATCAGGTGGCAATGAGATTAGATCGTTATAAAACTTTCCTCTTGCTTTGTTAAAACAGAGCGTAAAAACTTGAAGATCAGAGAGAGATACCTCTTTTTTACGTGGTTGAGTGCTATCTTGAATAACTTCAATTTTTTGAGGGATACCAGCAACATCTTTTTTAAATGAAAAACGTTTTTTTTTTGCAACTGCCATAAGATCGTAAAAAGATTTGCCATCTTCAGGGATAATGGACGTTCCTACATTAATAACAATATCTCTATGTATGTGTGTCTCAACAAAATTAACTATTTTATCTAAAATCACCTCAGAACCATCTCTATCGCTTGCAAAACCAAGAAGAATAAAAGTTCTGTCATCTATTACAAACACAGAATCGCTATACCTGAATGTCTCTTCAAGAGCATCTTTTTTTCCAATAAGTGAGGGAATAAACATCTCTTTGTCATTAGGTTCAACAGTAACATAAAAAAGTGTAGTCTCCACACATGCTCTTAAAGTTTTGCTAAACTCTTTGGATATCCACTTTAAATGTTTAAGTGTTATGCTAAATGGAAGCCTTTTGTCTTTTACAACGGTCTTGATAGAACACTCTGCATTAAGCCCGTGTAGATGATTCAAAGCAAGTTCTGCACTATCTTCTTTACTCATATCTCCTAATATTGCAGGAGGATTATTGAGTATAAACTCAGCTTTGTCATAGGTAAGTTTAAACTCCTTAACCAAAAAGTTGGATAATGCTTTTAGATTCTCCTTTGTGCCACATTTTTTAAGAATCACTCTATAAAAAGTATCAATCATATTTGTTTATTCCGTGGGGAAAGATACACCGATTGCAATATATTTTACGCGTCCAATTTGAGATTTTTATTACCCAGAGCTAAATTACGATTCCATAGCACAGGTCAGATATTCAGACAACATGAAATACATTTTTTCTTTGAATCTCTATAGTTCAAATATAGCCAAATAGTAAAGTTCATATATAGCCAAATAGTAAACCTCCTGCAAAACTTGAATTATTTTTGTAGGAGGTCAAATGATTATAAATCATGCGGTAATATCAACTACATTTCCACCAAGTTCTTTTATCTTTTCATCAATAGCTTTCAAAGAGGTATCAATAGTCTGGTAAGCTATATCTGGCATTGTGCCTCCCCATACTTTTTCAGCATCTTTTAATCCCCTTAAAACTCCCTCTCTACCAGCTTTGAGCTTTTCAATATCATCACCTGCACCAGCAATTACAAAATCGCTGATTCGACCTGATGTTTTCTTGACACCCCAATAACCATCTTCACCAAAAAGGTCGTCTTTAGTATTAACTTTGGGCGACAAAATGGAGGAGCCAGAAGATGTAGATTGTGAAGTTCCAATTCCGAGCCGTTCTAATAATTGAGACTTTAATTGACCTTGATTGGTAAGATTATCAGAAGTGTTAGAAGATACTTGGAACTTAAAACTGCTCATCATCACGTTTAGTTCCATATCTTTTTTAACTTCTTGATTACCTTCACTACTGCTAATACCGTAAGCACTCTTAATAGAACCAGAGAACTTTTTCACTTCATAACTTAGATTTGCTGAAGTTTTACCAATACTTCCTGTTTCCATAATAACCTCCTATCGTTATATTGAAGATTGAAAGATGAACTTTAAAAAAATACCATATTCTTCAAAGTTGTAGAATCTAATAAAATTGTAGAATCTAATCTTTTCAAATTACTATAATCTAATCGTCATAATAGAAAGAACACTTAAGATTAGAACTAACCTAACAAGAGTTAATGATAGCTATATTTCCTTCTTGACTTAAATAGAGTGATTTATTATTGAATTAAAAAATTGTCTCATTAATTAACTGAATGATATTTAATTGTTAAAGGTCAATAATAAAAGTGTTGTATTCATGCGATAAGATGAGCTTTTGAACAAATAATCTGCTGTTTTAATCTAACATACAAAATTAAGGGGGAAAATATGCGAATCACAACAAAATTAATGGTTTTAGTTCTTTGTGTAGTTGTAGCTCTTGGTATTACTTCCATGAGTGTATCTATTAACTCAATTAAAAAGCAGAGAGATACTGAGCTTAAAGCTGTAGAAGATACTCTTCTTAACCATAAAACTGAAACTTTAAAAGTTATGACTGGCAACGCCTACTCGATAATTGAGACAGCGTATCGTGAAGCCCATGACCTAACTCGCATTAAAGCAGTAGTAAGCCATAGATTAAAAAATGCAGTTGAGATCGCCTATGGTTCACTTGAAGCTATATCTAAATTAGAAGGCGATGGTGTATCTGAAGAAAAGAGAAAAGATTTTGCTAAAACAACTATCAACTCTCTAAAATATGATGGCAATACAACTTTCTGGATTGTTGATACAGATTTGAAAACAGTGGTAAATCCCAAATTTCCTGAATTGATTGGAAAAGATATATCAAACCTCAAAGATATTGAGGGAAAACCACTATTTCCAAGCCTTCTTAAAGATAATATTGATATTGGTGAGGCTTGGTTTGACTATATGTGGTATAAAATAAGTTCTGAATCATCAAGTGTTGACAAATCTCAAACAAATTCGGAATCATCAAATGTTGGCAAATCTCAAACAAATTCTGAATCATCAAGTGTTGACAAATCTCAAACAAATTCTGAATCATCAAGTGTTGACAAATCTCAAACAAATTCTGAATCATCAAATGTTGGCAAATCTCAAACAAATTCAGGAGAGTCAGGCACAAAGCAACCTGATCCCAAAATAGCTTATGCAAAACTTTTTAAACCCTGGAATTGGGTTATTGGTTCAAGCCTCTCTCTTGAATTGGCTGAACAAGGATTTAAAGATAGGAGTAAAGATGTAGTTGGTGCTTTAAGATATGGACCTGACAGCACAGATTATTTTTGGATACATGAGATTAACAGTAGCGAGTTTGAACAATTTAAGATGGTGATGCACCCAACAAACCCAGAGCTTAATGGTAAAGATATTAGTGGATCAAAAGACCCTAATGGGAAATATCTTTTCCGTGAAATGAACACTTTATGTCGAGAAAAAGGAGAGGGTTATGTTGAGTATATGTGGCCCAAACCCGGGGAAGATAAACCAGTCCCGAAAATATCTTACGTCAGGCTTTTTGAGCCTTATGGCTGGGTAGTTGGAACAGGGGTCTATGTTGATGACATAAAAAAGGCGGTTGCAAAAAAAGAGGCTGAGATAAATCAAATGCTTTTTTCAACCATTTTAAAACAGGTTATTTTTATGAGTTTAATTTGTCTCTCAATTATTGTTGCTACATTTTTTGTTGCAAAGAGAATCTCTAAACCAGTTATTGAGATAAGCCTTATGTTAAAGGAGATTGCGGAAGGGGAGGGCGATTTGACCCGACGCATAACAGTGAAGACAAAAGATGAGGCAGGAGAACTTGCCCACTGGTTTAATAAGTTTGTTGAGCATCTTCAGCAGATGATTCTGCAAATCAAAGAGAATTCAGGTATGCTCACATCAAATGCAGGAGAGATGACATCTATATCTGATATGATGAGCGGAAATGCACAGGATATATTCTCAAAAATTAATGTTGCAAACAGGTCTTCTGAGGAGATGAACTCAAATATTCAATCTGTTGCATCAGCCATGGAACAGACCACAACCAATATTAACATGGTTGCAGGGGCTACAGAAGAGATGAACTCCACCATAAACGAGATTGCAAAGAACACATCACAGGCAAGCAAAATAACAAATGAAGCGGTCAATCAATCAACCATGGCTAAGGAAAATGTTGATAAACTGACAACTCTTGCAAGAGAGATAGGTAAAATCACCGAAGTTATTACGGAAATTTCTGATCAGACTAATCTTTTAGCACTCAACGCCACCATTGAATCTGCAAGGGCAGGGGAGGCTGGCAAAGGCTTTGCAGTGGTTGCAAGTGAGATTAAGGTTTTAGCACGTCAGACATCAGATGCCACTTTGAAAATAAATGAGCAGATTAACATGATTCAGGGGTCAACCCAACTTGCGGGCGAGAATATCCACAACATATCAAAGATTGTTGATAAGGTGAATGAAATTGTATCTGGAATTGCGGGTGCTATTGAAGAGCAGTCTGTAACAACTAATGAGATTTCCCACAATGTATCCCAATCTTCTGATGGAATCTCCGAGATCAATGAGAATCTATCCCAAACATCATCTGCCGCAGCAGAGATAACAAATCAGGTTGCAGAGATAAACAGCTCTGCTGCTGAAATGTCCGAAAGTTGTAACAGAGTCAATGAAAACGCAGGCAAACTTAACGCTCTTGCAAAAAATCTTAATGAGATGGTAAACCGTTTTAAAACATGAGATTCTCTTTTTGTTTCCTAAACAATTAAAGAGCTTTGAGCCATCTTTAAAATTGTAAGGAATTGATGTGTTTTAAATAATCTTTGCCTTAGATAGCTAACCCATTGTATATTAAGATCACGTTTCTAAAGCATAGCAAACGAAGAGGAAATTGTAGGGGCGACCGTTTGGTTGCCCCTACTTCGTTTATATTGAACTATTTGTATCTTGAAAAAACTACAGGAGTCTTTTGTGAATAATACCTTTGAGAGATGGAATACAACAAAATCAACTGATCTTTATGGTGTCAATGAGTGGGGAGGGGGATATTTCTGCATTGCAGAAAATGGTGATCTTATGGTTATGCCATCTCCCGGTGCTGTAAGTCGTGCAGTAAGTATTAGAAATATTTTGTCAGGTATTGAAGATAGAGGGCTTGGAATGCCTGTTCTTCTTCGCGTTGAAAATATACTTGATTCTCGTATTGCCGAACTTAACGAGAACTTTCTATATGCAATGAAAGAGCTTGATTATAAAGGAACTTTTACTGGTGCATACCCAATCAAAGTTAATCAGCAACAGCAGGTAGTTGAGGAGATAACACTTTATGGCTCTAAGTATCATCATGGTCTTGAGGCTGGAAGTAAAGCAGAGTTAATTGCAGCAATGGCTATGCTTACAGATATGCAAGCTCCTTTGATCTGCAATGGCTATAAAGATCAGGAGTTTATTGATCTTGGTCTTTACGCCACAAAGATAGGGTATAAGTGTATATTGGTTCTTGAGATGCCAAGCGAATTACCTTTAATTATTGAGCGTTCAAGGATACTTGGGGCAACACCAATTCTTGGTGTTAGAATAAAACTTTCAGCTCAAGCTGGTGGTCATTGGGGAGAATCAGGAGGAGAGAGAAGTATATTTGGTCTTAATACTACTCAGATAATTGAGGCTGTTGATTTACTTGCCAAAGAGAATATGCTCCAATGCCTTCAGATGGTTCACTACCATTTAGGTTCTCAAATTTCAAATATTCGTGAGATAAGAACAGCGGTAAATGAGGCGTGTAGAGTCTATGCGGGTCTTGCTTTGGAAGGGGCTAACGTAAAATATCTTGATCTTGGCGGTGGGCTTGCAGTTGATTATGACGGTTCTCAATCTAATTTTCTAAGTAGCAAAAACTACACACTTAATGAGTATTGCACAGATATAATTGAAGCGGTTATGACCTCTCTTGATGAGGTTGGAATTGAACACCCAACGATAATCACAGAGTCTGGCAGGGCACTTGTTGCCTATTACTCAATGCTTCTGTTCAATGTTTTAGATATTACCCGCTTTCAACCAGAGCCTCTTCCTGACCAATTACCTGAAGGTTCGCCTGCCCAGATAAAATATATGTTTGACTCTCTTAAATCTCTATCTGTTAGAAATATACAAGAGTGTTTTAACGACACAATCTACTACAGAGACGAGGCTCGTCAGCTTTTTAACCACGGTAAAATAACATTAAGACAACGCTCGTTAGCTGAAAAGATATTTTGGTCAACTATAAACGAAATTGCACGAATATCAAAAGCTTTGAAGCACGTAACTCCTGAAATAGCAGAGATTGATAGGGCATTATCAGATATTTATTACTGTAATTTTAGTGTGTTTCAGTCGCTTCCTGACGCATGGGCAATTGATCAGTTATTTCCTGTTATGCCGATTCACAGATTAAATGAAGAACCAACCAGAAATGCAATAATTGCAGATATAACATGTGATTGCGATGGTAAAATTGATCGTTTTATTGATCGCCATGACATCAAATATTATCTTCCTTTACACGAATTAAAAGAATCTGAAGAGTATTATCTTGGTACGTTTCTTGTTGGGGCATATCAAGAGACCTTAGGAGACCTTCATAATCTCCTTGGCGATACTAATATAGTAACTGTGCGTGTGCTTGAAAATGGCGAGTATGAGTTTGTAGGAGAGCTTGAAGGTGATAGCGTCTCTGATATTCTCTCCTATGTTGAGTATGACCCCAAACGACTTCTCGTAAGGTTTAGAAAGACAGCAGAAAAAGCTGTCCGTAAAGGCAATATTACAGCTCAGGAGAGACGAGAGATCATGCAAGCCTATGAGATGGGATTGCGTGGATATACCTATTTTGAGAGGTGATTAGTCTTATAAAAAGATAAAAAAATAATAAACAATTCACATAAAAACAAAAAAACGGAGGTTAATGAAAAATGTCTAAAGTCCTTATTATTGGAGCTGGTGGGGTAGGGAGCGTAACAACGCATAAATGTGCACAGATTCCTGAAGTTTTTTCAGAGATTGTTCTTGCAAGTCGTACAAAATCAAAGTGCGATGCCATTGCAAAAGATGTCTTGAAAAGAAGCGGAAGAACGATCGCAACTGTTAGTGTTGATGCAGATAGTGTTGAAGAGACAGTTGCACTTATCAAAAAAGTCCAGCCTGATATTGTTGTTAATTTGGCTCTGCCATATCAAGATATTCCGCTTATGGAGGCATGTCTTGCAACTGGAGTTGATTATCTTGACACAGCAAATTATGAGCCACCTGATGTTGCAAAATTTGAATACAAGTGGCAGTGGGCATATCAGGAAAAATTTAAAGAAAAGGGAGTTATGGCGTTACTTGGTTCTGGATTTGACCCTGGGGTTACCAATGTCTTTTGTGCTTATGCACAAAAACACCATTTTGATGAGATACATGAGCTTGATATTATTGACTGCAATGCTGGGAATCATGGACAGCACTTTGCCACAAATTTTAATCCAGAGATAAATATTCGTGAGATTACACAAAGAGGTCGTTTTTGGGATCATGGTGATTGGGTAGAAACAGACCCTCTTTCATGGTCAATGAATTACGATTTTCCAGATGGAATTGGAGCTAAAAAGTGCTATCTTCTTTACCATGAAGAGTTAGAATCTTTAGTTTTGAATCTAAAAGGGTTAAAACGGGCAAGGTTTTGGATGACATTTTCTGAGCAATATCTAACCCATTTAAGGGTTTTGGAAAATGTTGGCATGACCCGCATTGATGCTGTGGATTATGATGGAAACAAAATTATTCCGCTTAAATTTCTAAAAGCAGTTTTACCAGAACCAGCTTCTCTTGGACCTTTGACACAAGGACGCACTTGTATTGGCTGTCAGATGAAAGGTATAAAAGATGGTAAAGAGAAGACCATTTTTATATATAATATATGCAGCCATGAGGCATCTTTTGAAGAGGTTGGCTCTCAAGCAATATCATATACTACAGGAGTTCCAGCAATGATTGGTGCTATGATGATGCTTGAGAAAAAATGGCATAAGGCTGGTGTTTGGAATATGGAACAGTTTGATCCTGATCCATTTATGGAGGCACTAAATAAATATGGTCTTCCATGGCAGGTTATGGAAGTTAGTTCATAATATAGTAGGGTTTAACCATGGTTAAACCCTACAAATTATGACATTGCTGTGTATAATTTTCGGGCATTATTAAATTTTTATTCCTAATGGAATTTATATCATGGAGACCAAATGCAAATGTCCATTGACCATTTGAGTAAATGCTGGGATTTAGTTGTAGTTGGAGGGGGAATCACAGGTGCTGGTGTTTTCAGAGAAGCTGTTAGAATAGGGCTTAAGACGTTGCTTCTCGAACAACGTGATTTTGCATGGGGAACATCAAGCAGATCATCAAAAATGGTGCATGGCGGATTGAGGTATCTGAAACAGGGGCAACTTCTTTTAACTCGAACATCTGTAGTAGAGCGTCAAAGATTGGTAAGAGAAGCACCGGGGCTTGTTGAACCTTTAGAGTTCCTTACTCCTGTTTACAAAGATCAATCACCCGGAAAATGGATAATGGGGGCGGGTCTTACAATTTACAGTGCTTTGGCAGGTTCTATTCAGCATAAATTTTATCATAAAAACGCATTTTTAAAGCGTGTGCCATCTATTCACTCTGATGGATTAGAGGGTGGTTATAGTTTTTGGGACGCTGGTGTTGATGATGCAAGGCTTGTGCTTCGTCTTATTAATGATGGTCAGCAAAAACAAGGTCATAACTCATTGCCTAATGGAACAGCACTAAACTACACTAAGGTTAAACAGATTCTCAGAGACGAGCAAGGATTTGTAAAAGGAGTTTTGATTGAGGATTGTTTTCTGAAAAAAGAGAGAACCATTGAGACTCCTGTAGTTATAAACGCATCAGGTGCGTGGGCATCAAAACTTCACCCATGCCCTGATTCAAAGCTACATTTACGACCCCTTAGAGGAAGCCATCTTGTGTTTCCCAACTCCCTATTGCCAATCAATCAAGTTATAAGTTTTATCCACCCTGAAGATAAGCGTCCCGTGTTTATCTTTCCTTGGGAAGGGGCAACTTTTCTTGGAACAACTGATGTTGATCACAAGTTTAGCAATGATTTTGAAAATGGATTTGATAGAGAGCCTGTTATGTCAAAACATGAGGCTTTATATCTTATTGATGGCTTTAAATGGGCTTTTCCTGATACTAACCTTTCAATCAAGGATAGTGTTGCAACTATTGCTGGTATTCGCCCTGTTTTAAGTTCTGGAAAGCGTAACCCATCTGAAGAGTCAAGAGAGCATGTTGTTTGGAAGGATAAGGGGCTTGTTACTGTTACTGGTGGAAAGCTAACTACATTCAGGCAGTTAGCAGCAGACACTCTAAACGCTGCAAAGCCTTTTATGAGGATTAAGGATAGAGGAGAGCGAGATGGGATTGACACACCTATCTTTGAGAGTGATAAAGAGCTTATCTTAAAATCTCCATATCCTAATAAGATAACTCGAAAAGATTGGAGAAGGCTCTATGGTCGTTATGGAAAAGATGCTCTTAATATAGTTGAAAACTCAAAAATAGAAGATTTAGCGAGAATTGGATCAACTAACTATTTATGGGCAGAGCTTCCATACTCAGCAGCAAATGGACAGATTCGTAGTCTTGACGATCTTCTGATGAGGCGGGTTAGAATCGGGTTGCTCCTTCCTTATGGAGGTCAAGAGCATTTTAAACGGATAAAAGAGTTGTGTCAGCCAATTCTTGGGTGGGATGATCACCATTTTAATCAGGAAATTTTACGGTATCAAGAGTTGTGGCACAGGGCATACAGCGTTCCTGTTTAATTGCTTAGGACTTCAACATGACATCATACACATATTCACAAAAAACTGAATCAGATGCCTTTAATAAATCATCAACTATTCTATCTGTTGACTGCGGAACTCAAAGTATAAGGGTTATCCTGTTTTCCGCAACTGGGGAGCTTATAGACAAAGAGCAGGTGCTTTATGAACCATACATAAGCTCTAAACCCGGGTGGGCAGAACAAGACCCTGAAATTTTTTGGCAGGGGTTGTGCAAGGCATCATTGGCTTTAAAAGAGCGAAAACCTGATTTATACCATGCAATTGAAGGTGTTGGAGTTACAGCACAAAGAGACAGCATGGTAAATATAGATGAAACAGGTAAGGTTTTAAGACCTGTGATTACGTGGTTAGATCAACGAAAAGCAAAACCACTGTATCACCCAAACTCTTTTATGAAGACCGTTTTCTCATTAGTTGGTATGAACGAGGCAATAATTAAAGTTCAGTGTGATGCGAAGTGCAACTGGATACGCCAGCATCAACCTGATATTTGGAGACGCACCCATAAATATCTGCAAATTTCAGGATTTTTAAATTACAGACTTACAGGTGAATTTATTGACTCTGTTGCCTCGCAGATTGGTCATATTCCATTTGATTATAAATCTATGAAATGGGCAAAGAGCGGCTCTTTAAATATGAAAGTCTGTCCTGTGGAGCAGGAAAAACTACCTGAACTTGCACTTCCAGGTGAAATTATTGGCAGTATTTCCAAAGAGGCGGCAATTATGACGGGCATCAATGCTGGAACTCCTGTGGTTGCCTGCGGATCAGATAAAGGGTGCGAGACAATCGGCATGGGTGTTCTTAATCCTCTAATGGCAAGTCTAAGTTTTGGAACAACAGCAACTGTTCAGACAACAACCAAACAATATTGTGAGCCGCTTAAATTCATGCCAGCTTATCCATCCCCGATTCCAGCCCATTATAATCCTGAAGTTGAGATTTTTAGGGGCTTTTGGATGGTTACATGGTTTAAAAACGAATTTGCCCACAAAGAGATTGAAGCAGCAGCAGAACGGGGCGTGCCGCCTGAAGTTGTGATGAACGAGATGCTTGCCAAATCTCAAGCAGGCTCTATGGGGCTTATGGTTCAGCCATATTGGGGACCAGGACTTAAAACACCATCAGCAAAAGGGGCAATGGTTGGCTTTGGCGATGTTCACAAAAAAGCCCATGTTTATCGAGCTGTAGTTGAAGGGCTTTGTTATGGGCTTCTTGATGGACTTAAAAAAATCGAAAAAGCCTGTGGCACAACAGTCAATATGCTTGCTGTATCTGGAGGAGCTTCTCAAAGTGATGAAATCTGCCAAATTACAGCCGATATTTTTAACCGTCCTGTTTTACGAGGTAAAACTTTTGAAACCTCAGGGCTTGGAGCCGCAATTGTTACTGCAAAGGGTGTGAATATCCATAACTCTTTTGAGAGTGCAATTAAAGCGATGGTATCCTATAAACAGAGATATAACCCCAACGCTACCAACGCAAGACTTTATCAGCAGCTTTTTAACAGGGTCTATACTAAACTCTACCCGTCACTTGAAAAGATTTACGAAGAGATACGAGATATTACAGGCTATCCTGAAAAAATATAAAAAATTTGGAGAATTATAATGTTTGGAAATATTGGAAATAGAGGATTTTATCCTCAATGGAATGAAACTCCTCCAGAGCGTGGATCATATCGATCTATTTTTAAATGGGGATCGCCTGATGAATTTAAGCATCCTAACCGCAGGCTCTTTCAGATGATTAAAGAGACCTTTGCCATGACAGATGCTGATTTTAAAACAAGATTAAAAGAGGGAAATGAGCCTGTTAAATGCAATATTCCAATAAAATTATCTTCTGAACAAATTGAGGTGTTTAAAAATATTGTAGGTGAATCAAATATTAGCACTGACGACTATCAGCGGGTCAAATACTCAAACGGAAAAACAATGGAAGAGGCGATGCTTCTTCGCAATCAATTGGTTGGTAATGTGGCTGATGTAGTGGTTCACCCTCGAAACAAGGTTGATATTAAGACAATTGTGAATTTTTGCGATAAAGAGAAGATTCCTCTTTATGTTTATGGTGGAGGAAGCTCTGTAAATTTTGGAGTTCAATGCACAAAAGGCGGGGTTACCCTTGTAATGCAAACCCATCTCAATAAGGTAATTGAGCTTAATGAGACAAATCACACAATAACAGTTGAAGCAGGCATGATGGGTCCTGATTATGAAGCTGCTTTAAATGAAGCACCTCACCGTTTTAATGCAAAACAGAGCTACACAGGCGGACATTTTCCACAATCATTTGAGTATTCGTCAGTAGGTGGTTGGGTATCGACTTGGGGTTCTGGTCAACAATCTTCTTATTATGGAGATGCTTGCGATCTTGTTGTAAGTCAGGAATATATAACCCCACGAGGCACATTTAAGACCCTTGATTATCCCGCCACAGCCACAGGTCCAAAACTTAACGACATAATGAAAGGTTCAGAAGGTGTTTTTGGTGTATTGGTAAGCGTTACAATGAAGATTTTTAAAAATCTTCCGCAAAATCGTAATCGTTTTGCATTTATATTTCCTGATTGGGAATCTGCTGTTAATGCAACTCGTGAAATCTCTCAAGGTCAATTTGGTATGCCATCTGTTTTACGAATCTCTGACGCTGAAGAGACAGATGTAGCTTTAAAACTCTATGGTATTGAAGGCTCTGTGTTGGATCAGGCAATAAAACTTAAAGGGTTCAAACCGCACCAAAGATGCCTGTGTATTGGACATACTGAAGGTGAGGCAGATTTTTCTAAAAACGTAAAAAGAAAGGTGCGTGATTTGTGTCAGGAAAATGGTGGTATGTTCTTAACTGGTATTCCTGTTAAGAACTGGGAACATGGCAGATATAAAGACCCATATCTGCGTGAAGACTTAAATGATTACGGCATTATGATAGACACCCTTGAGTCTGGTGTTACATGGGATAATATCCACAATCTCCATCAGGGAGTAAGGGCGTTTGTAAAGAAAAGACCCAAAACAATCTGTATGACTCATGCTTCCCATTTCTATCCTCAGGGAACAAATATCTATTTTATTTTTATCGCAAAAATGTCTGATATAGATGAATATAGAGATTTTCAACATGGTATTATTGATAATATCGCAAAATTTGGGGGATCGTTAAGCCATCATCATGGAGTAGGAAAGATGATAGCTCCTTGGATGGAGGGTCATCTTGGAGTTGAGCAGATGGATGTGCTTCGGGCATTAAAGAGCCACTTTGATCCAAACAGCATTATGAATCCCGGGGGAACTATGGGGCTTGATCTATAGCTCTCCTACATGATTTGTGGAAATATAAATAATAAATATTTACGAGTAGAGACGCCAGCCGTGCGTCTCTACAGTTTAGGCAAAACTAAATTTATCTGCTATCTTATTGGGAATTATCGATAATATTGATTCTGGCAATTCAATGAGATTTAAGGCTGAAAATTTAGCTGTTTCTTTCAAAACACTGAGACTCCTTTATTGACTCAAGATCATCCAAAGGACTTGTTACGCCATATCCACTCTGTTCAAGCACATGAGTATAAATCATTGTAGTTGAAACATCATTATGACCAAGCAATGCCTGAATAGTGCGTATGTCAGTTCCACGCATCAACAGATGAGTAGCAAAGCTATGTCTAAATGTATGAGCAGTGATTCTTTTGTGTATTCCTGCTTTTTTTATAGCACTTCTGATTGCTTTGTTGATAGTTGAAGGATCTAAATGATGCCTTCTTATTACTCCACTTTCGGGGTCTGTTGATAGGTTTCCTGAAGGGAAAATATATTGCCATTGCCACTGTTTTGCAGCATTGGGATATTTACGACAAAGAGCGTAAGGCAGATAAACCTCTCCATATCCTTGTGCTAAATCGTGATCGTGGAGTATTTTAACTTTTGAAAGATGTGCGTTAAGCATCGGTATTATTGAAGAAGGGAAAGTTGTTATCCTGTCTTTATCTCCTTTTCCTGAACGCACTGTAATTTTTTTGAGGTTATAATCAATATCATGCACCCTTAATCTGAGAGCCTCGATCATTCTGAGTCCGCTGCCATAAAGGAGTTTAACTACTAATTGTTGAATGCCTTTGATAAGAGATATAACAATGGCAACTTCTTGATGTGTCATAACAACAGGTATATGCTTTCTCTCCTTTGCACGAATAGCATCAATTTTCTGATCAAAAGGGTGTTTGAGGACTTTTCTGTATAAAAACACCAGAGCATTCATAGCCTGATTCTGGGTTGACGGCGAAACCTGTCCATCTATTGCAAGGTGAGTGAGAAATTGCTCTATTTTGGATTCTCCTCCATGAAGGTCGTCCCGTGACTTCATTTTATGAAACTGAATATATCTTTTAATCCAGTCACAGTATGAACGTTCCGTATGAATTGAGTAATGGTGGATACGCATTACATCATGAATTTCATCCATTATTTTTTTATTTTGGGTGCTTGACATATTTATATTTTATATGTAGTAAAAAGTTACCTATCGGGATTAATAATGTTTTTAACACATTAACCTGATAATAAATTATCATGGACACGTTTACCTGATATTAGTGCTAAAATCAACTTATCAGGGAAAATTGACCTGATAAGTTGGGATTTAGGGTGTTATCAAGGAAATGTTTCCTTGATAATAGGGAATTTAAGATATTATCAGGTAAGAATGACCTGATAATCAATGGTTGGTCGCCATAAAAAGGAGAAAACATGTACAAAAATGATATTTTGAACCTGATAAAACAATCGCCTCTTGATATTGATACAGAAATACAAATAGCAGGTCGTCCACCAACCATGGCCAACTCTGAATTTCTTACCAATAAGGAGCAAGGCGATTGGGCTGAAAAGGTTGTTTATAAAGCAATTAACGAATTTCCTGGTGATTATTTTGCCGTTCAATATGGAATATCCGATTCAATTTCTGCGGGTGACGAAGGTTTTGCTGATTTCTATTCTGAATATCAGGGGGAACTAAATACAATAGGAAAGAGGCCAGACCTTTTGATTTTCAAATTCTCTGATTTTCCGAACAGGAATGTTGATATAGAAAATGATGACCATGTAAAAAAAGCAGTAGTTGCTTTAGAAATAAGATCAAGCTCTTTTCTTATTGAAAAATATTCAGCATTCATGGAAGAGAGACAGAATTACGCGATAAGAAGATGCGGAGCAATTAGAGAAAAAATATTAAGTAAAAATATTGGCGAACTTTTAAAGCGTAAAAATAATGAAATTTACAAACTAATAAAAGAGGCAACGGATGATACATTCAGAGAATTGGATTTTAGACGTTCTTCATGGTCGTTAACCCAAGAGCTTAGAGATTTAACAGAGCTTTTAAAGGATTTGAAAGAAAACATTAAAACACTTCACAAGAGAGATTATTTAAGCATCACTCCAAAAATGGAAGATATTGCACTGGTAAATAGATGGATACAAAAATACAATGTAAAACATTATTATTTGCAAGTATTTTTCGATAAAGCATACGTCATTTCATTCCAAGAAATCCTTGAACTCGTTTCAAATGATGAAAACGAAGGTAATAATTTTTCGATTGAGCGTGATGTAAAGAATCAAGGAAAGACAACTATAAAGATAAATGTAAAAATTGGCAAAGAAGTTATAGGACGAATTGATATGCCAGAACATAAATCAGCCATGAAAGAATTGGATAGGGGGCGTCTTCTGTTTTATGTAACATTCGAAGGGGGTAAAGGGTATCTTGATAACAACATATTTATGAGAGATGTTATTAATGCTTGAATCTGAGTACATAAAAAACACCCCAATAAGCCATAGGAAGGACTACGGACAGTTCTTTACGCCTAAGCCAGTATCTCGCCTTATGGCTTATTGGGTTTTGCGAGATGCACCAGATGTCGTTTTAGACCCTGCATTTGGACTTGGGGTGTTTTATGATGAAGTAATCAAACTTAGTCCAAATAACCAGGTTCATTTTGTTGGATATGAAATAGATAAGAAGATAATTTCGTTTTTGAACGGCCATAATAAGTCAAACCTAACGCTCTACAACACGGATTACCTTGAAGCAGAACCAAAGGAGTTTGATGCAATTATATGTAATCCGCCATATATGAGATTTCAAAAATTTTTGAATAGACATGATGTGCTACCAATAATTGAGAAGCAAATTGGCAAAAAACTCATTGGCTATTCTAATATCTCTTCAGTTTTTCTTGTTAAAGCATTGAATGAACTCAAAAAAAACGGAAATTTGGCATTTATTATGCCATTTGAATTTTTCAATACAGGTTATGGAAAAGAAATAAAAAAAAGCCTTCTTGATAATTTTTTATTAAAACAGATAATTATTTTTTCAAACGAAAAAGAAATATTTCCAGACGCAACTACGACTGTTTGCGTGTTGCTTTGCAAAAACGACAAAATTGAAAGCCCTATTAAAATTACACAAATTAAGTCTGGTGACAATCTTGCGCAAATTTCAGATATCAGTAAATATTTTCAAAAAACAATAGATGCTTCAAATCTTCCATTTAATAAAAAATGGACACCAATTCTGATGTCATTATTCTCAGAAAATATTATTCCAAAGGGCTTTGTTAAATTGTCACTTTATGGTTCTTTTACACGAGGTATCGCAACTGGTGCAAACGAATTTTTTGCTCTTACGAAGGAGAAGATACTCAAATTGGGGTTAGATGATAGATATATCTGCAAATGTATTACAAAGGGTCCTCAAATACGCAAACCAGTCTTTACATCTGATGATTTCAAAAAGCTTTATGATTTGGATAAGCCGGTTCACTGTTTAAATGTTACAGATAACCCAAACAAAGAAGCGCTAAAATACATTAACGAAGGCGAATCCTGCGGATACCATGAAAGATACCTTACAAGGATAAGAAATCCTTGGTACAAAATAGAAAAACGAAAACCTGCACCAATACTCTGCGGCGTATTTAGTAGGGGGAGACTTAAAGCAATAAGAAACCTTACGGAGGCGACCAGCTTCACCTGTTTTCATTGCTTCTATCCAAATATGTTTGGTGAATCATTAATAAATAAGCTCTTCGTTTATTTTCTTAGTGATATTGGTCAGGAAATAATTAAAACAAACAAAAGAAGTTATGGAGACAATCTGGATAAATTTGAACCTGGAGATTTAAATGAAACCTTCTGCCCAAGTCAATCTCAATTTGAAATGATTTCAGGAAGTGAAGCTGTGAAGGTAATTGAAATTGCGACAAATGATGAAATTAAAGCGGTTCAAATGAGTAATGCTTTGATCAAAAGAATTGTTAACGCCCAACAAGGCGCTGCACCGGACGGCAATTCCGCTGCGCTCCATTGCCGCCGCTGAGCTTGTCGTTAGAGGAGTAGCAAAAATGGCACAAGGGACTGATTGGCTGGGGCTTTTAAAATCATTGGCAAACGCTGTAACAACGGTAGGAGAATTTATATCAACGATTACACCAGATAGTGGGAATAAAAGACAAACCACATGTGCACTTTGTGGTAGGACAGGACACAACGCTGCAACATGTCCGTATAGTAGAGCATGTGGTATATGCGGTCGAAGAGGTCATAATTCCGCAACATGTCCAGAAAAATAAGAGGAAGCTAATGAATTTTTTTTGCTTTTATCTGTTTTAAATAATATGTTCAATTTTGTATAATTTACTATGCTTTGCCGTATGATTTACCACCATACGGCTGAAAACATTCTCAGATAAAATTTCAATTACCGAATATAACTATAAAAAATGAAAGTTATTCTTGATACTAATATTTTTGTTTCTGCCCTCAAATCCAATAAGGGAGCTTCTTATGCCTTAATATCACAACTTCCTTCTGATATGTTTCAAATCGCTTTGAGTATCCCTTTGTATGTTGAATATCAAGATGTTCTCACACGACCTGAACATATGACTGGGGTAAGTAAAGTTGAGGATATTCTTGCTTTTCTGCGTTATATTTGTAGTATTGCTCATAAACAGCAAATCTTCTTTCTTTGGCGTCCTTGGCTCAATGATCCTAAAGATGATATGGTTTTAGAAGTTGCTGTTGCTTCGCAAAGTAGATACATAATAACCTATAATCTAAAGGACTTTAAAGGAGTTAAAGAACATTTTGGCATTACGCCTGTAACTCCTGGAGAATTTTTGAAAATAATGAGGAATGAAAAATCATGAGTTCTATAACTTTAGAATTACCAAAGTCTCTGCATACTAAAATAAACGAGCTTTCGAAAACAGAAGGAATATCTACAACTCAGTTTCTTATTCTTGCTGCTGCGGAAAAAATGTCAGCCATACTAACAGAAAATTATTTAGAAGAAGAAGCTAAAAAAGGGAGGCGAGATGACTTTGACAGGGTTATGAAAGCTGTTCCATGTGTAGAGCCTGAAGAAGATGACTGTATTTTATAAAAATTATAAACAATATTTTAACAATCAAAGGCTCTAACCCAGCGTTTTAGGGGACAGCCCTACGGCGTGTTGGTTTGTGGTTAATCGGTGTTGGTGGTCGCCGTGGGCTGTCTCATAAGATAAGGAGGAATATAATGGAAGAAGTGCAGCTTTTGAATTTTCAGAATAATGTTTACGATGTTATCAACTCAGTAATCAATTCTCATCGACCTGTAATAATAAGGGACAAAGGAAAATTTTTAGTAAAGATTGTCCCCGTTTCTTATCCTGAACAAGAGTCATGGCTTGGGTGTATGAAGGGTAAGGGCAAGATTACAGGAGATATTATTTCACCTGCAGAAGATACTGATAACTGGAAGGTGCTTTCAGAATGAAATATTTGCTGGATACACATATATGGCTGTGGAGTCTCCTTGAGCCTGATAAACTTGACGCAAACGTTGTGAAGGTGCTTGAGAACAAAGATAATGAGTTGTTCATATCTCCAATTACGGTATGGGAAACTTTAATTTTAGCTGAGAAAAAGCGGATTGAACTTTTACCGTCACCAAACGAGTGGATAGCCGAAGCTCTAAAAAAAAGTCCTGTAAAAGAAGCACAGTTATCACACTCAATTGCCATCAAAAGCAGAACTCTTGAACTTCCGCATAAAGACCCTGCTGACCGTTTCATTGCTGCAACAGCATTGGAAAATGACTTTATACTGATTACTGAAGACGAAAAACTGAAAGAATCAACACAGATAAAAGTATTCAAACCATCTTGACCAATCAAGTAGTGCTTGGAAATCAGGCAGTTAATCTAACTTCAAGCCCTGTTTTATAAATCAAATCGTTTAGTGGCAAAAAGGTTTTAACCCAGCATTTCAGCGGACAGCCCTACGGGGTGTTGGTTTGCGGCTAATCGGCGTTGGTGGTCGCCGTAGGTCTGCCGTTGAATTTGTCGTTAAGCTTGATGATCTTGGATAGTATAATCCCGAACATCCTGATTCAGACAGCAAAAAATTATCATCATTTAAATTCATGACAACCAAAGATGAATTATGAGAAGGAAAAAAATGAACTTTAATCCTCAAGAGATAAAAACCCCATGCTTTGTTGTTGATGAGTCTCTTCTTGCCAAAAATCTTGATATTCTCTCATCAGTTAAACAAAATACTGGCTGTAAGATTTTGCTTGCTCTAAAATGTTTTTCAATGTTTAGGGTCTTTCCACTTTTAAGCCAAGTATTAGATGGAGTTTGTGCAAGCTCTCCACATGAGGCAAGGCTTGGTCGCGAAGAGTTTAAAAAAGAGGTTCATACCTTTGCGGCTGCTTATTCTGAAAAAGACATTCTTGATTTGTGCGAAACCACAGATCATTTAGTTTTCAATTCATTTGCTCAACTTAGGCGGTTTATCCCTTTAGTGAAAAAAAAAGCAAAAGAGCTTAATAGAGAGATTGAGTTTGCTATCCGCATAAACCCTGAACATTCAGAAGGGGCAATTCCAATTTATGATCCATGTGCTTCTGGTTCAAGGCTTGGAGTGAAATACTCTAATTTTATTAAACATGCCAATTCAATACATTTTATAGATTCAAAAAAAGAGCCTCTTGATTCGGTGATAACTGGTCTTCATTGGCATAATCTTTGTGAACAAGATTCTGATTGTTTAGAGAGAACTGTTAAGGCTGTAGAGTCAAAGTTTGCTGAATTTATTCCCAAAATGAAATATGTAAATTTTGGAGGTGGGCACCATATTACTCGAATTGGTTACAATATAAAGTTGCTTGAGAAAATTATAAACGATTTCCAACAAAAATGGGGTGTTCAGGTCTATCTTGAACCCGGGGAAGCAGTGGCTCTAAATGCAGGATATTTTGTGGCAACAGTTTTAGATATTATAAACGATAAGCCAGATATAGATATTGTTATAATGGATGGATGCGTGCCTGCCCATACTCCTGATGTGATGGAGATGCCATATCGCCCAAATATTGTGAACTCAACCAACCCAGATGATCTATCTACCAATACCACTGAATTGGAAGAAAATAGCTATAAAAAAGAGCAATATATTTACAGGATCGGCGGATTATCCTGTCTTGCTGGCGATGTTGCAGGAAAGTATGCCTTTAAAGAGCTACTCAAAGTTGGAGATAAACTCGTTTTTACAGATATGGCGATCTACTCAATGGTAAAAACTAACACGTTTAACGGAGTTCAACTTCCCTCAATTGCCTTAATCAGAAAAGATGATAAAAAAATTGAGATGGTGAGAGAGTTTGGTTATTCTGACTTTAAACATAGACTATCATAATCTGCTATTTTAAGATTTGACAACTTTTTAAAAGTTGTCAAATCTAATGCTAATGCATCTTAAAAAGCCCGAAATCGGCATTTCTTTTATGAAAACCCAACCCATCAAAAAAAAATCCATTAATTACTCAGGAGCATAAAAATTTGAAATTCTTAGAATCAGAGATAGTTGAAGGTAAAACAAAAGAAGATGAGTGTCTTTTTCATGTAATTCCAGCACCAATGGAATTATCAGTATCATACAAAAATGGGACAGCATTAGGACCAAAGGCAATTCTTGAGGCTTCGGATCAGCTTGAGGCGTGGGACTATTCGCAATCTTTATCTGTTATC
Organism: Desulfamplus sp.; assembly: GCA_015231615.1. Classification (GTDB taxonomy): domain Bacteria; phylum Desulfobacterota; class Desulfobacteria; order Desulfobacterales; family Desulfobacteraceae; genus Desulfamplus. The sequence continues at coordinate 28,055 of JADGBE010000016.1, read as the reverse complement.
CGTGATGCTGGTATTTATACAGCTTTACCAATTGATTGCAAAGGCGACCCTGAATTGGTTTTAGAGCGTATTGAAGATGCGGTTACTAAATCACTCTCATTTAATGCGATTCCTGTATTGCTTGGTGGAGAACACACAGTAACACTTGGTTCTCTCAGGGCATTTAAACGATACTCAACAACACCATTTGGTATTATTCAGATTGATGCCCATGCTGACCTTAGAGATACCTATCATGGCAACCGATTAAGCCATGCCTGTGTAATGCACAGAGCTGTTGATGATCTTGGTATTCCTCTGTTTCAGATTGGTGTGCGGGCAATCTCCCATGAAGAGGTTGTTTTTAGAAAAGAGAAAAATATTGAGTTTATAGATGCAAGAGAAATTCATATTAAAGGCATAACATCTATTGCCAAATATAGTTCTAAGCCTGACTTGAACTCTGATTTTGTTTATAAATCTGCATCTACATCTAATGTTGATTACGATATTTTGCCATCAGGATTTCCCAAAAAAGTTTACATCACCTTAGATGTTGATGGACTTGATCCCTCTGTAATCAGGGCAACAGGAACACCTGTTCCGGGTGGTATTGGCTGGTATGACACTATGATTTTGCTTGAAAATATCATTAGGACAAGAGAGGTGATAGGATTTGATGTTGTTGAACTTGCACCAATTGAGGGTGATCATGCTTCAGATTTTGCGGCTGCCCAACTTGCCTACTCTGTGATGGGGATGGTTCAGAGGTTCATTTAGCCCAAGAATAAAAGATTTGATTTTTCAGGAATTTCAATCCAACAATAATTGCAGCGAAGCTGCTTATGTTATGCCCCCTTGGAAGTATAAAAATTATAGAAGAAAAATTGATAAAAGTTGCGATGAGAAATGATGATAAATATAGAAGATAACTCAAATATTTACGAAAAAAAGACAACCATTGGGTACTCCACGATAGCAAAACATGGAACAATAAAAATAGTAAGTATAATGAATTTTTTACAAGATGCGGCTTCAGAACACGCCCATCTTATGGGTACATCTGGTTTTGAGTTAGCAAAGGAGAATCTTGGTTGGGTCATATTTCGTTATCACATTGAGATTAAAAACCACCCAGATTGGCAAGAGAAAGTAAGAGTTAAGACGTACAGGTTTCCATGTAAGAACCTTTATGAGATAAGGGTTCTTACAATTACAAAAGATGGTCAAGAAAATATAAATAATGGAGAAGAAAATTTTGCAATCAAAGAGATAGAAAAAGAGGAAAATGAGTTTGTAAATGCTAAAGGTTGTTGGATAATGATCAATAAAAAAAGTGGGCGACCTGTCCGACTTAGTAGATTTATGGATAAAGAGTTACCTCTTAGTTCTAAAAATATTGAAGTTACAGAGAAAAATGAGGGGTTAGAATCTCATTTTTCAGAGGTTATAAAACCAGAGACAACCCATTACCAGTTGCCATTTAAAGTAAGAATGCACGATTTGGATTTGAATGGGCATGTTAATAACGCAATATTTGTGGGGTGGGGAGTTGAGACCGTTCCAGAAAATATTTTATCTAAATTCTTTCCAGCGACAATTGATGTCGTTTTTAATAAAGAGTCTTTGTATGGTGATTTCATTATATCGCATACGGAGATACGCCACAAATCAGGCAATCCGTTTACATTACACTCAATAATAAGGCAGCAAGATCAGGCAGAACTTGCAAGATTAAATATATGTTGGCAGGTTTTACCAGAAAAGAGGCTTCCCTTTTCAATAGTTGCAAAAGAATATTCAACAAGCTCAAGCTGTGAATAAAAGAGATCAATGAATCAAGATAAGAGAGATATAGCCAAAAAACCATGAGTGAAAAAGAGATATTAAAAGCATATCAATTATCTATAAGATATTTAGCACCAAGGGCAAGAAGTGTGCATGAAATGAGGCTCTATCTTGAAAAAAAAGGATTTAGCCAAGAGGTTATAGATAATACGATTATAAAACTTGAAAAGGCAAATCTCTTGAATGACAAAGATTTTGCAGCAATGTTTGTTGAACAAAGAGAACGCTTTAAACCCAAATCAAAATTTGCTATTCGATATGAGTTGAGGCAAAAAGGAGTTGGAGTTGATACCATAGAGTCTTGCGTCATGGATGTTGACGAATATGCTTCTGCTTTTTCTGCTGTTAAAAATAAAATTAAGCTCTGGGATAGTTACGATGATGATAAATTCAAAAGTAAGGTTATGAATTATCTAAAAAACAGAGGTTTTAGCTATGAAGTGTCAATATCAACATTTAATGAATTGTTGTCCGAGAGGTATAAATTTTGATTAATAATGTATGCTCACTCTGTTATTGAAAGTAGAGACGCACTGCTGTGCGTCTCTACTTGTAAATATTGAATATTTTTATTTCCACAAATTATTTAGGAGAGCTACATATCCAATATAGCAAGTAGGAGAAAGGCATTGAATTTTTCATTTTTCTCACCCGTAGAGATAATTTTTGGACAAGGCGTTTCAAAGAATATAGTTGACTACATTCCAAGTTTATATAGCAAAAGCAGAAATATTTCTGATTCTGGCTTTGCTTCTAAATTTGAAGTAAAAATTAAATCTAAAATAGATAAAGCTCTTGTGATTACAGGAAAAAATAAGGGTAGGGCAGGGGAGGTTATAAATAGTTTAAAGAGAAGTGCTATATCTTGTGAATTATTTGCACAACCTTCAGAACCTTCTATTGATGATATTATTAATGGTGTTGAGTTAGCACGAAAATCAGAAGTTGACTTTGTGGTTGCAATTGGAGGTGGTAGTGTAATTGATGCTGGTAAGGCAATTGCAGCTTTGACGACTAACACTGATAATATAATGAAATACCTTGAGGTGATTGGTGATGGAGTCCCTCTGACTGAAAAGCCGTTGCCAATGATAGCAATTCCAACTACTTCAGGCACAGGGGCTGAAGTTACAAGCAATGCTGTAATCGCTTCAAATAAGCATCAAGTAAAGGTGAGCTTAAGAAGCAACATGATGTATCCTGATATTGCTATTATTGATCCAGAGCTTACCATCTTTGCATCTCCTAAAATTACTGCTACAACTGGAATGGATGCACTTACACAGCTTATTGAATCTTTTACCTCTAAGTTTGCTAATCCTATTACTGATGCTCTATCTCAAGAAGGCATCAGAAGGGTAGCACGTTCATTCAAAAAAGCATATAGTGAGCCACTTAACATTGAGGCAAGATCAGATATGTCCCTTGCTGCACTATTGAGCGGAATTACCCTTTCCAATGCAAAACTTGGTGCTGTCCATGGTATTGCAGGTCCAATGGGCGGAATGGTTAATGCTTCACATGGATTGTTATGTGCTTCACTTCTCGGACCAGTTCTCTCTGCAAACATAAGAGTTGCCAACGATATTGAAATGAGCCAAAACCAAAGCAATGTGGTCAGTAACCATATTAGTAATAGCCAAGAAATTGAAAACGCCCAACATATTAAGATAACTCTCAATAAATATCGCAAGATTGCCGAAATCTTAACTAACAACACTGGTTCAGCAGAGTGCAATGACCTTATTAATTATATCAATGAGCTTCTACACCATCTTAAAATTAAAGAGATTTGTTCTATAGCTTTGCCAAAATTTGAATTATCACAAATAGAGTTACTTGCCCAAAAATCAAAAGAGTCAAGCAGTATGAAGGGAAATCCCGTAACCTTATCATTGAACCAAATTAAAGATATTATTTGGCAAGCGTTTTTTTCTAAAATTTAAAGGGGGCTAAATGAAAGGGAAGTTGATACATATAGGTGATATACTCCAAAATATATTAAAAAATATCAAGCCCAGTGCTGATAAGGAGATGATGACGATATGGAGTGTATGGAAAGTTGCAGTAAAAGAGTTTATTGCTAAAGAGACTAAGCCAGCTTCATTTAAAGATGGTATCCTTACTGTTTATGTCTCAAATTCAGTCTGGTTGCAGCAACTTAAATTCCTTAAAAAAGATATGATTACACAATTGAATCAAGCTCTTAAGTCGGAATTGGTAAAAGATATAGTGTTTAAAATAAGAAGAGTGGATAGATGAATTACTTAGGTAGTAGATAAATTGGAAATTGCAAAAAGAGCATTTACTGCATTTCAAATAACTGAACCTCTAACAGCTAATATTAGTCAACTTCTTGAAGTTAGTCAGCTTCTTGAAATTGCCAAAAGTATTCAAATAGATCAACCCGATAAAGGATACAGGTTTTCAATAGATCCGTTCCTTCTTGTTTCTGATATTACACCAAAAAAAGACGAAGAGATACTTGATATTGGAACTGGTTGCGGTATCATGCCACTCCTTCTTGCAACAAAATATCCACATATAAACATCACCGCAGTTGAACTACAAAATGAACTTGCAGAAATTGCACAAAAAAATATCAAAGTAAATAATTTATGTAGCAGAATAAAGTTAATCAATAATGATATTAAAGAGGTGCAATTCAAAGAGTTTGAGCTTTTATACATTGATAAACACAACACTACTAACCATAACAATTTTAGAACGAACTCTATAGTAAATTACCGATTTGATAGAGTTATTTCTAATCCACCATACAAAAAAAGAGGTAGTGGTAGGCTCAACAGCAATATTCAAAAAGCAATTGCTCGCCACGAAATAGCATTAACACTTGATGAACTTATCTTTAATGCAGCCCGTTTTCTTAAAAGAGATGGAATTTTGAATCTTATCTATCCATTTTGTCGTCTAAAAGAGCTATTACATACAATTGCTAAATACTCAATTGAACCTATTCAAATCAAATATCTGTTTACTAAAAAACTCCAAATGAGCAGTGATAAACCAAGATTTGTCTTATTGGTTGGTAAAAAAAGAGGGTAAAAATTAACTGAATGTTTAAATACAAAAAAAACAAATATTGAGTTTTCTATTTTGAAAAATGCTTGACATAAAAAAACAGAAAGTATATTTACCTGCCAAAATATTTTTGCGGAGAGATGGCCGAGTGGCTGAAGGTGCACGCCTGGAAAGCGTGTGTATCTTAACGGGTACCGAGGGTTCAAATCCCTCTCTCTCCGCCACTAACTATTCTAATCAATTCTAATATATTGCAAAAGCTCTTGATAAATCAACTATCAAGGGCTTTTTTTATTCTAATACATTCTAATATATTCTATTGACTGCTAACGGTATTTAACGGTATTTTTTACGGTATCTTAAACCTAACCACAGGAGATACCGTAAAATGAGTCTTACAGATACTGCTATCAAGGCTTTAAAGCCAAAAGACAAACCATATAAAATATATGATGGCAATGGTTTATATCTGCTTGTCAATCAAACAGGTAAATATTTTAGATATGATTATAAGTTTGAAGGAAAAAGAAAAACTTTAGCTATTGGAGTTTATCCTGCTATCTCTCTAAAAGATGCAAGAGTAAAATGTTTTGAAGCAAAGATGAAACTCAATGAGAGTGTTGACCCTCTCTTAAAAGAAAAGCCTCCTGAGACAAACTATTTTAAAACAATTGCTATGGAATGGTTTGATAAACAAAAAGCTATATGGAAGAAAAGCCATGCTGAAACGGTGCAACAAAGATTAGATAATCATATTCTGCCATTAATAGGGCATTTAGAAATATCAACAATAACAACGCCTATGGTTTTGAATCTCTTAAAGCAAATTGAAAATAAGGGCATTATTGAAACTGCTCATAGAGTTAAGCAAATTATGGGGCAAGTGTTCAGGTATGGGATAATCACAGGAAGGGCAGAACGTGATCCTTCAGCAGACTTAAAAGGAGCTTTAACTCCCTGCCGTCCAAAAAATATGAGTGCTATCACTAATCCGAAAGAGGTAGGTGAACTTCTAAGAGCCATAGATGCTTATCAAGGCGGGTATATAACTAAGTGTGCTTTACAGCTTGCCCCGTTGGTTTTTGTGCGTCCAATTGAATTAAGGCATGCTGAATGGTCAGAGATATACTTAGATAATGCTCTATGGAAAATACCGTCAGATAAAATGAAAATGAAACGGATTCATATTGTGCCATTGGCTAAACAGGCTATTGATATTCTGAATAATATAAAGACCTTAACAGGCAATGGACGGTATGTATTTCCTTCTGTTAGAACTACCGTCAGACCTATGTCAGAAAATACTGTTCTTGCAGCTTTAAGGCGTATGGGATTTGAAAAAGATGAGATGACAGGGCATGGATTCAGGGCTATGGCTTCAACTCTTTTACATGAAAATAATTTCTCATCTCATTTAATAGAGATGCAGCTCGCACATTCTGAAACAAACTCTGTGCGGGCTGCTTATAATCACGCTCAATATCTCAAAGAAAGGGCATCAATGATGCAATGGTGGGCTGATTATCTTGAATCTCTCAAAGCAACTTTATCTGACAGCCATTGATTAACCTCTGACTCCAACCAACCACAACTTTTCTCTCCCAACTTTATAGGTCTTGGGAAGGTCTTATGTTTTATTTGCCAATAGAGAGTTGAAGTCTTTAATCCAGTTTTGGCTTCAACATCTTTTCTTCTTAATATGTTTATTTGTTCCATCATTCACCTTCCTGTTTTTCAACATAATCATTCCAAATATTCACTTTTTCCATCAAATTTTCTATCAGCTCATTCTGTTCTTGATTATTAAATACTGGAATTGGCACAAACATCAATCCAGTTTCAATCATCATAAAAACTAATTTTAAAACGTCCGCAAGTTGCTCAGGTGTTGGTCTATGTATTTTTTCCATCACGCAGCCTCCTTCATATATTTTTTAAATCCTTGTCTCCAAATTGTAAGAGCCTTTTCAGCTTCACGGATATATTTCACATCTTCTTCATCTTCTTTTGATAGCCTTTCAAAGCCATCATTAAGGGCATCTACAATGCTTTGGGGATAGTATGAATAACTCTCTTCTATTAACCCCAATAGAAAGCTCATCATCATTCTTACATCAACTTTATCTTTGTCAGACCAGTTCATAGCATCAAAGAACTCACTTAACCTGTCCAAACAGTATGCCCTATCATAAGGGTGGACGGGTGCAGGATTTCTTTTAGCTGCTTTAACTGTATGCTTTGTAAGCCTGTCAAGGATACCGCCTATTCTTTTACCTTTAACTGATTTTCTATCAATATTCATTATCATCAATGGCAATGCCACAATTAAAGCAAGTTCTGATTCATGTTCTCTTTGTTGAAGTGTCATCATCATCATTGTTCACCTTGCCTTTGGTTTTTTACAGCTTATAGAGTATCTGTAATCAACACTGCACGCATCAGACTCATACTTTGCATGATTCATTATATCTAATGAACCTTTCTTATATTTCTGACAGTGTTTGCAGGGCATTGTCTTATGTTGCCATTCGCGGTCGTGGGCGTATTTACTCAAACAGTAGTCATAATGCTCACAATCAGCTTTATTCTGAGTAACACCTATAATCTTTTTTCTGGTTCTTCTTTGCTTGGGCTTGAAATCTTGGGAGAGAGATATTTTATTTAACTCTCTCTCAATTTTATTCCTTGCAGTTGCTCTCTCAATATTCTTTGCTCTCTTGCAAGGCTCACAACGAACATTATGACAATTGCCAGAGATTCTCTTTTGATAGTTTTTGATTATCTCAATGCCACATTCTATGCAGTAGTAGTAGATTGCTGTCTTTTCTTTACCTCCATGAACAGGGCAAATATAATTTTTAGCGTATTTATCTCTTGCACATTCTGTTATTGTCATCAGACAACCACATGCGAATTGAACCTTTATCATATCAACAACACCTCCACTCGAAAGTCTCATTGTCGTAGCCGATAAGAGCTTTCCAGAGCTTGTTTTGATATGCTTGTTTTGAAGATTTGAATTGCTGGATTTGGGTGCGGGTAAGTCTGCGGTTTTTCTTTGGCTGACTTGAAACACAAAAAGCCAATGATTCGGTAGCGGTAGAAATACCATTACCTTCATTGGCTTTAATAGCTGTATTTGAATTGTTGTCTTGCATTGTCGTTTCCTTCTAAGTGAAGGAAACTCATCATCTGGGCAGATAATGGTTAAATCTTAAAACAAAAAGCTGGAGAATGTCAAGAGAGAAAAATCGGAATTTCCGATTAATCTTTTTTCAAAAAGGCAAATCCATCTGTTTTGATATAGTTCTATGTTCAAGAACTTTTAAAACCTGATAATCTGGACGCAAACCCTTATTAGTGATTTTCTGCTTTATTACAAGAATTACTTTCAACAAATCATCTTTCCTAAAAGCAATCTCATTAGATTGAACTCTTTGTAAAAATTCAACATCCTTTATCTCTGCATGAAACTTGTTTGAGCCATCTGTAAAACGCCATTTGTTATCTTCCTGAAAAGCTATGCTCAATAATTGCAAATATACTTCTGTCTGCACCTCTTCAAGTTGCTCATCTTCTGGCTCTACTGCTATAAAATACTCTCTCTCTTCTTTTGAAATAGAAAAAAATAACTGCTCATTATTAGATGGCATATTTTCTGAACAAGCAAAACTATCAATCCCATCTTTTTCTAAAGGCTTTACAATAGCAGCTTCAAGAGCTTTTCTTATTTTAAAATTTCTATATAAATCAATTATTTTCTTCTCTACTTCTATTGACTCATCATCAACTATAACACGCAAAAGACCATTATTTAAAAGCTCAACTTGTTTTATTTTACGGTTTTTTAACCATTTTATAAAACTAATTAAAGTTGGTTTTACTATATCTTTTAACGTAAACCCCGTTAAAGTTGCTATGGTCGCAGCATTGAGAACATTCTCATCTTTAAAAAGATTCTTTATGCTTGACAACATATCTTGCACAACTGTTAATTCAACACCAAAACACCCTGTCTTAAATGATGCTTTTACATTTAGTCCTATCTTGGTTTGTCCATTATTTAATATATGGTTCGCTTCATCAAACAGGTCAGATAATGCAAGTAAAGAAGGGGCAAGGTCTTTTACGTCCATCTCATTATTTTGTAAGGCTTGACCATCATATATTATATGAAACACTGCTCTATTGACCATTTTTACTCTCCAACTCTTTTCTTTTTACATGAGTCCCATAGACAAAATTAGGTTTCTTATTAGGAGTCATTCAAAAACTACCTTATATTTTGGAGTTTTCCACCTGACAACCATTTTTACAAAATCAGTGCTATCTAAACTACTCCCAAACTGTTTTATTACAGGTGTTGCTTTCCTTATATCTCTTCTCTGCTTATCTGTTAAATTCAAATACTCTTTAGGAGTTAGTTCTTCTTCATCAAATTTATTCATTTCTAATATATGATTTTTCATTCTACCCTCTCATTTTCGGGAACAGTATCAATCTACTCCATTTGTTCCGTTCGGCTTTAAAGCCTTTTCAAGTAAATATATCTGCGATGACAACACCAAACCATCAACATTACGATTATGGAGCGTATAAAGCATATTTGCAAAATATTTTGGTTCAATCTTTAAAAGGTCTTTGGTTGAAATATTGAGATGGTCAAGACCACAGGCAATACCATAATATTCATTTATCATAAGTAAGGCTTTGGTTATTCTCGATTTGCTTGAAATCTGAATAGGCTTTAATTTAGAAATCCAAAGCATAGTATATGCTGCTCTCTTATGTTGGTCTGCAAAATCAATATTATGAAATATCTTGGTTCTAAAGACATCACAATGATAACTCTCAACGCAATGCCTAAGAATAGATAAATTTAATTCAATATGTTCTGACCATTTGAGCATCAGTTTATTATAAATTTGCTCTAAAGAATAAATGCGAGATACAATCCTGTCATCACCAATCTCTTTTAAAATACGTTCAGGAGAATATTTTTCCATAAATCAAATCAGCAATAACGCCTCCTCAAATAATTTACTCATTGCATCAGCATTGTCTAAGCCACGTTGTAAATATTCCTCATCATCGCAAGGCTCATCAAAGTTTGGTTCTTTCCAGCAAGATAAAGCTGTAATATCCTGATTATCCATAATATCTTTATATCTTTCTTTAAGTATCTCTATTGATGGTATTAATTTCATATCCTCACCTCCAATCTTCAAACCACATCCCACAGATTCACTATTCCATAATCCGCAGTATTCCACTCCGTAACTCTAACCACATCATCCCTTATCTTTTCCATTTTTGCAAACCATCTATCCGTGAGTTTCGGCTATACAAAGTTCTTCTGCTAAATACCAAAGCTGAGAAACTGCAAAAAATGGAAAACTCATTTGTTTTTTATCATTAAGAACAGCGATATTTTTTAACCAACGGCAATGTTCTTTTACAAAACTCTCTCTATCTCTTAAGGGTTGTATGTCAATTCCATTCCATTGCTCTAAAATATCCAATGCAATATATAGAGCAAAATCAGCATTTATTGCCCTAATAGAATCTACAACTTTTGAGTCTTCACCTTGAATCTTTATGTTAATGGTCTCTTCTGTTCTTAATAAACAACCTGCCATTATAGCACATTGCATCCCTGAAATTATCTTATGATGGTCAACTCTTCCATCAGATTTCTCCATTAAATTTTTAATGCGTTTTAAAGCATATTCCCAATATATTATATTTATTCGTTTAGCTGTGTATTTGCTATATAAAATTTTTAAGCTATGTTTATTGCAAAATAAACCCAAACAATCATCAATATATTTTTCACGTTTTTGTCTTTTCTCATCGTTTGTTATATTGTCATCTAATAAATCCAATTAGTAAGTCCCCCAAAACTCACTTGCAAACTCTAACGCTTTGCTATTAGGACGATTTGCAACTAATTTATCTTCTGACGGCTCTGAATGATTTGTAAATTTATCAATAATATCATCACGGATTTCACTTATAATTTCTGGTAAATCTTCAAAATTATAATTTTCCATTATTTTGTCATATTCTATATTTGTGATTAGCATTTTTTACTCTCCTTTTTACACAATATTAAACGCCTCAACCCCCATACCCGTTATATCCCACCTCACTACTTTGACTCTCCTGTCTGAAATCTTTTTGAGCTTGCATAAAAATAATCTTTTCCCTACTCGCACAGTGCAAACCTCAAAACCTTTTTCAAAAGTCAATTTCAACCTCTGTAAGAATATCTTTTTATCCTTCTTATGGCAATAGTCAGTAAGATAAGTTCCCTTCACTTCACAACCAAAGACAGCACTCTTGGCAGTAACCGAAGTCTCATAAACAAAACTATTAACATCTACTATATAATAGTGTTTCTGGCGGGTTGGTGGAAATGGTTTTATTACTGCTGGTTGCTGGTTCCGTTCTTGAGATTCTGCTGCAACGGGGCAAGACCTTTTTTTTCTCGGGCAGCCATTAAAACATAATTGAGCTGTTTTTTTGCATCTATAAGACCAGTTGTCCCTTCCAGTTTTTCAATCTCTACCAGAATCTCATTTAGTTCAACTGCCATATCCTTATCTTTAAACCCCGCAATCACGGCAGCATGTTTCTTGTCTGCTTCATCTTGCAAGTTGATTACTGGGGCGGGGGGTGGTGGTGTATCTGCTTTCATTGTGAATTTTGGCATGACAGTCAAAGTTTTACCAAATTCCACAAACTCAAAAACATTCTTGTAACCTAAAGTCTTTGCAATCTTTTCTTGTTTATCAAGCTGCGGGCATTTCTTACGTCCGATTATTTGGCTTAAATATCCACCTGTAATACCCGCCTTATCTGCAAAAATACCCTTCTGACCCTTCCAATCACGTTCAATATGAAAGGCTATAGCATTTATAAACGCTGTCTCATGTTCTGAAAAAGTAGTCATACAAAGCATATTAAACACCTATTTGATTTTAGGTAAACAATAAAATTTTTACCAGCAGTAAAATAATTGTTGACTTTCATTTGACTATTAGTTAAATTTTGACCATGAAAACGACACGACAAACACACATAGCAAAAAAGGCAGGTATATCAGATGGTTTGCTCAGTCAAATTTTAACTGGTGCAAAAGCTCCATCTTGGGAAACGGCTAAGATTTTATCCAAAGTTACAGGAATACCCATAGAATTTTGGATGGAAAGCAAAAATAACCCCGAATTACTTAAAACCAAAATTAAGGAACTCAAAACCACATGAACGACAAACAGGAGAGAGAGAACATGGCAAAAGAAGTAGCTCTAAATCTCAAAATTAGTGAGGAGATGGCAACGCTTGTTCAAAAAACAAGCTATGACATGGATAAAACAAAATCGGAACTGGTTAGATGCTGCATTCTGCTTGCTCTACCTATGATTAAAACCATGCCAAGTCTTATAAACAGAATACAGCTTGAAGACTACAAACACAATGATAAATAAGTAATAATTAAATAATATCAAAGGCTTATAAAAATATGAACGAAATAATCACACAAGAAATTTTTGATTACAACCTAATACCAGCAACGGATAGGGATTTAGTCAAAACCAAAACCATTGAGACCAAAATTCTAATTAAACAAACATCTCAAGGCATTATTGAGATTGGGAAAAATTTAATTGAACTCAAACCTATTATAGGACACGGCAACTGGATTCAATGGCTTAGAGCTGAATTAAAATGGAGTGATGGAACAGCAAGAAAGTTTATGCAAGCTGGAGCTAAATTTGGAAATCGTTCGAACTCGAACGATTTAGATTGTTCAAAAGAAACTCTTTTCTTTCTTGCTCAAGATGACATTCCTGAATCAGCAATTGAGGAAATTATTGAACGTAAAGAAGCTGGTGAAACAACCACAACAGCCAAAGCAAAAGAAGTTGTAGCAGACCACAAAGAGATTGAAGAGCTTAAAGCAAAATTAGCACAGAAAGACGCTCAAATATTTACTCTTCAAGAAACTAAAACTTACCCGCTCCTATCTAATATCCAAACTCTTTTAGACAACGGAGAAATCATGCCAGCGAAGGCTAAAATCCTTCAAGGCTTCACACCAGAAGGGCAAGCTGTTTGGTTTACTGATTATGTGGCTAAATTCTCTGCTGAAAATCGTATTGATGAAGAGAGGCGAAAAGCTCAAATCGCCAATGAAAAAGCTCTTAAAGCTATTGAGGAAAAAGAAGAGGCTGTCAGGCAACTACAAAGCGTTTCAGGCGAAGATAACGCCCAACTTATCGCAAAATACGAACAGCAAATTAAAGAGATAAAAGAAGAAAACAGACGAAGAGCATTTCAGGAACGTAAGGATATAGAAAATCAGGCGAAAGAACTCTATGCCAGAGTCAATAAAGAAAAAATCGAAAAAGCTGAAAAAGAAAAGGCTTTAGCTGAAAAGAGAGAAAAAGAAATCAGAGATAAAGCTAATGCAGCTTGGCGGAAAAATGACGAACTCACAAGAGAAAACAAAAAACTTCAATCACAGTTTGAAGTGGATAAGCCTGAAAATCTTGACAATGCACAGGCTAAAGAAATGCAACGGCTTTTACAGCAATTACCTTACTACTTTGAACGCATTAAAACAGATAACAGAATCGCAAATGGACAAATGGAGAATACCAAAAAAGTAATCATAGAGATTATTCAGTCATGGTCAAGTCTTTTAGAAGAGATGGATAGTAATGAAACTATTGAGCATATAGATAAAGTAACAGCTATTGATATTAATTAATAATTATAAGGATTTAAAAAAAATGGAACTAACAAAAGAGCAACAAGAAAGAGAACAAAAATTGGAAACAAAATATCAGGGTGTTTTGACTTATGTTGACGCAAAGCACTTTCTTGAAAACACACCTTACACGGCAGCTAAAATTAATGGGGTTATCAAAAGGTTTGTAAACTCTGACCGTGAAAATAACAAACTCCCCACCCTGTTTATTGAGATGGAGAGCTTTGTTAATGATTTAGCGGATTTTTGGATTGACCAGAACCCAGAAGTCCATACTGATGGAGAATCAACTCTGCATAATTGTTTGTCAAACTATATCGCTTTCTCAATTGTTTGGAAAGCTAAATCTAAGGCATCACAGATAATCAATCCTGACCTTATGGCTCAAGTTGGTCAGATGATTGTCTATAAGAATGCTCTTGGTCATGCAACCATGATTGTAAATTCACGAATTGCCCATGACGCCTGCCCGAACAAAGAGCTTTATGGCGATTTTAAGAACGCTTTACCAGATGCTTTCCTTACTATCCTGCCAGTTGTTCACGGACTCCACACAGGACAACTTACATTGCCAGAAGGTCAAACAGAGTCAGACCTTAACCGTCTAATCGGTGGGTTCTTTGCTGGCAATCCTGCTGTTATCGGTGCAACTCAATCACTTAAACAAATCTTACATTGCCAGAAGGTCAAACAGAGTCAGACCTTAACCGTCTAATCGGTGGGTTCTTTGCTGGCAATCCTGCTGTTATCGGTGCAACTCAATCACTTAAACAAATCGAATACCAACCAGAACAGGAAATACAGGAGGCAGCATGACATGACTAAAAGAAAACTCACAGACAATGAATATGAATTGTTAAACGATATGGTTGCAGATGTTTATGAAACAGACGCATGGACAATATTAAATCATTGGATAGTCATTGCTCATAGAGACGGGAATGGGGGGATAGACATTAAAACAAAAAAAATATCTGAATTTAAAAAACTATATCAAAAAACAGTCAAGTCAGTTGGATACGAATATGAAATCCAAGACACACCATGGGATAAAGAAGAAACAGAAGAAGTAAAAAAATATCGTTGGAAGAGGCAAGAGCGTTTTCAAGAATATTTTTTTGAGCATTATTTCTAAATCAACAACAGGAGGCAGCGTAATGTTTAACCAATTTATGAACAATCCCAACGACCGAACCACACCACAGGAAGAGGACTACAAGTGGGAAAGAGATAATGAGATTCAATGCTTGAAGGAAGAGATTCAAGACCTTGAAGCAGAGATAAAAGACCTTGAAGAAGAAAACGCTTGGTTGCGTTACACGCTTGATAGGTTTGGATTGATTGGCAAGGCTGATGATGAATTTAAAAAACTTGTAGGCGTGAATTAAGGAGGCAAAATGGGATTCTCAACCAAAATTACAACAGATATGGTCAATCCAAAACAATCTTTTGATGAAATATCATTAGCAAGAGTTTGTGTCATGGCAACTGAAAGTCTAAACCCTGAAGAATTTGACCATTTTATTATAGCTCACAACATCTTGATAGAAAGGCGAAAATTAACGAACGATAGGATTGTTTATGACAATCAAAATTACCGAACATAATCAAATTTCACATTTCTATTAATGAAAGCATTTAACCCATTACCAGACAATGCAAGGCGTTTCATTTCCTCAACATTGGATTGTCCAGCAGACTGGTAGCTATATGTGTATGGTCTTTGCGTCCCTTTAAACCAGACTGTAATTGCCGAAGTCTGAATCTCAAAACCATATACGCCTGAGTCGCCATTTATATCTGCGTATTTTTGCATTTGTCTGTCCTTTTTAAACTCTGGCTGTAGCTGGCAATCCAGCTATTACACCTGAGAGATAGATGTCAATTTCTTTAAGTTTCTGATGGTTACGTTGTTCGAGTTCTAACAATTTGAGTTTTATAGATGCAAGAAGAGGGTCGTTTGAGAACCTGTCTGTATTAGAAGAAGTCATATTGACTTGGATTGATGGCAGATTTCCTGAAAGCGTAGTGGAAGAGAGTAGATTTTCACCTAACGCCATAAAATCAGCAAAAGACATATTAAAAAAATCTGCAATTTTTTCCCATGTTGTAAATGCACCCTCTTTTTTGCCTGACGCTAACTCTGAAAGATAAGGTTGTGAGATTCCTGTTTCTTGAGAGAGTTGTTTCTTTGTTAATCCTTTGGTTGTGCTGACCAAATGATTCAGGGCTACGCTTAAAGGATTACCATGTTTTTTAACATAATACTCAGAAATTTTGTCCATTGCCTTACCTCCTTTTATAAAAATTATCATAATAGTTTGCTGTTAGCGAATTATTATATTGACTTAGCAAATTAATTCAAATAATATGGCGAATATGAAAATTACACAGCGACAAATTGCTCACAGAGCGAATATTAAAACGGCATATCTTTCAGAATTGCTAAATGGAAGAAAAAAGAATCCATCCATTGAAATAACTCTGAACCTTCACCGTGCCTGTCAGGAACTTGGGCTACCCTTTACAGCGGAAGATTGGGCTTTTAGGGCTTCATCAATAAAAGATGAACTGCATACAATTAAAATAATCAATCAAAATACGCTAAGGGCTAATAAAAAGATAACACAGCAAAAATAAATTCACAAGATTAACAGTAAAAAGAACTGATTAGCGAATTGTTCGCAAAACATTAAAAATGGAGAAAAGAAATTATGAGTAATGACCTTATTCCAATCAACACAGATTCAAATGGACAACAAACCGTTAATGCAAGAAACCTTCATGAGTTTATTGAGAACAAAGACCATTTTACCACATGGATTACAGACAGAATAAAACAATATGATTTTGTGGAAAATCAGGACTTTGTGAGTTTTTCGGAAAATTCCGAAAAAGGCAGACCAAAACAAGAGTATCACATCACCATAGACATGGCGAAAGAACTCTCAATGGTTGAACGGAACGAAAAAGGCAAACAAGCACGACAGTATTTTATCAAGATGGAAAATATCGCAAAAAGTAAAACTCTTGCTGTGCCTAACTTTTCAAATCCAGCCGAAGCAGCAAGAGCATGGGCTTTAGAGTATGAAGAGAAACAAAAGGCTCTGGCAATGGTTGAGCGTAAAAATATCGCATTGGAAGAGATAATTGAAACGAGAACTTGGATTCAAGACAAGAAGGTTGCAACTTCTATGGCAACAGCATCAGTGGCGGTCAGAGAGAACGGAAAACTTAAAGACCAGCTTGGAGAATCCAAGACATGGAAGACAGCAAAAGCTATCCCATGGCTTTCAGATTTCTTTGAACTCAGTAAGGCTATTTACAAAATAGTCGGAATGCGACTTTCAAAAATATCAAAGTCTCTCGGATATAACACCAAAAAAGTACCAGATACCGATTACGGCACAATCAACGCATACCACATAGAAGTTATTAATCACTTTAAATGCAAACTTACAGAAGACCCTAACATGATGAGGGAATACAGGAGGGCAGCGTAATGAAAATAGAAAACATGGCAATGGCTTTGGATTGTTCAGAGGGTGAAGTGATGGAGTTGCTTGAGAGTTATCATTTGATTGAAACTAAGGATACAGACAAACAGAGTGCAGAAGGTCACAATATCGTAACGATTTTGATTACTGAAATTGGTCAGTTCTTTTGTGATTATGAACAAAACCCTAATTTTGATGAGACAGAATGGCACTCTGACAAACTTTGGAAACTTTCAGATTTTAAAGAATATTGCTCTATGAACTAATAGTTTCACTGGTGGAGTTCTCAACTGCTCGCACATGCGAGAATGTTACGAGGTGCATAAGCAGCTTTGAAGGAGATTGTTTGTGCATCTTATAACCCGCTTAAGTTCTGGATTGTTCAAAGACTACATTATCGAACCTCTTAGAAGGTCGGAAACAATGGCAAGGCTGGAAATTTAAGCGGTAACTTAAAGGAATACAGGCAAGAACTACTACTATTAATCGGAAACTCTAATCTGGGCAGATAAGAGTACCAAAAAGGTAAAGCCCATCTGCTCAGGACAGACAGGCTTTATGCAAGGAAAACCAAAACAATCAGTCAAACAAATCAACTAACAAATACAGACAAAGGAAAAACAACATGAAGCACCCACTTTTTAAACAAAATAATATCTACTTATACCAGACTTTTGAGGAAATTCAAGAAGTTAATAACACAATAATTAAAAGGAGAGCTGAAAAAATGGAATCACTAATTGAAAAGATATTCACAGGGATAGTTTATATAACACTTTTCATAATCGGAGTAGGCTTTGTTCCAATTCTTCTTAATGCAATAGTAGGTCAATAATGGCTTACGTCAATGACACAGGCTATCCCTCTGTAACTACAATCATAAAGCCATATCTCAACACTGATTTCTTTACAGAGGAACACAGCAACAGGGGCAGCATGATTCACGATTGTTGCCACCTGTATCTCAAAGGGGAATGGCTTTTGCCAGAATTACCTTTGCACTATCAAGGATACTTTGACTCATTCAAGCGGTGGGCTGACAGCACGATTGATAAAATCCTACTGCTTGAAACGAGGTTGAAAGATGATGCTCTAAAGTTCTGCGGACAACCTGACTTTATCGGTACCCTAAAAGGTAGTCAGAAGGTTGTGCTGTTAGACTGGAAAACCTCACAGCAATATCATTCTTGGTTTGCTGTGCAAGGGGCAGCATATAGGCATTTAGCCAAGATTGACGCAAAGATAAACACTTGTGCAAGTGCAAGCGTCAGACTCAAACAAGATGGGTCAGGCTGTCTTGTAGATTACCCAAATAAAGACCAGTTCAATATATTTCTTGGACTACTAAACGCATATCACTTTTTTAATAATTGAAACAAAACAAGGAGAAACACAATGGACGATTTTCTATCATTATTAGACGAAGCACCAGACACAACAGAATTAACACCAGAAATTATATCTGTTCCAAGCGTTGATTTAAGAATCTTTGATGATTTTCACAGCCAGATTAATGACTTGGAAGCTCTTGTTATCTTGGGATTTGGAGATATTGAAACTGAAAAAGATAATCAAGACGCTGTTAAAATAAGTAAGGAAATTAAAGACCTTATTAAAGCAATTGAAGATGAGAGAAAAAAAGCAAAACAGCCATATCACGAAGTAGTTAAGCTCATTGATGGCAACGTGAAAGGGCTTAGGGATAAATTAGAGAGTATTCAATCTGATTTGAACCACAAAATTAAAATCTATCTGGAGAAAAAACAGATTGAAATATTGGCGAAAAGTCAGGCGATAATTGAAAATAATGACAATAATGAAAATTCTGTTATGCCTGAAATTATGCCAGCAGTAACGGTTACTGATTCAGGGGCAACTGCTAAACTTGATACTAAAATGGAGTGGACTATCACGGATTTTAAACAACTTCCTGATGAACTTTTTCAGGACCGTAAAGAGCAGATTATCAAAGCAATTGCACCTTACATTAATGCAAAAATGAAAGCTGGTATCACTGAAATAAGCGGTGTTGCCTTTACTCAAACTACAATACTCAAAACTAAATAGGAGACTAAAACCATGATGAATACACAACCACAAGTCAACACCACAGCTTTAGCAGTTGCAACACCAGCAAGATTTACTGACACAATACTTATTGCAGAGGGTAAGGGATTGATGCCTACAAACTTTACAGGACTTTGGGAAATGTCGCAAATTTTCGCTGTATCTGGAATGATGCCAAAAGACCTTGTGAACAAACCAGAGGCGGTATTTGTTGCAATCAATATGGGTTATGAGTTGGGATTAAGCCCATTATCAGCAATTCAGAATATCAGCGTTATCAACGGTCGCCCTACTGTTTGGGGTGATGCAATGTTGGCAATTGTAAGAGCCAGTGGCAAGCTCACAAAGTTTCGTGAATACTTTACTGGAACATGGGCGAACGATGATTTTACGGCTGTATGTGAGTGTTCAAGGGGCAATGAATCAGCAGTTGAACAATTCAGCATTGCAGATGCTAAGACAGCTAAATTATGGGCTTACCCAAGTGCAGGTATGACACCTTGGCATAAATATCCGAAAAGAATGTTGCAGATGAGGGCAAGGTCATGGGCTTTAAGAAATATGTTCTCTGATGTTCTCAAAGGTATTTCTGCAACTGAGGAACTCACAGAATATGACATTGAACTTACTCCACAACAAGACGGTTCATATTCAGCAGAGCCACAGACTGAAAAGAAAAAAAGAACACCTAAAGCAACTCCACCTAAACAAGAGCAACCACAGCCTGTCAGTTATCAACCTGTCCAACAGACAGCAACTCCTATTGATGTGCAGTTCTGGAAATTGGTCAACATGAAAGATGGAGAAAATAAGCCTGTTCACGCCTACATTGAAGAGATTGCCAATATCAAAAGTAAACAACTCTCTGACATTATGCACATGGCAGTCGCTAACTTTGAAAGGTTCTGGAACTCGTTTGTCAAATGGGACGAACAGAATAACGCTGACAAAGAGTTTCAAGAACAAGCCACAGCTCAAACAATGCCACTTGCCTTGATGGATTTACACAGAGACTTTCCAGAAGAGTTCGCAATTGCTGTTAGTCAACTCGGAATCTCTGAAATCACAGAGAATGATGTGGAGGCTATTACAAAAAGGACAAATGCCATTCTTGATGAACAGGCTATGGAAGAGGCGGCGTAAATACTAAATCATACTCGGAGTATTACTTAAACATACTCCGAGTATTCAAGGACTTAATAACTCTGTGAACACTTTGAATCAACATATTTTTGGAGAACGTCATTGATTTCAGATTGCCAACCTTTACCGTTAGACTTGAAAAAATCTACTACCCTCGGGTTTAGCCGAATGAATACAGGTGTTTTCACAGGGCTTTTTTGTTTGCCACGGGTGCGATTATACCACTGCACAATTTCAGGATGCGTTTCACTTACAGGTCGCATCATGGCAAATTGCTCATCTGTCATTTCAAAAGTGTCAGGGTCAGCAGCGATACCCTCATTAATAAGGCGGTCTTCTTCATCTGTAGGAATGATAGTTCCATGTTTAAGTTTTGGCATATCGTTTTACCTCCCAAATCTCTATGAAAGGAATACTTTGTGACTTATGTTTAAAACACTGCCAAATAACTTAGCATTTTTCTTGCCAATCGGACGCTTGCCCCGTTCCATTTCGGATATGTGCCTCTGGGGGATTCCTGTTAGTTCAGAAAGTTTTACTTGTGTCAAACCTTCTTTATATCTTGCACCTGTTAGACACGTCCCTGCTTCATTGCCTTCAAATTCCTTGAAAGCCTCTCTCCAAGGTATTGAATCCGATGTGTCATGGAATCCAAGTGATTGTAATGCGGAGATGGCTTTTTCTTTATTCTCCGCAGGCCCAAAAAACTTCAGCTCAATAGGGGGCTTTTTCGTGTGTCCCAGCATAAATAACCTCCACAAGTTTTATATTTTTATCTGTTACATCCCACACAGCCACATATGTAGGATTCCCCTTTTTTATATGGCAATGGTGTCGGGTGGGAGAAAGTTTACTGTAATTTGCCCAGTTACCACGAACGGGACCGTTATTTTGAATATCCTCCAAAAGAGTATTTAAAAGCATTCTTACTGGTTTTGGAAGTTCAGGAATTATTTTTGTCACCTTTTTGGTGATAGTGAGAGTCCAGTTCATTAATTAAATATACCAACTTTTAGTATAAAGTCAATCTCTGTAAGGATTTAAAAATATGTTGACACGGATATGGACATTGAGTATGTTAGATTCAGCCAATCAGATAAAGGTTGGTCAGAGTCTGACAGCTCTTCAGGTAATCGGCACAGAAAAGCAGTGCCTCAAAAGCAACTGCTATTTTTTTTCTGTAAAGACACTTCCATATTCATATCTTACCGATAAAAATACGGCTTGTGTTTTATTGAGTGGGTTCGTCCCACCTCGTTCCGATTGCCGAGGGTTGTCAGACTCAATAATTCACAGGCCGTTTTTGTTTTCTGACGACAACAAGAGCGGACTTCCAAAACAAATTTTAAGTAATCGGAGGTTCGTAATGAACAACACTACAGCTATACCTGCCACATCAATTCCCCAAGATTCAGTTTACACAACAACTTTCAAGAATCCAGTATCAGTTTTAGGAATCAAAATCAAAAACTGCTCAGACACTTACAGCAGATTTGTTGATTTCTCTGCGGGGATTCTCTTCCCTGTCAATCCTGATAACTCTATCAATTTCACTGAAAACCAATTCAACAAAACAATGGAAATAATAGCCCTTGAACTCAAAGCATTTGTTCAAACGGGATACCCTTATAATTCTAAACCTATCCAACAAAACGATTTCAATATTGAAAATAACATAATCCCAAAAGGAAATACTACTATGTCAAAAGACCTTATTAACATCAACAGAGTTACATCAGAAGTTGAACTTACAACCGTTGAAATTGCAGAGCTTACAGGGAAAGAGCATAAACATGTAAGACGTGATACTGAAACAATGCTTAACGAATTATATGGTACAATAGATATGCCCAAATTTGGACACATCTATTTGGACGCTTATAACAGAGAACAACCCTGCTACAAACTCCCCAAAAATGAAGTTTTGATTTTGGTTTCTGGATATTCAATCCCATTGAGAGCTGCAATTGTAAGACGGCTTGATGAATTGGAAAAACACTCTGTCCCTAATTTAAGCAGGCTTGACTTGCTGAAACTTGCAACACAAGCAGAAGAGGAGAGACTGGCAGCGGAGAGTCAGGTCAAACAGCTTAGTCAAAAGATAGAAGTTGATAAGCCCAAAGTCCTTTTTGCTGACAGCGTATCAGCTTCTCATTCTGATATTTTGATTGGTGAACTTGCAAAGCTGATTAAACAAAACGGTTACGATATTGGACAAAATAGGCTTTTTGATTGGCTTAGAGAGAATGGTTATCTGATGAAAGGCGGTTCAAGTAAGAATATGCCTACTCAGAAAAGTATGGAGTTGGAACTTATCATAATCAAAGAAACTACAATTAATAATCCTGATGGCAGTATCAGAGTAACTAAAACACCAAAAATTACAGGGAAAGGTCAAGTCTATTTTGTAAACAAATTTCTTGGGAAAAAGGAGGCAGCGTAATGACTGCACTTAGAGTTATTGAATCGCAACCCCAAGCACCAAAGCCAGACCTTGCACCGTTATATCACAATGCTTTTACTCGCAAGATAGACCAACTCTTGGAATCAACAAAAAAGACCAACAAGATAGATAAACAATTGGTAAAGCAGTTGGTTTATTTTGGAATTAAAGGTCTGCCAATTTTTCGTAAAGAAGCTCTTGCAGGTGGATTTGACAGGCAAATAGCTGATGAGGACACGCTAAAGCATATTTTTAACACAATGACCATGATAGACCTTTTCACAGGTCATCTTACACCAAGAGAGTTGATGACAGTTTTTCCTATTGAAAAGAAATATGACGGTAAACGATGGGAATTTAAAGACTATTTTTCCACAATGGAAGAGTTGGAAAAGATAGGGCTTGATAATCCGATTGGTGAAAATGTGAGCGAATTGTTTTTTGATTATCAAAACAAATATATCCGTATCTACAACGTCAACAAGATTGGGGTGGTTGATGATTTGCGAAGATATAACGGTGAAAAGGGAATGCTTGAAGAGTTTATGGAGCAGCAGGGAGTAAAGCCATTACGCCTTATGACAGATGATGATGGCAAACAGTTTATGTATGACCCTGACAAGCAGACTACATATCCTGTATCGAAACCAAGACCAAGATATTTGAGGGTAGTTTAATCAAACATTCTGCATACATGATGTAAGCACGATGTAAACATCATGTATGCAATAACCATAGTTAATGTATGCAATAACCCTGTTTTAGTAATTAGTGTAAATGGAGACACCATGCACAGAGGATATATAAAAATTTGGAGAAAAATAGAAGACGCTGACATTATCAAAAATCACAAATTATGTTCCTTTTGGTTATGGTGTCTCGTTAAAGCATCTCATAAAGAAAAGACAATAATGGTAGGTTATCAAGAGGTTGTTTTACAAGCTGGGCAATTTATTTTTGGCAGAAATAAAGCCATGCAGGAAACCAACCTAACCACGCAAGAGGTCAGGACATGCTTAAAAAATTTAAAAAAACAGAAAAAAATAACCATCAAACCGACCAACAAATTTAGCATTATTACAATAATGAATTGGGACACTTACCAGCAAGATAACACAACAACTAACCAGCAAAGTAACCAGCCACTAACCAACAAAGAACCAACAACTAACCAACAACTAACCACAAACAAGAATGAAAAGAATGATAAGAATGAAAAGAATGAAAAGAATAAAGAAAAAATAAATAAAAAAGAAAATCCAACTCATGCGGAGTTGAAAGCCTATCTCGAATCAAAGGTCGCTTCGCTCCCTCTCTCTGTCTTTAAAAATAAAATTTTAGATTTTTTTGATTACAGAAAAACAATTAGAAAATCTCCTTATAAAACAACTTTAGCAGTTGATGGTTTGATTAAAGATTTAAACGGTTGCTTAAATATGGGAATGGATTTGATTTTTTGCATTGATAAAGCAATGGAAAGAAATTGGCTCACACCTGACCATACATACTTTAAAAATAACAACAAAAATAACGGAGTAAAAAATAATGCAATCCTTAAACCAACTTTTACAGGCAACGATACCCGCCCAAGTGTCTGGGAATGCCCAGAACCAGAATGGGCAAAAGATTGAAAAGATAACTTGTATTAAACACGGTGAATATGACTCGCACGTTGTGGGATATAAAGACCAACTTTATCCACAAAGCTGCCCTAAGTGTCGGAATGATGAAGTTGAAAAACAAAGAGCAAAAGAAGCAGAATATGACCGTCAACAAAAAGTTATAAGATACAAAAATGAATCAGGAATCCCTAAAAGATATAAAGACAGAAAGATTACAGATGTTAAAGATAATGAATCAACTGCAAAAGCTCTAAAATGGCTCAACAGATATTTAGAAGTCTTAGAAGAGCGATTACAAATAGGGGTATCAGGGTCATTGTGTGGTGATTGTGGGACAGGAAAAACTTTAATGGGCTGCATGATGGTAAATGAAATTATTAATCGTGGGCATTCAGCAAAATATATTACAGCGTGGAAATTGATACAAGAAATTAGAGCTGCTTACAATGCTCCAGATTTAACTCTTGCAGGACAGATTAGAGAATTTATTTACCCAGAGTTTTTAGTGATTGATGAAATAGGAGTTCAAGCAGGGACTCAAGATGAGAGAAATCTTTTATATCAAGTAATAGACGGTAGATATAACGAAATGAAATCAACTTTGCTCATATCAAACCTTAAAGACCCTGTAGCTGATGGATATGTAGATGCACGGACAATAGATAGACTTAGAGAAAACGGGGGATTTGCTCTAACTTTATCGGGACATAGCTACAGAGTATGAAAGTAGAAGAAGTTAAAAAATTAGGGTTGTGTAAATTCTGCACGCTCTATCAGCAAATAAAGAAAGAAGAATCAAAATGTGTGGCTGGAAGGTTTCCAGTCTTAAATTATAACAACGTGAAAGCTGGAGATTGTGCTTTTACAAATGAGGAAATTAGAGAGAGGGTTAGACAGTATGGCAGGAATTAATAAAATGTTACTCATAGGGCGTTTAGGTCAGAATCCAGAAGTGAAATATGCACAGTCTGGAACAGCAGTATGTAATTTTTCAGTAGCAACAAGTGAAGAGTGGACTGATAAGCAATCAGGGCAAAAGCAGGAAAAGACAGAATGGCATAGGGTTATTTGCTTTAATAAGCTGGCTGAGAATTGCGGAAAGTATCTTGTAAAGGGTAAACAAGTCTATGTGGAGGGCAAACTCCAGACAAGTTCTTATGAAAAAGATGGTCAGACTCATTATGCAACTAAAATAATGGCTGATGTTGTGCAGTTTCTTGGAGATAGTGGTTCAGGTGGTCAAGGTCAGAGTCAAGAGAAACAGCAAGGTGGATATAATCCCCAGCAGCAGAATCAAGGATATAATCCAACCCCACAATCACAGCAGAGACAACAGCCGCAGCAACAAAGTCAATTTGCCTATGATGATGGGAGCATACCTTTTTGATGCTGATAATTGATAACATACCGTTATCAGTGCGTGTATCTAAGAATAAGCAGATTGCGTTGAATCTCAATGTTTATCGCAATCTGCATTATCAAGTAAATAACAAAGCTAAACATGCACTGACAGATATAATGAGAAATGAGTTAGTGGGTTGCGGGTTGATTCAGGATTTCCCGTTAAAGTTTGTTTACACAATTTATCGCAAAACACACAGGGCAGTTGATTTGATGAACATAGGCAGTGTTCTTGATAAGTTTGTATGTGATGCCTTAGTGCAGATGCGGTTACTCCCTGATGACAATACTAAATACATTGCAGGTGTGGAGTTTATTGACGGTGGAGTTGATAAACAGAATCCACATGCAAAGCTGGAGATAAGAAAATATGAAAGAATGTAATTATAGTGCTAATAAATACTGGTTATGTAATGACTCATTAGCAAGAAAAAATGATGTTTGGTTGAATAGTGGTCATCCTTGTAAGTTTTCAACGCACCACTTCTTATCAGGTAGAACTCAATGCACTAAAAGCATTTTTAAAGAGTCTGAGATAGTCAAGGATAGCATTTCAGAGACAAGCCTATACTTACCTATAGACCACAATGTAAACATGGCTTAAAACGCAAAATAGAAAGGATTTTAAAAAAAATATGAAAAAACACGAAGCTGGGATTATTTCACAAGACCATGTTGACGAACTACTACACGGTGTGGAGGACTATGAAGATATGGTTAGTCATCCACCACATTACACGTCTCATCCATCTGGCATTGAATGCATTATGATTACTGAACACATGATGTTTAATATTGGCAATGCTATTAAGTATCTTTGGCGTTCTGATTTGAAAAACGGCATTGAAGATTTACGCAAAGCAGCGTGGTATATCAACAGAGAGATAGAAAGAAGGGAGAATAAAAACGTATGACAATGAAACTACGCTTATTTACAAGCTGGGCTGCTGATAAAATGGAGGAGACGTTGCTGGTTAAAGATAAAAAAGGCTATCAACCTTGGGAAGAGCAAACACACGCCCAAAGATACCAACACCTGATGGAAGAGATAGCAGAAGCTAAGGTCGCTATGGCTCGATGCTATCTTGAAGAAAAACGCACGCAAGACGCTATTAAACACCTGCAATCAGAGTTAGTTGATGTGGCTTTGACTGCTATGATGCTTGCGGGGGGATTCGACGAAAATCTTTCTAAACTGAAACGTGGTAGGAGGATGTAATCAAAACACTACAATCACATATTGAAAAAGCTCTTGCAGATATTGCTACTACTGTAAGAGCTAATAAAAAACGTGAGATAAATAGAGCTATTAAGCACTACGACAAGCTGATGGCTACTAAACAGAAAATGCTTTTAAAGATGATGAAGGATTATATAGATGAAACTACAAGAATATAAAAGTTATGATTTTTGTAAAGCAGCATGTGAAGAGTGGGACGCACAAAAGAAAAGTTGCGATAGACTGCTATGCTCTTGCACTGCAAAACAGTTCCACCATTGGCTTACAAAACACGGATATAAAATAATAGTAAAGGAGGTTGAAGAGAATGAAAATCATTGAACCGTCATTTGAGATACTTGCATTTCCTGACTCTATAGAACTCTTGGAGATAGCAGGCAGAACGTGCTATCGTTCAGAGCCAAAAGGTGAGCCTGAGAAGTTTGTTAAAAAGATAATGGATAGTCAACATCTCAGTGTGATTGAACACCTCACAACAACGGTTAGAATTATTACCGATAGAGGTGTGCTTGCAGAGCTTACACGCCATAGGCTTGCATCTTTTTCTGTTGAATCAACAAGATATTGCAACTACAGCCAAGATAAATATGGCAATGAGATTACATTCATCAAGCCTTGTTTCTGGCAAGAGTATAATGACAAATATAAATTATGGGTTCAAGCTATGGCTAATGCCGAAGCTACATATCTGCTGATGATTAAGAACGGGGCAACACCAGAACAAGCAAGGTCGGTTTTACCTAACAGCTTGAAAACTGAAATAATTATTTCGTGCAACTTGAGAGAGTTACGTCATATTTTAGATTTACGTTGTAGTGCTAAAGCTCACCCGCAAATTAAAGAGATTTGTCTGCCATTACTCAAAGAAGTGAGCCTGTAAATCAAATTGTGTAAATGTTCAAAGAACTATAAGTTTTATAAGTTAAAGTAAAACTTAAAATGAAAAGGATGAACATACACATGGATACCAAAAAACTTGAAGCAGTGGCAAAAGAAC
>JADGBE010000169.1 GCA_015231615.1 Desulfamplus sp. | reverse complement strand
CAGAAGATTCTGAAAATTAACCAAACTAATACCTACTTGACGTATGAATCTGTCAGGTCTTTTATTTTTTATTTTGTCGAAATAGCTAATTCTTCCTTTCTCCTTTCCAATGGGGTGGACAATCCAAATAGTAATAAGAAATATAAGCCTTAACCCCATACAAATAAAGGGCTTATTTTGGAAAGATGTCTATTTAACAGCACAATCATATTGTGTTGCATAGCTATTCATGATTTTTGCTAAAACTTCAAGAGTTCTATTGTTATGGTTAATTTTTAGTGTCTCCATGGGGTATGCTCCTTTTACATATTATGTTTAACAGTTACAAAACCAAAATCTACAATATGGCTCTATTGTAGTTAAAATTTATGCAGTATATATGCCAAGCAGTAATAATATAATCGGCTTTATATCTACTTTTTTTTAGAACAATCAATTGGATAAAGACAAAGACTCAACAGTAACTGAAGAGAGTTTATTTATGCGTTTATGGTCAATACATCCTCACTATTTAGATTCTAAGGGACTTTTAGGGCTTTGGAGAGAAGGACTTTTAGCTCAAAAAGTTTTGCAAGGAAAGACAGTAGGGTATAAACAACACCCTCAGCTAAATAGATTTAAAAATCTGCCAAATCCTGTTGGTGCTATTGCAGATTATCTTAGATACGTGGCTTGTGAAGCTGAAAGGCGAGGATATAAATTTGATAAAAGCAAAATAATTAATGATAGTTATAACAATAAAATTGATGTAACTTCAGGACAGGTTGCATATGAATTTAGACATCTATTGGCTAAATTAAAGCAACGCTCTCCTACGCTCTATATAAATCTTAGCAATACTATTACCATTGATATTCATCCTAAATTTAAAATTATCATTGGTGGTATAGAGGCTTGGGAAATTATCTAACTTTATTAAATTGTATTGGAACTATCTGTATCTTTGCTCTCAGACTTATCAATATTAGAGATATTGCCACTGTCAGTCAAATGCCCCATATCACGAATATTTTTCTGGACAGTAATTGCAGCAAAAAGGCTTAAAATAAAGGACATAGCGTAAAATCCCTTTTCGCTTAATGTGAGTGTAGCATTCCATAATCCTACAGTTAATAACAATATCGCAGCACGGAATTATTTACAGGAACTTATTTTTTGGTAGATGCAATTAAAGCCACACCAATAACTACTAATAAAATACCCGCAACTCGTATAAAAGATAATGGATACTTTTGTAATCCCAATACTCCATAGTGATCCAACACAAGTGCACCAACCATCTGACCCGCAACAGTAAGAGCCATAGCAAGAGCTGCTCCTATATGTGGGGTGGCAAATATTGTTGACCAAACATAGAATGTGCCACATAGTCCGCCTAACCACATCCACCACGATGTTCCGCTAATACCAATGGCAGTTGGTAACGGATAACGAGCAATTAAACATATAAATAATGACGCTATTGTCCCTACAAGAAACGAGATAAACGTTACTTGCATTGGTTCCCCAATATGTTTTTTTAGCAGAGTGTTTACTGCTACCTGAATTGGAATGACAAGACCGCCAGATAGTATTGATATTATGTAAATTAATTTGTTCATATTAGGTATCTTTAGCTTTTTGCTTGATTATTAAATAAAGCCTGTTTTCTTTGAAATTAGTTGTTGTGGGTAGCACCACATTTAACCGTGGTTTAAAAAGTTCCCCATTTTTTAATGAGTTCGAGCGTTTTTTTACTTCTTCGCCCTCTTCCTTTGAAAATCCATGGTTGAGGATGAACTTTATATTCCAACAGCTCTTTAACATTCCATAGATGATCGGTAATACCAGCTGCCATAGCAGGAGTTGTGGGCAATTGAGAAGATAGTGAACGATGGACTGTACAAAAGTTATAGCATGTTCCGACCCAATAGACCGCCGACTCAACTATCTCCTGTTTATGAAAAAGATATCGGCTCTTGCGAGCAAAACCAGCTATGGATTGTCTCAACGTGGCATTGAATCTTTCAATGCAGGCAGTGTTGACTACTCCTCCTGTGCTGGTTTTGATTGCCATGCCTATTTGAAAAAAAGACCCGAAGCAGCATAGACACTTGTGAACTCCGTGACATACATATCGTTTTCCTTTGGAGCTATATGATTTGACGACTTGAGCTAAAAAGATGGGCTGGGGAAAAATTAGGCTGGGACGTCCCCGTTTTCCTTTGACTCCTTAAGAAAAGCTGAATGCCTTTTTGACCGCCTTTATATAAGTAACCAGACCATCTGTTGCCAATAAAACTTTTCCTGTGCAACAACGTGCTGTTCGCTTCATCATGGCGGTTATCAAATCACATCCACGACTTACTTCAGCCCCCAACCACAATCTGGAAACTGGGGCTATTGACATTGCTATCCACAGGACCGCCGAGATTATCTTGAGTCTTAGCTCATCAGACTGAACTTGTTTATGCTCAAGAGGTTGTTCTATCAAAGCTTCATGGACTGCTTTTGCATGCTTTCCACTTTTCTGCTGCCAGTCTGATATA
>JADGBE010000168.1 GCA_015231615.1 Desulfamplus sp. | reverse complement strand
ATTTTGGAGAACATTGATGGATCGCCCATATCAAGAGCATAGTCTGAAGGGAGGCTATCCAGACATTTAACCTTGATCATGTTACCTGAGGCGATTCTGCTGCAAAGCATCTTACCCATTCCCCTGCCAATAAAGCTGTTATCCTCTTTTGAGATAACATCAAATGCAAATACAGCAACCCGTTTAGTTTTAGAGCTTATATTTAGGGAAATATCATCTGCATTGGCAATATCAACATGGGTCAGATTGGCAGTAAAAAAGGATACTATGATATATGTGGTCAAGATATAAATAGTTGAGATATAAGGCTTAAAATAGTTGTTTTGCATTCTGGTTTATCTCTTTAATAGATCAAAATTTATATAGATTAAATTAAATTGTAAGACTCAACGGTTAAACTCTTTATAACAATAAATAAAATGAAAATCGACACTATATAATAGAGAGATAAAAGTCAATAAACTATAAGGCAATTGCTGATATTCCTAATTTATCCTTGCTAAATAATCTATCTGTTATTAAAATGCCACTCCATTTAAGTTTTAAGATGCTATCTATTTACAAATAAAATTTATAAAATTTTAAGGAGAGATTTTTGCAAACAAATTATATGCAAATAAAAGATAAAAGTTTTTTTAGAGCCTCAAATAGACTGACGAATTTTTTTGTCTCTATTTTCATTACAGTTCTCTGTTTTTCTGCTACATCTGTTTTAAATCTTAGCGTAGCCTATTCAGAGCCTTTGAAGATTGCCGTATTGCCATTTGAGATTAACTCAGAGCAAAATCTTGATTTTCTCAAAAATGGGATTCAAGATATGCTTGCATCTCGCCTATCATTTAAAGATCAGGTAATTGTTATTGATAAAGAGAGCGTTAAGAGAGTATCTGATACGGTTAAAGGGTTTAGTGGTGAGAGTTTTGCCCTGCTTGTTGGGGGGCAACTTAAAGCAGATTTTGTGATTTATGGCAGTGTAACTGTTATTGGCACCAGCACCAGCATAGATTCAAAACTTGTTGATATTTCAGGACAAACTCCACCCATTCCATTTTTTAGAGAAAGTAGCGATCCAGGCGGTGTTATACCAGCCATAAATCAGTTTGCCACAACCATAAATGAGACATTATTTAATAGAGCCGCAGGAAAAGCAGACAATAACATCGCAACCTCATCACCTTCAGCCACCCCTTTGATTCAGCCAAACCATACGGCAAATATTAATCCGCAATTCTCTACAAAAGCATCACAGATGCAGAGTAATCAAGCTCAAAGCCTAAATCCAGAGTTTGCCGTAACAAATACTCCTCAAGGAAAATCTGGTGCGTGGAGAAGCCCAACATTTAAAAATCTGATTAATGCAATAGCAATAGGTGATACAGATAAAGATGGTCTGATGGAGACGGTCTTTATCTCTGATAAATCTGTTTTTATATATAGCTTTGCAAATAACCATTTTATCAAAAAAGCAGAGACCCCCAAAAATAGCTATTCAACATATATTGGAGTTGGTATCGGGGATATAAACTCAAATGGTTTTGAAGAGATATTTGTAACCAGCATGAATGCTGATAAGAATATGCCAAACTCTTTTGTTATGGAGTATGATGGCTCTAAATATCTTGAGATTATTAAAAATAGCCCATGGTATTTTCGTATTGTTGAGACAAATGGCGGAGATAAAATTTTGTTGGGGCAGAAACAAAAATCAGATAGAGATAGTATCTATTCATCTCCAATATACGTGATGCGGTGGGACGGAGAGCAGTATCAGCCATCAGAGAAAATTCTTGAGGCTAATAAAGCTAATGTTATGGGTGCTTTATTTACTGATGTTATGGGAGCTGGTAGCCCAAATGTTGTTGCTTATGATCGGTATGAGTATCTAACTATTTTTAGTCAGAGTGGCTCTGTTATATGGAGAGATGTAAACCGAACTGGTGGAAATATGAACTATTTTGAGCTGCCTAAAGAGAGTCCAACTGATGACAATCCTCTTCAATATTTTCCTTTGTCTGTCAGCTCTTTGGATATAAATGGTGATGGCGTAGCCGAAATTCTTTATGCCTCAAACAGCGATATTGTTGGTGGCTATTTAAGCAGATTTAAAAGATATAGCAAAGGTATAATACACAGCTCTTTTTGGAACGGAGGATCAGGTCTTTCATTGCAGTGGTCAACCCCTGAGCAGAGGGGCAGAGTTAGCGATTTTGTAATTGGAGACTTTGACAATGATGGTAAAAAAGAGCTTGTGATTGCCAATGTTGTAAAAGATGCCCTCTCTTCATTTTCAGACTCTGAAAGCCTTATAATTTCTTATGAGTTGATGGAGTAAATTGTTTATACTTTACACGCTGCATCAAAGATTGAGTAAAA
Organism: Desulfamplus sp.; assembly: GCA_015231615.1. Classification (GTDB taxonomy): domain Bacteria; phylum Desulfobacterota; class Desulfobacteria; order Desulfobacterales; family Desulfobacteraceae; genus Desulfamplus. The sequence continues at coordinate 167 of JADGBE010000168.1, read as the reverse complement.
ATTAAATTTATTTTATTAATATTAAATTTTCATTAATACTTGACATGAACTTTTAATGTTGGTATCGCTACTTAAAATTTTAGCAAAAAGTTAATTTAAGGAGAATAAAAATTCTCTTTTTTTGCTAATTTAATGAGCTTAAAAATATAAAAATAAAGGAGGTGTAA
>JADGBE010000167.1 GCA_015231615.1 Desulfamplus sp. | reverse complement strand
TCAGCGTTGGGCTGGAAAAACAAGAAACTGGAATCCTGTTCAAGAGGTGGCTTTAAACAAGCGAAACATTCTCAAATTAGATGAATCGTGTAGAAAAAAAGCGGCCTAAAACTTTTGTATAGATATTCATATAGTCCAAATAAAAATATCGCAAATTGTTTTAAAAATAACATAAAAAAAACGGCAGCAAAAACATCATTTTTTTTAGGGACAGGCGACAACTTCCTTGACATTCACCGGCTAAAAGCCATGCTTAAAGAGCTTGAAAAGCAGATTAAATAGACAAACCCGCCATTTCTGTCTGAATCACTGATTCCCACAGATTAAAAGATTACACAGATTAAAAAATCAGTGAAATCCGTGCAATCAGCTTAATCCGTGATTCAGACAATTAAAGACACACTACCACACCTTTGGCTCAAACTTCTCATCATTCAAAATAACCATACTATCCCCTTTCTGACACAGCACAAACAGCCCCTTTTGATACGCATACCTACCAACATTTTCAGGAATCACCATTGCTGCAACTGCACCCATTACTCTCATATCTCTATATTGCGGAAGCAATATTTTTACTTTTGTAAGCCTCTCAAGATGTTCGTTCACATCGTCTATTGAAAGCGAACTTTTACACTCAACAGCTACCAACTCAACATCATTTACAACCAACAAATCTATCTGAATCCTTCCTCCGTCACGCTCGGCATTAATATCACGAGATACTTGATGTACTTTGATGCCGCGCTCTTTAAAAATCTTTACTGCTGACGGCTTTACCATTCCCTCAACAAAATCTCCTAAACGGTTGCCAAGTCTGCCTATCAGTATATCTGTCTCTTTAAACTTCTTATCAGTCTCCTGAAATCTTCTCTCTGTCTCTTTTTGCATCTCTCTAACTTCCTTGAAAAAAGAGACCGCATCTAATGTCAATGTCTATTCCATAACCCACCCCCAATTAATCGGTTAAATGTATAATCCCATTATAACCACGACCAACCAGAAAGACAATATGAAACCAGAATCAGGATACCCAAGATAAAAGGATAAAACAGGATAAAGCAAATCCTTTAATCCTGACCATCCTGATTCAGACAATTATCTACCCGTCCTCAATTCCCCCGTAACATAACGATGAAGAATACTTGACATAAAAGTCTGATATGGAACTCCATTTTTTGCAGCAAGAACCTGAATTTCTTCTAAAACCTTTGAGGATATTCTAATATTTACTCTTTTATCTTTTTTAATGGTGTTGCGTGCATATTGTTGATGTTCGATTATCTTGGTCTTAACATCTTTCACAGATTCCCATTCTCCTTGTTCAAAGGTTTCAAGATAATCTTGCTCATCTCTATCAAGTTTTAAGTTATTTACCATTATTGCTACCTCCCAAATAATCTCTCGTTGCTTTACGGCTTGGGATTATTGTTTTTAAGAACTTACCAGTTTCATCTTCAACGAATGGCACAAGGTAAACATAATTATTAATCTCAACAACAAGTATCTGCTGGTTTGGGTATTTTGATTGATTTGGATGAGTTACAATATCAAGCAAATTACCCCCTTCAATATGCATAATCACTTGTTCAAAACTGAGATCACGTTCTGCTTTAAGTTTTTTATTCTTATCATAATTCCATTTATAATAATTCATGATTTATCATCAATCATATCGTGTGCTTAATGTCAACGCCAAAAAAACAAAAAACGGAAACAAGCATCACCTCAGCCAGTTCCCGCCCCAATTTCTGAATCACCGATTCCCACTGATTAAAAGATTACACAGATTAAAAAATCAGTGAAATCCGTGCAATCAGGTTAATCCGTGATTCAGACAATTAAGAAAAAACCACCCCCAAAAAGCAAAAAATGGAACAGGCATTATCTGTCCCCATTCCCTTACTTATACCAAATCCATAAACTGTTCAACGCTCAAACCCGAATTCCGAATCAATACACGCAACGTACCAATCGACAATTCTTTATGCTGTGGAATAGACAAATTTGCTCGCATATTCGGTTTGGTCATGACTAAATGGCTGCCCACTTGTCCCATAACTAACCAACCCGCTTTTTGAAAAGCCAACATAGCCTCCTTTCCAGAAATGTTATGTAATCGTCCCATTCTTAAACCATTACCATCATCGGTGAACGAGGCGCTAATTTTGGAGGCAAATTCGCCATTGCTTTTTGATCTTCAGCCCACAACCACGCTGAAATTGCCTCTTGGATATTCGATAATGCCTCTTTTTCGTCGCGTCCTTGTGAAACACAACCCGCCAACGCGGGGCATTCCGCAACAATCCAACCATCTTCTGCTTCGTCAAGAATGACATGAAAAATCATAAAACCTCCAAAAACAATTTAAAAAATCCGCCTCCCCGGTTCCACGGAAAGGCGGCTTTATTTTTTATGCTGCTTCAGATAACTCGTAAAGCGTTTCAGGGTCAATATCAATATCTCCTTCCCAAACAACTGTACCATTGGCAGTAAAAGCTCTTTGAAATAGATTTATATCTTTAATCCTTTTCCACGGTAATTC
>JADGBE010000166.1 GCA_015231615.1 Desulfamplus sp. | reverse complement strand
TGAGCAAAGGCATTTTAGGGAAAACAGATAGCATGAGTAAAGCTGTATTATGTGGTGGTTCTGAGTGCAGTGAGTTTGGATGTAATGAATTTACGTATAATGAGTCTGCTGAAGAACATATAAATAATTCTACTGTTTTATTTTCTGAATCTGCTGGTCGATTTATCGTAACTGTTGCCCCTGAAAATCGCTCTACATTTGAAAAATTATTCAAAGGAATGGCTTGTGAGTGCGTTGGAAGAGTTACAGATACACACTCAAATTTTATTGTTAAAAATATTGATAATATTATCGCAAATATCTCAATTGATAGACTTGCACAGGCATGGAAATCTATACTTTAAATTTGCTCATTATATACATTAGATTTTCAGCCATCTTTTCAAGCTGTATAGATTTTTCGTTTACAGTATAATGGTAAAATAGAGATCAAAAAGAGAGCTTAAAAGATAAAGAGGATAAAGGATTTGGTGGGTAATAATAATATTTTGCTGTCAACCACACTTTGGGTCATTGCAGCAGTTCAGTTTTTAACGCCTTTCATGTTTTCAGCAGTAGGTGTTGCCCTACCCGCAATTGGAGGAGAATTTAATGCAGGTGCTGTTCATCTTGGTCTGATTGAGATGGTCTATATTTTAGGGGTTGCCATGTTTCTATTACCTATTGGACGTTTCGCAGATATTCATGGTCGTAAGAAAATTTTTCTTACAGGTAATTTTTTGATGATCCTAACAACAATTGCTGTTTCATTAGCACCAAACATTGAGATGTTAATAGTTTTTCGCCTGCTCCAAGGTGTTTGTGCCGCAATGATAACTTCAACAAGTTTTGCTATGCTTACCTCTATTTTTCCTAAAGAGATGAGAGGAAGAGCTATTGGTATAGTGGTTAGTAGTGTCTATCTTGGCATTTCAGCAGGTCCTACACTTGCGGGATTAATGGTTCAATATTTAGATTGGCGATGGATTTTCTACAGTGCAATACTAATAGAGCTTGCTACATTTATTTTTGCCATTACACAACTTAAAGGCGAATGGGCAGATGCTTTTGGAGAAAAATTTGACTGGTATGGGAGTATTATCTATATTCTATCTATCGCCTCTCTTATTGTAGGGGTTGTTCAGATTCATAACTTTGAATATGCTAAATTTTTTGCAGGTGTTGGGGTTATAGGTATGGCTATATTTATCATTTATCAGTTACAAACCAAATCTCCGTTGCTTCCATTGAGAAAAATAGTTGCAAACAAAGTGTTCATGTTTGGCAATATTGCAACATGGTTAAACTATGCCGCTTCTTTTGGTATAACATTCTTTTTTAGTATCTACCTTCAGGTAGTAAGGGGTGTTTCTCCTAAAAATGCTGGTTTTATACTTGTTTTACAGCCTATTCTTCAGGCAATATGTGCCCCATTTGCAGGAAGATTGGCAGATCGTTATGAGCCAGCATGGATTGCTACTTCAGGTATGGCTCTTTGCACTTTTGGACTTGTATTTGCTACTATGCTTACTTCCACAACCTCTTTTTATATTATTTATGGAATACTTATTATTATGGGCTTGGGATTTGGTTTTTTTTCAACCCCAAACAGCACAGCGATTATGGGAAGTATAGCTCCAAGAGATTATGGTATTGCATCAAGTATAATATCTACTATGAGAAGCACGGGTATGCTCACAAGCATGACTATAATTACAGTTCTTCTTTCATACTATCTTGGAGATCAAAAGATAACACAAGCTACAAGCCATTTATTTGTATCTACAATGCAAACAGCAATGGTTGTTTTTAGTGTAATGGGCTTTATTGCAATGTTATTATCAATATTTAGAACCAAAAAAGAATATAAGAAGTTAGAACCAAAAAATATCATAAGAAAAAAAATTGAAGGATTAAAAAATGAGTGATTATAAATTTTATCTTGTTGAAAAAAAACCTCCTATAGCATGGGTTTATCTAAATCGTCCAAGTAAAAAAAACGCTATGAACCCGCCAGCATGGAGAGAATCTATCCCCATATTTGACGATCTTGACAAAGACCCTGATATTAGAGCAATAGTTCTTTCAGGTAAAGGTTCATGCTTTTGCGGAGGCATTGATCTTATGGAGATGGTAACAGAGATGCCTGAACTTATGGATCAAAGCCAAAAAGGTGGGGTTAAATGGAAACTTCTATCCAAAATTTATCCTCTTCAAGACACAATGTCTTGCATTGAATGGTGTCGTAAACCAGTAATCGCTGCTATTCATGGTTTTTGCCTTGGGACAGGGCTTGATATGGCAACTGCCTGCGATATTCGTATCTGCTCTAAAGATGCGGTTTTTTCGTTAAGAGAGGCAGCCCTTGGTTTTGTTGCAGATGTAGGGGTTTTGCAGAGAATACCACTTATTATTGGGCAAGGACATGCTCGTGAGCTTGCCTATACAGCTCGAAAAATCACGGCTCAAAGGGCAAAGGAGATTCTTTTAGTCAATGATGTTTATGACACTTATGATATTCTAATGGAACAGGCGGAAGCATTAGCAAATGAGATAGCAGAGAGATCGCCTCTTGCTGTG
>JADGBE010000165.1 GCA_015231615.1 Desulfamplus sp. | reverse complement strand
CATCGTCCCCTGTAATCAGATAGTCAACATTCCCTGACACACATAAATCTAAAAGAAAATCGTCTTTAGGATCACGGCAAATATTAAAATGTTCTATAATCTCAATCCATTCAGTTTTAGAGTTAAGAAGATAAATGAGTTCTTTTATATTTTCTTCTGAAAAGTATTTCTTGAATTTAGGTCGTTGTAATACTTCAATTAGTTCATCAAAAAGCTCTCTGCTGAATACTATGCTGACTGTATTATCAATTATTGCATCAGACAAACCAGATAGAGTTTTACCTATTAAAAAACTAATCCATATATTAGTATCTATTACTACTCTGATATTATCTTTTTGCATCGTATCTTTTCTTCCTGACTGCTTCTACTTCGGCAGTGATTTCCTCCAAAGTCAGCTCATTTGACCTGATTTTATTCAAAAGATGATTAAATCGAAGTGGAAAAGTATCTTTTTCTAAAATACGAATACGCTCAACTTTTTCTTCAATACCACATTGAGTGATTAGTGATTTTAACTGATTAAAATCTATTGATAGACTAAAATTCATAATCTTCTCCTCCAGACTGAACAAGACTCTTGTTACGGATTAAGTCTGATATAGCAAGTTTTGCAAGATGTTCTGGTAATATCCCTATTTGAGAAGCAATCTCTTTAAGTTTTTCAAATTGATTTGTAGGAATGTTTATTACAAGTTCCATTGTTATATTCTCCTTATCTTATGATGAAGGCTCTCTACATCGCCACCAACAAACGATTGACCACAAACCAAAACGCCGTAGGGCTGTCCGCTGAAATGCTGGATTAAAACTTTTCAGTTTAAATTCGTAGCTATAAGTTAAAAATCTTCTTTAATACCGTTTTTATCTGTTCAGTTTCCAAATAACTCAATGTACCTAACAACTTTAGAATATTGACTTTTTCTATTGTAGCCAGCTTTCCAAGCCGTATATTATGATAATGACATGTCCAAACTTATAAGCTGTCATATATAGAATCTTCCTCAGAATATCCGTTGAAAAACTGAGTCATAGTAAAATCATTCCATTCTGTATCCTCTTCCTCTACAAAAATCATTACTCTGATTTTTGTTGGAGTTTTTAACTTATTCGCTATTTTTAACGGAATGGATAATTGACCATCTGCCATAATAGATGCATAGCATTTATAGGCTTTCATTATAATCCTCCATATAAAACATTAACAATTTCTCATTCTACCTTCGTGCTCAGATTTTCTTAGTAATGATTTCTGCCAAATTTTTTGTTCATCCAGTTTTCAAATAGCCTAAAAGTTCAGGATGACGATCAATAAGGCGAAATAGATTAATAACTGTAGATACACTTCTCTTTTTTCCACGTTCATAACGAGATAAAGCATCTCGAGCAAGTTCTGCAGCTTCTGAAGCATCTACGAGGTCACGGAAATCTAACCATGCGGTCTCTTCAGCCTCGTCAAACTCTACAAAGCCTTCATCACAACTATTACAAAAAGCTCCTTGAATTTCAGAGGTAAAAGTATGACCTTTATAGTCCTGTGTAATTGTTTTGATGCCATCATGCAGTGTACCTACTCTACACATAGGGCAAGCTTGCCCATTCCATTTAGTTTCCATTTTACATCTCCTTGAAAGAAATAATGAAGTATTCATATGCTCGCTGGAACTTAATGTAAATTGGGATGCCGTTCCATTTACTGTGATATACATCTTGCCAGACATAGGGGGAAATCTTCACGTTTCCCTTTTTTAGCTTATTCTTCTAAATAGTTTTCTGTTAGTATGGCTGACATTTTTTCCGCAGGAGTTTGTTTTTTTTATGAGCAATACCACAAATATAACGCAGAAAAGCAAGAATATCCTCAACTATACTTAAACAATGTTGACTTATGTGTTGTTTGAAAGTTCATCACCTATCAGTTTTGCTTGTTCTAAAATTGTCTTAACGGCTTGGTCTTGTTTCTCTGGTGGATAGCCGTATTTCTTTAAAATCCTTTTTATCATTACTCGCATTTTGGCTTGTACGCTTTCTTTTTTATCCCAATCTATGGTTACAGAATTTTTAACGCTTACAACTAATTCTCTTGCAATGGTTTTTAAAATCTCGTCTCCCAAAATCTGTACTGCACTGTCACTTACTTCCAATGCGTCATAAAACGCCAATTCTCTAAAGTCGAGGTTTAGGTTTTCGCCCCGTTTGTCCGCTTCTTTGATTTTTTTGGCAAGTCTTATCAGTTCTTCTATGATTTCGGCTGCTGTGATGGCGTTGTTTTGGTATCGCTTGATGGCATCAGCCAACATTTCAGAAAATTTCTTGCTCTGTATGATGTTTCTCTGTGAACGCTGTTTGATTTCGTCATTGAGCAATCTGCGAAGAAGTTCTAAAGCAAGGTTCTTTCTTGGCATATCTTTCAGCTCTGCCATAAACTCATCTGAAAGAATGTTTAATCCTGATATTTCAGGATTTTGTAAACCTGCTGCTTGGAAAATGTCAATGACTTCTGTTGAAATCAAAGCATCTGATATGATTTGTCGGATTGCTGTTTCTACTTCTTCATCACTGCGTTTTTTATTACTTTCTCTTAG
>JADGBE010000164.1 GCA_015231615.1 Desulfamplus sp. | reverse complement strand
AGAATTTCCTTTTGGTCTTGCTGTTGTAGGATGTGCATTGTCAATTATTCTAAAACTCTTAGCTAAAGAGCTTCCAGCTTACAGAACATTGTTGGACAACTCTTCAACAACCTTAGTTCTTGGGCTTGTGTTTGCAATGTCTCTATACATAACTGTTAAGATGGTTCAAGGTGCAAGAGCAGAGATTGCTGCAAAGAAAAAATAGAAGTGTTTTTTAAAGCAGGTCATATATTAAAACATACAACCTATTTAAGGAGATTAATATGAATATGAAAAAGTTTATCGGATTTACACTTGCAGTAGCAGCTCTTATGCTAATTTCAGGCTGCAATGAGATGGGCGAGGTCATACAAGGTCGAGTGATAGCTTATGATAAAAGCAGTAATGAGGTAACATTTATTGAAGATACAAGTCAGGTAAAAGGGAAACCAGATTATACAGCACTTCCACCAGTTGTTTTTAAAACACCAGCAGATAAAAATGAGATGGGAGCAGCTCCTTCAGTTGGGCAGAGAATGAAATTAGATATTGAGAAAAATAGCATTACCATTTTTGATATAGCAACTCAGCAATTTAAGGAGATTGTATTCACCCTTATTGATAAAAAAGAGAATATTACTAAAGAAGATGCCCTTGTAAAAGGCAAAAAATTTCCAATAATTGATAAGACTGCAAAAACTATACAGATATACTCATCACGTCAGAAAATCCTTATAACATTCTCATTGCCTGAAGAGTATTTCTCTCTACCAGACGAAACTTGGTCTGCAGGAGATGAGGTTAGAATTTACTATAAAGAGAAGGGGAAAGCTCTTCGCATGATGAATGTTACAAAGACCGACATATTTAAGAAGTAAATGTAGTGGCGATTGCTTGCCATCGCCAAACTATAAAAGACAGCGGTCTTTTTGCCCATTCGCCCATTTGTGCATAAACCGCTGTCTTTTTTTTTAGCATCTAAAAGCCTACAAATCCATAGGAGAGCTTATAGAGATGATAGCCATAGATAAAGCTAAACTTATAAACAACAGATTAATTTTTAGCAGAATATGCACCATAGCCCTGATAATTGCCATTATAGGTATTCTTGATACTTTAATATCGTTATATAGAAAACCTGCTAATGATTTAGATATAATTGCTGGTCGCTCTTTAGAGGTGGTTGGCAAAGTATATGGAAATTCAACCAATATCAGAGATATTGGTTGTAGCTTAGATTCTGCTGGTCTCTCTTTAATATTTGATAACAAACTATTTTCAGGATACTGGCTTGGTGAGGATATGTGGAGAGCTGAATTAAAGGCAGATTCTTCTTTACCTCCGGGCAGATATAAGATAAAAATTCTATTCCATGATTTATCAAATATAAAGCCAGACGATCTTATAAAGGTTGATAAGCTCTCTACATATACAGTTAATGTATATAGCGATGCAAAAGCATTGAGGCAGAGCGATCTCTCATTTATTAAACGGTTTACTGGCATCTCCCCATGGCTAATATCTATTGTATTTTTTCCAATTGTGCTTATGTCAGGGGCATTAGTTTTTATAATATCAGGTAAACTTGAGACTCAGATGGCTCAAAATGGCTTTGCAGAGATCTATAGAGTGATAAAACATGATAACGGTTTTGAACTCTTTTTTGGACTTGGGACAAATCATGGGCTTACAGTTGGTGATAAGATCAAAATTATGAATGAATCTGGTGAGACTATAACTGAGGCTGTGGCTAATAATATTGGTAAAGAGAACTCCAGTGCATTAGCTGCTGCTATTAAACAAATTAGACCTGGGTTTATGGTTGCAAAAAAAGGTGAAATATGAACAGCATGAAAGGCTTAAGAATTTTGATTGTTGATGATGAAGATGATTTTAGAGAGACTATTGTGAAAAGATTGATAAACAGAAATATCTATGCTGAAGGTGCAGAAAATGGAATTAAGGCTCTTGAAATCCTTGAAAATAAAGACTTTGATGTTATTCTACTTGATATAAAAATGCCGGGTATTGATGGCATTGAGACTCTAAAGCAGATCAAACTTAAAAAACCTGAAATTGAAGTTATAATGCTTACGGGTCATGTTTCAGTTGAGTTTGGTATTGCAGGAATGCAGTTTGGAGCTTTTGATTATGTTATGAAGCCTGCCTCAATGCCAGAGCTATTGGATAAGATAAGGCAGGCTTATGATAAGAAAATCGAAGATGAAAAAACAGTTTAACCTAATTCCTATTCCCCTCCTGATTTTCTACCCCAGTTTGATCTATTTCTGTTTCTTATACTCACTACAGGGATAGTTGCATGGCGAAAGACCTTCTCAGCATTAGAGCCAAGTAGAGTTTTTGCAATGTTGCCGCGCCCTTTTGTGCCTATGAATATTATATCAATATTTTTCTGTTCTGCTGTTTTAAGGATCTCCTCAAAAGGATAACCCACACCAACAAGATATGAGAATGAGTCTTTAATATCAGGAAAATTGGTCTCAACAAGTTTTCTCATCTCTTTATAACGCTCTATTGAAATCTCTTCAATATACCTTTTAGCAGTTATCTTATATGTGTTGATCATATTAATCCTATCAGGGGCTGGCAACAGCCTCTCTAAGTGTGA
>JADGBE010000163.1 GCA_015231615.1 Desulfamplus sp. | reverse complement strand
AGGAGAAGTCATGGTACGTATTCCAACAAACCGAGAACCAACTCACCCTGGAGAAATGCTTTTAGAGGAATTTCTTACTCCAATGCAAATTACTCAACGAGAATTGGCTAAAACAATTAATGTTTCATATCAGCGAATTAATGAGTTGGTAAATAAAAGACGTGGAGTAACACCAAGCCTTGCTCTTCGTTTATCTAAAGTCTTTGGAATGTCGGCTGATTTTTGGCTGAATCTTCAAATTAGATGGGATTTATATAAGGCACAGATAGAAGATAAAGCAGAATTAGATGCTATAAACGAATTTAATCAAGTAAAATTAACACCTTAACAATACTGAATCGGATAAACCATGCTTGATACTGAAACAAAAAAAAGAATCGACACTGCCCGCGACATACTTGTCGGAAAAGTGCCAGACCCCAAAAGCCAAGTTGAGCAGATTACCATTGCCCTTGTCTATAAATTCATGGACGACATGGACAAAGAATCTGTGGAGATGGGCGGACAGGCGAGCTTTTTCAGTGGCGATTACGAACGCTACGCATGGAGTGTTGAGCGAAAGGGAAAGCAGAAGTGGGAGATGGTGAGGTTGAGGGAGGTCGGAGAACTGAAATATGGGTTTACAGCGTCAGCAGAAGAACAAGGAACAGCTCGATTTATAAGAATTACAGATATTTCAGAAAACGGACTTCTTATTAAAACAGAACCAAAATACACCAATATCTCTGATAATAATATTGATTATCTTCTTAAAAAAGGTGATTTGCTTGTTGCTCGAACAGGTTCTACTTACGGCAAAACATTGTTATTCAATGAAAATCTTAAAGCAATTTATGCCTCATATTTAATTAGAATAAGATTTTTGAATGAAAATATAATCCCAGATTATTATTGGGCTTTTTCTCAATCTGAAAATTATTGGATACAAGCACGTAGCCTAATGACTGGTGGTGGTCAACCACAATTTAATGGAAACGCTCTCAAAGAAATTTCTTTTCCCCTCCCACCTCTTGAAATCCAGCAGGAAATAGTCGCCGAAATAGAAGCCGAACGCAAAGCAGTTGACGGCTGCCGTGAGTTGATAAAAATCTATGAAGAGAAAATAAAGCGGGGGATTGATAGGGTGTGGGAGGAGTGATTAGGTTAACTGATGGCTTATCAAAAGAGGTCTGAGTTTATCGCAGAGGTTGATTGGTATAAGCAAAAATATAAGATGGATTTTTCCGCTTTTGATAATCAATTCAGGCAGCAACCAGCATCAGAAGAGCTTGAAAATGATTGGATGGCTTGGCGGTTTGCAGAGGAGGGAGTTAAATTTGAGAAAGATGGAAAGATTGAAGATAGCGAAATTATGAACTTAGAAAAGGTGCTGGAATATATAAAACAATAATGAAAAATAAAAATATAAAAAAACAAAAAAAAGCAAAGAGTCGTGCAAAAGCAGTAACTAAACAAAAAAATCATGACGGTTTAATTCATAAGAAATATAAAATTTCTTATGAACCAGTAACTGATGAAGAATATCCTGAAGAAATTGATAAGCAATATAACAAAATTCATGACATGGTATATGAAGAACCTAAAAAAGCTATTTCTTATTTGCAAGAGTTGAAAACTAAATATCCTAATGTACCTATATTATATAACTGGCTTGCTATCGCACAATCAAATGTAGGAGATTTTGTTTCTTGTGAGATAACTATAAAAGAGAACTACGAAAGAAATCCTGATTACTTGTTTGCCAAACTAAATTACGCTGAAATATGTTTACACAAAGGTAGGTTAGATGAGATTCCTATAATTTTTGATGGTAACTTTGATCTGTCGTTTTTATATCCAAATAGGGATACATTTCATATATCTGAAGTGATAAATTTTTTTGGATTTATGGCAATTTATCGTGTTGATATAGGAGAAATAGATTTAGCAAAAACTTACTATAAGTTGATAAAACAGCTTGCCCCTGAACACATAATTACAAAGAGGGTAGAGCAAAAAATATCAAACAAAAGAATGGAGAATTTGGCTCTTAATATTAAAAAATTTTTAAGTAAATCAGGCAAATTAGAAAAATAATTATAAGAGTATGGATATATCATTTTTATTAAGAGGCATAATAATCGGCTTTTCAATTGCAGCACCAGTTGGACCTATTGGGGTTCTTTGCATACGCCGCACATTAGCTTAATTATGGCTTGCAATGGGTCAACAGAATCTCAGGGGTAATAATAACAAGTTTTGGGTTAATTGCTCTTGTGAGTGCGTTTTAATATATCAATAAAAATATAATAATTAGTTTAAAAATAATAATAAAGGATACTATAAGATGAAACAGTGGTACCAAGAGCTATTTGAAAATTATGCTGTTCAATACGACAAAGAGGTTTTTACACAAGGGACAGTTGGAGAGTGTGATTTTATTCAAGAGGAGATTGGCAGAGATAAAGGCATCAAGATACTGGATATTGGGTGCGGAACAGGAAGGCACTCAATTGAGCTTGCCAAAAGAGGGTACGAGGTTGTTGGCATTGATCTGTCAGAATCTCAGTTGAAAAAGGCAAAAGAGAAGGCATCAAATCTTTCAAATCTTCGGGTTGCTTTTGAACAGCGAGATGCAAGAGAGACTCACTTTATAAATGAGTTTGATTTAGCAA
>JADGBE010000162.1 GCA_015231615.1 Desulfamplus sp. | reverse complement strand
GCGAAAGAGAAGGCTGAAAAGGCAACTTATGCTCTTACAAATCAGGTTGAAGAGTTATCAAAAGCACGGCGTGCCATGTTAAATATTATGGACGATCTTGAAGAGTCCAAAAAAGATGCAGAAGCAGCAACTCGTGCAAAAAGCGATTTTCTTGCCAACATGAGCCACGAGATTCGTACCCCTATGAACGCTATTATTGGACTTAGCCATTTAGCCCTAAAAACCGACCTTAATCCAAAACAGAAAGACTACATAAACAAGGTCTATCTCTCTTCTCAAAATCTTTTAGGAATAATCAACGATATTCTCGATTTTTCTAAAATTGAGGCTGGCAAGCTGAACATGGAGTCAGTTGAGTTTGATTTAGGTGATGTTTTAAGCAATCTTGGCAGTTTGGTGATTTTAAAAGCACAGGAGAAGGGGCTTGAGCTGCTCTTTGCAATAGATTCTGATGTGCCAACAGCGTTAAGAGGTGATCCTCTCAGACTTGGACAAATTCTACTCAATCTTGCCAACAATGCTGTTAAATTTACTGAAAAGGGAGAAATTACAGTATCTATCAAACTTATTGAGTGTGATAAAGATTCGGCATTTATCCGTTTTGAGGTTCAAGATACAGGAATTGGTTTGACCCAAGAGCAGCGAGGAAAACTCTTTCAGTCGTTCCAGCAGGCTGACGCATCAACCACCCGTAAATATGGTGGAACAGGTTTAGGGCTTACAATCAGCAAGAAGTTATCTGAGATGATGGGCGGAGAGATTGGAGTTGACAGTATAGCGGGTCAGGGCAGCACATTCTGGTTTACTGCCAAATTTGGACGGCATGATAAGATTGAAAAGCCTCGTCTTGTTCTGCCAGAAGATATTAAAGAGATGAGAATGCTTGTGGTTGACGATAACGAAGCCTCCCGTCAGATTTTAAAGAGCTATCTTGAGCAGTTGGGTTTTAGTGCAGATAGAGCATCGTCAGGTAAAGAGGCTCTTGAGATTATAAAGAGAGAAGCCATTGTAAATAAGCAGCCCTATAGTCTTGTCTTTATGGATTGGGAGATGCCGTTAATGGACGGCATTGAGACAGCAAGACAGATACAGCAGGACTCAGACCTTACTAAGATTCCTAAGATTGTTATGGTTACAGGTCATGGCAGCGAAGATTTGATAGGTAAGGCAAAACAGATAAGTCTTGATGGTTTTATAATTAAGCCAGTAACTCCGAAAGAATAAAAATCGGTCCGGTAATCCACGGTCCGGTTCATTCTGCCTGTCTGTTCTGGAGAAATATACGCCAATGTGCCTTCCAGCGTGTTCGGGTTCAGTGCCTGTATGGTTTCGGAAGAGAATTCAGAAGCGATTCCGGGATCGATGATCTTGATGATCCCGCTATCCGGGTTGTACACGATATTGGACGGGTTGATGTCCTTATGAATGATGGCGTTTCGATGAATATGATCCAGACAGGCGGTTGTTTTCAATGCGATATCCAATAATTCAACGAGTCCGGGTGAGTCGCTTTTCATATATTCCGAAAGCGAAATCCCCCCGAAATCTTCCATCACTATCGAAAACCGGTCTTCGACCCGCAGCAGTTCATAAACGTTTACCACATATTGGCTTCCCAGCTTTTCCAGGAGCCTGTATTCGTTTTTCAGCTTCGGAATGTTGATCGGATTGTAATCATCATGGTTTATTGTTTTCAAGATCACATTTTGTCCGGTCTGTGTATCCAACGCTTTAAAAACGTTAGTGTTTCGAGAACTGTACACAGCCTCAACCATCTGATACTTCCCTTCTGATGTTATCATCGGATTTTCTCCTTAGGAATGGGGGACAAGAGGGCGGCATAACTTGATGCCATGCTCAAATGAAAAAAACACAAACAAATAATTGTAATCCACAGCTTTTTTGTAATCATAATAGTTATCTTCTTTTATTACTTGAATTTTCGAAAAATAGTTCTTTGACAAAATAAGGCTTTGGCATATGGTTTGCTTTAAGCTGCCAAATCAAATACTATTTCATTTTGATTATCAATCTCAATCAGTTGTTTATGCTTCTTACGCTTTTTTTCTATATGCTCTTTTTCAACTTTCAACCATTTTTGCACAAACGTTTCGTCTTTTTCTAATCTATCCAACAAAGCTTTCAGATTACTGTATTGAGCTTGACGGACTATTGAAGGAATCGTTAATGAATCCTTTGTCAATTTTCCAGCAGTGCGTTGCTTGTAATTTTCGAGATGGAGGAGGAAGTCAATCCAGGACACCAGGCATAACGCTAGTGTTACGCCTTGTTCACTCCTGATAGCGGCTCCCTCCATATCTAATAACTGCTTGGCATTCCTAAAAAATTCTTCAATAACCCACCTATAACTATAAACAGAGATAATCATGGTGGTTTCCCAGGTAAGTTCATTGGTGACAAGATATTTGACGGTCTTTTTGCGTTGGTCTATGCTTTCTACTATTCGGTGTTTACCTTTAATAGAATTTAACCGGCCTGTTATAACTTTTGTGTGGTAGAGACTCTTCTTTTCTTTTCCTGCTTGTTTGTCCGCTTCGAAGCCGCACTTGGTAAACGATGAGATGGTTTGAAAAAACAGGGGCAATTTTATCGTATCATACTGATTCTTTGCCAGTTTGCCCGTAGGTGTGAGTTTGGGCT
>JADGBE010000161.1 GCA_015231615.1 Desulfamplus sp. | reverse complement strand
CTTTTAGCATCTAATAAATTCATTACTTCAACCTCTGATATAGAGTGCCAATACTGCGTTTTGCTTAAAACTAAAGAGCCAAAAATCCAACAAATCAGCACCATAAGGACACGTTCAGATCGTAAGAGGTTCGCTAGGATCGCCAATGTAGTTCTAGCTGCTATAGATGCAAAAATTTTCATGCCTGTTCAAAGTTGGCTATGTTCATCGTGCGACTATTCGATTATTTGTAAAGAGTGGTAGTAATTATTTAATACAACTTAGTTTTTCAGAAAAAAAGCTATTTTGGGATCGTCCCAAGAGGGCTTTTTTATTTTTATCATTATAAATAAAGGAGATTCAAAAAATGGTTACAAAAAGTGTTCTAAAACCAGCATCAATCAAACTCAGTAGAGCCGAATTACAAGCGAAAATCGACAAAATATTTGAGGAGGCGACTTATCAAAATGAATGTTTAGTAAACATATACAAAATAATTTTCCCCAATTGGAGTCGCATAGATAAAATCCACGGTTATCCTGTCGTGGGCTGTAAGCTATGGCTATACATCTGCAAAAAATTCATTGAATTTAACGCTAAACATCACCCTGAATGCACAAATGGTATCTGGCTCAACAATGGCTTTAGTTCATCTAGAACCCTGAAGAATTGGGAGATCGACATGAGCCAATGTAGCGTAACTTATTATAACTAAATTTTAACATCATAAACTTAAAAGAGCCATCCATGAGGCAATAAGCCTTGTGGGTGGCTCTTTTTGTTAAGTAAAATCAACAGTATCAACAATAGAAAAGGAGACTTTAAATGAAAAGATTAAACTACAGTTATAACATGAATTATAAATTAGACCCACCAGACGATGATCCACCAAATGACGATCTGGATGAGTGTAATGACAAAGATAATGAATACGAAATAGATACCTATCTTTATGACAAAGAGAGTGAAGAAAATTACTATGATACACTTTCTGGACATAGTTTTTCTGGCAGCATGAAATAGTTAAATACAATAATATTAAAACTAACTTGAAGGGCATTAGCAACTAACACCTGCTGATGCCCTTCTTATTTGGAGGTATAAAATGAGTTATGAAATAGAGATCAGATGTTCGTATTGTGGAGAGTATCTTGGAGTTAAGCATACGGAACGAGTTACATCATTCGCACTTATGATGGAGGCACAAGGGCTGCCAATGGTCAGTCATGGCATTTGCCAGAGATGTAGGCAGTACGCCCTTCAAGACATCATGTCTTACAATGATGAAGGATGTTCTAATGAATCTAAATAATACTGAAATCTGTCCCTGCTGTGGCAACGAATATATAAAAAATTTGCCACCAGAGACCTACTTTTATGACTGCTGCGAAGATTGCAGCTTTTGGTTAGAGAAATTATATCTACCTGAACAATACTCAAATAAACAGGTTATCGTGGGTGGAGTCCATTAACTGATCAGCAACAGCAGCATTAAAGGCTACGCTGGAGCTAAGTTTAAGATTAAATTTTTTAGCGGGCGGCAACTTGAAACTAATAACCTCTGGTGTCAAGGCAGGATACCAGAGCACTTCAGATCAGTTTTAAAAGATAACGCAAAATTCATTAAAGCCAAAGTATCAACTCCTATCTGCGATGAGTTTCCATTTTAACTATATTGAAAAAGGATACAATCTATGAAATCACCAGAAGTAGCACCAACAGTAAAACTAACAAATATTAGCGATATATGCTTAATTATTAAAGAGGTAAGCGAGGCACTAATGCAAGCTGGAGCAGATGATGATTATATAGAACGATTTAAAACTGATGCACTCTATGATTATAAGACAGTTATTTTGACAGCCTGCGAGTATGTTCATGTAGCAGATTAATTTTTTGCCCCCGCCAGCCCGCTTCTGCAATTATTTCTAATAGATAGTAGTAAAAAAATTATTAGTAATAGTACCAACCTCCCTACATCTACAACAAACCAAACCTTATATTCACAATACAACCCGCACCTACAGCACCACTCAACCTACATCTAATAAATAAAAAAATATAAGTACCAATTCTGCTACAACTCTAAAAAATTAAACCAGCATAACAAAACAATAAATAACAGTAATAAGTGCTGGTCGGTGTAGCAATGACAGTACTACATTAAATATTTTTTATTACTGCACAAGAAGGTCATAATTACCAACTCCATTTTAACAGCAGAATCATAAAAAAACTAGAAATAGTAATGTGATAGCTATTTGAGTGTGCTGGCATAAGGGTAAGTTTGTGTTGGTTTAAAATGATTAGAAGTGCCAGCACTACATAACAGGTTAGATATACCACTGCTAATCCAAAAGACCTACTTTTAGTAATTAACTAACCTCTTAATAGATAGAAGAGATAATTTTTTAATAGAGGAGGTGAACAACTAAAGCTCAAATTTATTTAATACACAACAATATTAATAATTTAACAGGAGGAAATATTTTGATGGAAACAACGTATTCGATTAAAGATGCAGCAGCAATTACAGGAGTAACCGAGAAACAACTTAGAAATTGGGAGGTGCAGAGTTTTATTACTGGTATTGAACGTCTCCAGTCTGGTTCTAGAGCTTTGAGACGCTATACAGAAGAACAGATCAGGAAAATTAAAGAAATTAAAAAGCTGATCGACATGGGGTTCACAGTGTCAGCAGCT
>JADGBE010000160.1 GCA_015231615.1 Desulfamplus sp. | reverse complement strand
TGCAACACATCTCGGGGTTGATGATGATAGAAAAATCTGGGAGACATTCAAGAAAGCGAAAATTGAAGCGAAGGAATATTTTGCTCAGTGGTACGCCAACCTTTTCTGGTCGAGACAGGGTAGCAAATTGCACGAAGAATTAATGTTTAATATGGTCGATGTGCAACCCAAAATGTACGGCATGTATCTCAAAGACCTTCACGTAGATTTGATGACTATGAATTCGCGGTTATTATTCGAACGACATAAGAAAGTAGACGGCATAGAGCAAATACTTTGTGAATTTTGCAAGATTAGAATTGCAACAAAGCAGGTTGAATATTGGGACACTTGGTCTATGAAAAACTGGTCGGCACCTGCGTGCGCAGTCTGTGCACCAAATCATCAGCAAACTTGGTTAACCTGATGATTTTGTGGAGGAGGTTGATGCGGACGACTACTTTAGGAAATCCCAAATTTTATATATAATATAAATTATGATTTTTAGTTGTTCTCCTTACGGAGTTCGGCTTTATGGCTAATCGGCTTTTGTGGTCGCCTTCGGATTGCCTCTGAATTTGGTGTTGTGCTAAACAATATTGAAGGAATTTTGTAAAATGACTAATTTAATTTTTTGGAGTAATTTGTGTCGTAATTTTTATCAGGGTGCTGTTATTATTATAATAATATATATCATCGGTATTTTTATACCTTTTGATGTAATTAATGGCATATCGGTGTTATTACTTTTTGGGTCTGGAGGTTTTTTAAGTATTGGTGGAATAATAGCATGGTTTATTTATAAATCCTTAAAAAATAAACTCGCGGATGATTATGGTTTTGATATTACGTCTGGAACATATTTTGAAAAAAATCTGAAGGATGATGAATAAAATCAGTCAATTTTATTAACCTATTATCTCAGGTGATTAGTTTTGTTGACATTATTTTGAATTTATAAGAAAGATTCAAATTATAGATTATATCTTATTTATTCATTTTGACCTGATAAGTTGGGATTTGGGTGTTATCAAGGAAATTTTTCCTTGATAACAGGGAATTTAAGGTATTATAAGGGCAAAAGTACCTGATACTATTACTCACCGGAATTAACAAGGAGTCATCAATGACCATTACCATCTATTCGCAAATGCGTACATCATTTGGGATTTCAGACGAAAATCTGGAAAAGATAAAATGTTTCCTTCAAGGGGCTGTCTATTGCTGGGCAAAGAACAGAAAAGATGAAGGATTTGCTGCTCGTGACCTAGTGGGTGGTGAAAACTGTGAATGGGATGGGACCCCATTGTGGCCCCTGTATCAGAAGCATATAAATGCAGGGAAATCGCGAGACGAGGCTGTTAGTGAAGCAGGCAAGGATCTTGGCTGGATACTGAAAGTCGTCCTACATGAAGACAAAAGAATCTTTGAACCATATGATGCGGGCATGGCAAAAGGGTATCGCTGGATGCCATGAACAAACCTATGCCCAATAAGGCGCTTGGACGCCGCTTCGCTTTAAGTTTAGGACACAGCAGTTAACCAATTATAGGCAATGGCACCGCACCACCGCCCGCCTAATTAAAAATAATATTTTTCAAGCGGGCAGTGGTACAAAGCCCGCCAGCTAATTAAGTGCAATCCGAAGTTTGTGGCAAACCGAAACAAACACCCGTTCCAGCCTCACCCAAAGGGCAGAGGCTGCCAACTGGGCTATGAGAAAACCCGCGGGGCGTTCTCTCTAAATGTGCAATTAGACCAAAGGTTTCTATTTTTCGTACTTTGCCCGAGACTCAACTATGTGCAATTAGCGATTTTTACAGGCTTTATGAAGTAATATCCTTTTTGCTTACGAGCTTAACGTGCATTTTTTCTGAGTTGCTATCGGAAGGACTATGTAAAAAAAGGCTTATTTAATTTTTCATAAAAAGGTTCAAATAATTTTTCACTTCACACATTTTACGACAATCGCCCCTAAAAAGTACAAATACCTTCCCCAACTTTTATATAAAAGTTAAGCAATGACAAAACCCTGTAAACGCCTACCAGTAAAGCCTTCCCTCCGTTTTTTTATAGAACCCGTTTTGATTTCGCCAAATATATTTCTTAACATTGCCACAGTCTCTTAATAAAACTTAATGAAAGCTGTCCACAAACTTCTTTGTCTCCACCGCAAACAAAATTCTTTAACTGCCTGACAACTACACCCCACCATATCCAGACAATTTTCAATATCCAGACAAAACCACTTGATTGTGTAAAAATATTGCTGTATCAGTGCTATATGTAAAGAAGGAGACCTATGAAAACAAAGCGGATTAAACCCAAACACAGAGAATTATATGAGCTATTGAAACAACATGAATATAAACTTGTTTCATTGGAAGATTTCAGAAAGCTACTCAATGTGTCCCCTGAGAAATACACCCGCTTCAACGATTTAAAGAAAAGAGTCCTGAATGTCTTTCAAGCTGACATCAACACTAACAGCAATATCCGTGTTGCCTACAAACTCAAAAAGTCTGGTCGTGATATAATCGCCATTAACTTTTCAATTACAGAGCAGACACAGCTTGAGTTATTCCAAGTTGAGGATCACAAAATCCCTAAAACAATCATAAACATTATTCCGCTTGAACATCTGGACTCCTGTATCAAGACTTGTCAAGAAATCTTGCATAGAGATGGCGTGGCAGGTCTGAGATTCTACATCACTG